>CALEAV010000037.1 GCA_937943575.1 uncultured bacterium | reverse complement strand
GAGTTTGAGGGGAGGGCGGGGGGTCCGTGATCCCTCGGCCCTCCCCTCAATTCTCAGACCGCGGCGCCCCGCTCCAGCAGGTCTTCCAGGAGTTTGGAAGAATAGCCGTAGTGCATGGAGGGGGGCTTGACCGCCGCTTCCTGGCGGTTCTGCCGGGGCGGCGCCGGCCTCCGGGGCAATTTTACCGGCTCCAGCTGCACCGGCACCGGGGATTTGCTCTTCACGAATCCGGCCCGGTATCCGAAGATGTCAAAGACGGTGCCATCCTGAAACCAGCCCAGGTGCCGGCCGTTCCAGCCGTAGAGCTTGTCCTGGAAGATATAGGCCACCGGGCGGCCGTCCCAGGTATAGATGGATTCCCCGTCCTCGGCGATATAGGCCACCGGCTTGCCTTCCCGGTTGAAGAGGGTCGTGTCCATGCGGGATCACCGCCGTTCCTGCCCTTTGTCGGGCCCCGAAAAGGGCTTACCTCTCCTCCGCCAGACGGCTGTGCTCCATCTTCATGCAGCGGTCCATCACCACCAGCAGCCCGGCATCCTTCGCCCTGGCGCCGGCGGCGGGCTCCGCCAGCCCCAGCTGCATCCACACCGCCTTGGCGCCTGCGGCGATGGCCTCCTCCACCACCCCGGGGATGGCCTCCACATTGCGGAAGATGTCCACCACCTCCACCGGGAAGGGCACGTCCCTCAGGCTGGGATAGCAACGCTCCCCCAGGATCTCCGAACAGCCGGGCCTCACCGGCACGATGCGGTAGCCATGGTCCTTGAGATAGCGGGCCACCTGGTAGCTGGGCCGGTCGGGCTGGGGGGACAGCCCCACCACCGCCACCACCCGGTAGTCCTGGAGAATCCGGCGGATGATCTCCGGAGTGCTGTGCCAGGCTTCCTGCGCCTCTGGCGTCATCCCTTCCCCTCCTCTGCCGCTTGGCCTCCGACCCGGGAAACGAAGCCCGTGCCATCCTTCCGTGGCCCTCTCCCCCCTCAGGGGGCCGCAGGCACCGCCTCCTGGGGGGCCAGGGAGAGGCTCTTGTCGTCGGAGATCCTGAAGACCATCTTGATATATTTGTAGCCGAAGCGCAACAGCTCCAGGTCGTCCTCCCAGATGCGCTGCTGGGTGTCGTCGTCCACCTGGAAGACGCTGAGGAAGCGGCTCTTGAAGATAAAGCGCCGGAACTGGTCCAGGTCGTACATGACCATGTAGAACAGGTCCTGTTCCCTTTCCGTGATGTCCGGCTTGCCAAAGCTGGAACGCCTCAACATCATGGCCTTCCATTCCCGGTTCATCTCGTCGTAGTAATCCGCCCCCTGGTCCTTGCGCCAGGTCTCCACATTCCACTCATCCTGCTCCTCAAAGCCCTTGCAGTGGGGCTCCTTGACCAGGAAGTAGAACTCATCCAGGCCCTCCTCGGTGATGAGCACTCCCTGGCCCACCGGATAGTAGCGGCAGGTGGCGGGGCGGTCGCTGTAGACCAGGCAGCCGGTGACCGGCCGCACGAAAGGACATTTGCCGCCGTAGCGGGGCATGTCCATGATCACCAGGGGCAGACCCGACTGCTCATGCTCCTCCCGGCGGGTGTAGCGCTCCAGGAAGTCCCCGGAGTCAATCCCCAGGCGGCCCTTGAGGCGCAAAATATCATAGGGGGTGAGGATGATGGTGGTCCTGCCGCAGCACTCGGTGAAGCAGGGCACCCCGGGATGGCATTTGAACCGGAAGCGGCTCTCCGGGGTCATCTTCACCGGCCGCACCACCTTCATATTCAGATCAACCATGGTCGGGTTCCTCAAAAAATCAGGCGTCTGACGTTGGGGAAACGGCAGCCTGCGGGCCGGCTGCCCGCCGACGCTGCCGGAGTTGGGGGAGACCGGGGTTTCGGCCCCCCGGTTCAGGGTTGGTCTTATTGTAACGGAACTGTCAGGAAAGTGCCGCAAAAAAGGGGGAGGGCGCCCTCGGCCTTCCCTCCCCCTCCATCTCATCCTCCCGGGGGATATCCGGTCCCGGGAGGCCCGCTGCCCCAGCCTAAAACCCGCGACCGGACATGCGGGCATACAACATGGCCACGGTGCGATAGACCAGGTGCGCCAGCTTGGTGTAGGGCGCAAAGAAGAACAGGATGAACACGCTGGTCAGGTGCAGGAAATAGACCGGATAGGCCAGCGAGGCAATCCCGGTGAGCCGGAAGAGCCAGGAGGCCGCGCCGGTGATCCCCACCGCCGCCACGATGTAGATGAGCTGCCAGTCAAAGTAGGTGCCGAAGCCCGCCTTGTCGGCGTTGGCCTGCCGGGCCACGATGATCTGGTAGATGCCGTAGATCAACAAGGCCGTGCCCAACAGGGCCAGCATCTTGAAGGGGCTGAAGAAGGGATAGGGCCCCGGCCAATGGAAGACCCACTCCCGCACAAAGGCCCACGCGGTCACCAACCCCAGGGTGATGAAGCCAAAGACCACCAGGAGGTGGTTGAGGCTGCGGGCGTAGGTGGTCTCACATTTCTTGAAGCGGTTGTGCAGGAGAATATCCTGCAATACCGGGATCAGGTTCGCCAGCACGCCCCCCTGCAGTTTCACCGCCCAGGGGCTGGTGTTGATGTCCCGCCAGTAGCGGATCACGCCCTGAGCCAGGACAAAGACGGCAAAGCCCGCCGCGGCCATGTAGATGATGTCCACCATCCACCAGGGGAACATCTTGGAGAAGACGATGGGCCCTTCGGGGATGGCCAGGCGGCCGGTGATTTTGAGGGCGGCCAGGAGCAGCAGCACCGGGAAGGCCACCAACAGGGGCAGGAAGCGGATATCCCCCACCATACGGGCCAACTGCGGCGGGATGGCGTAATTTTCGATGCACATCTGCCGCAGCACCCCCAGCACCTCCCCGGGCTTGGCGCCCCGGGGGCAGTGCACCGTGCAGTCACTGCACTGGTGGCACAGCCAGATGTCCGGGCTTGTGATGACGTCCCTGATCCCCCACTGGGCCTGCAGCATCTCCTTGCGGGGGAAGGGGTGGTTTTCCGGGGTCAGATTGCAGACCACGCAACAGGTGTCGCACTGATAGCATTTCTTGGCGTCCTGCCCCCCGGCGGCCATGATCCGCTGGACGAACTTCAGATCCGGTTTGATGAGGATTTCGTCAGCCATGGATCATACCTCCTAAAATTCCTTGAAGGGGTTGGGGCCGATTTCTCTCACCCGGTCCACAAACTCCTGCAGGAGGCTGGGCAGGCGATCGAACTCGGAGATGGCGATCTGGAACTGCTGCACCCGGTCGGCTTCCAGCCCCAGCTTGTCCAGGGTCTCCGACAGCTTGGTGAGCCGGTAGGCGCACAGCTCGCTCCCCTTGGCAAAGTGGCACTGGTAGTCGTCCCCGTATTTGCAGCCCAGAAGCACCATGCCATCCACCCCCCGGGAGAGGGCGTCGGACACCCACACCAGGTTGAAGGAGCCCATGCAGCGCAAGGGAATGAAGCGGATGTTGGGCGGCAGCTTCAGCCGGTGCTGGGCCAGGGCGTCCAGGGCCGGGTAGGCGTCGTTTTCGCACACCAGCCCCACGATCATGAAGGGTGCCTTGGGATCCTCTTCGTCCTCGATCTCCTGCACCTCAATGGCCTTGATCATGGAGCCGATGATGTCCACGCTGTAGTCCTTGAAGTTGACGATGCGCTCCGGGCAGGCCCCCATGCAGGTGGCGCAGCGCCGGCAGCGGTTGATCTTGTAGTAGGGCGTGCCCTTTTCGTCCTCTTCGATGGCGCCGAAGGGGCATTCCTCGGTGCAGCGCTTGCACTGGGTGCAGCGTTGCATGAAGGGATCCGGGAAGGTGAGGTCCCAGGCCCGGGGGTGCACCGCCATCCCCGCCTCGATGTGCTGCAGGGCCTGGATGGCCTTCATGGCCGCCCCGGCGCCGTCCTCGATGGCCGCCGGCAGCCGCATGGCCTGGCGCACCGCCCCGGCGGCATAGATGGCGGTCCGCCGGGTCTCATACTGGAAGCAGATGAAGTTGGAGTCGGCAAAGCCGTTGAACAGGTCCAAATCCGGCAGGCCCGGGCCCTGGCGGTAGTCCAGGTTGAGGACCGGGTTGTCCGCCGTGGCCGGCACCATGCCGGTGGCCAATACCACCAGGTCCGCCTCAAAGGCCACGTTCTGGCCCAGGAGGCTGTCAGTGGCCTTCACCAGGAGCTTGCCGCCCTTGGGCTCCACCCCGGTGACCTCGGCCTTGGTGAGCATGACGCCCGGGTCGCTTTGCGCTTCCTTGTAGAAGAGCTCCGCCACCCCCGGCACCCGCATGTCCTTGTAGAGGATCATGGCCACCGCCTCCGGGTTCTGCTGGCGCACATAGAGGGCCTGCTTCAAACTGGTGGCGCAGCAGAAATCGGAGCAGTAGGGCAGGTGCTCCGGATCCCGGGAGCCGGCGCACTGGATGAAGACCACGCTCTGGGGCGCCCTGCCGTCGGAGGGCCGGGTGATCTGACCCTTCCTGGCCATCTCCTCCAGCTCCACGTTGGTGACCACATCCGGCGAGAGGCCGTACCCCAGCCTGTCCAGCTTGCTGGCGTCGTAGGGCCGCCAGCCCGCGGCCAGGACGATGGCCCCGGCCCGGAAGGTCTCCTCCTCGCCGTTGCGGCTGACGGTGACGTCCAGCAGGCCCGGCTGGCCGGCGGAGCTGATGAGCTCGGTGCCGGTCATCACCCTGATCTTGGGCTCGGCCAGGACCTCCTTCACCAGGGCGTGCACCGGGGAGTCCACCAGGGAGGAATAGGGGTAGCTGGTGGGGGTGGATTTGTAAATTTTGGCGCCATAGCCACCCAGTTGCGCCTCCTTCTCCACCAGCACCACCGGATAGCCCTGCCGGGCGGCGGTGAGGGCCGCGGACAGGCCCGCCGCACCCCCGCCGATGACCAGAATGGTCTTGGAGATCTCCTCGGTCTGCCAGGGTTCCGGCAGATCCGCCTTCTTGAGCTTGGCCGCGCCCATGCGGAGGTAATCCTCCGCCAGCATCTGGGTGGGCTCCTCGTTGGGCTCCTGGGTCCAGGCCACCAGCTCCCGGAGGTTGACCCGCTCCACCAGAACGCCGGGGAAGTCGAACTCCTCATACTTCACCCGGGGGGAGCAGGCGCCGATGAGCACGCAGTTGACCCCTTCGGCGAGGTCGTTTTTGATCATCTCCAGGCCGTCGGGGCTGCAGAGGATGTCGTGCTCCTTGACCTCCGGGATCTTCCCTTCCTTTCTGGTGGTCTTGGCCAGACTCTCGAAGTTCAGGGCGGCCCCGATGCCACAGCCTTTGCACAGATATGCCGCGTATTTCCGTTCTTCCAGTGCCATGACTACCTCCCGCCCAGACTGATGAGGCTCTTGAGAGCGGCCCCGGTGCCCTCCTGCACCGATTTGGCCACATCCAAGGGGCTCTTCATGCTGCCCACCGCGGTGACGCCGTCGGGCAGGAGCTCCGGAATGATGAAGCCTTCCGGGGTGTAGGACAGGGGCAGGGGCAGGGGCGCCTTCTTGGTGGACGGCACCATGCCCACCGCCAGCACCACCAGGTCATAGGCGGCGGTGAGTTTCCCCTCCCCCAGGGTGTTTTCCGCGGTCACCACCACGTTGTCGCTGCCCACCTCCTGCTCCACCTTGGCGATCTTGCCCCGGATGAGCCTGACGCCGGCCATGTCCCTGACCTTCCAGAGGAACTGCTCGTAGCGGCCGGGGCAGCGCAGGTCGATGTAGTAGATATGGGCCTCGGCCTCCGGGTCCTGCTCCAGGAGGTAGGTGGCCTGCTTGAGGGAGGCCATGCAGCAGATGTAGGAGCAGTAGGGCAGGTGGTTCTCGTCCCGGGAGCCGGCGCACTGCACAAAGGCCACCTTTTTGGGGGCCTGGCCGTCCGAGGGCCGCAGGATCCTGCCGCCGGTGGGGCCGTTGCTGGCCGCCAGCCGCTCCATCTGCATGTTGGTGATGACGTTCTTCACCCGGCCGAAGCCGAGGTTGTCCGCCCGGCTGATGTCATAGAGGTCCCAGCCGCCGGAGATGACGATGGCCCCCACCTTGACATTCAGGGTCTGGGGCTGCATGTCCAGCTCGATGGCCTCGTAGGCGCAGGCCTCCTTGCACTTCTGGCCGCAGTCCCCCACGCAGGCCTCGGGGTCGATGACGTACTTGAAGGGGAAGGCCATGTCGTAGGGCAGGTAGGCCGCCTTGGTGGTGTCCAGGCCGTAGTTGAAGGTGTTGACCCGCTCCGCCGGGCAGGCCTCGGCGCAGGCGTTGCAGGCCACGCAGCGGTCGTTGACGTAGCGGGGCTTGAGGGTGACGGTGACGTCAAAGTTGCCCGCGGTGCCCGAGATCTGAGTCACTTCCGCCAGGGTGTAGAAGGTGATGTTGGGATTCTCCCGGATCCGGCGGAAATTGATCTCCAGACCGCAGGTGGGCGGGCAGAGCTTGGGAAAATATCGGTGGAGCTGTGCGACCCGGCCGCCCAGATAGGGTTCCTTTTCCACCAGGATCACCTGGGTGCCGGCTTCCGCAGCTTCCAGAGCCGCGGTCAGGCCGCTCATGCCTCCCCCGATGACCAGAATCTTTTGATCAGCGGCGTTCACACCAATCCTCCTTCAGACATTCCGGATGCCTCATGTGCGTGAGGGGAATTCCGGGGTCCGTGGCTCAGACCGGAGTTGTGGGTTCGGTTGGGGGATAGTTGCGGCGGATTTCATCGATCTCCCAAGGGGGGCCGGGCGGTGGGTCCAGGGACGGGAGAGGCCTGGGCCAAAAGTCCTCCGCCTCCCGCTTCCTTCAGGCGCCCGTGCACCTCTCTCCTGAGAAAAATGGCCGTGGCGGTGCAGACAAGACCACGGCCATGGCGTTACGGGCCCGGGGCCCATAACGGGCCCCGGGGAATGGCTCGGAAGTTTACTTCACCAGCTGCACGTAGGGCTTGGTCTCAAACTTCCACTCGTTGGTCTTGGGATCATACTGGGAGATGGTGAAGACGCGCCACTTGTCGTCATCGATCTTCGGGAAGTCCGCCCGATAGTAGTAACCCGGATAACGGGTCTCTTCCCGGAACAGGATGTGGCGCAGGTGGGCCTCACCGGCCAGGATGCGGTGATACTGCTCCCAGGCCCGCATCAGCTCATGCAGATCCGCCGCGGCCATGCGCTGGGCGTCTTCCTTGAGGAAGGTGAGGCGGCGCAGGCCCTCTTCCAGCATGGGCTTGTTGGTCATGTACATGGTGGCGATGCCGCCCACGTACTCGTCCATGATCTTCTGCAGGCGGGTCTGGATCTGCTTGGGACGCAGGTAGTTGGGGTTGATGTCGGGAGCGGTGGTGTAGTCCTTGTACTTCTCGTAGATCTCAAAGGGCAGGTAGATCTCGGCAATGACCTCGTCGATGTTCTGCCCGGGCTCGAGCTTGTCATCCTTGTGGTCCAGGATGAAGGCGATGGCGGCCTTGGCAGCCATGCGGCCCTCGGCATGGGAGCCGGAGGAGAACTTGTGCCCGGAGGCGCCCACGCCGTCGCCGGCGGTGAACAGGCCTTCCACGGTGGTCATGCGGTCATAGCCCCAGAACCAGTCATCGGGAGCGCCGAGATAGTTCTTGGAGGGCCCGGAGACCCACAGACCGGCGCAGCCGGCATGGGAGCCCAGGAGGTACGGCTCCGAGGGGATGATCTCGGAGGGCACCTTGTCGGGTTCCATGTTCATGGAGGCCCACAGGGAGGCGGCGGAGATGGACATGTCGAGGAAGTCTTCCCAGGCTTCCGCTTCCAGGTGCTTCAGCTCTTTCTTGGAGAGCACCTTGGCCAGCTCCTGCATCGCCTTGTCGGTGTGCATCAGAATCGGCCCGCGGCCTTCCCGCATCTCGATCATGGCGGCATGGTTCCGCAGGCAGGTGCCGGGGGAGTCGGCGTAGCCGGGGTATTCCTGCTTCACCCGCTCCCAGTTCTTGGTCATGTAGTCTTCATTGTAGGCGTTGGTGGCCTGGGCCTTGAAGAACAGGAACCAAGCGCCCACCGGGCCGTAGCCGTCCTTGAACCGGGCCGGGACGAAGCGGTTTTCCATCAGCACCATCTTGGCGCCGATCTCCGCGGGCATGGCATAGGTGGAGCCGGCGTTCCACACCGGGTACCAGGCGCGGCCCTGACCTTCACCCACGGACCGGGGCCGGAAGACGTTCACCACGCCGCCGCAGGCGATGAGGATGGCCTTGGCCTTGAAGACGAAGCACTTCTGCTCCCGGACGCTGAAGCCCACCGCACCGCACACCCGGTTGGGGTTGTTCTTGTCGGTCAGGAGCTTGACGATGAAGACGCGCTCGTAAATGTTTTCCATGCCCAGCGCGTTCTTGGCGGCCTCGGCCACGATGACCTTGTAGGACTCACCGTTGATCATGATCTGCCAGCGGCCGGACCGGCAGGGGACGCCCCCGTCCTTGAGCATGGGCAGACCCTCATCCCGGGCCACCTGGCCGTCCACGGTGTGCCCTTCCCTGTCCTTCTGCCAGATGGGCAGGCCCCATTCCTGGAAGTCATAGACGCTCTGGTCCACATGGCAACCCAGGGAGTGCACCAGGTCTTCCCGGATGATGCCCATCAGGTCGGTGCGCACATACTTGACGTAGTCGTCCACCTTGTTTTCCGGGCCCACATAGGTGTTGATGGCCGACAGGCCCATGGCCACGGCGCCGGAGCGGTCCAGGGCCGCCTTGTCCACCAGGGTGACCTTCAGGCCCAGCTGCTTGGCATAGGCGGAGGCCTCCACCGCCGCGCCGCAGGCCGCCATGCCGCCGCCCACGATGAGGAAGTCGGTCTCAATGGTTTCCACCGGCGGCTTCTGACAATACGACCATTTGCAGAATTCTCTTTCCAGAGCCATTATGTTATCCCTCCTTGAATTTGGGCAGCGTGGTTACTCGGTCCGGGCCGGGCCGGTGAAGAAGCCGGGTTTCTTCAGGTCATCAACGCTGGGCAGGGTCTTGCCCTTGAACACGTCGATGGAGCCCTCCGGGGTGGTCCGGATGGGGAACTTGAACCGCTTCACGGTCTTGCCGTCCCGGAACTTGATGGTCCACATGATGGAGTCGGTGCCCCGCAGCGGGAAGGTGCTGGAGCCCAGCGGCATGATGTCGGCATAGTGCCGCACCTCAATGGCCTGCTGGGGGCAGATCTTCACGCAGTTGAAGCACTCCCAGCACTGCTCCGGTTCCTGGTTGTAGGCCTTCTTCTTCTCCGGATCCAAGACCATGAGGTCATTGGGGCAGATGTACTGGCACGCAGTCTTGTCCAGGGCTTTGCAGCCGTCACATTTTTCCACAATCACAAAACTCGGCATGGGAAAAACCTCCTGTTTAGGGTTGAATGGTGGTTAGCTGTCCCCAGGAAAGGGGCCCACGCCGCCTTTCCCAATATCTCCCGCCGCCGTTGGGGGCGGTTGGCCATCCTCAGGCGATCTCCTGGTTCCAGAAGGCGTCCCCCGCCTTCTCGAACAGCTGGCAGAACTCGCTCATGACCTGCAGTTTCTTGCGCTTCACCACCATCTCGTAGATCTTGTCCTTGACATACTTGGGCAACAGCTCAATGGACTTGGTGGTGGCGGCATCGAATTTCGCCATGGGGAAGAGCTTCAGCACCTTGTCCCGCTCCTCGGCGGTGCAGGGCACGGCCAGCACCTTCATGCCCGCCAGCTCCTCCTTCAGGAGGTCCGCCAGGCCGGCGGCCTGCAGCTCTTTGAAGCGCTCTTCGTTGATCCATATGTTGATGGGGTATGTCTCTGCCATGTCCCTTCCTCCTCAGCGTGATGACCGTATGCAGCCTGGGGTTTAGAGAGGCTCGATGCTGAAGGCCGGCTTGGCCTTGGCCAGATACTCCGGCGTCACAAAGGGGGAGCCGAAGCCGTACTTCTTGGCCGCGTCCATGACGATGTCAAAGATCTCCGGCCGGAAGATGAGCCGGGTGGGCTTCACTTCGTCGATGAGGATGGAGCGGATCTTGGTGCCGCTGAACTTCTGGTGCTCATTCCAGTGGCCGCACAGGCCGATGCAGGTCACCTCGCCGCAGTGGGGGCAATAGACCCATTCCAGCACGAAGATGGGGGTGATGAAGAGCTTCTCCCGGGGGATGCTCATCAGCAGGCGGTGGGCCTCGTAGGATTCATAATAGGTGCCCACCCCGGCGTGGTCCCGGCCGAACATGTGGTGGGTGAGCCCCAGGTTGGCCCGGATGATGGAGTGGTGCACCGCCTCCTTGGGACCGGCATAGCGCATATCCCAGAAGGTCATGGTGGTCATGTGGATGTCTTCCCGGAAGTAGCCGTGCTTCTTCAGGCCGTCCTGGGTCAGGACGATGGCCTCGTCGATGTAGTCCCCGGCCCGCTTCTCGCCCACGATGCAGTTCACCAGCACGCCGCTGATGGCCTTGCCGATGACCTCCATGGACTCCACCGGCAGCTCGCCGTGGGCGGCGATGTAGGCGTGCTTCATCAGCCACTCATGGCCCGAGTGGGGCACGTTCCGGGTCTGGTGGGCCACAATGCGCTGCCACCCCAGCTCCTTGAATTTCATGCGGTGCTGCCGCGGGGTGAGGAAGTAGGGGGTGAAGGGCTCCCGGATCTTGGGCTCGTTCACCAGGGTGATCTTGCCCCCCAGGAATTTGTCCTTGTAGGCATAGGTCCGGGCCACCCCGGGGTGTTTGTCCTCTTTGGTGCCATAGACGTCAAAGGCCATCTCGTCCTTGGGATACGTGAAGATCTCCTCAACCTCGAAGATGGCCAGGGGATTGTCGTCATAGGTGAGGAGGATGCTCTCCCCCTCCTTGACCCCGTAGTCGGCGATCTCCTTGTCCGAAATGTCAAAGACAATGGGAATGCTCCACAGGGTGCCGTCCGCCAGCTCCATCTTCTTGCAGACCGCATCCACGTCGGCCCGCTTCATGAAGCCTTCCAAGGGTGAGAAAAAGCCGTAGCCGATGCTGATGCACTCGGTGGCCATCTGCCGGCTGGCGGGCATGGTCTTCAGGCCGGCGATCTTCTTCTTGGCTTCGGTTTTGTCGGCAATGACCCGTTCTACCAGTGGTTTCCCACCATGGCCGATCATTTCCATGTTGATCCCCTTTCTTGAAGTTCTGGCCGAATCTGCTCTGCTGCTGCCGCTGGCCCCGGGGTTCGGGACGGGCTCCCAGGGAGGGGTGGGGCGGTGGTCCGCCGGCCGCCAGGGCTGCTCTCAGCCCTTATGTGCTTACGTGAATTTCTTCACATTTTCCCTAGGATGCCAAGAACGGAAATTAGACTAGATGGCGGGGAATGTCAATAGAAAAATTTCACAAAATTTTCCCTGCCGGAGCAGCAGGCACCTGTCAGGCCACCGGCACCAGAAAGCTCACCGTGGGTTCCCGGCGGCCCCTCAGCACCACCGCCGGGCCGGGCACGGTCTCGAACTGCCCGGCCACCTCCCGCTGGGTGGCCTCGCTGATGACAATGCCGGCCTCCAGGTCCCGGGCCACCTCCAACAGGCGCGCCGCCACGTTCACCATGTCCCCGATGATGGTGAAGTCCATGCGCCGGGCATGGCCGATGTTCCCCACGATGGCCTCCCCGGTGTTGATGCCGATGCGCATCCCCGCGATGGGGGTCCGGCCCGCAGCCTGCAACTCTTTGAGGCGCCGGTGCATGGCCAGGGCGCAGGCCACCGCCTGGCTGGCGGCCCGGGGCACCGCCAGGGGCGCCCCGAAAAAGGCAAAGAGGCCGTCCCCCAGGAACTTGTCCAGAGTGCCTTCATGGGCAAAGATGAGGTCCACCATCTCGGTGAAGTAGTCGTTCAGGACCTCCACCACCCGGGCCGGGTCCATGGTCTCCGAGAGGGTGGTGAAGCCCTTGATGTCGGCAAAGAGCACCGTCAGATGCCGCCGCTCCCCCCCCAGGCGCAGGGCTTCCGGGTTTTTCAGGATCTCCTCCACCACCCGGTCGCTGACGTAGCGGCAGATGGTCTCCCGGAGGAGCTGCTTCTGTTCATAGAGCCTCAGGCGGCTCCTCAGGCTGGCCTCGTGGCCCGCCTCCTCCTGGGCGATCTCGATGAGCAGTCTTTTCAGCTCCGGATCGTCGGCCTCCTCCGCCAGGGTGAGGTAACTGCGCCGGGCCTCCAGCTCGTGGGCGATGGCCAGTTCAATGGCCTGGACGATATCCAGCTTCTCGGTCATGGTGGGTTCCGGTACTCACAAAAGGACGGGCATCCCCGGCCCCGCCGGCAGGATGCCCCCTTCAAGGATTAGAGCCCGAACTGGCCGCTGTCCACCCAGCCCATGGTGAGGAGGGACCAGAAATCCAGCGCCAGCTTGCTCAGCACGTAGTCATAGGGAAGCCAGCCGTAGCCCTTGTCCCCCCAGGTGGTGCCCCAGGAGTTGCGGATGAGCAGGGCCCCGGTGGTGGTCTTGTTGCATTTGGTGTTCTTTACCTTTTTGGCCTCGTCATAGCCCACCGCCACCACGGCGTGGCCCCACTCCGCCTTCTCCCCCGGGCAGGGATAGGGGATGCCGCCTTTGACGTCCGTGCTTTCAAAGGAGGGAAAGCCCCAGAAGCCGAACATGGCGGGGATGCCCGCAGCCAGATACTTCTTGACGCTGGCCAGGACTTCGCTTCCGGGAAGATTGGCCCCCTGGGGGTCATGGCAGAAATAGGTCAGGGTCTCATAGTTGTCGGCGATGGCATAGACAAAGCTGGGGGGTTCCTTGTCGAAGTCCGGGTCCTTGTCGGTGTAGGGCCAGTAGCGCTCCTCCGGCACCCCGCACAGCACCAGGGCGGCCATGGTGTTCCGCAGCCAGGCGCCGGTGTCCCCCGTCACCTGCATGAGGTTGCGGGTGGCCTTGTAGACGAAGAGCCGGGAACCCTCCAGGTGCTTGCCGAAGGCCCGGCGCTGGAAATACTCCACGATGCCCACCGCCGCGTGGGCGGTGCAGGACCCCAGGCTCTTCTGGTTTTCCACGGGGGAGCACCAGGCCCGGAGGTCCACCGCCGGGGGCAGGCCCTTGAGCTCCGCGGGGCCCCGGGGGACCTTCAGCTTTTTGGCCAGCTCGGCCACCGCAGGGTAGACCTCGGTGTAATCCCGCAGATCGGGGACGGGCGGCAGCCAGCCGGTGCCCAGTCGCTCGCCGGTTTCGGAACTGACCACTGGCCTGTACATCTGATACATGGGCGACCTCCTTTTCTCCCGGGGTGCACAGCTCCTTGACTCCGTCTCTCTCCGGATCTCCTCTCACCGGGCTCCGTCCGCAGCCACCTCCTTAAGGGGGAATGTCGTTATTATAGAGGATTGAACCGCTTGCCGGGGGAAAATTTCTTTTGGGGGCAAGAATGCCCGGCGCGACAATGCCATCATGAGGGAGGGGTCAGGCAGCCTGCAGCGACTCCGGCCCCCCGCTCCCCCCGCTTTGGGGGGGCCATGACCTGGTCATCGTTTTCAGCTCCCTGCCCGGCTGATTGCCGGGTGCTGCTGATGGAGGATCATATGCACGCCCCGGAGGTGGAAATCATCGTCTATGACGCCCCCACCCCGGCTTCCGGGGGCTGCGGCTGCGGCTGCGACCACCACCATGGCCCCGGGCATTCCCACCGCCATACCAGCGGCCTCAGCCTGGAGTATGAAACCCGGGCCCTGGCCCTGACCCTGGAGAAGGACTTCCCCGGCCGGGTGCGGGTGGAATACATCAACGTCCTTAAGGACCCCAACGCCCGGCATCTGCCCCAGGCCAGGCTGCTCCTCTCCCTCGCCTACCCCCCGCCTCTGGTCTACATCAACGGCCGGGGACGGTTTGCCGGAGCCCTGCCGGTGGAGCGGGTGCGCCAGGAGGTGGCGGAGCTCCTCGGGACCCGGACCCCGGGGCCACCCGGCTGACCAGGCGGCGCGGCCGGTGTTCCGATCCTTGTGAGGTGGCCGGCTTTGTGCTAATGTGAGACCGGCCCTCCCCCACCCCCTGGGAGAGGTGGGGGGATGGCGTGGGACAGGGGAGGCGTCCACTGTCCCCTCCGCCCAGAGGAACACCAGGGAGCTGCCGCATGTCCGAGCCCCGCAGGCAAAGACCCATCATCACCCTCCTCACCGACTTCGGCACCCGGGATCACTATGTGGCCAGCCTCAAGGGGGTTATCCTGGGGCTCAATCCCGAGGTCACCCTGGTGGACCTGAGCCACGAGGTGCCCCCCCAGGACATCGTCGCCGGCGCCTTCGTGCTGGCGGAGGCCGCCCCCTACTTTCCCCCCGGCACCATCCACCTGGCGGTGGTGGATCCCGGGGTGGGCACCCACCGCCGGGGGCTGGCGGCCCGCTGCCGGGGGCAGTTCTGGGTGGGGCCCGACAACGGGTTGTTCCATTTCGTTTTCGCCGGCACCAACCCGGCTGCCGCCACCTGGGACAGCTCCCTCCCGGAGTGCACCATCGTCTCCCTGGAAAGCCCGGCCTTCTTTCGCCCCCACATCTCCACCACCTTCCACGGCCGGGACGTCTTTGCACCGGTGGCGGCCCACCTCTCCTTGGGGGTGGAATTGGGCCAGCTGGGTCCTCTTCTTCTGAACCCGGTGCCCCTGCCCCTGCCGGAGCCTGGCTTCTCCCCCGGGGTGGCCCAGGGCCAGGTGATTTACATCGATCGCTTCGGCAACCTCATCACCAACCTGCCCGGAGCGGCCCTCCTCTCCTGGTTGGGGAATAGTCCCGCTTTCCGGCTGCAGGTGGCCGGGGTGGTGTTGCGCCGCCTCAGCCCCACCTACGCCGAGGTGGGCCCCGGAGAGCCCCTGGCCCTTCTGGGCAGCCACGGGTATCTGGAAATCGCCGTCAACCGGGGCAATGCCGCCCGGCTGCTCAAGGCCGCGGTGGGCCAGCCGGTGGTGATTTACCTGGATCAGCCGGCAGAGGCGCCCGGCTCCCGGCCGGTTGCCGAAGAGTAAAGACAAGGTGGGCTTTCCCGACCCCCTCATGCCGGCCCGATTCTCCGCTTCCCCCAGCCGACTCCCGGGACATGGACGTCACCCTGATCTTCCCCCACCAGCTCTTTGACCCCCACCCGGCCCTGGCCCGGCGGCGGCCGGTGGTGCTGGCGGAGGAGCCCCGCTTCTTTCTGGAATTCCGTTACCATCGGCGTACCCTGGCCTTCCGGCGGGCCGCCCTGCAGGTCTATCGCCGGCGCCTGGAGGAGCGGGGCTATCAGGTGCATTACCTGGAGTGCCCCGGCACCCCTGACCCGAAATGGCTGGGACGGGAGCTGGCCAGGGTGGGCGCCACCGCTGTGGTGACCCTGGATCCGGCTGACACAGAGCTCACCGCCCGCCTGCGGCACCTGGCCGCCCACCATGGCCTGCGCCTCACCTTCCTGGACTCCCCCGGCTTCCTTTTGAGCGTGGCCGAGGTGGAGGACTACGGCGCCCGCAGCCGGCGCCTCTCCCAGACCGCCTTCTATGTGGAGCAGCGCCGGCGCCGAGGCATTCTCCTGGAGGGGGGCAAGCCTGTGGGCGGCCGCTGGACTTATGACACCCTCAACCGCCGCCGTCTCCCCCAGGGCTTGGCCGTGCCGCCCCTGCCGGAGCTCCCCCCGCACCCGGAGTGGGACGCAGCCTGGAAATGGGTGGAGAGGCGCTTCCCGGATCACCCCGGCGGGGCCGGAGCTCCCCGCCTGCCCCTGACCCATGAGGAGGCCCGGGCCTGGCTCATGGACTTCCTCAGGCAGCGCCTGGCCTTGTTCGGCGACTATCAGGACGCCATCTCCCATAAGGAGCCGGTGCTCTTCCACTCCCTCCTCTCGCCCCTGCTGAACGTGGGCCTGCTCACCCCGGGGCAGGTCCTGGAGGAGGCCCTGGCCTTCGCCCGGGAGCACCCGGTGCCCCTCAACTCCCTGGAGGGGTTTGTGCGCCAGGTGCTGGGCTGGCGGGAATATGTGCGGGCGGCCTACCTCCTCATCGGGGAGGAGCAGCGCCGGGCCAACTTCTTCGGCCACGACCGCCCCCTGCCGGCGGCCTTCTACACCGCCGACACCGGTCTCGCGCCTCTGGATACAGTCCTCCGCCGAGTCCTGTCCCTGGCCTGGTGTCACCACATCGAGCGCCTCATGGTGCTGGGGAATTTCCTCCTCCTGGCCCGGGTGGCCCCCGCCGAGGTCTACCGCTGGTTCATGGAGCTCTTCATCGATGCCTATGACTGGGTTATGGTGCCCAATATCTTCGGCATGAGCCAGTTCGCCGACGGCGGCCGCATGATGACCAAGCCGTATTTCTCCGGCAGCCATTATCTGCTGCGCATGAGCGACTTCCCCCCCGGCCCCTGGTGCGCTATCTGGGACGGCCTTTTGTGGGAGTTTGTCGCCGCCCACCGGGACTATCTCGCCCGCCACCCCCGGCTGGCCCCCCTGGTGCGCACTTTCCACCGCCTCTCCCCGGCCCGTCTGCAAGCCCTGTCCCGGGCCGTTCAGGGCTGCCGGGAGCGCCTCTGGCCCTGACCGCCGAGGGCCGGCAGCATTCTTTCGCCTTTCTGCCCTTGACGTCATGCCAGGAAAAATCTACAAACATACAGTTTGAGACTTTTATTCCCGCCGGGGCCAGCGCAAGCCTGAGGGCTGCAGCCCCGCCCCGCCCGGGAGATTCCCCCCTGACCCCGGGGGGAATCGGGGGAGGAGGAGGGGCCGACCCCAGGCCCTTCTCCCGGAAACATGTGCACGACCCTCATGATTTTGCGCCTCGGGTAAACCATGCAGCCGGTGGATCGCCTTGTCGCCCAGCGCCTGGAAAAGCTCAGACAGTTCCGGGAGATGGGCCTCGAGCCCTATAACAACCGCTTCAAACCCACTCACACCCTGGCCCAGGTCTTAAGCGAGTTCGGCGGCCTGAGCGGCGAGGAGCTGGAGGCCCTGCCCCACACCTTCCGGCTGGCCGGGCGCCTCATGCTCATGCGGGAGTTCGGCAAGGCCGCCTTCTGCCACTTCCAGGACGGCTCCGCCCGCCTGCAGGCCTTCATCCAGAAGCCGGTGGTGGGAGAGGAGCGCTTCCGCCTCTTCCGCCGCCTGGATCTGGGGGACATCGTGGGCTTCGTGGGGACGCTCTTCCGCACCAAGACCGGGGAGCTCACCCTGGCGGTGCAGGACTTTGTCCTCCTCACCAAGGCCATCCTGCCCCTGCCGGAGAAGTATCACGGCCTCACCGACGTGGAGCGGCGCTACCGCCAGCGCTACCTGGACCTCATCGTCAACCCCTCGGTGTGGCAGGTCTTCATCCAGCGGGCCCGTATCATCCGCCTCCTCCGCCAGTTCCTGGACGATCGGGGCTTTCTGGAGGTGGAGACCCCCATGATGCAGCCCATCCCCGGGGGGGCCACCGCCCGGCCCTTCGAGACCTACCACCACGCCCTGGACACCAAGCTGTATCTACGCATCGCCCCGGAGCTCTACCTCAAGCGCCTGCTGGTGGGCGGCTTCGACCGGGTCTATGAGATCAACCGCAACTTCCGCAACGAAGGCCTCTCCACCTTGCACAACCCCGAGTTCACCATGCTGGAGTTCTATCAGGCCTACGCCACCTATGAGGACCTGATGGAGCTCACCCAAGAGATGTTCACCTGGGTGGCCCGGGAGCTCCTGGGGACCTGCCGCCTGGTTTACCAGGGCCAGGCCGTGGACCTGACCCCGCCTTGGCGGCGCCTGGACCTGAGGCAGGCCCTCACCGAGGTGGGGGGCATCCCCGCGGAGGTGGTGCGGGATAAGGAGGCCTTGATCGCCCGGGCCCAAGCCGAGGGGGTG
The DNA here is from genome assembly GCA_937943575.1 of uncultured bacterium. Taxonomy (GTDB): domain Bacteria; phylum Desulfobacterota; class Desulfobaccia; order Desulfobaccales; family 0-14-0-80-60-11; genus JAILZL01. Next base: position 36,840 of record CALEAV010000037.1, on the reverse strand, counting down.
GTGCTGCGCCCCGGGGAGGGGTATGGCCGGGCCCTCACCAAGCTCTTCGACCTGCATGTGGAGGCCAGGCTCATCCAGCCCACCTTTGTGGTGGGCTACCCCGCGGAGACCTCGCCTCTGGCCCGGCGCAACGACGACGACCCCGAGGTGGTGGACCGCTTCGAGCTCTTCATCGCCGGCCGGGAAATGGCCAATGCCTTCTCCGAGCTGAACGACCCCCTGGACCAGCGGCAGCGCTTCGAGGCCCAGCTCGCCGCCCACCTGGCCGGGGACGAGGAGAGCCCCCACGCGGTGGACGAGGACTTCCTCACCGCCCTGGAATACGGCATGCCCCCGGCGGCGGGCGAAGGCATCGGCATCGACCGGCTGGTGATGCTCCTCACCGACTCCCCCTCCATCCGGGATGTCATCCTCTTTCCGCAACTGCGCCCCGAGAGGTGAGGTCCGTGGGTTTCTTCGAAAATTTTGTGGCCCTCCGGTTGCTTAGGGGGGTGCGGCGCCAGAAAGGCTTCATCTCCCTCTCCACCCTCATCTCCACCCTGGGGGTGGCCGTGGGGGTCATGACCCTCATCATCGTCATCGGGGTGATGACCGGCTTCACTCAGGACCTGAAAAAGAAAATCCTCAGCGTCAACGCCCACGTCCTGGTCCTGAAGCACGGCCAGCCGGTGGAGAATTACCAGGAGGTGGCGGCGGCGATCCGCAAACTTCCGGGAGTCACCCAGGCCGAGCCCTTCATCTACACCCAGGTGATGTTCTCCGCCCCGGGGAACATCGCCGGGGGGGTGCTCCGGGCCGTGGACCCGGGCGTCATCAAGGCCGGCGGCCCCAAGGGCCTCCAGGTGGTGGAGGGGGATTTCACCGCCTTGGCGGAGGGCGGCCCCGACGACCCCCCACCGGTGGCCATCGGCAATGAGATGTCCCGCAATCTCAATTTGCACCCCGGGGACTATCTCAACATCATCTCGCCTCTGGGGACCCTCACCCCCATGGGCCGCCTGCCCCGGATGAAATCCTTCAAGGTGGCGGCGGTCTTCCACACCGGCATGTATGAATTCGACGCCAGCCTGGTGTATGTCAGCATTCCCCGCCTGCAAGCCTTTTTGGGCCTGGGGGACAAGGTCACCGGACTGGAGGTGCAGGTGGCCGACATCTACAGGGCGGACCGCATCGCCCAGCAGATCGCCGACAAGCTGGGCCCCCCCTTCTACACCCGCGACTGGATGCGCATGAACGCCACCCTGTTTTCCGCCCTGAAGCTGGAGAAGGTGGCCATGTTCATCATCCTCACCCTCACCATCCTGGTGGCGGCCTTCGGCATTGCCAGCACCCTGTTCATGATGGTGATGAAGAAGACCAAGGAGATCGCCATTCTCAAGTCCATGGGGGCCACAAGGCGCAGCATCATGCAGATCTTCATCGTCAACGGCCTCATCATCGGCGCCGTCGGCACCCTGGCGGGGCTGGTCCTGGGGCTGGGGGCCTGCGCCCTCCTCAAGCGCTATGAATTCATCAAGCTCCCGGGCTACGTCTACGGCCTCTCCACCCTGCCGGTGCAGGTGCAGGCCGGGGATGTGGCCATGATTGTGGCTGCGGCGGTGGGCATCAGTTTTCTGGCCACCCTCTACCCCTCCTGGCAGGCCTCCCGCCTGGACCCGGTGGAGGCCATCCGCTATGAGTAATCCTGGGCATCCGGCCCCAAAAATTTTGACGGCCCCGGGGGAACGTGATAAGGTGGGATACCTGCCGGGAAAGGCACGATGAGCATGTCAGGGCAGGAGGGCTCCCGGCCGGTGAAGATCCAGGTCCGGGGGCTGGTGAAACATTTCATCACCAACGGCAATGTGGTGGAGGTCCTCACCGGCCTGGATCTGGACATCTATGCCGGGGAGACCCTGGCCGTGGTGGGGGCCTCCGGGGTGGGCAAATCCACCCTCCTGCACATTCTGGGCACCCTGGAGCGGCCCACCGCCGGGAGCCTCCTCTGGGACGGACAGGAGGTCTTCCAGCTGGATGACACCGCCTTGGCCGCCTTCCGCAACCGCAAGGTGGGCTTCGTCTTCCAGTTCCATCATCTGCTGCCGGAATTCGATGCCCTGGAAAACACCATGATGCCGGCCCTCATCGCCCGGCTGCCCCGGCGGGAGGCCCAGGAGCTGGCCGAGGAGATCCTGGTGCAGGTGGGTCTCAAGGACCGCCTGCGCCACCGGGTGTCCACCCTCTCCGGGGGGGAGCAGCAGCGGGTGGCGGTGGCCCGGGCCCTGGTGCTCAAGCCCGAGGTGCTCCTGGCCGACGAACCCACCGGCAACCTGGATCCCAAAAACGCCCATCAGGTCCAGGAGCTCCTCCTGAACCTCAATCGCACCCGGGGCCTGACCTCGGTGATCGTCACCCACAACTTTGATCTGGCCCGGGAGCTGGACCGGGAGATCACCCTCAAAGACGGCAAGGCCGAAATCCTCAGGGGAGGCTGACTCAGTGGCGCAACCCCTCTTCCCACTGTTGCTGGCGATACTGCTGGCCGTCACGGCCACGGCCCCGGCGTGGGCCCAGGACGATATCGTGATCAAGAAGGTGGCGGTGCTGCCTTTCCCGGTGTTGGCCAGGGAACCCCAGGAACTCTGGGGCCGCAAGGTGCGGGAGGAGTTCCAGGAGCGCCTCAAGGCCGAGGGCCTGACCGTCCTCCCGCCTGAGGAGGTGGACAAGGCGGTGCCCCGGCCGGCGGATATCCTGCCCGACCCCGCCGCCCGGGAGGCGGGGCAGAAGCTGAATGCCGACGTGGTGGTCTCCGGCCGGCTGCTGGTGGTGGGGGACCTGCTGACGGTGGAGGCCCGCATCGTGGATGTGAGCGGCCGCACCCCCCCGGCCACCCTGAAGGCCGAGGGGCCCGGGCTCAGGGCCCTCACCGGGGTCAGCCGCCAGCTGGCCCAGGACACCGCCCAGAAGATCGTCGGCCGGGAGAAGATCGCCCGCATCGAGGTGAAGGGCAACCGCCGCATCGAGAAGGACGCCGTCCTGGGGGTGATGCAGACCCGGGAAGGCGACATCCTCGCCCCGGCCCGCCTCCGGGAGGACCTCAAGGCCATCTACAAGCTGGGCTACTTCACCACCGTCAAGCTGGATGTCAGCGACACCCCCGCCGGCCGGGTGCTCACGGTGATCGTGGAGGAAAAGCCCGCCATCCGGGAGATCCGGGTGCAGGGCAACCGCAAGCTGAAGCAGAAAAAGATCCTGGAGGTGGTGGACCTAAAGCCCTTCAGCATCGCCTCGGAGGCCGCCATCCGGCAGAGCGTCAACAAGATCCTCAAGCTCTACAGCGACGAAGGCTTTGCCGAGGCCACGGTGGACTACCGCCTGGACCCGGTTACCCCCACGGAGGTGAACCTCACCTTCCTGGTGAACGAAGGGGGCAAGGTCTTTGTCAAACAGATCAGGTTTGAGGGCAACACCGCCATCAAGTCCAAGGACCTGAAAAAGGTGATGGAGACCAAGGAGAAGAGCCTGTTTGCCTTCATCACCGGGACCGGCAAACTGAACCGGGAGGTCCTGGAGCGGGATGTGGAGAAGATCACCGCGGCCTACTACAACAAGGGCTACATCAAGGCCAAGGTGGGCGAGCCCAAAATCGACATCAAGGGCGGCAACCTCTACATCACCATCCCCATCCAGGAAGGCCCCCAATACCAGATGGGGCAGGTGGACATTCAGGGGGATCTCCTGGAGGACAAGGACAAGCTCCTCAAACGCCTGGCCATCCGCAAGAGCAAGACCTATAGCCGGGAGATCATCCAGAATGACATCACCACCCTCAGCGACCTCTACGCCGACCAGGGCTATGCCAACGCCGACGTCACCCCCCTCATCAAGGAGGACGACGAGGCCCGCCGGGTGGATCTCATCTTTGACATCCGCAAAGGGGAAAAGGTCTACTTCGAGCGCATTGAGGTGACGGGCAACGTCAAGACCCGGGACAAGGTCATCCGCCGGGAGCTGAGGGTCTACGAGCAGGAGCAGTTCTCCGCCACCAAGCTCAAGGAGAGCGTGCGCAACCTGCGGCGGCTGGAATATTTCGAGGACGTCAATTTCAGCACCTCGCCGGGAAGCGCCCCGGACCGCATCAACCTGAAGATCTCCGTCAAGGAGCGGCCCACCGGCACCTTCGGGGTGGGCATGGGCTACAGCACCCAGGACCGCCTGGTGGGCATGATCGAGGTCAGCCAGGCCAACCTCTTCGGCCGGGGTCAGCAGCTCAAGGTCCAGGGCATCATCGGCTCCATCTCCACCCGGCTCCGGCTCAGCTTCACCGAGCCCTATTTTCTCGACCGGCCCCTGGCGGTGGGCTTCGACGTCTTCAACTGGGAACGGGAATTTGATGAGTACACCCGGCGCAGTATCGGCGGCTCTCTCAGGCTCTCTCACCCCCTGCGCTGGAAATATACCCGGATTTACGGCTCCTACCGCTTTGAAAACGTCAAGATCTCCAATCTCTCGCCCTTTGCCTCGCCCATCCTCAAGGAGGCCGCCGAGATCCGGAACACCAGTGCGATGTCCTTCATGCTGCGGCGGGATTCCCGGGACGCCCTCTTCACCCCCACCCGGGGCTCGGACAACAGCATCGCCATCGAAATGGCGGGGCTGGGAGGGGATACCGCCTATATGCGCTACATCCTGGAATCCGGCTGGTATTTCCCCTTGTGGTGGGGACATGTGGGGGTGGTGCACTTCCGGGGCGGCTACATGAACGTCCTCCCCTGGGGCGCCCTGCCGGCCTATGAAAAATTCTACCTGGGCGGCATCGACAGTGTCCGGGGCTTCACCTTCGCCGATATCAGCCCCCGGGATCCCGTCACCGGCCAGCGGGTGGGCGGCAACAAGTTCCTGCAGTTCAACCTGGAGTACCGCTTCCCCATGCCCCTGATGAAGAAATACGGCATCACCGGGGTGACCTTTTTCGACGCCGGCAATGTCTATGGGACCTATTCCACTCCGCCCTTTCTCCGCACCAGCGTGGGGGCGGGCATCCGCTGGTACTCCCCCCTGGGGCCGCTGCGGATCGAATGGGGCTACAATATCTCCCCCAAACCCTGGGAACGGCAGAGCAACTGGGAATTCACCATGGGCGGCACCTTCTGAGGGCCCTGCCGCCGGCGATTCCCCTCACCCCCGGATTGCCCTCCGGGGATATTCATGGCGGAAAAACCTTAAGGAGGAAGTGCATGTACGCATGGTGCATCGTGCTGGCAGCGGCGGCGCTGCTGGCCTTCTCCCCGGCCGGGGCTGAGGCCCAGGTGAAGATCGGGGTGGTGGATGTCAACGACATCATTGGCAAGTCCCCGGAAGGCAAGCGGGTTCAGGACACCCTGAAGCGCAAGATGGAGGAAATGGGGCGTCCCCTGGAGCAGCGGCGCCAGGAGCTGGCCCGGCAGATTGAGGAATTTGAAAAGCAAAAGGGGGTCATGAAGGAGGACGCCCGCAAGCGCAAGGAAGAGGAGCTCCAGAAAAAGGCCAGCGACCTGCAGAAATCCGCCCAGGAGGCCGACAAGGCCCTGGCCAGACTCCAGGAGCAGGAACTGGGGCCCCTGATGAAGAAACTGGAGCAGGCGGTGGAGGCGGTGGCCAACGAGGAGAAGCTGGACCTGGTCCTCCCCAAGGCCGGCATCTTCGTGCGCAACAAGAACCTGGACATCACCGAGAAGGTCCGGGCCCGGTTCAAGTAACCGCCTTCGCCTGGAGGCATGAGGGCTGCGGGGCGGCCGGGCTCCGGCCGTGGCCGCCTCCGGGCCCACAGCCGAGCCCCCCATGGAATACACCCTGGCGGAACTGGCGGCCCGCCTGGGCGGAGAGCTCAGAGGCCCCGGTGATCTGCGGATTTCCGGCATTGCGGCGGTGGATCAGGCCACCCCCCGGGATCTGAGTTTCATCGCCCAGAAGAGGTATCTGAAAAAGGTCCCCGGCAGCCGGGCGGCGGCCTTCCTCGTGGCGCCGGAATGGGCTGATCTGGGCCGGCCCTGCATTGTGGTGCCCCAGCCGTATCTCGCCTATGCCCGGGCCGCGGCCCTCTTTGCGCCCCCGCCCTGGCGCTGGCCGGGGGTGAGCGACCAGGCCTGTCTGGGGGAGGGCGTCCAACTGGGGGCGGAGGTCTCCGTGGCGCCCTTCGCCTTCATCGGCGACGGCTGCCGCCTGGGGGACCGGGTGACCATCGGGCCGGGGTGCGTCCTGGGCCAGGGGGTGGAAATCGGGCCCGACAGCTATCTCCACCCCCGGGTCACCATCCTGGACCGCTGCCGCCTGGGGGCCCGGGTCATCATCCACAGCGGCGCAGTCATCGGCGCCGACGGCTTCGGTTACGTCCCCACCCCCCAGGGCCACGAAAAGATTCCCCAACTGGGCATCGTGGTCATCGAGGACGACGTGGAGATCGGCGCCAACACCACCATCGACCGGGCCGCCCTGGGCGAGACCCGCATCGGCCGGGGCACCAAGATCGACAACCTGGTGCAGGTGGGCCACAATGTGGTGGTGGGGGAGCACTCCATTCTGGTGGCCCAGGTGGGGATCGCCGGCTCCGCCAGGCTGGGGAAGCGGGTGGTCCTGGGCGGCCAGGCGGCGGTAGTGGGCCATCTGGAGGTGGGGGATGGGGTCCAGGTGGGGGGGAAAAGCGCCCTCACCCACTCCGTGGGCCCCGGCCAGGTGATGTTGGGCTCCCCCGCCCGCCCCTACAAAGAATTTCTGGCCATGCACGGCGTCATGGTCAAACTGCCGGAGATCTACAAGCGCCTGAAAAAACTGGAACAACAGATGGCCGCCCTCACCGGCGGCCCCCCTCCCGAGACGGAGTCATGAGCGCACCCACGTCCCTGGATTTGGCCGCCATCAAGCGTCTGCTGCCCCACCGGTATCCCTTTCTCCTGGTGGACCGCATCCTGGAGCTGGAGATCGGCAAGCGGGTGGTGGGCCTGAAAAACGTCACCTTGAATGAGCCCTTCTTCCCGGGCCACTTCCCCAACAACCCCATCATGCCCGGAGTGCTCATCATTGAGGCCATGGCCCAGGTGGGGGGGATCCTGGCTTTGCTGTCCACCCCGGATCTCCAGGAGGAGGCCGCCATCTACCTCATGGGGGTGGACAAGATGCGCTTCCGCAAACCGGTCATTCCCGGGGATCAGCTGATCATGGAGCTCACCACCATCCGGGGGGGCAAGAGGTTTTACAAGATGGCGGGCAAGGCCTTCGTGAATCAGACCCTGGTGGCGGAGGGGGAGATCATGGCCGCCGTGGGCAGCGGAGGGGAGTGAGGATGGCCCGCATCCACCCCACCGCCATTGTGGACCCCGCGGCGGAGCTGGGAGACGGGGTCACGGTGGGCCCCTACAGCATCATCTCCGGCCGGGTGGTCATCGGCGCCGACACCGAGATCGGCCCCCATGTGGTCATCAAAGAGTTCACCACCATCGGGGCCCGCTGCCGCATCTTCCAGTTCGCCTCGGTGGGGGAGATTCCCCAGGATCTGAAATTCCAGGGTGAGCGCACCGAACTCATCATCGGGGATGACAACACCATCCGGGAGTATGCCACCCTGCACCGGGGCACCGGCGCCGGCGGCGGCGTCACCCGGGTGGGCAACGGCAATCTCTTCATGGCCTACACCCACGTGGCCCACGACTGCATCATCGGCAACGGCGTGATCATGTCCAACGCCGCCACCCTGGCGGGCCACATCCTGGTGGAGGACCGGGCCATCATCAGCGGCCTGGCCGCCATCCACCAGTTCTGCCGCATCGGCCGCCATGCCTTCGTGGGAGGCGCCTCGGCGGTGGCCCGGGATGTGCCGCCCTACAGCCTGGTGTACGGCAACCGAGCCAAGCTCATGGGCCTCAACCTGGTGGGCCTCAAGCGGGCCGGGTTCAGCGACGCCACCCTCCAGGCCCTGCGTCAGGCCTTTGACGCCCTGTTCCTCTCCCCCACCGGCCCCCTGAAGGAGGCGCTGGCCAGGGTTCGGCAGGAATGGGGCCACGTCCCCGAGGTGCAGCACCTCCTCGCCTTCGTGGAGACCTCCGAGCGAGGCATCACCCCCGCCAATGGCCGGGAAAATCGGACTCATCGCGGGTAGCGGCCAGTTTCCCCGCCTCTGTGCCCAAGCCGCCCGGAGCCGGGGCCTCAGGGTCATCGCCGTGGCCCACCGGCAGGAGACCGACCCCGCCCTGGCGGAGCTGGTGGATGAGCTGCACTGGGTCTACGTGGGGCAGCTGGGGAAGATCATCCGCATCTTCAAGGCCGCCGGGGTCACCCAGGCCCTCATGGCCGGGGCGGTGAACCGGGGCCGCCTCTTCTCCCATTTCCGGCCGGATCTTCGGGCCCTGAGCATCCTGCGCCGGGTGGGCCCGGGCAGGGATGACCGCCTCCTCCGGGCGGTGGCCGACGAACTGGAGCGGGAGGGGATCGTCATTGCGCCCGCCACCCTCTTCCAGGAGGAGCTTCTGGCCCCGGCCGGGCCCCTCACCCGGCACCGGCCCAACCGCCGGCAGCAGGCGGACATCGCCTTCGGCTACCAGATGGCCAAGGAGATCGGCCGGCTGGATCTGGGCCAGTGCGTGGTGGTGCGCAATCAGGTGGTGACCGCGGTGGAGACGGTGGAGGGTACCGATGAGGCCATCCGGCGGGGGGGCCGCCTGGCCGGGCCCGGGGCGGTGGTGGTGAAGGTGGCCAAACCCCAGCAGGATCTGCGCTTCGACCAGCCGGCGGTGGGGGCGGGCACCATCGCCACCATGGCCGAGGTGGGGGCCCGGGTCTTGGCCATCGAGGCCGGGACCACCATCATCTTCGACCGGGAGGAGATGCTGGGCCGGGCCGAGCGGGAGGGCATTGCGGTCTGGGGCATCGCCGCCCCCCCTTCGGGGCAGCCCGGCCAGGGCGAGGCCTCTTGAGGGGCAAAGGAATCTCCCCCCAAAGCCGCCGGCGCCTCCAAGCTCAGCTTTCCCCGGGGCGCCTGGGACGCATGACCAAAGATCGGTGAGAACCTGCGCGGCTGGCCCTCTTCGGGCCCCCTCCCCGTGAGGCGCCTCCGGAGGGCCTCCGCCGCCAGCCGCCCCCTTAGCACCCCTTCGCCCCCTCTCCCCGGCATCCCCGCATCGCTTTGATGGGCGCGCTGACGGGATGGTGGCCGGCCGACCCCCCGGCCCCCCTGTCCCCGGGCATCTGCGAAGTTCCCCTCCCCCGAATCCTCCGCCCCCTCGTCCCCGCGTCCGCCTCCTCCCCCCGTCTCCCCCCGGCAGTCGGCCGTTTAGGGCATTCCTTTACCCCGGCCTACTGCACCAGGGAGGGGGAGCCGGCCAGCAGCCCATAGTAGGAGGGGCCGCCGGGCTGGGCCCCGGGGGCCACATAGTAGTTCAGGGTTTCCGCCTCGAGGCGCTTGTCCTTTCCGGAGGCATCCACCAGGGTGAGGCGGATGGCGGCAAAGCCCAGGACTTCAACCCATCCGGTGTGGGACTCCGCCTGGATCACCGGCAGCATCACATCCCAGGTGCCCCCCCTGTCTCTCAGGGCATTCCCCAATTTCTTGAGGCTGGCGTCATCCACCCCCTCCTTGACCTTGATAAAGTCCCCCACTTTCAGGGGCGGGGTCTGCACCTTGTCCTCGATGATGTCCCGGATGAGGGAGGAGGCGGGGTTCTGCCAGAAGAAGGTGTGCCAGCAGCCGTCATCCCCGGGGGTGGGGTTGAGGTGGATGACCAGTTTCTGGCCCATGGAGGGGAGCTTGTCGTTGTCCACCGCCAGGGGCAGGGTCTTGGTGCCCGGCGGCACCTGGCCCACGGCGCCGCTCAGGGCGATGGCCCGGGCCGTCAGGGTCACCGTGGAGGAGCCGGTGATGATCCCGCCCACATAGAGGGCCACCGGCTTGGTGGCCACCGCCTGCACCGCATTGACGGTGAGGGGATTGCCGCAGCCGGTTTCAGTAAACGCCTGGGTGTTCAGATCGTAGTAACCCACCTGGATGTTCAGGTTCCCTCCCGGGAGGGGGTTGGCATCCGTGGGTTGGAGGTTCCCAGGGCCAGGGCGGCGTTGACGGCCCGGGTGCAGTCCAGGGAGATGGGCATCACCTTTCCCGCGTTCTCCGGCGCCACAAAGAGCCGATGGGCCCCGGCCAGGGCGGCGGCGTCCGCGGCCCGCTGCAGCTCGCTTTTCACCATGTAGAGGCGTCCCAGGTCGACGGTGACGGCCAGAATGCCGAGGGCCGCCGCCAGGGCGACGCCCATGAGGGGGAGCCCCACCCCCCGTTCGTCCCGCCAAAAGATCCCGCGTCTCATAGGCGTTCTCCTGCTGAGTTGCCGGCCTAGCCGCTGCCATGTCTACGGAGACGGCGGCACACTGACATGCCACTCCGCCGCCATCACGGTGCGAGCCTGGAGGAAAAAGGTCTGGTCCCCGGGTTGCCGGGTGTAGCCGAAAAAGGACCGGAAGTTGGGGAGCAGCATCATCCGGTAGGGGATCTGCTGCAGGGCAACGGTTACCAGGGTGCCGGTGGCAGTGTACTCCCAGGTGTAGCTGAACTGGCTGTCGCTCAGCACCAGGGGCTGGCCGTTGGCATCCTTGATGCGATGCTGGGTGAGGTAATCCTGGACGATCTGGCGCACCCGGGCGGGCCCCACGCCGCTGGGGCCGTCCACCTTGCTGGCGGCCCGGGCGCCTTCCCGGGTGGCGTTGGTGAGAACCTGCTTCTCCCAGAAGAGCATTCCCAGATCCAGGGCCCCTCCCAGGATGAGGAGCAGGAGGGGCAGGATGAGGGCCAGTTCCAGGGTGACGTTGCCGGCCTGCCGGGGCCGTCGGCATGTGTTGACCGTGTGGGGGGCCATCTCTTCCTCCAGCCTCCGTGGTGCCACCGATGCGGTGGGGTGGCCCGGACCGCCCTTTGCCGGCGCTTGGAGACCTGCTGGACTCATGCGGCCGCCGCCGGCAGGGTTCAGCTTATGTATCGGCATGAGGAGCCAAAAACTTTAAGACGGGCGGGGGCGGGAGGAAGGGAGGGACACCTCCGGGGGAGACCCAGGGCTTCTCCCCCTCTGGGGGGCCCGGCCGACCCCCGGCGGCACCCCAGGGGAGGAGAGGGGCCCGCTCTCCTCCCCTGGGCGGTGCGCCTCATCTCCTCTGGGTCACCGTAACGGTCACCCCGGCCACGGAGATGGTGGCAGTGCGGGTCCGCCGGGTCAGGTTGGGGGCCACTTTGAAGACCACACTCCCGCTCCCCGTCACATACCCGGTGGGTGAGGTGATGGTGATCCAGGAGGCGCTGGTGGTGGGCTTCCAGGAGCTGCAGCCGCTGGTGCCGGAGGCGGTGACGGTGATCGTGTAGCCCGTCCCGCCGCTGCGGGGGATGCTGAAGCTCGTGGGGCTGACGCTGTAGGTGCAGCTGGGCGACGGCGGGGGACTGGTGCTTTGGTAAGCAATCGTGTAGTAGCCGAACTCGCAGCCCCTGGGGGTGGCGGTGTTGGGGGCCAGCTGATCATAGCCGATCCAGAAATAGCCGCTCTCCCCCCAGCCGGTGCCCCAGCTGTTTTTGGCCAGAAAGGCCTGCCTGCCGTCGTCATAGCCCACCAGCAGGATGGCGTGGCCGCCCTGATAACTGCCGGAGGTATAATGGTAGACGCCGGTCTTGTAATAGTAAAAATCGGAATAGACGTCCATGGTGGTGACCAGCGGCCCGTAGGTGTAAAGGGCGTTTTTCAGGGCGGTCACCGTGGGGGAGGTGGTGCAGACATAGGCCCAGGCGTCAATCTCATACGTGCTGGTGAAGGCGGTGCTGCAGGCATTGCTGCAGCTGCCGTTGGTGGCGGTGTAGGGGTAGCAGGACTCCACCGGCAGGCCGGTGTCCCGGAGATAGTTTGAGGCCGAGCCGATAAAGCCGCCGCTGCAGGAGCCTGCCCCGGAACAGGAGACGAGGATCTGTTCCGCCAGATTGAGATCCACCCCCGGGGTGTTCCGGAGCCGCAGCTGGTAGGACTCCAGGGCGCCGGCGGTGGCGAAGGCCCAGCAGCTGCCGCAGCTGCCCTGGTTGCGCACCGGGGTGACCCAGTTGCCGTTGTTATTGCGCCAGTCCAGGGCGGGAGGCAGGCCTGTCAAAGGTTCCCGGGCGGCGCTGAGAAGCTCCTCGCCCTCCGGTTCAGGTTTCTTGATCAGGCCCACCAGGGCCCGGCGCTTCTCCTTGGGGAGGCGGGCAATGGGGTTGTCGCCGGCCTGCCAGCGGGCCCCCCGGGCCTTGAGGGCCGCCTGGAGGTCCGCCAGCTCGTCCGCCAGGGCCGGGAGGCCGAAGAACAGGATCGCCAGGGCCAGAGCCAGGCCGGTGAGGCGGTGCAGTTTCAGACGCTGTTCCTTCATAGCTGTCACTCCTTTTCTCCCTCATGGTGGGGCGGTCGCCAGCCGGGGGACCTCCCGCCTCCTGGCCGTGGCCCTTCCCTCCAAGCGCGTCCGCCCTGCCTCATTCCCTTTATCGGCGGCAGAAGGGAAGGGGATAATTTTTGCCCTTTTCCGGTGAGCCCGGCCGTGGTTGTGGGGCTCAGACCCGCTCAAACAGGGGCCGGCCCAGCAAACCCGTGGGCCGGAAGATCAACAGCACCAGGAGCAGGGAAAAGGCAACGAAATCCCGGTAGGTGGAGGAGGGCAGGACGACCGGGGTGAAGATCTCCACCAGCCCCAGGATGTAGCCCCCCAGCATGGCCCCCCGGATGTTGCCGATGCCGCCCACCACCGCGGCGATGAAGGCCCACCAGCCGATGCGGATGCCCATATAGGGGTCCAGGACCGGATAGGCCAGCCCGTACGTCAGGCCCCCGGCGGCGGCGATGGCGGAGCCCAAAGCAAAGGTGAGGGAGATGACCCGGTCCACCGGCACCCCCATCAGGGGTACCAGCGCCCGGTTGTAGGAGATGGCCCGCATGGCCATGCCCAGCAGGGTGCGTCTGACCAGGAGATCCAAAAAGACCATGATGGCCACGGCCACAAGGATGATGAGGAGGTTAAGGGGGGTGACGGCCAGGCCCCCCAGCTGCAGCACGGTGGGGGGAATGAGGGCGGGAAACTGCCGCGGTTCCGGACCCAGCATGGCCAGGGTGAAATTTTCCAGAAACAGCCCCACCCCCAGGGCGGTGATCACCGCGGACACCCGGGGCGCCCCCCTGAGCGGCCGGTAGGCCAGCCGTTCAATCAGCACCCCCAAAAGCGCCGTCAGGGTCATGCTGAAGGTGAGGGCGCCCAGGAACACCAATAGCGGCGGCAGCTGGGACGGCAGCCCCAGGAGAAAGAGCGCCCCGGCCAGACTGAGGTAGGCCCCCACCATGAAGATGTCGCCGTGGGCGAAGTTGATCATGGTGAGGACGCCATACACCATGGTGTAGCCCAGGGCGATGAGGGCATAGACGCTCCCCAACTGCACCGCATTGAGGACATGCTGGGCCAGGGTTCCGATCATGGCGGGGTGGCCATGGTCGGGGGCGAAGGCGATCAGCTCCGGCCCTGTCCCTCCCCCGGGGATGGGGGGGGACTGGGGCCAGGGGCGTGAGCCCCGGCCCCCCGCTCCCCTGTTTTACGGCGCCACGCTGGCGTGGTAGGTGAATCTGCCGTTCTTGATCTGGAGGATGACGGCGCTCTTCACCGGGTCGCCGGTGTCTTTGAAGCTCATCTTGCCGGTGACGCCCTCGAATTCCCGGATGGCGGCCAGGGCGTCCCGGAGCTTCTGGCGGTCCGGCGCCCCGGCCTGGGCCAGGGCCGCCAGGATCAGGCTGCCGGCGTCGTAGGTCAGGGCCGCCACGTCATCGGGGGTCTTGCCGTAACGCTCCTGGTAGTCCCGGATGAATTTCCGGGCCTTCTCCGTGGCGATGTCGGGGGCATAGTGGGTGCTGAAGAAGGTTCCCTCCAGGTCCGGGCCGCCCAGCTTCAGGAGCTCCTCGCTCCCCCAGGAGTCGGAGCCGATGATGGGGCAGGTGAGGCCCAGCCGCCGGGCCTGCTGCACCTGCAGGGGCACTTCGTTGTAGTAGTTGGGGAGGAAGAGCACCTGGGGGTTGGCCCCCTTGATCTTGGTGAGCTGGGAGGAGAAATCCATGTCCCCCTTGGTGTAGGATTCAAAGGCCACCACCCGGCCCCCGGCCGCTTCAAAGAATTTTTTGAAAAATTCGGCGATGCCCTTGTTGTATTCCGAGGCCACATCATAGAGCACCGCGGCGGTCTCCGCTTTGAGGTTCTCCCGGGCGAACTTGGCCATCACCTGCCCCTGAAAGTCGTCGATGAAGCAGGCCCGGAAGACATACTGCTTGCCCTCGGTGGTCTTGGGGTTGGTGGACCAGGGGGAGACCATGGGGGTCTTGGCATCCTCGCAGATGCGGGCGGCGGGGATGGCGTTCCCGGAGGCGTTGGGGCCGATGACCGCCACCACCCCGTTTTGGGTGATGAGCTTCTGGGCCGCGGCGGCGGCGGATTCCGCCTTGTCCTCGTTGTCCTCAATGAAGAGGGTCAGTTGGTAGGCCTTGTCCCCCAGCCTGATGCCGCCGGCCTGATTGACCTGGGCGGCCAGAAGTTCGGCGGCGTTCCTGCAGGAGGCTCCCACCGCCGGCTTGCTGCCGGTGAGCTCGGCGTTGACCCCCAGCCGCACCTCGGTGGCCTCCGGCCGGGGACACCCCCCCAGGGCTGCCAGGCACCACAGGAGTGCCATGACCCCGGCACCCATCCTCACACATTTCATTCCCGCTGCCCTCCGGCCACGCATATTCACAGCCTCTTTGGGCGCACCTTAGCAGAAAGCCGGCCGCACGGTCAAATCGAAAAAGTTTCCGCCTCCTCCTCCACTCTTCCGTCCGGCCAGGTTCTCTGCCACAATCGCAATGCACCCCTTCTCATCCCGGAAAGGACAGGACGATGGCAGAGGACAAGGCGGGGATCTTGCGGCGGATCTACCTGTTTTCCGGCCTGACCGAGGAGGACCTGGCGGCGCTGGCCAGGCTGGCCCTTCACCGGGATTTCCCCAAGGACGCCATCATCTTCTGGGAGGGCCGGGAGGCCGCGGGTTTTTTCATCCTGCTGGCGGGTCAGGTCAAGCTGATGAAGAGCTCCCCGGACGGCAAGGAGTACATCCTGCGCCTGGTGGGCCCGGGGGAGACCTTCGGCGAGGCCGCGGTGCTGGCGGAGGATGTCTACCCCGCCACCGCGGTGGCCTTGAGCGACAGCCGCACCCTCTACTTCCCCAAAGGACCGTTTCTGGCCCTCCTCACCTCCTCCCCCCGCCTGGCCCGGAACATGCTGGCCACCATGAGCCGCCTCCTCTACCACCTGACCCGGCAATTGGAGGATCTGTCCCTAAAAGAGGTCTCCGCCCGACTGGCCCGCTTCATCCTGGAGAAATGCCGGGAAATTCACGGTGAGGTGGCCCCGGACCTGGTGATTGAACTGAATATCTCCAAAACTCACCTGGCCTCCTATCTGGGAACCATTAGCGAAACGCTCTCCCGCACCCTGACCCGTCTCAAGGCTCTGGGTGTCATCAGCGAAGAAAAGGGCCGCATCACCATCAAGGATCCCCATCTGCTGGAGAACATCGCCCGGGGTGTCAAGATATGACATAACTGACCTTGGTGAAAAAATAAAAATGTCAAAAATTGTCTTGACAAAAATAATCTCTCCTCATTATATAAATTGAAAAAAGGGGTGAAGATTTAGCTGTCGGCAGTAAAAACCACTGAAAGGATTCACATCCCATGGCGACGGAAATCCTGAAATTGACGGCCCAGATTGTCATCTCCCATGCCTCCATGAGTGAACTTACTCCTAAAGAACTGGTGGAAGAAATTCGGGACGTGTACCACCTCCTCAGTTCTCTGGAGGCCGGGGCTCCGGCTGAAGTGGCACCGGTGGAGAAGCCGGTCATGCCGCAGGAAGTCAAGAAACCCCCCATCCCCCTGGAGGAGATCGTTCAGGACAAGTTTGTCGTCTGCCTGGAATGCGGTAAGCGCATGCGCACCCTCAAGGCCCACATCCGCAAGGCCCATGGTCTCACGCCCCAGGAATACTTCCGCCGTTACGGCCTGGACCCCAAGAAATATCCCCTGGTCTGCCGGGAGTATTCAGAACAGCGCCGGGTGCTGGCCAAAGAGAAGGGCCTGGGCGAAAAGGGCGCAGCCCGGCGGAAAGCCGCCAAATGAACGGGACAGTCTATGGGGATCCTGATCCGGAGGGCCTATAAAGGCGCCGCCGGAGTGGAAGAGGGGCTTGCCGTCCCTCTTCTTTTTTCGTCGGCGCCCTCACCCCGGACCGACCGTCGCCAGGGGGACCGATGCACGAGGCCTCCATGACAGCGGCAAAACGCCGCCGGCTCCTTCAGGCCGCCACCTCTGCGCTAACCAAAGCCTATGCCCCCTATTCCGGCATCCGGGTGGGGGCGGCGGTGCTCACCGCCGAGGGGCGGATCTTTTCCGGCGCCAACCTGGAGAACGCCTCGTATGGCCTCACCCTGTGCGCCGAGCGGGTGGCCGTGGCCCATGCCGCCGCCACCCTGGGCGGGGGGAATTTGCGCCTGGTCGCCGTGGCCGTGGCAAGCCACCACCCGGGCCCCTTCCCCCCCTGCGGCGCCTGCCGCCAGGTGTTGGCGGAATTCGGGCCCCAGGCCCTCATCCTCTACCCGGGTGAGGAGGGCCTGGAAGAGAGGCGGCTTTCCGACCTCCTGCCCGAGGGCTTCCACCTCCGGCCGCGGTGAGCCCCCCGGGCGGCTGGGGAAAATTCCCGGGCTGCCTTGCAGGGGGGCGGTTCCCACGTTAACTTGGAATTGACAGGCATCCCCCGGGTTCCCACCGGGCCGGGGGAAATTGTCCCGGCGCCTTACCAAAGCCGCCCCCGGGGGGGTATAATAGACAACGAGGTGGGGGGCCAAGGCGGGGGCTTGGACTCCTGCACCGGACCCCAAGCCCCCACCCGGGCGCAGGGTCACGCCCCGAAGGCGCCCCGGGGGCGGGCCTGAGCCGGCGGGGCCACCGGGCCGCCGGCGCATCCTGCAGAGGAGGCGGACATGGGCTACACGCTGATGGGTCTGAAAAACAAGATCGAAGAGATGTATCCGGAAATCGTCCGGCACGGCATCGTCTGCAGCGTCACCTTCGACGAGGCCAAAAACGCCTACATTGTGCATTTCAAGAAGGACCATCACGAACTCACCACCCACCTGGAGAAGGCGGACGCCGACGCCTGCATGGAGGGGCAGAAGTGCGTCTACCTCGGGGTGCAGATCGGCCAGTTCATCAAGAATTTCGAGGCCCAGGAGAAATAAACCCCGGGGATTTCGCCTCAAAGGACCAGGGGGAACCATGGCCGGCAGATATGCGCTGTTCGCCTTCAACGGCGAAGCCATGTGCTTTGTGCATGTGCTCCTGAACGCCCTGGACCTGGCGGCCCGGGGCCATGAGGTGCAGGTGGTGGTGGAGGGGGCCGCCTGTGGGCTGGTCCCCAGGTTCACGGAGGCGGGCAGCCCCCTGGCCCCCCTGTGGGCCCAGGCCCGGGAAAAGGGCCTGGTGGCGGGGGTCTGCCGGGCCTGCGCCGCCAAGCTCGGGACCCTGGCCGCCGCCGAGGCCCAGGGCCTGCCTTTGCTGGCCGACATGCAGGGCCACGCCGGCATGGGCGGCTTCCTGGACCGGGGCTGCACCATCATCACCTTCTGACCGCGTCGGCCCAGGGGTGAGATCCACAAAGGGGCGGGCCGCGCCAGCCGGGCCCTCCCTTTTCGGTTTCCGGCCGTCGCCTCTGGGGAGGTTGTTCAGCCATGCCGTTTTCACGCCCCAACCTGCCGCGGGTGGAAAAATTCCGCCAGCGCCGCCGCCGGGCCCGCTGGCTGGGGGCCATTTTCTACGGCCTTATCGCCGCCGGCCTCCTGGGCGGGCTCGGGGTGGGGGGGTATGTCTATTATTACCATCTCCAGAACCTGCCGGAGATTTCCTCCATCAAGGAGTACCGCCCCCCGGTGGTGACCCGCATCTACGCCCGGGACGGGCGCCAGATGGGGGAGTTCTACGCCGAGCGGCGCATTGAGGTGCCCTACAGCCGCCTGCCCCGGCACCTCATCCTGGCCTTTGTGGCCGCCGAGGACGCCCGGTTCTTCGAACACCCCGGGGTGGACATCTTCGGCATCATCCGGGCCTTCTTCCGCAATCTGGAGGCCGGGGAGATCGTCCAGGGGGGGAGCACCATCACCCAGCAGCTGGTGAAGCGCATCCTCCTCACTTCGGAAAAGAGCTTCGGCCGCAAGATCAAGGAGGCGGTGCTGGCCTACCGCATTGACAACTACCTCACCAAAGAGGAGATCCTGGAGCTCTACCTCAACCAGATCTTTCTGGGGCACGGCGCCTATGGAGTGGAGGCCGCAGCCCAGGAATACTTCTCCAAGCATGTGGAGGACCTCACCCTGGCGGAGGCGGCCCTCCTGGCGGGCATTCCCAAGGCCCCCAGCCGCTACTCCCCCTACATGAACCCCCGCCACGCCAAAGAGCGCCAGGCCTATGTGCTGAAGCGCATGGCCGAGGTGGGCTTCATCAGCCAGGAGGAGGCCCAGGCCGCCCTGCGCCAGGAGATCCGGCTCAAACCCCAGCGGCCGGGCTGGATCAAGGAGTGCGGCTATTTCACCGAGCATGTGCGGGGCCTGCTGGAGGAACGCTTCGGCCGGGACCGGGTCCTGAATCTGGGCCTGCGGGTCTACACCACCGCGGATGTGGACCTGCACCGCCTCGGCCAGCAGGCCATCCGGGAGGGCATTGAGGGGCTGGTGCGCCGCAACGGCTACCGCGGCCCGCTGCGCCACGTGCAGGGCAGGGAGCGCCTGGCCTATCAGCAGCGCCTGGAGCGCTACTATCAGAAGTATCCCCCCAGAAAAGGCCAGCTGGTCAACGCCCTGGTGACCCACCTGGACCGCCGGACCGGCCAGGTGCACCTGAAGCTGGGGAGCTACGGGGCGGTGCTGGTGCGCCCGGATGGCCGAACCCCGGCCGCCCCTTCGGGCTTCCGGCCGGGGGACGTGGTGGCGGTGAGGCTGCTGGAGGAGGACAAGGCCCAGAAGCTCTGGCGGGCGGCGCTGGAGCCGGCGCCGTTGGTGCAGGCGGCCCTGCTGTCCATGGAGCTGGAGACCGGCAAGGTGCGCACCCTGTTGGGCGGCAAGGACTTCACCGACAGCACCTTCAACCGGGCCACCCAGGCCCGCCGCCAGCCCGGGAGCGCCTTCAAGCCCATCATCTATGCCGCGGCGGTGGAGCGGGGCTACGGCCCCAACTCCATCCTGCTGGATGAGCCCCTCTCCCTGCCCGGCGGCCGGGCTGGCCAGGTGTGGTCGCCCCAGAACTACGACCACACCTTCAGCGGCCCCATCACCCTGGCCACCGCCCTGGCCAAGTCCCGGAATGTGCCGGCGGTGCGCATGATGATGAGCCTGGGGGTGAACGCCACCCTGGAGATGGCCAGAAAACTGGGCATCACCTCCCCCATCTACCCCAACTACGCCTCCGCCCTGGGGGCCTCGGAGGTGACCCTGCTGGAGCTCACCCGGGCCTATTCGGTCTTCCCCAACCGGGGCGCCCTGGTGGAGCCCCTCTTCATTGAGCGCATCGAAGACCGGGACGGCCGGGTGCTCTACGAAGGCCGGCCCCAGATGCGCCAGGCCCTCACCCCCCAGAGCGCCGACATCATGACCCAGCTCCTCGTGGGCGTGGTGGAGCGGGGCACCGCCACCCGGGTGAAGGTGCTGGGGCGGCCGGTGGGCGGCAAGACCGGCACCACCAACAAGACCAAGGACGCCTGGTTCATCGGCTTCACCCCCTCGGTCATCACCGGGGTGTGGGTGGGGATGGACGAGGAGCGCAGCCTGGGGCCCAAAGAGACGGGCAGCCAGGCGGCGGCCCCCATCTTCATCGCCTACATGAAGGAAGCCCTCAAAGGCCGGCCGCCGGAACAGTTCCCGGCCCTGGGCGGCACCACCCTGGCCCGCGGGCAGGAGGCGGTGGAGCACGACGACGAAGCCGACGCCGACGAAATCGAGGAATACTACCCGGAGGAGGACGCCACCCTGACGGAGGTCCCGGCCGCCCCCAAGGCTCCCGTGTCCCCCCGGCAGTTTTTCAAAAGCGACCTGGACGGTTAAGCTTGCCTTGCCCCTCTGCTTCGGTTACAGTGGAATGAGACAGCCGACGGCCAAAGAGGGGGGAACCGACACAGGGGGCCCCGGTGGGGAAGCCGGTCCTGCCGGCACCACGTCCGGGACGGCATCTCCCCCCTCCCAAACCGTTGCCTCCCGCCCGCTTTAGTCATTGACGAGGCCTGAACTTCCATGCGTGACCTCCATGTGAGTGACATCATCGCGGCCGTCAGGCAGGCCGCCATCACCGCCAATTATGTCATCGGCCCGGATCTTCTGGCCGCCTTCCGGCGCGGCCTGGCCGAGGAGGAGTCCGCCAGCGGCCGGGAGATCTTCCGCCAGCTCATCGACAACGCCAGGATTGCCGAGACAGAGTGCGTCCCCCTCTGCCAGGACTGCGGGCTCACCGTCATCTTCGCCGAGGTGGGCCAGGAAGTGCACATTGTGGGCGGGGACTTCGAGGCGGCCCTGCAGGAGGGCGTGCGCCAGGGCTACCAGGAGGGCTATCTGCGCAAGTCCGTCTGCCATCCCCTCACCCGCACCAACACCGGCGACAACACCCCGGCGGTGATCCACACCGAGATCGTCCCCGGCGACCGCCTCAAGCTCTGGGTGGTGCCCAAGGGCGGGGGCAGCGAAAACATGAGCCGCCTCTTCATGCTCAAGCCGGCCCAGGGCTGGGAGGGCATCAAGGAGGCGGTGGTCGGCACCGTGCGGGAGGCGGGGCCCAACGCCTGCCCCCCCTACATCGTCGGGGTGGGCATCGGGGGCAACTTCGAGCGCGCCGCCCTCCTGGCCAAAAAATCCCTCCTCCGGGAGCTGGGGAGCCAAAACCCGGACCCGGATTTGGCGGCCCGGGAGGAGGAACTGCTCAAGGCCATCAACGACCTGGGGATCGGCCCCCAGGGGCTGGGAGGCCGCCTCACCGCCCTGGGGGTGCACATCCTCCTGCAGCCCTGCCACATCGCCAGTCTGCCGGTGGCGGTGAATATCCAGTGCCACTCCTCCCGGCACCGGGAGGTGGAGCTCTGAAGTCCAGCCTTCGGCGGCCGACAGGAGAGATGACTGACTCGAGGGAAATATGTCCAAAGAGGTCCGGTTGACGCCCCCCCTCACCGCCGCCGATGTCTGTGCCCTGGAGATCGGCGACCGGGTGCTGGTGAGCGGGGTGATCTACACCGCCCGGGATGCCGCCCACCGGCGGCTCATGGACTTGCTGGCCGCGGGTCAGCCCCTGCCGGTGGACCTGCAGGGCCAGATCCTCTACTATGTGGGGCCTTCGCCGGCCCGCCCCGGCCGGGTCATCGGCGCCGCCGGCCCCACCACCGCCACCCGCATGGATGTCTACACCCCCACCCTGCTCCGGCTGGGCCTCAAGGCCATGATCGGCAAGGGCCGCCGCAGCCCCGAGGTCATCGCCGCCCTGAAGGAATACCAGGCGGTGTATCTGGGAGCCACCGGCGGGGCCGGGGCCCTCATCTCCCAATGCATCCGGCAGGCGGAGGTGGTGGCCTTCGAGGATCTGGGGCCGGAGGCCATCCACCGCCTGGTGGTGGAGGATCTGCCCACCATCGTCATCAACGACTGTGCCGGCCGGGATCTGTATGACGAGGGGCTGCGCCGCTACGCCCGCACGGCCTGAGACCGGCGCTGCACCACCCTGCCGGGGGCAAGGCTGCCGCCGCGGCCATGACGGCGTCAGCGACACGAAAACTCCGGCCGCCGTGCCGGCGAACCCCTGAGAGCCGACATCCTATGCCCCCCGATTTGGACAAAATCGCCGCCCGGGTGAGGGAAAAACGGCAGTCCTTCCAGGAATACCGTTTCACGGAACTGGAAAACGACGCCCTGAAGACCTTCTTTGACCTGGCCCAGGAATACGAAACCCTGGACAACTTTTACCGGGTGGCGGTGACCGTCCTGAAGGAATTCTTCGGCTGGGAGACCCGCCTCTACCTTCTGCGCCAGGACGGCCGGCTGGAGACAGTGGTGGACAGCCGGGAGGGGGTCCTGCCCCACCGCCCCTTGGCCCCCGCCCGCATCCAGCTGGCCGGTCAGGCCTACGGGGTCGACGATGCCTGGCTGGTTCCCATCCGGGGCAACCTCCTCCTGGTGGAGCGCCTGCCCTTTTACGCCAAGGAGCAGCTCATCGGCATGCTGGAGGTCGCCCCCGCCTCCGCCCTTACGGAACACAATCGCTTCTTCCTGGAGAAATACGCCAACCGGCTGGGCTACAACCTGCACTCCAAGGTGATCTACTGGCAGAACATCCAGCACATCCGCTTTATCAACAGCCTGGTGGCGGATATTGAGCACAATGTCATCGTCCCCAATATCACTTTAAGCCTGTATCTGCGCCATCTCCGGGACAAGATCCGCACCCTGGAGGAACTGGAGTGCGCCTGTGAGGTGCGCGCCGAAAAATGCGGGAAATTTCCGGAGGCCCAGGTGACCTTCCGCAACCTCATCCAGGGCCTGAAGGAGGATTACCACACCCTGGAGCAGCAATACAAGGGCATCAGCCTGTTCATCGAGTCCCTCTTCCGGCCCTCCCACTTCCAGCGGGGCCAACTGGTGCTGCGGCGGCGGCCCCACCGGGTGATGAGCGACATCATCCAGCCCCAGTTGCAGCTCTTCCTCCCCCGCCTGAGAGAGCGGGGCATCGAGATTGACGTGGCCCTGGGGGGGGTGCCCGATGAGGAGATCCTCCTGTCCGTGGACAAGGGCCTCATGGCCCAGGTATATGCCAACCTCTTTTCCAACGCGGTGAAATACACCCGCCCCAACCACGAGGGCCGCAAATACATTTCTTTCGGGCGGGAGATCCTGCGGGACTATTTCGGGCCGGGGAAGCACGGCTGCAAGTTCAACGTCTTTTCCACCGGCCCCCATATTCCGCCGCAGGATGTGCCCTACATCTTTGAGGAGGGCTACCGGGGCCACAATGTCAATGGCGAGGTGGGCACCGGCCGGGGCCTCTATTTTGTGCGCAACGTCATCGAGACCCACGGCGGCCAGGTGGGCTATGAACCCACCGCCGGCGGCAACAATTTTTATTTCATCCTGCCCATGATGGAGGTCTCGGAAGCCCCCTTTGCAGCCAGGCTGAGGGGCGGGGACGTCCAGGGGGCCGCCACCGCCTGACGCCATCCGGCGCCGGCCGGGTCCCCCGGAGGAGCCGCTCCGGCCGGCCTTTCCTGCCCAGGGAAAGCCGAAAAAGGGGAGCCCCGGCCTAGCCCCAGCCCACTGCCTGACCCGGGAAACGCCATGTCCATCAAGTATCTGGCCCAGGAGCTCTACCGCCTCACCCGGCGGGTGGAGGAGCTGGAAAAGCAGCTGCAAAGCTTCCGGGAGCGGGGCGAGCCCTCCCCGGAGTGGAGCCGGCTGGAGGCCGAGCTGGCCGAAGCCGTCAAGGAGCGGGACCGCCTGCGGGGCGTCCTGGAGGCCAAAAAGGAAAAGCCCCTGATTTAAGGCCCTGAGGGCGGTGCCCCGCCCCCTCCGGAAGAGGGCACGCCGGAAGCCGAAGGAGAGGGACCCCCAGCCGGACGCCACCCGGCGGGCATGGGGCAGGGCCCTGCCGGCCCCAGGGGAGGCCCGGTTTCGGCCCGCCCTCCTGGGGGGCCCTCCCGGGAAGAGGCGGCCGGGATCAGAGCCGGGCGGGCAGACCTTGGAGAGGGCCGCCTGAGAGACTCCCGGGAAAAGCCGGTCCCGAGCGCGGCCGTCAGCACAGCCAGCAGCCGTCCCGCCTTATCTGCTCATACCACTTCTGCAGCAGCGGCCCTCGGTCCTGCTTCCCGAGAAACAGCAGGCGCAGCACCCGGCTCATGTCAATGAAGCCGGCGAAATAGGCGAATTTCACCAGATTTTCCAGGTTTTCCGGCGAGAACTCCCGGGCCTGCTCCGGCACCCGCTCCCAGAAATCCTCCGCCTGGATGATCCTTTTCACCTGCTCGTAACTCTCGTGCAGCTGCTCCCAAGTCGGGGGCGTCACCGAACTGACATGGGCCATCGTGTCGTGTCCCCGGCTGTGAGGTGGCCGCCCCTCCCGGGGGAGGGGTGCGGCAGCAGTGTCGGTGGTTGGTGGCGTTCCATGGATTTGTGACCCCGGGAGCAGGGCCGGGGGGTGTCCCCACCCCCAAGCTCCCCCTTTACCCGGCCAAGGCTTTGATTGCCCTGGGCCACAGGGGGCGGAAATCCGCAGTCCCGGCACCCCTCCCCCCGTCCGTCTCATTTTCCTTCCCCCAGGGACAGCACCTCCCGGGCCCGCCGGGCCGCCCTCTGCCCCTCCAGGATGGCCGCCTCCACGCACGGCAGGCCCGCCAAATCGGAGTGGGCCAGGATCAGGCGGCCTTTCACCGGCCGGGGCCGGCCCTCCTGCCGGAGCAGGGTAAGAAAACCCGGATACGGCACCACCTGGGCGTGCCCGAAGCGGTAGAGGCGCACCTCCTCCACCGCGGCCGCCGCTTCCGGAAAGCGCCGGGCCACCGCCGCAAGGAGCCGCCGGGCCTGCGCCTCCGCCGGCTGCTCCAGGAGCTGCCGCCGGCCCGTGGGGAAGGGCTGGGGCGCATAGAGCACCATGGCCCTTAGGGTTCCCGCCGCTGCCACCCGGGGGGAGAGGATGAAATCCGAGAAGGCCTCCTCTTCCATCACCCAGTTTTCATAGCCCGGGGCCTGGATCTCCAGGGGGCCGAGCAGGGCCGCCACCACATAGCTGCTGTAGCGGAAGTGGCGGAAGTCTTCCCCCTGCCAGCCGCTCTCCGGGGGCAGGAGGTGCTGCATGGCGAACTTGCCCCCCGCCAGGATCACGGCCTGGGCCTCCACGCAGAGCGCCTCCCCGCTTGCCCCCCGGGCCAGGAGCCGGACCCGGTCCCGGCCTGGGTGCAGTTCCACCACCACCTGGCCCAACAGCGGCGGCCGGGGCAGAGCCGCCACCAGGGCCGCCACCAGGCGGGCGTTCCCCTCCGGAAAGGCAATGATCCGGGCCGAAGCGGAAAATTCCGACATGAGAAAACTCAAGCCCGCCCAGGCGGACACCTGGTGGGGCAGGGCCCCCAGGCAGGAGGCGCAGTACGGGGCAAAAAAGGCGGTGGCCACCGGGGGCAGCCCCCGCTCCCGCTCCAGATAGTCCGCCAAGGTGAGCCGGTCCAGCTCCGGGCGGCTGAAGCCCTCCTCCCCCAGGGGGTCCCACTCCTCCTCCCAGGCCGCCAGGTCCTCCGCCAGGCGCGCCAGCCCCTCCCGCACCGCCGGCGGGAATGGCAGTCCCCGCACCCCCGCGGCACTGTAACAGTCCGCAAACCACTGCCCCCGGTAGTGGAGGGCGCTGGCCGGAGGCTCCACCACCGCGCCCTCCACGTTGAGGCCCAGATCCCGATACCAGGCGGCCCAGGCCTCGTTCCAGGGATAGTAGGAGTAGGCCGAACCCGCAGGGTAGGGGATGCCCTCATAGTCCTCCGTCAGGCAGACCCCGCCGGGATGTGGGCCGGCCTCCAGCACCGCCACTTCCCGGTCCCGGAGATGGTAGGCCGCGGTGAGGCCGGAGAGCCCGGCCCCCACCACCGCCACCTCCACCCGCACCTCCGGCCGCTCCGGCCACGGCCCGGGGCGCTCCCCGGAGGTCAGGAAATACCGATGGCAGGAACCGGCCGCCTCCCCCCGCCACTCCCGGATCAGGGGCTTGGCCCTCCTTCGCTGGAATTGGTCGCTCGGCTCCGTCATCGGCGTGTGGAAGTGCCGAAGGCTCGCAGGCGCCCTTGGGACACCGGAATACCTTGCCTCTTTCGGCTGCTCAGTCTCCCCATTCCTTGCGATTGATCAGGGCCGCCAGATAGCCGGCCCCGAAGCCGTTGTCAATATTCACCACCGCCACGCCGTTGGCGCAGGAG
The DNA here is from genome assembly GCA_937943575.1 of uncultured bacterium. Classification (GTDB taxonomy): domain Bacteria; phylum Desulfobacterota; class Desulfobaccia; order Desulfobaccales; family 0-14-0-80-60-11; genus JAILZL01. Next base: position 10,818 of record CALEAV010000037.1, on the reverse strand, counting down.
TTGAGCATGGCCAAAAGCGCCGCCAGGCCCCCGAAACTGGCGCCATAGCCGATACTGGTGGGCACCGCCACCACCGGCCGGTCCACCAGCCCGGCCACCACGCTGGGGAGGGCCCCCTCCATGCCGGCCACCACCACCAGGACCCCGGCCTCCCGGAAGAGGTGGCGGTATGAGAGAAGCCGGTGTAACCCGGCCACCCCGCAATCGTAGACGGTCTCCACCCGGTTGCCCATGATGCGGGCGGTGACCGCCGCCTCTTCCGCCACCGGGATGTCGGAGGTGCCGGCGCTGAGCACCAGCACCAGCCCCCGGCCCCGGTCCGGAATCTCCCCCCGACTTAAGGTGAGAGCTCCGCAAGCAGGATGATAGACGGCCGTCGGAAAATCCTCCCGCAGCTCCTCGGCCTGGGACGCCGCCAGCCGGGTCACCAGCACGTGCGGCGACCGGGCCCACAGGGCGTGCAGGATGGCCTTGAGCTGGGCCGTCTCCTTCCCCGGCGCAAACACCACCTCCGGGAAGCCCTGGCGCAGGGAGCGGTGGTGGTCCACCCGGGCAAAACCCAGGTCCTCAAAGGGCAAAGCCCGCAGGTGCTCCATGGCCTCGGCCACCGTGAGGCGCCCGGCCTGCACCTCCTTCAAGATGTCCTCAATATGCGTGGCATCCATGGTTACGCCTGTTCCCGGGCTGACGACCCCTTCCTGCCCGCCGGCGGCCCATTAAAGTTGTGCCGCCGGCCCGCTGGCGGGCCAGGGGATCAGGTTGACGCCGCCGGGAGGGGCTCCAGTCGCCCGTCCGGCATCAGCCGGAAACGCCGGCCGCGCCAAGTGACGGTATTTCCCAGAAAGCTGAGAAACCAAAATCCCACGGCCAGCAGGTCCTTCACCGGCACCAGCAGCCATGCGTGCCCCGGAAGCCTCCCCCGCAGGCACCGCCTCAGGGCGTCCCAGCTCAGCCCCAGGCGCAGCATCAGGGTGGCGGCCACCAGCAGGGCACCCCAGCCTGCCCAGCCACTGAGCCACCACGCCCCAAGGGCAAACATCATGATGTGGGTAACGCCATAGGCCAGATACCCCTTGGGCCGGCAGACCCGGTAGGTGCGGCTCCAGCGGAGCTGGTGCAGCACATAGTCCTTCAGGCCCATGGCGGGGGCCCCGGTCTCCACCACATACGGCAACAGATCCACCTGAAAGCCGGCCCGGCGGATGCGATGCCCCAACTGGTAATCATCCGCCAGATGGTCCGCCAAGGGGGCAAAGCCGCCCATGGCCTCGTACGCCCGGCGGGTGAAGGCCATGGCCGCGCCCAGGGCGAAATCCACCCCCTGGAGACACCGGGCCACCGTGACCGAGGGGATGAAATCCCCGGCAATGGTGAGGCTTTCCAGGGCTGCCCCCAACGTGCGGGGCTCGCAGGCCCGATAGGGGCAGGAGACCAGGCCCATCCCCGGCCGGGCCAGGGCGGCCGCCGCCACGGCCAGGAAATCCGCCCCCACCCGCACATCGGCATCGGCAATAACCATGAGGTCATAGCGGGCCAGGGGGGCCAGTTGCTGGAGGATGCTCACCTTGGGGTTGCGGCCCCGGTCTTCCGGGCACACCACCACCGTCACCCCCGGATGGGTGGCCGCCAGCTCCCGCAGGTGCGGCAGGGCCGGGTCCTCCGGGTCCGCCACCCCGAAGAGCACCTCATAGGGGCGATAGCGTTGGGTCAGAAAGCTCTCCAGGCACTCCCGGGCGCCCGGCTCCCAGCCCTTCACCGGCTTGAACACCGTCACCCCGGGGCCCGAGGCCGCGGCGGCCGGGGGGGAGAGCGCAAAAAAGCGCCGCAGACACACCCAGGCCCCCGCCTGATAGGCCAGAGACGCCAGCCACAGGATGAAGCATAAAGTGAGCATCGCCGGGAATCCCGCTTAATTTATACTAAAGGAAGAGCCGATAACCAAGATAAAGGGGGAGCGCGGGAGGCTATCATGCCGCTGGAGGCGGTTCTCTTCGACCTCTACGGGACCCTGGTGGACATCTTCACCGATGAAGGGGACCCGGGACTGTATCTGGAGCTGAGCAAATTCCTGGGCTACTACGGCATCCGCCTGGCCCCCGAGGAGCTGGCGAACAAATATCAACATTATGCCGCCGCGCAGCTTCGGGAGCGCCCCAGCCCTTATGGCGACATCGACGTCTATCTCGTCTTCGAGGCCATCCTCCTGGAGGGGCTGGGGAAGCAGCCGGAGCGCAGCCTGACCCTGGCCGTGGCCCGGCTTTTCCGCTCCCTCAGCCGCAAGCGCTTCCGCCTCTTTCCCGATGCCCGGCCGACCCTGGTGGAGCTGAGGCGGACCTATCGCCTCGGCTTGGTCACCGACGCCCAGTGGGTCTTCAGCGAGCCGGAGATTCATTTTTTGAAGATCGGCGATTTCTTTGACACCATCATCCTGTCCTCCCGCTACTTCGTCCGCAAACCCAGCCCGCAGATTTACGCCCACGCCCTGAAAGCCCTGTGGCTGAAGCCCTTCCAGGCGCTGTATGTCGGCAACGACCTGGACAATGACGTCCCCGGCCCCCTGAGTCTGGGGATGCCGGTGGTGCTGGTGGACCGGGGCACTCTGCCCGCCGACGTGCCGGTCCCCGTCCTTTCCGACCTCCGGGAGCTTCCCTCCTTTTTGCAGAACCGGTATAATACCTGAACACATCGCAGGCGGCCCTCCCATCAACGAGACGGCTCCGCCTGAAAGGAGAGAGCATGAGCAGCGCTGTGGCCTGGCGGGCCGATTACGAGGCGGCTTTGGGGGAGGCCAAGGAGTCCGGGCGGCCCCTGGTGGTGGAATTCTACCTGGAGGGCTGCCCCCATTGCCGGCGGCTGGCCGAGGAAACCCACACCGATGCCCGGGTAGCCGCCGCCTTGAACGATCGCTTTGTGCCGGTGCGCCTGGAAGGCCGCCACCATATGGATCTGGTGCAGAAATTCGGCGTCCGGGGGGCCCCCACCACCCTGATTGTGGACAGCACCGGCAAGGAAATGGCCCGCCTCGTCGGGTTTCACACCCCCGAAGAATATCTGGCGGAGCTGAACAAGGTCGCCTGACCGCACCCGCTCTGCCCGGCTGCGGCTCCGAAGGGGGGAAGGCCGCGGGGGGGTGCCGCCCTCCGGAAGGGCGGGCTTATGGGCCATCAGCCATGCAGTCCGGCCCGCTTGGGCCGAGGCCTCCGGGCGACCGCGGGGGTGGCGGAGTGCCCGCCGGTTGTGATGCATTGGGGGGGGGAAAGATGACCAGCACCAACAGACCACGGCGTGGGATTTTTTCCGGGGGGAGGGCCATCCTGCTGGCGGCGGTGGTGACCGTTCTCCTGGGGGCCCCGGGGGTGCAGGCGGTCGGGGACGACGATGGCCTGGTGACCGCCAAGGCCTTTGTCATCATGGACGCCAAGAGCGGCCGCACCCTGCTGGCCCTCAATCCCCACCTCATGCTGCCCCCGGCCAGCACCCTGAAGGTCATGACCGCCCTGATGGTGGTGGAGCGGCTCCACCTGGACGACAAGGTGACGGTGAGCCCCTACGCCGCCGCCGCCCCGGCCTCCAAGATCAACCTGCAGCCCGGCGAAACCCTCACCGTCCGGGACCTGCTGTATGCCCTCCTGTTGTCCTCGGCCAACGACGGCGCCCGGGCCCTGGCAGAAAAGATCAGCGGCAGCGAGGAGGCCTTTGCCGCCGAAGCCACCCGCCAGATGCGGGCCTGGGGGGCCTACCGCACCCGGCTGGCCACCGCCAACGGCCTGCCGGCCGAAGGGCAGTACTCCACCGCCGAGGATCTGGCCCTCCTCTTCCGCCGGGCCATCCAGCACCCGGTGCTGGCGGAGATCATGGCCACCAAGTATTACACCATCCCCGGCGACCGGGAACTCCGCAATCACGACCGCTTCCTCTTCACCACCCCTCTGGCGCAGGGCGGCAAGACAGGCTTCACCCGGGCCTCCCGGCACACCTACGTGGGCCGCTTCAAAAACGGCGATCAGGAAATCATCATTGCCATGTTGGGGAGCTCCCAGAAGTGGGCCGACATGCGCACCCTCATCGAAAAGGGCTTTGAGCTGAGCGGCGCCCCCATCGCCAAAATGGAGCCCCTGGAAGAGCGCCTGTGGTTCGCCAAAAAGCACACCGGCCGGTATGCCCAGGCCGGGGTGCGCAGCAAAAAGGGGGCGAAAGCCAAAGTGGTGGCCGCCTCGGTCACCGGCAGCGGCGGGAAAAAGATCAGCCAGACCCGGAAAAAGAAACCCTCCCGCTACAAAGGGGGATCATAAAGGCGTGAAGGGCCTGTTCAACAAGGTGCGCAACGCCGTCACCCGGCAGCGCTATGTGGTCTCCACCATCAAGAAGGCCGAGGGGGTGTATGAAACGGCGGTCTTTGAGGCCACCTTTTTCTATTTTCCCAAGAGCCTCTCCCGGCCGGCGGTGGCCAAGGAAACCCACACCAAAGACGAGGCCTGGGACCTGCATTATGAGGTGGTGGCCCGCCTGGCAAACGAATACCCCCCCCGCCTCTTCCAGGAACTCAGGCAGTAATGCCAGGGCAGCCCCCTTGCCCTCAGGCCTCTGCCTCAGGGCTGGTTTTCCTGAGGGGGGCGGGTCGTGGCGGGCGGGCCGGCATGCCTGAGCCCGCCTCCCCTGCCAGCCTCTCCCGCCCGAGGCGGCATGGGCACGCCGGGCGCCTCTGCGGCACCCTTCGGAAGCGCCAGAGGGGGAAAGAGCCTCCGGTCTCCCCGGGCGGCCCCCTTCCCCGGGCCCCCCGCCTCAGGTAACCAGCCCAAACCCCTCCCTTTTCCAAGGGGGAAGAGGGTCTGCCGGACGAAGGGGGAGACTTTTCACCTGCCCGCCTGTTTTTCTGTGAAATCCGGACAGGACAGCCGTCTCTCCGGGCCGGACCGGACATTTTCCCCTGCCAGGGCTCAGCGTTTATGCTATAGTCTGAAACTTACGCCCGGACGCTGAGTTATGTCCCACGCCCACCCCTTCCTGAGGCGCCTCATCCTGCCGGCGGGACTGTTGGCCCTGGCCTGGGCTCTCCCCGCCTCGGGGCTCCTCAACCCTTATGTGGTCCTGGTCTGCATGTATGTGGGGATCAACATGATCCTCACCCTCTCCCTGAACCTGGTCAACGGCTACATGGGGGAATTCTCCGTGGGGCACGCCGGTTTCATGGCCGTGGGGGCGTATGCCGCCTCAGTGCTCACGGTGTGGGTGGTGCCGGCCTCCCTGGCGCCCTGGCTCTTCCCGGCGGTGCTCCTGGCGGGGGGGGCCGCGGCGGCCCTCTCCGGCCTGGTGGTGGCCTTCCCCTCCTTCCGCACCCGGGGGGACTACCTGGCCATCGTGACCCTGGCCTTCAACATGATCGTCAAAAGCGCCCTGGAGAACCTGGAAGTCCTGGGTGGCCCCCGGGGGTTTCTCGGCATGCCCCGCCTCACCACCCTCCCCTGGGTGGCGGCCTTCGTCCTCCTCACCCTGGTCCTGTGCCGCAATCTGGTCTATTCCAACGTCGGCCGGGGGGTGGTGGCCATCCGGGAGGACGAGGTGGCCGCCGCCCTGACCTCGGTGGACACCCGCCGGGTGAAGCTCTATGCCTTCCTCGTCTCCGCCTTCCTGGCCGGCGTGGCGGGCGGGCTCTACGCCCACGTCCTGCAGTTCATCAACCCCCGCAGTTTCTCCATCCTCAAGTCCACGGACATGCTGGTCATGGTCTACCTGGGGGGGGTGGGGTCGCTCCTGGGTTCCCTTTTGGGTGCCACTCTCTTTACCGTGCTTCTGGAGGTGTTGCGGCCCCTGGGACTGTGGCGCTGGGTGGTGGGGCCCCTGCTGCTGGTCCTGCTCATGATCTTCAGGCCCCAGGGCCTCATGGGTTTTCGGGACCCCCGCTGGCTCAGGGAGGCAGACGACCTCCCCCCGGAAGGGTTCCAGGCTGCCCAGAGGGGCTGAGCATTGATGGCTGTCCTGGAGATTCAGGATCTGACCCACTATTTTGGGGGGTTGTGCGCCCTGTCCGGCTTCTCCCTTGAGCTTTCCCCGGGCGAGCTGGCGGGGCTCATCGGTCCCAACGGCGCCGGCAAGACCACCGTCTTCAACCTCATCACCGGGGTGTATCGGCCCACCGGGGGCTCCATCCGCTTTCTGGGGGAGGAGATCACCGCCTGGCCCAGCCATCAGATCACCGCCGCCGGCATCGCCCGCACCTTCCAGAACATCCGGCTGTTCAGGGAGATGAGCGTCCTGGACAACGTCCGCCTGGGGGCCTTTGCCCGCCATGACTACAGCCTCTGGGAGGCCCTGTGCCGCCGGGGGCGCTTCCGGGCCGAGGAACGCCGCTGGCGGGAGGAGGCCCTGGCCCTCCTTAAGCGCCTCAACCTGACCCGCTATGCCCACACCCCGGCCCGGAACCTGCCCTACGGCGAGCAGCGCCGCTTGGAGATCGCCCGGGCCCTCATCAGCCGTCCCCGGCTGCTCCTCCTGGATGAGCCCGCGGCCGGCATGAACGACGCCGAAGCCGAGGCCCTCATGGCCCTCATCCGGGAGATCCAGGCGGACTTCAACCTCACCATCCTCCTCATCGAGCATCAGATGCGGGTGGTCATGGGGCTCTGCCGCCGCATCACCGTCCTGGACTTCGGCGTGACCATCGCGGCGGGGTCCCCCGAGGAGATCCGGCGCCACCCCCGGGTGCTGGAGGCCTATCTGGGCCGGGAGGAGCCCCTGGTGGCGGAGGGGGGCGGCAGTCGGCCATGAGGCGCCCTTTCCTTTGGCAAGCGGCAGAACCCCGCCCCCGCCGCCTCCCAGGGAGAGACCCATGACCCGCCCGGTGCTGCTCTCCGTGGAGGACCTGTGGATTGCCTATGACCGCATCCAGGCGGTGAGGGGGGTGTCCTTTGCCATCGCCGAGGGGGAGATCGTCACCCTCATCGGCGCCAACGGCGCCGGCAAATCCTCCATCCTGCGCACCCTGGCGGGCCTGCAGCCCGCGGCCCGGGGGCGGGTGCTCTTCGCCGGGGAGGACCTCCTGGCCCTGCCCGCCCACCTCCGCACCCAGCGGGGCCTGGCCCTGGTGCCTGAAGGCCGCGGCATCTTCGGCACCCTGACGGTGTGGGAGAACCTCCGTCTCGCCGCTTACGCAAGGCGGGATGCAGAGATCGACGCGGACGTGGACCGGGTCTTCCAGCTCTTCCCCCGACTGGCGGAGCGCCGCCACCAGCTGGGGGGGACGCTCTCCGGCGGGGAGCAGCAGATGCTGGCCGTGGGCCGGGCCCTCATGAGCCGGGCCCGCCTCCTGCTGCTGGATGAACCCTCCATGGGGCTGGCCCCCCTGCTGGTGCGGGAGATCTTCCGGGTGCTTTTGCGCCTCAATCTGGCGGGCGCCACCCTCCTCCTGGTGGAGCAGAACGCCCGACTGGCCCTGGAGATCGCCCACCGGGCTTATATTTTGGAGATCGGGGAGATCACTCTCGAGGGCCCCGCCGCCGCCCTGAGAAACCACCCCCGGGTCCAGGCCGCCTACCTGGGCGGCTGAGCCGCTTCCTCTGGGGGGATCAGGGAATTCCCCCCTCCGCCTGCCCCCCTCCCCGCCCCGGGCCAGGAAAAAGACGGGGCGGCGCGGTCCCTCTCCCACCCCCGCCAGGGGTGTCCGACCATTCTTATTATCCTTAGTGCATAATAAGGTGAAGTGCGCCGAGGGAAATCTTGGCTTTTCCGAGAGCTTGGGATACAGTACCCCCATCAGCGCAGGAGAGCAAAGGAGAGTGATCCGGCGATGGAAAAGTGCCCCCACGAAGGTGACGCCAAGGCTTGCGCCACCTGTGATGTAGCCAGAAAGGAACAGAAATCCGCTGAAGACCTGGCCCTCTGCCGCACCCTGCGCCAGATCCGCCACAAGATCCTGGTGATGAGCGGCAAGGGCGGGGTGGGCAAAAGCAGCGTGGCCGTGGCCCTGGCCCTGGCCCTGGCCCGCCGGGGCCACCGGGTGGGCCTCATGGACGTGGACATCCACGGCCCCAATGTGCTGCGGATGCTCGGCCTCAAGGAGGCCTTCGACCTGCAGCACGCCCAGTTCCGGCTGCCCCCGGAGCTTTTCCACCGCCTCAAGGTGATCTCCGTCGAAGCGGTGATGAAGAACCGGGAGATCGCCGTCATCTGGCGGGGCCCCCTGAAGCACCAGCTCATCCGGCAGTTTCTCAGCGACATCCAGTGGGGGGAGCTGGATTATCTGGTCATCGACGCGCCGCCCGGCACCGGCGATGAGCCCATGAGCGTGGCCCAGACCATCCCCGAGGCCAAGGCCCTCATCGTCACCACCCCCCAGGAGATCTCCCTGGCCGACGTGCGCAAGTCCCTCAATTTCTGCCAGAAAGTCAACCTGGAAGTCCTGGGCCTGGTGGAGAACATGAGCGGCTACGTCTGCCCACACTGCGGGAAGGAGGTGCCCCTCTTCAAAAAGGGGGGCGGCCAAAAGACCGCCCAGGCCTACAAAGTCCCCCTGGTGGGCACCCTGCCCTTTGACCCGCAGATGGTGGAGGCCGCAGACGAAGGCCGGCTCCTGGAGATGACCGAGGACAACAGCCCCTTCTTCCGGGCTCTCCGGCCCATGGTCAACTTCCTGGTGCAGCTCCTGCCCCCGGGACCACCCCTCACCCGGGAGCCCGGAGTGTGGAAATTCGCCGTGCCCACAGACGACGGCCGCCCCGCCGCCCGCCTGTCCGAGGCCCGGGACTTCGCCCTGCTGACGGTGAAGGAGGGCACAATCGTGGCCCGGGAGACCCGGCCGGCGCCCTCCCCTGAAGAAGGGGCCCTCCCCTTATGGCTGGAGGAGCAGGGGGTGACCCACCTCCTCACCCGGGCCCTGGGGGACAAGGCCAGGGATCTTCTCAGGAAAAAGGGCATCGAGGTGGTGACCGACCTTTCGGAGGCCGAGCCCGAAGCCCTGGTGAGCCGGTATCTGGCCGGCCTTCCCGAGGCCGGCGGCGCCTGACCGCCTGACATGGGGGAGGAGGGCGGGGAGCCCTGCCCCTGGCCTCCCTCCCGCCCGGCCCTGGTTACTGGCCACGTGGGCATGAAGGGCTGCCCCTCATCAGCCCGAACCTGTGTCCTCCCTGACCTCAAAGGAGGGGCGGGCATCATTCCCGGCCCCTCCTCCCTCCTTGTGCCGCTCGACTTTACAGGGCCCTGAGGAAGGCCACCAGGTCCTTCTTTTCCTGGTCGCTCAGCTTCAGCCCCTGCACCAGATTGAAGAACTCCACCGTGTCCTCCAGGGTGAGGAGGCGGCCGTCATACAGGCAGGGCAAAGGCCCCTTGAAGCTCGGCAGGGGATGGCTGTCATCGGCCCACCCCTTGGGCCATGCGGAGGTTCCGGCAGCCCTCGCCGCCACGGTCGTGTGCCTGCAGGCCCTTTATTACGGCGGCCGCGTCCTTCCCGGCTTCCGACCGCCGGAGAATCCTTCGCTCCGGCGCTCTTCAGCCCGGTTCCAACCCTGGGGAGGGAGGCCGGGTCAGATCGGGGAAAGAGAGGGAGGCAGGGAAGCCCCCCACCCCGGGTGATTGCGCCCAAAATCTTCTTTTAAGCAACTCCGGCGAAGAAGATCCCGAGGAGATCAGAGCTGGCCTTCCAGCGAGCGGAGGGCGTTGCGGAACAGGGTAAGGCCGGGGCCCGGCGCCTCCGGGTAGGGCAGGCCGGCCCGGCGCCAGGCCTCTTTCTCCCAAGTCCAGGTGGGATGCTGAAACGAGGAAATGAAGGCCTCCGGATGCGGCATGAGCCCCAGCACCCTCCCCGTAGCATCGGTGATGCCGGCGATGTCCAGGGCTGAGCCGTTGGGGTTGTCGGGAAAGCGCCCCCCCGCCGGCTCGCCTGCCGGGGTGGCATACACCAGGGCCACCTGCTGCCGGGCCACAATCTCCTCCAGGATCTCCGGCGGCGCATAGAATTTCCCCTCGCCGTGGCGGATGGGCAGCGTGAAATGCTGAAGCCCCTGGGTGAAGACACAGCGGGAGGGCGGCGCCGCCAAGTGCACCCAGGCATCCCGGAAGTTGCCACAGTCGTTGGGGAGGAGGGCCACCTCCCGGCTCAACGGGCGGCCCGGCAGCCCCGGCAGGAGCCCCAGGTTCACCAGCACCTGAAAGCCGTTGCAGATGCCGATGACCAGACGGCCGGCGTCCACAAACTCCTGCAACGCCTGGCCCAGGGCCAGCTTCAGGCGCAGGGCCAGGATGACCCCGGCCCCATGGTCGTCCCCCCAGGAAAACCCCCCGGGGATGGCCAGGAGATGGTAATCCCACAGGAGTTCGGGCCGCTCCAGGAGCTCGCCGGTATGCCGCCGCTCCGCCGCCGCCCCGGCCAGCTGCAGGGCAAAGGCGGTCTCGTGATCACAGTTCAGCCCGTAGCCATACAGGACCACCGCCCGAGGCCTGGAGACCGGGCTTGCGGTTATCGGGTCATGGGCTGCGGATTCAGGGGTAATCTGGGCTTTCATACTCCACGAAGCGGCAAGCTGGCAACCCCGGGACACCTGTGCCGCCCTGAAATCATCTGGCCGCCAGGTTATCGGTTTTGATTAAAGGAAGCCCCGTGGGACATGATCAAAGAAGCGTCCCGGCCCGGGAAGGGGTAAGCTCCCTGGGGGATGGAGCTGGGGCAGGCAGCTTGCCGCCCTTCCCTACTTCCGGCCGCCCCTCTTCTTGCCGGGAGCGGCCTTCTTTTCCTCCCGCCTCTGCTTCTGGGCCGCCAGCTCGATGACCTTCTCCCGTTTGACCTCCACCCGCTTCACTTCCCGGCGCCAGGAAAAGACAATGGGGCTG
>CALEAV010000036.1 GCA_937943575.1 uncultured bacterium | reverse complement strand
CACCGGCAGGCGTAGCGCCCGGTAGCAATACCGGGCGAGGATTGAAACGTCCTGGAGCATTGTGACCTCATCCGCACCGGCAGGCGTAGCGCCCGGTAGCAATACCGGGCGAGGATTGAAACGCACGATATAGCTGGGGGCCTGGACCCGCACTGGCGTAGCGCCCGGTAGCAATACCGGGCGAGGATTGAAACTGATACTAGCTGGTTTCATGGGGTCACCCGCATGCGCGTAGCGCCCGGTAGCAATACCGGGCGAGGATTGAAAAACGCAAGGTTAAGGGGAAACAATGGCCACGGCTTGGCGGCCCTTGTCGTCTTCCGGCGAATCCGGGCGGCGGTAGGCCCGCTCCCACTCCAGCGTGGAGCTCCTCCCGCCCTCTGCAGACCTGCCGGCCAAACCCGCACTCCCCCGGCGACCGGGTTCCCCGCTCCTCACCGGCTGCCCTGGGTGCTGGCGGGTGACGGCCGGGTCAATCAAGGCCTGAGCGAGTTGCCCGGGTGGGAGGAGCTTCGCCGCCTGGCCGGCCTGCCAAGGGAGGTGCCCCCTCTCAGGTGGGGGTGGATACCGAGGACACATCCCCCCGCTGCCCGCAGACCCGCCCCGGGAGCCGGCGGCCGGTTCCGCCGCCCCCTGCCTGACCCGGAGGATCTCCGGGCTGAGCGGCTCAAGATGGGGTCCCGGCGCACCTGAAGGGGCAATTCCGGAGCGGCTTCTTTCTGCGCCGACCCAGGGTGGGGGCATATCGGGGGAGTTCAGGGGGCGGCGGGCGATGGGGCTTTCTCCGCCTGAAAGAGGAGTCTGAGGAGCTCTTCGTCCTCCCGGGCCAGATCCAGGGCCTTCTTGCCGTCCTGATCGGCGAGGTCGGCGTCGGCGCCCTTCTCCAAAAGCACCTTGACCACCTCCCGGCGGCCGGCCATGGCGGCGTGCATCAGGGCGGTGCGGCCCTTGGAGTCCCGGGCGTCGGGGTCGGCGCCCCGCTCCAGAAGAAACCGCACGTTGTCCGCCCGGCCGGCGCCCGCCGCCAGCATGAGCAGGGTGCGCCCCTGGGCATCCGCACCGGCGAAGGACACCCCTTTATCGGCCAGGAGGGCCAGAATCTCCGCCCGGCCATAGAGGGTTGCAGTGAGGGCCGCATTGCGGCCATGCCGGTCGCTGGCGCTGAGATCCGCCCCCCGCTCCAGGAGCAGCGCCACCGCCTGGGGGCGCTTATAGGCAATGGCCCACAAAAGGGGCGTCCGGCCCTCCAGGGGGTCACGGGCCTCCATCTTGGCGCCCTGGTCCAACAGCAGGGCGATGACCTCCGGCCTCCCCTGCTGGGCCGCCAGGATCAGGGCGGTATTGCCCCGCCTGTCCCGGGTGTCGGGGGACATGCCGGCGGCGAGAAAGAGGCGGACCGCCTCCAGCTCCCCTTTGCGCACCTGGGCCAGGAATACCTCGGGGGTGAACTCCAGCCCCTTCCGGGAGAGCTGGACCCGGGCGTCGGCCTGGGGGTCCCGGGCGCATGCCAAGGTCATCAGAAAGCAGGCGAGGCTGATGAGGAGAATCCGGAAGCGCATCATCCCGGCAGGCACCTGTCTCTCTCCCTCCCGGCAAGGTCGGCGGCGCCGCAGCGCCCACCTCAGGTGAGACTGCATCGGGGAGAAGGGCCGGGGAACGAGGACTTTGCCCCCTCTCCCGCCTTTTGCCAGTCATTTACTCTACACCAAAGGTCCCTTCAGGTCAAAAAAAGCCGCAGCCGGATTACGGCCGCGGCGGCAAAGTTCCGGGGCAGGGGGAGCTTTCCCGGAGCGGTGAGATTTACGGATTTTCGATGATCGGCCCCTTGCCCGTGTCCCCTTCAAAGTGGTCCAGGTAAAGGAAGGTCTGGAGTTCCGCCCCGCCGTCCTTCCCGGTAGCCGGCAATTCCCGGAACCACAGGGGCTTGCTCTTCAGCCAGGCGTTCCAATCCGGCTGAGACACATCCAGGATGGGCGCAGTGCCGTCAATGGGGATGAAAAGCTGGGGATGGTCAAAGGGCTTGGCCTCCTTTTTCACGTTGGGGTCGGTGAGGGCCAGGAGGAAGGCGATGAGGGCCTCTTCGGCGTTAAAGCCCTGGGGCGTGGTGAGGTCGCCCAGTCCCAGGGGCGCGATATCCGGCAGCATGTCCACCCGGTTGAGGAAGGCCCGGTTGAACTTGCCGCCGATGTCGTACTCATCCAGGGTCTGCTGCAGGGTGGCGGCGCCGCCGTTGTGGAAATAAGGGCCGTTCAGCTCCACATTGCGCAGGCTGGACGCCTTGGCATTGCCGTCCATGTCCAGGGCCTTGATGACGATGTCATCATTGAGGCCGCACCTGCCGTCCCCATCCAGGTCGGTGCAGACCAGGAAGTGGATGGGTCCCAGGTCCGGATCCTCGGCCAGGGCAAAGAGCTGGGAAGAAGCGGGGTCCGGGGTGAAGGTGCCGATGCATTTGCCGTTGGCATCCAGCCCGGTGCAGGTCCCCGGGGTCAGATTGCCGATGGGCAGCCCCATGATGGGAAAGGGGATGTTCTGGATGCCGTTTTTCTGGAAGAGGAACTGCCGCGCCGACCCCCAGGGGAGGTTGCCGGGACCGGCGGCGCCCCGCAGCAGGTCATCCACCGTGGGGGTGATGCCCACGTTGTAGAAGCCGTTGTCATAGAAGGCCGGGGTGCCGTCCAGCCTGATGACCGGCTCGATCTGCTCCCGGCCGTTTTGGGTGTTGCGCACCGTGGCGTTGGTGAACTCCGGACCGCTGTGGCAGGCGATGCACTTGCCGGCGCCCACAAAGACGTTGAGGCCGTCCAGCTCCTTTGGCCCGAACCCCTCCACGAAGGCGCCATTCCCTTCCATCCACCGGTCAAAGGGGCTTTGGGGGGAGACCAGCTCCGCTTCATAGAGCATCACCGCAATGCCCCAGAAAAGGGCGAAGTTGGCCTCCATCAGGGTGTAGCCGGGGGGCGGCTTGGTGCCGCCCTTGCCCTTGGTGGCCTTGGCCTGAAGGAATTGGACCTCCCCGGGGAGGAAGATCAGCTCATCTGTGGTGGTGCGCACCAGTTTGCCCTGGGGGAAGGTGAAGGCGAGACTGTCCGGGGCGTTCCAGAGCTCATCCCGGAAGGCGGCCTGGACCAGCTCCTTGTAGGTTTTGTTCAGGCCTTTCCCGGAGGAATGCCGGTAAGAGGCCAGGACGCTGTCCTCCGCCGCCACCTCCTGGTAAGCCAGGGGCCGCATCAGCCCACCTCGGGTCAGCTTCTTGCCGATTTCCGGCCAGGTGCGGCCGGCAAAGGACATCTCCACGTCGCTTAGGGGCGGCCCGGTGGCCTGGGAGGCCAGGGAGGCCATCTGCATCTGCAGCACCTTGGACTGGATCTTGCCGTTTTTATAAGTGAAATACTTGGGGGTCGGCCGGGAGAAGGGCCCCACCGGGTTGGCGCCGTTGAAGCTGGGGTGGGCCCGGCCGTCCCAGAACTGGAAGAGGTTGAAGACCGCGTTGACCGAAGACGGGGCGTTTCTGGCCGTGGTTTGGCGCATGGTACCCAGGGAGCCGGAGAAGAGATCCACCGGGCTGCCCGGGGTGACCCCCGCGAAGGTGCCCGTCATCAGACCCATGGAGCCCACCACGTCGTTGCGGTTGCCGCTGGCGGGGTCCGCAGCGATGATGTCCCCAAAGACGGGGGTGGCGGGCAGGAAGGCATTCTGCTTGAGAACCAGGGGGAAGTCCTCCCCTGCCAGCTCAAAATTTGCCGCCCAAGTCCGACCGAACACAGTTTCGAAGGTATCGGAGCCGGTCCGGCCGGCATTGAAAAAGCCGATGACTTCGCTGAAGGGGCCGGTGTCCCGCTCATACCTCACCTGATTGCCCGCCGGGGCCACCTGGTTGGTGGGGCGCACATCCCCCCCGGCCTGAAAATGGCAGGTGGCGCAGGCCATGATGCCGTCGGAGCCCACCTGCATGTCCCAGAAGAGGGCCTTGCCCAACGCCAGGGCGGCCTGCCGGTTCTTGACGAACTCCCCCAGATTGGGTGGCAGAGGCACCTTATAAGCGGGGTTGAGGACCAACGGCTGGCCGTGGGGTTTGGGATACCCCGGCATCTGCCCGGACATCATGCGGCCCAGGGAGTCAAACCCCCAGGCCCGGGCATCCTCCGGCGTCTGAATGGGAAAAGGCGGGGGCTCCACCTGGGCCCGGGCCGGCGGCACGGGCACCCCGGTGAGGAGCAGCCCGGCAACGAGCGGCAGCAGGAGCCACGGAGCGGCGCGGCGGCGAAAGCGGGCGAAGGACATGGCTTCTCCTTTTTCTGGGTTGAACCTGTCGGTGAGTGATGAGCAACCGGACATCCCCGGTCACCCCCTGGCAGGAAGCCTCCCGGAGGGGGTCAGGGCCCTGCCTGCCCATATGCTGGTGGCTTTTATTGTGGTTTCCCCAGGGGACAGAGGCTATGAGCAAAACTACTCATTTTGATCAGGGGGAGGGTGCCCGGCGCTGCGGGGACTGATTTCAGGGGCCGGGGGAAAGGGGGACGGCCGTGTGTCCGCAGCCCCCTGCCGGTCGGACCGGACCATCCCGGGCGTCAGCGGTCCAGGAGGCGGAAGGAGATGGGGATGGCCAAGGCCAGGCGGTCCCGGCCCAGGGCGGGGGGGAGCGGCGGGAAGCGGCCCACCCGGCGCACCGTGTCCTGAGCCGCCTGGTCCAGGAGCCCGTGGCCGGAGGAGCGTTTCAGGCCGGCCCCCTCCAGGCGGCCGTCCGCGGCAATGGTGAACTGGACCACCGCCACCCCCTCCAGATGCATCTGCCGGGCCAGCAGGGGGTATTCCTTGTGGCGCTCCAGAAGCCGGCGCACCTCCTGCAGGTAGGCGGCCAGGGGGTTGCCCGTGCCCATACCGGCCCCCACCCCGGTGCCGCTGCCGGGGCCGTGGCCGCCCCCCGTGCCCCCGCCGCTCCCCCCTGTGCTTCCGCCGCTTCCGGAAGCCACAGAGCCCCCGGCCCGGGCGGTGAGCTCGGCGGGCGCCGGCGGGGCTGCTTTGGGAGCAAGGGCCGGGGGGGCCCCAGGCCGGGGCAGGGCCAAGGGTGGCGGCGGTTCAGGCGGCCTTTTGACCTGCGGCCGGGGCTTCACCTGGGGTTTGGGAGGGGGCGGAGGGGCGGGCGGTTGAGGAGCCTCCTTCTCCGCCGCCGGGCCCGCCGGGGTGCCGCCGCCGCCCGCCGGTCCCGGAGACATCTGGGTCAGGAGAATGGCCTCAATGGGCACCACCTGGCGGGTTTTGGGAGGGGGGCCGCCCCGCCACCAGGTTGTCCCGGCCAAAAGGAGCACATGGAGGGCCAGGGAGCCGGCCAGCGCCGCCGGCCAGACCCGCCAGTCCTCCCCCCCTCCCGGATGCGGCCCCAGCGCACCCATGCTCAGGGCTGCTCCACCTCGATGCCCAGGCGCTGCACTTTGAGGGCCCGCAGCCGGTCGATGACCTCAATCAAGCGGCCGTGCCGCACCTCCTTGTCCGCGGCGATGACCGCCAGGGATTCCCTCCCCTGGGGCTGGGCCCGGAAGACCGCCTCAAACTCCCCGTCGTGCTCCAGGCGGCGGCCGTTGATGGCGATCCTGCCCTCCCGGTCAAGGCTCACGATGACCGGGGTGCTCTCCAGTTTTTCCGCCTGAGTGGCTTGGGGCAGGGCGATGGAGAAGGTGCGGGGCAGCATGACCGTGGCGGTGATGAGGAAGATGATGAGGATGACGAGCACGATGTCCACCAAGGGGGTCATGTTGATCTCAGTGATGGGTCCGTGGGTGGGACCTTTCATAACCGGCCTCCTGCCTGCCGGGGGGCGGTCTGGATTGCCGCCGCCCCCCCCGCCTCCAGATGGCCCAGGAGGAGGTGCGACAGCACCCGGGAGCGCTCCAGCACGAGATGCACCCGGCGGTGATAGAAGTTGTACATGACCACCGCCGGGATGGCCACCAAGAGGCCCACCGCGGTGGCCACCAGGGCCTCGGCGATGCCGGCCATGACCGCGGGCCCCCCGCCCCCCTCCGCCAGGGCCAGGTCCTTGAAGGCGTGGATGATGCCCAGCACGGTGCCCAACAGGCCGATGAAGGGGGCGTTGGCGCCCAAAGTGCCGAGAAATCCCAGGCGCCTCTCCAGGAGGAGGCCCAGCCGCAGGCGCTCCGCCTCCATGGCCTCCTGCACCGCCGGCCGGCCCCCCGTCACCTCCTGGAGCCCGGCGGCCAGCACCCGGGTCTCAAAGGCCTTGCTCTCCTGGCAGAGTTTCAGGGCTGCCCCCCAGCGCTGCTGGCGCAACAGGGGGGTCACCACCGCCAGAAAGGCCGGTTCGTCATAGAGATGCCCGAAGAAGACCCAGGCCCGCTCCAACATCACCGCCACCGAGGCCACACTGAGGCACAGAAGCAGGGCCAGGACCCAGAAACTGCCGCCCAGGGTGATCTCCAGGAGGGTTTTGGTCAGAATGTCCATGGGGCTGGCTCCATAAAAAAGGCCATGAGGCCCGGGATCGGCCTTCATGGCCCGGCTGTCGGGGATCAACACCTGCCGGCGGTGGTTCATCCACCGATTAGCAGATTTTTTATCCCGTTAAACCTGCGGCGTCAAGACCTCTCCCCGGCGCTCCCGGCCTTAGGCACCACCACCGGCCCGGCGGCGCCCGTCAGCACCTCCACCGGCGTCTCGTAGATGTGGGAGAGAAACCCGGCCTCCGGCGGGCCGGAGGGCAAAAGCAGGCGCCCGTCCCGAAGGTAGAGCTGGCGGTGGAAATGCCGCAGGGCCAGGGTGGGGTCATGGAGCACCGCCGCCACCGTGCGGCCCTGCCGGCTCAATTCCTGCAGAAGCCCAAGGAGCTGCACCTGGTGGCACAGATCCAGATGGGACAGAGGTTCGTCCAGCAGGATGACCGGCGGGTCCTGGGCCAGGATGCGGGCCAGGAGCACCAGCTGCCGTTCGCCGCCGGACAGCTCGGTGTAAGGGCGGGGGGCCAGATGGCTGATGCCCAGGTGGGCCAAAGCCGCCCGTGCCCGGCGCCGGTCCTCATCCCCGGGGCTCAGCCCCACCCAGGCGGCCCGGCCGGTGAGCACCACCTCCTCCACGGCGAAATCAAAGGCCGGCTGGTGAAACTGGGGCAGATAGCCGATGAGCCGGGCCCGCTGCCGGCAGGAGAGACGGGCCAGGTCCTGCCCGGCCACCGCCACCGTGCCGGGCGCCACGGGCAGGAGCCCCGCCAGGCAGCGCAGCAGGGTGGATTTGCCGCTGCCGTTGCGCCCCAGGATGGCGGTGAGGGAGCCCCCCTCGAGCTCAAAGTCAAGCTCCTGCAGCACCGGCCGCCGGCGGTAGGCGAAGCTCAGGGAGGCCACCCTGACGGCGGTCACAGGGCCCCTCGCAAAAGCTTCAGACGCAGGAGCACAATGAACCCCGGCCCGCCGATGAGCAGGGTGAAGATGCCCACCGGCAGCTCAAAGGCCGCCAGGGTGCGGGAGCAGTTGTCCACCACCACCAGAAAGAGGGCTCCCAGGGAGGCCGTCAGCGGCAGCAGGCGGCGGTTGTCGGCTCCCACCAGCAGCCGGGCCACATGGGGGAGGGTCAGGCCCACCATGGCGATGATGCCCGCCACCGCCACCGCGGAGGTGGCCGCCAGGGTGGCGGGGAGGAGGATGAGGAGCTTGGCGCGCTCCGGATGCACCCCCACGGCCCGGGCCTCCTCTTCCCCCAGGGCCAGGACGTTGAGGCGCCAGCGCCCCAAAAGCAGCAGGGCACTTCCGGCCAGGATGGGGGGCGAGGCGGAGAGGACCTTGTCCCAGGTGGCGGTGTGCAGATTGCCCATGGTCCACTGCACGATGGTCTGCAGGCGGAAAGGGTCGGCCAGAAACTGGATGATGGTGAGCAGCGCCGTGAAGATGCCGTTGACGATGACCCCGCCCAGGATGAGGGCCGTGATGGAGACGCCCTGGCGGGCGTAGGCGATGCCGTAGGTGAGGCCCACCGCCGCGGCGCCCCCCACAAAGGCGGTGAGGTGCACCGGCAGCGGCGGCAGGGCCAGGGCCAGGGCAGCCCCTGCGGCCGCGCCGGCGCTCAGCCCCAGGACCTCCGGGGCCACCAGGGGGTTGCGGAACAGGGCCTGGAGGGCGGCGCCGGAAAGACTCAGGGCCAGGCCCACCACCAGGGCCAGGAGCACCCGGGGGAGGCGCACCTCCCAGAGGACGGTGCCAAGAAGCTGGGCCCGCTCCGGGGCCGCCCCGGGGCCGAGGCCGGCGGCCCCCAAAAGGTAAGCCAGGGTCTCCCGGACACCGGCCACCTCCGCCGGCCCCACCAAAAGCGACACTCCCCCCGCCGCCACCGGCAGACCCACCAGAAGCACACTCTTTCCCCAGCCCATCAGGGCCCCCCCAGCCGGCCCCGGTAGAGGACCTGCAACATCCTCTTTTCCTCCGCCGCCAGGTCCAGGTCGGCAAAGCGGCGGGGATGCAGCCAGGCGGCCGCCAGTTTCACAGCGTGGACATACTTCAGGGTCCACAGGTCGCATAGGAAGACCGGGGGCAGCTCATGCACCCGCCGGGTCTGCACGGCGGCCAGCCCCTGCCAGGCCGGCAGGGCCAGGATGTCCACCGGCTTCAGCCGGGGATTGTGCCACATGATAATGACCTCGGGATTGGCCGCCAACAGCTCCTCCTGCTTCACCCGCAGGTGCTCCCGGGGGAGGTGGGCGAAGAGATTGCGGCCCCCCGCCAGCTCGATGAGGTCCTGGACGGTGCTCGTGCCCCCGGAGGTCTCCAGGGGGCTTTGGGCCCACATGAAATAGACCCGGGGGCGTTCCTCGGGCCGGAGGCCCGTCAGGCGACGGGAGATTCGGGCCAGTTCCTGCCCGGTCCAGTCCAGGAGCTCGGCGGCCCGGGCCTCGGTGCCCGTGAGGCGGCCCAGCTCCCGCATCTCCCCGGCCACCTCCGCCAGGGTGGCCAGAAAGACCCCGAAGACGGGCACCCCCCGGCTCTCCAGGGCGGCGATGGCCTCCGTCTGCTGGGCCCAGAGGATGACCACCTCGGGCTTGAGGGCCAGGACCCGCTCCACACTGATAAAGTCCCAGTTTCCCGGGGCCGGCAGGGTCCGGGCGGCGATGCGGCCGTCCAGCCGGGCATAGTAGGGAAAGACCGGCTCCTGATAGACGTTGGCGGAGACGCCCACCACCCGGTCCTCGGCCCCCAGCATATAAAGGCCGCTCAGGGCGCTCTCGATGAGGCAGACGATGCGGCTCACCGGCCGGGGGAAGGTGAGGGTGCGGCCCCGGAAGTCGGTGACGGTCACCGGGGCGGGGTCAGAAGGGGGGGATGCCGCGGCCGCCGGCAAGGCAGCCCACAGCAGGGCCAGGAGCACAAGGCTTTTCCCGGTGGGCATGATTGGTGGACACTGGGGAAACGGGCGTCGGGGACGCCAGGCCGTCTGGCGCCCCCCTTTCCTGCTCACCATATCCTGTCGCCCGACAAGGCGCAAGCTCTGAGGGGCGGCAGGCCCCCATGGACCCGGCCGCCCCCGGGTGCCGGAGAGGGTTGCAAGCCCCTTTTCCCCCGCCCTGTCCTGCCTAAAACCGCAACTCCAGGCTCCCCAGGGCCTGGAAGCCCACGTCCCGGAACTGCCAGGGCATCTCATAGCGGCGGTTGAACAGGTTGACGATCTCCACGTTGGCCAGCCACTCAAAGCGGGGCGCCTTGTAGAGACTCTTGCCGGCCTTGGCATTGACGGTGACATAGCTGCCGAAGCGCCGCCGGGAGGACTTGTCAGTGGTGTCGAAATAGTGCCCGATGTACTGGAAGTACGGGGAGACGGTGACATCATAGGGCAGATGCGCAGTGAAGCCCACATTGGCCATCCATTTGGGCACAAAGGGGACATCGCTGTTGCTCTGCCGGGGATCCAGGGAGTTTTTCACATTGGTCTGGGTATAGGTGGCATTGGCGAACCAATGGAAATTCTTGTGCCAGGGGTGGATGAGGTCGATTTCAAAGCCGCCGGCATCCACCTTGCCGGCGTTGACCGACTGGGTCTGGGAGGGATCCCGGCTCACCACATTCTCCACGATGGCGTCATCCAGGCGGGTGTAAAACCCCCGGATGCCGATCCTGAGGTGGGGGAGGACCCAGGCCACGGCGCCGAAATCAGTGCTGATGCCGCTCTCCGGGCTGAGACCGGGGTTGGGCAGCTGGCCGTGGCGGCCGGGCACCCCGAAGTCGCTGGCCGGGATGGTGCCGGCCACGGATTTGGCCGAGGGCACCACATAGCTGGAGCCGGCATTGGCGAAGAGGGCAAAGCGGGGGGAGAGATTGTAGCGGATGCCGGTGCTCCACAGCACCCGGTCCCAGGAGCGGCTGCGCTGGGCCGGCACCGTGCCGCTCACCCGGTCATAGTCATGGTGGGTGTGGGCGTAGCGCACCCCGGCCCGGAGCACCCAGTTCCCCAGGACCAGCTTCTCCTCCAGATATACCCCGTGCAGCCGGGCGTCCACGTCGTTGAAGTAGTTCCGCAGGCCGGCCACTTCAGAAAAGGTCTTGTAGGTCATGAACTGGTGGTCCGTGCCGAAGGTGAGGAGGCTCCTGCCCCAGTGCCGGAAGGAGAGGGCAAAGTCCAGGGGAAAGATGTGCTGGCGCACCCCGTCGGTGGAGCGCAAAGCCAGGCTGGCGGGAAAGTTGTCCTCCTCCCAGGTGCGGTTGTAGTAGCGGTAGCCCGCCTTGGCCCCCAGGGTCAGGGCCGGGGTAAGCCTGCTCTCGAAGGCGAGGTTGAGGAGATCATACTGGTGGTCAAAGCCCCGGTTGGGCCGCCCCGCATCGCCGTCATGCATGGTGTGATGTCCGAAAAGGGAGAGCCTGGTCTCCGGGGTGAAGAAATAGGTGGCCTTGGCATAGGCCTTGATTTTGCGGTATTCCGGCTTGTCGATCATGTTGAGCCAGGAATTCGGGGTGCCATAGTTGGTGTAGTCGGACTGCTCGTAGCTGGTCCCCAGGAAGTAATGAAAATTCCCGGCATTCCCCTGGTGGTAGAGCTTGCCCAGGAAGGTGTTCCACTTGCCGTAGCCGCCGAGGATGCGGGTCTGGGGGGCATCGATGCGCTCCTTGGTGATGAGGTTGGCAATACCCGCCAGCGCCGTCTGGTTCCCGGCAAAGTCCATGCTCAGGTAATTGCTGTACATGATGGAGGCCGGGCCCCGCTGGATTTCAGCCCTCTCCAGGTAAATGGCGTCCAGGCTCATGGGATCCACAAAGGAGTCGATGGGCAGGCCATCCAGCAGATAGACGTTGTATTTGGGCCCCAGGCCGCCATAGGAGCCCCAGTTGGCGTCGTTGCGGGACAGGGGGTTCACAAAGGTGGAAGGCTGGTATTTGAAGATCTCCGCCAGATTGCGCTGCCCCAAGGGGATCTCCTCGATCTGCTCGGAGGTGATGAGGTCGTGGCGCTGGGTGACCTCCTGCACCGGCTGGGGCGACTTGTGGGCCGTGACCGCCAGCTCCGGCATTTCAAAGGGCGGCGCCGCCGGCGCCTCCTGGGTCCAGCCCCGTCCCGCCAGGCTCAGGATACACAGGACACAGAAAATAAACCCCCGAATCATGAAAGGCCAGGCCATGGTCGTGTCTCTCCTTTCCCCTCTGGTCTCTTGTTCCTGGGGCTTCCTTCCCCGAAGCCGCTGCCTGGCGGTCTTCCCCGCTCCAAGTGTAGGCCGTGTGAGCAGTTCCACAAGCGAGAAGAAAAAAAAGCCACGTGCCCTCCCCTTCCGGGAGGCGGCCTCCGTGGCTGTAAGACGTTTACCCCCGGGAACACCAGGGCGTCAGGTGCCGGCTATCCAGGGCCCCCCGCCCGGGCGGCAGGCGGTCGTCCGCCCGCGGCATCCCGGCCCGAACCGCTCGCCGGCGTCGGAGCCGCAACCGGTGCCGTCCGGCCGTGAGCCCACCAACAAAAAACCACGAACGCCGCTCCTTCCCGGAGCTCAGCCTTCGTGGCTCTCGTCACACCCGGGCTTCGACCCGGATTTCGACCACCAATATAGCCGGCGACATGGCGCTGTCAAGTTTTTTGTGGAGAGGGGGGCTCCTGCACGTCAGGCCGGCGGCGCGGGTTCCCCGGAGGGCAGCCGGGCGGAGAGATACTTCAGCCCCCGGCGGGCCAGCCGGGCGGCCACCGGCGGGTAGAGGATGAGCTCCTCCGCTTCATAGTCCGCCAAGGCCGGGTGGATGGCGGCCAGACGTTTCCTCAGGGCGGTCCGGGCTTGCGGGGGCGAGAAACTCAGCATTACTGCGGCGTGGCAGTCCACCCCGGCGGCGAGCAGATGCTCCAGGGCCAGAAAGGGCAGCTCAAAAGCCTCCGGCCTGGCCCCGGTGAGACGGGAAAACTCCTCTGGGGTGCAGCCCTTGAGGCTCACCCGCACAAACACCTGGGGGAAGGCCGCCAGTTCTCCGGCCCACTGCCTCTCCGCCCCCAGAACGAGGCCATTGGTCTCCAGGATGAAGGCATAATCCTTCGGCAGGCGGGCCAGCACCTCCAGAAGATGGGGCATCACCAGGGTGGGCTCATTGCCGCTGAGGCGCAGCTGGGAGTAATGCCGGGCCTTGGCGATGGCGGTGAGGCGGGCGGCCACCGCCTCAGGCTCATGGAGACGCCCCCACACCGGAGCGTGGTGCACCTCCTGCCAGGCCCAGCAAAAGACGCAGCGCAAATTGCAGCCCAGGCAGTCGGCGGTGGCGATGCCGCCGTAGAAGCGGGCCGGCCGGAAGCGATAGTAGCGCCGGGCCCGGCCCCGGGTCACCTGCCGGGCAACATGCCGCCCCAGCTTCAGCGGATCGAACACCGCCCCCTCCCCCGGTGCCGCTGTGGGAATTTCCCCTTCCCGGCGGGCCGCCGGCGGGCCGGGAATCCTGCCGGGGAGGCGAGGACATCATTTGAAGAAATTATCCACCATGTCGCGCACCGGGTCCAGATCTTAGGCCTCGCCCCGGTCCGGCGCCTTTGGGATGCATCGGGAAGGCGACGACAGGAAGGGGTGACGAACTTTCTCTCCCCGGGGCCCCCCTGAGGCCGGGGGCTGGCGGCCCCCGACCATGGACAGGGGAAGTCGTGGTGAGAGTTTAAAGCATCCGGTGCCGGCGGCGGGGCGACATCATGCGGCCCGGGCGCTCTTCAATCTCCTTGGGGAAGAGGCTGAAATAGACCAGGGCGTCCTGCCAGACCAGCCCGGCGCCCACCACCGCCTCGTTTTCCACCCGGAGATCCTGCCCCAGGCCCGGGGAGGGCCGCAGGCTGAGGGTGAGGGAGCTCAGGTGCGTGAGGAGCTCCTCCACTTTCAGCAGCCGGCTCCTCCCCACGGGATGGCGGCTGTGAATGGCATCCACCGCATCCAGGGCATAGCTTTTGAGGAGTTTGGGGTAGTAGCGGGCCAGGTTGTTGTGGGCCTCGAAGGCCTCCAGACCCACCGGCCGGCCCTGGATGGCGGCCATGAAGCCCTTCTGCTCGGGCACCAAAGGGAAGTGGCGGCAAAACTCCCGGAGATCGTCCTCATAGGAGGTGTAGATGTCGGCCATGGCCAGGGTGGGGCTGTGGACCTGGAGGCGGGAGGCCTTGTGCCGCACCTCCTCCCAGATCTCCATCTGATCGGCCATGAAGCCCAGCCCGGACCGGAGGGACTGATACACCCGGCCCTGAACCTTGCCCCGGAGGAGGGGGGAGCTCACCCGGCGTTCACTGGTGAACTGCCGCCCCTTGTAGGACCAGCGCCCCTGCTCCACGCAGGAGACCGGCACCTTCACCTCCGCCTCCCCCGGCACCAGCAGGCTGGTGTTGAGGATGCGGTTCTGTTTGGCGCCCACCACCTCCTCCCCGGCCAGAAGGAGGACCGGGGTCTGTCCCAGATTGCGGAACCGGATGCGGGGCACCACCCCCTGCTCGCTGATTTCGGTGATCTCCAGCACCCTCTGCTCCAGGGCCGCCTCCAGGGTGAGATAAGGGGGGGCCGGAATCGCTTCGTAGAACAAGGGCCAGAGGCTCAGGTTGCGGAAGGTGACGGGCGCCCCGGCCTCCAGTTTCGGGAAGAAATCCTGCATGACTTCCGGCATGTGGCACCTCCATAAAATGTTCCTCCCTCCCCCGGGAAATATGCTATCCTGGCGATGTTCCAGATTGCGGAATGCAATAAATTTTTTTTGGGGGTCCCATGCCGGAGAAACTCGCCCCCCATGTCTCTCCCGCGGCCAGGATGCTCAACCTGTATGGCCTGCTCCTCTTCAGCGGCCGGCAGTATTCCCTGCCGCAGCTGGCCCGGATGCTGCGCTGCTCCAAGCAGACGGTGCTCCGCATGCTGGAGCAGATTGAGATGAGCCGTACCGTGACGGTGGAGAGCTGGCGGGAGGGGCGGCGCAAGTGGGTGCGGGTGAAAACCCCGCAGACGCCGCCCCGGGTGTGTCTGGACGCCCGGGCCATCCAGCTTCTGCTCCTGTGCCGGGATTTCGTCTGCCATCTTCTGCCCCCGGAGCTCAGGGAGGAGGTGGGCCAGGCCATCGCCCGCACCACCACCCTTCTGTCGGACCCGAGGGATCGTTCCCAGGCCCTCACCCCGCTGGCCCAGGCCAGCGCCAAAGGGATGGTGGATTACTCCGGCCAGGAGGACTTGGTGCACACCCTGCTTACCGCCATGACTGAGCACCGCGTCTGCCGGGTCAGGTACCATTCCCCCAAGCACCCCAAGCCCCGGGAATACGCCGTGGCGCCCCTGTTTTTCCTGTCGCACCACGCCACCCTGTATCTGCGCTGCTGGCGCATGACCGAGGACGGCCCCCCGGAGGTCGTCTATGACAACATGCTCCTGGCGATGCAGCGCCTCCTGGCGGTGAAACTGACGGACCGGCACTTCCACCCGCCCCTGGAGCTGCCGGATCCGGGGCAGGCCTTCGGCCTCATGCAGGGGGAGCCCTTCCGGGTGCGCCTGAAGGTGGGCCCGCAGGCGGCGGCCTACGTCCGGGAGCGGCGCTGGAGCGGGGATCAGAAGCTCACGGCCCTCCCCGGGGGCGGGGTGCTGGTGGAATTCACCGCCACCAGCCGGCCGGAGGTGGCCTCCTTTGTCCTGAGCTTCGGGCCGGAGGCGGAGCTCCTGGCGCCCGAGGACCTGCGGGCGGAGGTGGCCCGCATGATCCGCCAGATGGCGGCCATCTATGGCTGAGAGCAGAGCCCGGGAGCGAGGGGCTCCCCCTGACCTGCCTGCAGCCCCCATCCCTTTTTATTAGCGGCTAACCGGTGCGGGGCAGCCTGGACACCGCCTCCTCGGCTTGGCGGCTGTAACCGTTGACCACCAGGGTGCGGAAGACATCCTCCATGGGGGGGGAGGGGGAGTGGGTGTGGAAGAGGCTGCATGATTCTGCGGCCCCCCACCCCCATGAAAGGCCCCCCCTTCAACCCAGCAGGCGGACAAAGACCGGCGCCCGGAAATGCCCGTCGGCGGTCTTCTCCTGATAGCTGATGAGGGCCCGCAGCTCCGGATTCACCCAGCGGGCGCCCCTCACCCGCACGCCGGCAAGGGGCGGGGCCTCCACCTCCAGAGCCCGGAGGCGCCCGGTGAGGTCCGCAAGCAGGGCCTCGGAAAAGCCGCTCCCCACCCGGCCCCGGTAGACCAGCCGGCCGCCTTCGGGGCTGGCGACCAGCAGCGCCCCGAAGCTCTCCCCCCGGCCGCCCCTGCCCGTCGTATAGCCGATGATGACGCACTCCTCGGTGAGGCGGGGCTTGATTTTCAGCCAATAGCGGGAGCGGATGCCGATGAGATACGGGCTGTCCCTGGCCTTGGCCATGACGCCCTCAAAGCCCTGGGCCACCGCCCCGGCAAAGAAGGCCCGGCCTTTCTCTGGCACCGCCCGGGAGAGCACCAGCCGGGGGGACTCCCTCAGGCACCCCTGCAGCAGCGCCCGGCGCTCCTCCAGGGGCAGGAGATAGCGGGGCCGGTCATCCAGAAAGAGCAGGTCAAAGGCCACATAGGTGGCCGGGAGGCGCCGGGCCAGCAGGCTGACCCTGAAGGGAGCCCCCACCTGCTCCCGCTGCTGCAGCAGGGTAAAGGAGGGCCGGCCGTCCTGCAGCACCACCAGCTCGCCGTCCAGGATGGCATTTCGGGCTGCAAGATCCTCGGAGATGCCGGCCAGCTCCGGGTAGCGCCAGGTGATGTCCTCCAGGCGGCGGTTCTGCAGGCGGAGGGTGCCCCGGTCAAGGAACAGCAGGCAGCGGGTGCCGTCCCATTTGAGCTCAAAGAGGTGGCGGGGCGAGTCAAAGGGGGGCGAGAAATAGGCCAGCATGGGGGCAAGGCGGGCGGTGAGCATCTCCGGCCCGGTAAAGACGGGGATGGCGCCCCGGGGAGGGGATGCGGGTGGGCTCATGCCCGCCTTTGCGCCTCAACTGGCGAGTGTTTAAGAGAACTTCCGCAAGCGGGGGGCCAAGGTGTCCCCGCCACCCCGGCCTGTCCCGCCAACCACCTCAGGCCGCCTCTCCCCTGGAGGGATGCGCCCTGCGGCGTCTGCCGGCCGGAGGCGCCGGACAATCAGCCCCCCTTGCCGGCCTTCTTGGCCCTGGCCGGAGGCGCCTTGGCCTGGGGCGCCGTCTGGGCCACGCTGCGGGCCAGGGCCTCCATCAGATTGATGACCTTCTGGGGCTCGGGTGGGGTGGCCACCTGAAACTCCTCCCCCGCCGCCCTGGCCTGGATGAGCTGCATCAGGGTATGGGTGTATTCATCCGGATACTTTTCCGGGGCAAAGGGGCCGGAGAGGGCCTCGATGAGGGTGCGGGCCAGGGTCAGACCTTTCTGGTCCACCGCCGCCCTCAGGACCTCGCCCGCCTCCGGGAGGCTCTCCACCGCCACCACCTCCTCGGGGTAGTGGAGGGTGAAGGCGATGAGGGCCCCCTGATAGGGGCGCACCGCCAAGAGATGCTGGCGCTGCCGCAGCACCGCCTTGGCCAGGGCCGCCTTTTTGGTGTCGATGAGGGCCCGGTGCAGGAGGGCGAAGGCCTCGGTGCCGGCCTGACCGTCGGGCACCAGGTAGTGGGCGTCGGCGTAAAAGAGGGGGTGGATCTCCCGCTCGTCCACGAACTGCAGGATCTCCATGACGTCGCTGGCTGCAGCCTTGGCCCTCTCCAGGTCCTCGTCGGTGACGGTGACATAGAGGTCCTTGCCGTAGCGGTAGCCCCGGATGAGCTCCTCGGCGGTGAGCACCTTATGGCAGCGGGGGCAGTAACGCTGCTGCACGATTTTGGTGCCGCAGTCCCGATGCAGGAGCTCAAAGCTCAGGACCTTGGGGCTCAGGGCGTGGTAAAGGCGGACGGGGATGGTGACCAGGCTGACCTTGAGGTAGCCCTTCCAGATGGCTTTCATGGCCGCCCCCGGGGGGAGGATGGGCTGAGGCTCTCTCTCCCTTATATCCCAGGCGGCGGCCCTTGGCAATCCGGCGATGCCCCCTGAAGGGCGCCCGGGTCCATACCCCCCTGTCCCCTTCAGGGGCCTGCCCCATCACCTCCCGGAAGCCTCTGGGAGGGGAGGCCCAAGGATCCCCCGGCCCTCCCCTCACCCTTCACTTTCCCGTTCCCGGCCAGGGGTGGAACTGCACCCACAGCACGGCGCCGTATT
Organism: uncultured bacterium; assembly: GCA_937943575.1. Classification (GTDB taxonomy): domain Bacteria; phylum Desulfobacterota; class Desulfobaccia; order Desulfobaccales; family 0-14-0-80-60-11; genus JAILZL01. The sequence continues at coordinate 21,709 of CALEAV010000036.1, read as the reverse complement.
CGGCGTCCTTTTTCTTGCCGTCCTTGTCGGCCACGGCCTGTTTTTCGGTGGTGAGGGCCGCAAAGCCCCACCAGCCCGGGGCCGGCGGGGAGAAGGTGAAGACCCCGTTTTTATCCGTCTTCACCACCTGGGCCACAAAGTAGTCGTTGGGCGCCTGGACCTTGCCGCCGTCATTCCAGAACTCCACCTCCACGTCGGCGTCCGGCAGGGGCTTGCCCTTGAATCTCACCTGCCCCTGGAAGACATTGCCGGCATAGAGGCCGAAGGGCCGGGTCAGGGGGATGATCTCGGCCTTGAGCCCCACCTCGGCGTCCCAGCCCTCCTCCGCCCCGAAGGCGGCCACGTAGGTCTTGGTCTGGTGGATGATGAACTTGTCCTCCGCCGGCTCCCAATAGGGCTGGGGGTCAAAGTAGAAGGCGTAGATGCCCGGTTTTTTGAGGGCGAAGGTGGTCTGCCAGGCCGGCTGCCCCAGGACCTGGGTCTCCTTCAGGGTGGGGAGGAGGTCCCACTTTTCCTTGCCCGCCTTGACCGTGAATTTCAGGGGCTTGCCCATCGCCATGCCTTTTTGCTCAAAGGGATGGAGGAAGGCCAGGGTGAGGGCCACCTCCGGCTTGTCCTCCTGGGTCACCATGGCCTTGTCCGGCAGGATGAGGCCGAAATGGGCCCGAACCGAACCTGCCAGGCCCAGCACCCCCGCAACCACACCTAAGACTCCCATAATCACATAACGCCGCATATCTCCTCCCATACCTGCGGGAAGGGCACAAGGCCCTCCCGGGTCCTGGATTTTGCCCTGCCTTAAGCGAGGGCAGCGGCCTGCGGGAGGTGGAAAGCGGTGCCCCGCTCCTCCTCAGGCTCTCCCGCCCCCGTTGCCCGGAATGGCGAAGCCCCGGGGCTTCCCAGCCCAAAGCCCCGCTTCTTTGGCTGCATTTTTACCACAGGCGCCTTGGGGCAAAGCTCCGTCCGCTCCCGACCATTCCCACACCCTTCACCCCCTCCGGGACTCCTCATTTTTTCCGCCAGGCCTCCCAGTAGGGGCGTCCTTGCGCATCCCTGAGGAGCAGGACAAAGTCCCCTTTGTGCAGTTCATAGGCCACGACCGCCTGATGTCCTTTGCCTTCCGCCGGTTTTTCACACACGCCTTTGATGCGCACCGGGTCTCCGGGTTTGAGCTCGAACTCCTGGCGCTCCAGAAACCACACCGGCCCCAGATGCACGTGCACCTCGCCCCGGGTTTTGGTCTCCACCACCACCGCCATCCCCGGATACATGTCCGGCCCCAGGGATTCAGTGAGGGTGCGCACCACCTTGCCGGCCTCCTCGAAGGCCACGCAGGTGGCGCTCACTGGGCACAGGTAAGGGGTGTACGGGCAGGCCCGGAAGCCCTGGCCGCGCCCCTGAGCCAGGACGTCGGGGGCCACCAGCAACGCCCCCAGTGCCAGCCCCACCAGCCAGGCCCCCGTCAGGCTTAAACGTTTCATTCTGCGATTCCTCCTTTTTTCAAAAAGCGTACACCAAAGAGAGAAGGGGCGTCACCGCGGCGTCGGCATTCTTGCCCAGCAGGTCGAGGTTGACGCCGAAGGCGAAGGAGAGCTTCTCCGTGGCCATGTATTCAAGCCCCGGCAGCACCGAGAGCAGGGCCCCGGGCGGGGTGTTGGCCTGGTGGCCGATGAGGCGCCCGGCGTCCCAGAAGCTGGTGAGTTCCACAAGCGCCACCCATTTCTTATTCAAAGGGTATTCCGCCGCCAGATTGACGGTGACAAAGTCCCGGGGGTAATTGCGCCCGGAGTCGTCCGTAAAGGCGGTCTGCATGGAATACCAGAGGTTGCCGTAAAGAATCACCGGCCGGAGGTATTTCTGCAGGTTGAGGCCCAGGGTGAAGACGTAGGCCCCGCCGCCGATGGCGTCCGTGCCCAGGAAGCGGGGGTTGAGGTGCTTGTAGTGCCCGGAGGGGAAATCCACCGCCAAGAGGGCGGTCACCGTGGGCCGGGTCTGGGTCTCCTCCACCAGGCGGTATTTGAAGGTGAGGTTGATGTCCCCCAGGCCGCCGAAGTTGGCGGCGCGCTCTCCCCCGGGGGCCGGCTCATCCACGTGGCTGGCCCAGTTGTGGACATAGGGGAGCACCACGAAGACCTCAAGGTTGTCCATCAGCCCATAGGTGAATTTCCATTCCATGGAAAAGGAACGGAAATCCCCGCTAGGCGACACCCGCCGCCAGTTCGGGCTGAAGCGGTGGGTGACAAAGGCCAGCCCGAAGGTGGGCTGGACTGCAAACCTGCCCTTGTCGATGGGGATGGCCGTGTCCGTGATGATCGGGCCGAAGGTGGCAGGGCATTCGTCGCCTTCCTGCTTTTTCTCCCCCTCCTGGCCTTGAGCTGCCGTTGGGACGTTTCCCTCGACGGGGCTCATTCCCGGCTTGTCCTCCCCCGGGCTTTCCGAGGGCAGCCCCAGACTGAGTGGCACAGCCAGCGCCAGAGACACAAAGATCAGCCACACTCTTTTCAGCATACATTCATCCCCTTCTGCCAGCGTTACTCGGGTTGACAGCAATGCGCATGCACTTGGCAGCATTTCTTGACGGTTTCGTTGAGGAACTCCCGCTCGTGGGAGACGATCATGTAGGGAATGGACAGGTGCTGGAGGATGTGAATGAGACGGAGTTTGGTGGCTTCGTCCAGCCCGCTGGTGGGTTCGTCCAGCAACAGCAGCTGCGGCTGCATGGCCAGGACGGTGGCCAGGGCCACCAGCTTCTTCTCCCCCCCGGAGAGCTTGTAGGTGAGGCGCTCCTCAAAGCCCTCCAGCCCCAGCTTTGCCATGGTCTCCCGGGCGAGGGCGACGGCTTCTGCCTTGGTCTTCCCCTGATTGAGGGGTCCGAAGGCCACATCCTCCAGCACCGTGGGGCAGAAGAGCTGGTCGTCCGGGTTCTGGAAGAGCAGCCCCACCCGCTGCCGGACCCAGGCGAAGTCCTTCTCGGTGCTCACCTCCCTCCCGAAGATGAGGATGCGGCCCGCTTGGGGTTTCAAGAGTCCCATCAGCAGGTGCAGCAGGGTGGTCTTGCCGGCGCCGTTGGGGCCCACCAGCCCCAGGTGATGGCCCGGCAAAAGTTCAAAGGAGAAGTCTTCAAACACCGGCCGGGGCGCCCCGGGATACCGGAAGGTGAGGTGCTGCACGGCAATGATGGGGTCGCCTTCCATGTGGTGCACGTCATCCTCCTCCGGTCCGCCCGAGGGTCCAGGGAAGAAGCCATTCCAGCCCGGCCAGCACCAGCAGGCTCAGGCCCGCCGTGGCCAGGAAGAGACGGTCACGGGGCTGCCAGGAAAACTCCTTCAGGCTGTAAAACCGCCCCTGAAAGCCCCGGCAGAGCATGGCCTGATAGACCCGCTCGGCCCGGTCGTGGCTCCGCACCAGGAGCATGGCCGCCAGATAGGCATAGCTCCTGTAGGTGTGCAGATCCGTGCGGGGCCGGAAGCCCCGGATCTTCATGGCCTGCGTGAGCCGCTGGTATTCCTGCTCGAAGACGTAGAGATAGCGGTAGGTGAACAAAAGCAGATGGCAGAGCTTGTCCGGCAGCCGGAGGCGGTGCAGGGCCTGGCCCAGATCCACCAGGGGCACGGTGGCCACCAGGGCGATGAGCCCCAGGAGGAGGGCGTTGGATTTGAGGGTGATGAGGCCGGCGGCGGCCAGCCCCTCCCGGGTGGCGGCGAACCACCGCCAGCGCCAGACGACCTCCCCCGGATAGGTGAAGGGCAGGACCAGCCAGAGGAAGAGCACAAAGCCGTTCACCACCAGCAGGCGGGCGGCCACTTTGCGCCATGGCAGCCGGGCACACAGGATGGCGACCACCGCCAGACAGAGGCCGGTCAGGGCCGTGGCAAAGGTGCGGCTGGAGGCCACCAGCACCGAGAAGGCGGCGGCCGCCGCCACCTTGCCCCGGGGGTCCAGGCGGTGGAGGAGGGATTCCCCTTCCGAGAAGGGCTCCCGGATGGCGCTCACGGACGGTTCCGCCTCCGACTCTGGAAGTAGGCCCACAGGCCGAAGAAGCCCACAATATAGCCGATCCCCCCCAGGACGTCCGGCAGGGTGGTGCGGCGTTGGGAGAGCTCCGCCAGCATCTCCTTCATGGGGGCCAGGTGCCGCTCCAGAGCCCGGTGCAGAGCCGCCTCCAGGGCTTCAGGAGAAGGGCCGGGGGTGGGGGGAGGGCCAGGGGGCAGGGCTGCAGGAGCAGGGGTCCCGGCAGCCGCCGCCGGGGCGGCCTCGGACTCCGCCGCGGCCGGGGGCAGATAGGTGTCCGCCTTCAGCAGCCACTCGCCCCGGTGCCCCATGGCGGCCTCCACCACAATCCGGAGATTCAGCCGCTTCCCTTTGGCCTCCGCCGGAATGGGAAAGGAGAACCTCCCCTGGTCATCGGTGGTGCCGGTCAAAAGCTCCCGGCCTGCCGTGGCCTCCAGCACCCGCACCGTCCCCTGGCGCACCGGCGTGTCCGGGACGAATTTGGCCTCCACCTGGATTTTGTCCCCCTCGACGAAGGCGAAGACCAGCACCCGGTGGGCCAGGGCAGGGAGCGCCATGACCAGCACCACCGATACTAAGGCGCCGACAGCGGCTGCCACCCAGTGCCTAATGTGACCCAGGGCCATAAATTCCCTCCAGCATCTCCGGACGGACTTTTTTCAAAAACTGGAAGACAAACAGGCTGATGACGCCCTCCACCGCCATCACCGGCAGGTGGGCCAGGGCCACCAGCCGGGCCACCGTGAGGAAGCCCTCCCCAGTGAAGAGGAGGGCCGCCGCCACCAGCAGGCCGCTCAGGAGAATGGCCGTAGCCCCGCAGGCCCCCGCGGCTGCCGCGGCCACGGTCCCGCCGCGCCGGAGGAGGCCGCGGTAGAGATAAAAGCAGGCCACTGCCGGCACCGCCATGGTGACGGTGTTCACCCCCAGGACCGTGAGGCCCCCGAACTGAAAGAGGAGCGCCTGCAGGAACAGGGCAATGAGGATGGCGGGAAAGGCCGGCCAGCCCAACAGCAGGCCCATCAGCCCGTTCAGCACCAGGTGCAGGCCCACCGGCCCCACCGGCACGTGAATGAGGGTGGCCACAAAAAAGGCGGCAGACAGGAGGGCCACCCGGGGAATCGCTTCATAGTCCAGTTTCTTAAGGCCGATGGCGGTGCCGGCGGCCGTCAGGGCCGCCCCTCCGGCCAGCACTGCCGGAGAGAGCACCCCTTCCGAGATATGCATGCCCTGTTCTTCCTCCTTACCCTTCAGTGCCCGCAGCGCCAGGCAACAAAAAAGGCCCTGAAGGCCCGCACCCCTCCCGGGGGCGGCAAGCCTTCATGGCCCGGGTGATTTCACCTGCGACGTCCACCGCGGGGCTTCATGCCCCACTGCGCCTTTCTTATATTTCTTTCCGCGGGAGATGGCAAGGGTTTTCTCACCGGACTGCCGGGCCCTTGTCCCCCCGCCCATTGACATGGCGGGCGGCGGCATTAATTTGAAGGTGGCGTGGCGGAATCTCCCATCAAATGAACAAGTTGACCTGTGTCAGGCCCGGGTCCCCCGCCCTGGCCCTTGGCGATGCCTTCCAGACCCTATGACGGACTCCGGCAAACCCTTGCAGCCCGAGACCCTGAAGCCGGCCTACCCCGGGGATAAGGCGGCGGAGGCGGCCGGGTCCGCCCACGCCGGTCCGGTGACGGAGCAGGCCCTGCGGGAAGCCCTGGCCTTCATGGAGAGCATCGTGGAGACGGTGCGGGAGCCCTTGGTGGTCCTGGACGCCGACCTCCGGGTGGTGGCGGCCAACCCCTCCTTCTACCGCACCTTTCAAGTGACCCCCCAGGAGACCGAGGGCCGCTTCCTGTATGATCTGGGGAACCGCCAGTGGGACATCCCCCAGCTCAGGGAGCTCCTGGAAAAGATCATCCCGGAGCGCTCCGTCTTCGAGGATTTCGAAGTGGAGCATGATTTCCCCCACATCGGGGTCAAGACCATGCTCCTCAATGCCCGGCTGCTTCCCGGCCGCGGCGGCCGGCCCGACATGATCCTTCTGGCCATCGAAGACATCACCGAGCGCAAGCAGGCCCAGGAGGCCCTGAAGCGGGCCTACGCCGAGCTGGAAGAAAAGGTGCGGGAGCGCACCCGGGAGCTGGCCCAGGCCAACGCACAGCTCCAGAAGGAGATCGCCGAACACCGGCGCACCCAGGAGCTTCTGTCCCTCAAGGCCCAGGAGCTGGCCCGCTCCAACGCCGAGCTGGAGCAGTTCGCCTACCTCGTCTCCCATGACCTCCAGGAGCCCCTGCACGTGGCCGCCGGCTTTCTGCAGCTCCTGGCCCGGCGTTATAAGGACGATCAGGACCCCAAGGCCCGGGAGTTCATTGACCACGCCCTGAACAGCATCACCCGCATGGAGCAGATGATCCGGGACCTTTTGGACTACTCCCGGGTCACCAGCCGGGGGAAGGACTTTGTGCCGGTGGCCCTGGACCCCCTGGTGGACCGGGTCCTCCAGGACCTGAGCCTCACCATCCGGGCCAGAAAGGCCGTCATCAGCCGGGACCCCCTGCCCACGGTGCTGGCCGACCCGGCCCAGATCGCCCGGGTCTTTCAGAACCTCATCGGCAACGCCCTGAAGTTCTGCGGCGACCGGCCGCCCCGCATCCATATCGGCGCCCGCCCCGCCGACGGCATGTGGGAGATCTTTGTCAAGGATGAGGGCATCGGCATCGACCCCAAGCACTTCGACCGCATCTTTCTCATGTTCGAACGGTTGCACTCCCGGCAGGAGTATCCCGGCACCGGCATCGGGCTGGCCATCTGCAAAAAGATCGTCGAGCGCCACGGGGGCCGCATCCGGGTGGAGTCCCGGCCGGGCTGCGGCGCCACCTTCTTCTTCACCCTGCCCGCAGCCCCGCAGGTCTCCGCCGCCAGCGGCGAAGCGGGGGAGAACCCCTCCGCCGGCCCCTCCCCGACTCAGGCGGGTTCCTCCTCCTGAAGGCCGCCGGTTCTGCCCACGCCTTGAGGCGAAGATTCCCCCGCCCCCCGGTTCGGGTTATAATCTGGTGAAAAACCGACTCCTCATGGCCCAGCCAATCGCCTCCCACCCCCACCGGCCGGACGCCCGGCAGATCGACTACCGGCGGGAGCTCAACCCGGCCCAGTACCAGGCGGTCACCACCCTGGAGGGGCCGGTTCTGGTCATTGCCGGGGCCGGCAGCGGCAAGACCCGCACCCTGGTCTACCGCCTGGCCTATCTGGTGGACCAGGGGGTGGAGCCTGACCAGATCCTGCTCCTCACCTTCACCCGCAAGGCTGCCCGGGAGATGCTGTCCCGGGCGGCGGACCTCCTGCAGCGCCCCCTCACCCAGGTCATGGGCGGCACCTTCCACTCGGTGTGCTACCACTGGCTGAGGCGCTACGGCAGTCTCCTGGGCTACCCCGAGGGCTTCACGGTCATGGACCGCGCCGACCAGGAGCATCTCCTCTCCCTCCTCCGGGAGCAGCTGGGCCTCAAGGCCGCCGGCAGCCCCTTCCCCCGCAAGGAGACCCTGGCGGAGATCATCAGCGGCCTGGCCAACAAGAACCTCACCCTGGAAGGGCTCCTGGCCCGGGACTACCCCCAGTTCCTGGAGCAGCTGCCGCACCTGGAGCGGGTGGCGTTGGCCTACCACCAGGAAAAGGCCCGCCTGGGGCTCATGGACTACGACGACCTGCTGGTCAACGGCCGCCGCCTGCTCTCCGAACATGAGCCGGTGCGCCGCCGGCTCTCGGAGCGCTATCGCTTCATCATGGTGGACGAATACCAGGACACCAACCGCCTGCAGGCCGAACTGGTGCGGCTTCTGGCCTATACCCACGTCAACGTCATGGCGGTGGGCGACGACTGCCAGTCCATCTACTCCTTCAGGGGGGCCGATTTCCGCAACATCATGGACTTCCCCCGGCTCTTCCCCGGCACCCGCATCATCAAGCTGGAGGAGAACTACCGCTCCACCCAGCCCATTTTGGATGTGGCCAACGCCATCATCGCCGGGGCCCGGGAGAAATATACCAAATGCCTCTTCTCCCGCCGCCGGGAGGGCCCTCGGCCGGTGCTCTTCCAGACCGGCAGCGAAAATGAGCAGTCCCGCCTGGTGGTGGCGAGAGTCCGGGAGCTCCGGCGCCAGGGCCTGCCTTTAAGCCGCATGGCGGTGCTCTTCCGGGCCGCCTTCCACTCCTTCGACTTGGAGATCGAGCTGGTCAGGGCCGGCATCCCCTTCATGAAGTTCGGCGGCTTCAAGTTCATGGAGAGCGCCCACATCAAGGACCTCCTGGCCTACCTCAGAGTGGTGGCCAACCCCCGGGACAGACTGAGCTGGAACCGCCTGCTGATGCTGCTGCCCGGCATCGGCCGCCAGACCGCGGCCAAATTCACCGACCGCCTGGGACCGGAGGCCACCCTGGAGGACGCCCTCCTTTGGCTCAAGGGCCGCAAACAGCCCGCCCTCCGGGAGCTGGCCGCCGCCCTGGAGTCCCTGAAAGACCCAGGCCAGACCCTCATCTCCCGCCTCAACCTGGCCCTGGCGCACTACGAGCCTTTGCTGCGCAGCCGCTACGACGACTTCCCCAAGCGCCTCCGGGACCTGGAGCACCTGGTCGCCATCACCGCCCGCTACCAGGAACTGAACGCCTTCCTGAACGACCTCACCCTGGACCCCCCCAGCAGCCTGGCGGACGTCACCGAACCCACCCACGACTACCTCACCCTGTCCACCATCCACTCCGCCAAGGGCCTGGAATGGGACGCGGTGTTCATCATCTGGGCCGCCGACGGCCGTTTCCCGGCCTATTATGCCCTCAACAACCCGGACGAGGAGGAGGAGGAACGCCGCCTCATGTACGTGGCCGCCACCCGGGCCAAGGATCTCCTCACTGTCATTTTCCCTGCCCTCAGCTATACTAAAGGCATGGGCATGACCTTCAACCCCCCCTCCCGCTTCCTCGCCGACCTGCCCCGGAGCCTCCTCACCCCCCAAAAGGCAGAGATCCGGGAGGGATGAGAGCTGGGGGAGAGGGGGCCGGGGGCCGCAGGCCCGTACCCCTTGCCGGGGGTGGGGAGGGGAGCCTGGCGCCCCCCCATCCGAGGAGAACGTTATGTGGGAACCGGCATATCTGGAGACCTACCGTCGGGGCGACCTGGAGAAGAAGATTGCCGTCGCCTATGAGATTCTGAATCAGTGCACCTTGTGTCCGCATCGCTGTCTGGTGGACCGCCACCATGGGGAGCTGGGGTTGTGTCGCACCGGTGACCTCCCCATTGTGGCCTCGTATGGGCCGCATTTCGGGGAGGAGGATCCCCTGGTGGGGCGGCGGGGGTCCGGCACCATTTTCTTCACGCATTGCAATCTGTATTGTATTTTTTGTCAGAACTGGGACATCAGTCACGGCGGCGAGGGCGAGGAGATCAGCATTGCCGATCTGGCGGCCATCATGGTGTTTTTGCAAAAGAAGGGCTGCCATAACATCAATTTTGTCACCCCCTCCCACCAGGTCTATCAGATCCTGGCGGCCCTGCCCAAGGCCATTGAAGGGGGCCTGAACGTGCCCCTGGTCTATAACACCGGCGGCTATGACGCCGTGGAGACCCTGCAGCTATTGGACGGGGTGATCGACATTTACATGCCGGATTTCAAGTTCTGGGACCCCAAGGTGGCGGCGGAGCTCACCATCGCCCGGGATTACCCCGAGGTGGCCAGGGCGGCCGTGAAGGAGATGCACCGCCAGGTGGGGGACCTGGTTCTGGATGACGAGGGCATCGCCCGGCGGGGGCTTTTGGTGCGGCATCTGGTGCTGCCGGACAACCTGGCGGGCACCAGGGAGGTCATGGAATTTCTGGCCAAAGAGATCTCCCCCCACACCTACGTGAATGTCATGGCCCAGTACCGGCCCTGCGGCCGGGCCTTTGAGCACCCGTCCCTGAAGCGCTTTCCCACCGATCAGGAGATCGCCGAGGCGGAGCGGGCGGCCCGGGCCGCGGGCCTCACCCGCCTGGACCGCCGGGAGCGGCTCTTCCGCTGGCTGGAGCTGTGAGGCGCCCTGACGCCAGGGTACGGTGAGGGAACGGCGTGAGCTTATATGTGGTGGGGGACATCCACGGCTGCCTGGGGCACCTGGAGCGGCTGCTGGAGGAGGTGAACCCGGACCTCAGCCGGGACCGCCTCGTCTTTGTGGGGGACTACATCGACCGGGGGTTGAACTCCCGGGGGGTGGTGGAGTATCTGGTGCGCCTCAAGGCCCGTCATCCCGGCGACCGGGTCATCTGCCTCAAGGGCAACCATGAGGCCATGTTCCTGGACTTTCTCTCCGGCAGGGACCGGGAGCTTTTTCTGTTCAACGGCGGCAGAAGCACCCTCAGGGAGTATTGGGGGGAGAACTGGCAGGAGATGCCGGAGCTGCGCCTGCCGCCGGAGCACGAGAGCTTTTTCCGGGAGCTCCGCCCTTATTACGAGACCCCGGAGTATTTCATCGTCCATGCCGGGGTGAAGCCCGGGGTGCCCCTGGACCAGCAGCTGGAGGAGGACCTGCTGTGGATCCGGGGGGAGTTCATCATGTGTTTCGACGATTTCGGCAAGAAGATCGTCTTCGGCCATACGCCTTTCCGGGCCCCCCTCATCATGCCCAACAAGTTGGGCATCGACACCGGCGCGGTCTATGGCAATTTCCTCACCTGCGTGAAGCTGCCGGAAGAGGAGTTCTTTTTCGCCGGGGAGTTTTGAGACGGCGCCGGGAAGGTGCGGGGGCCGGGCCGAAGGCGCCTGACTCCCCGCCCGCCCCTCAATCACCCCTCAGCCCTGATATCGGGGGGCGAGGGAATTTCCCGGGGCATCCGCTACCAGCCTGCGGCCCTCAGGCGCCGGGCCGCCTCGGCCAGAGTCGCCTGGACCTCCCGGAGATGGGCCTCATCCCGGTACTTCTGCCGGGGCCAGAAAAACCCCTTGAGGCCGTCCCGGCGGCGCCGGGGGACCACGTGCACATGCAGGTGCCCCACGCTCTGGCTCACGGTGTTGTTGATGGCCACAAAGGAGCCCTCGGCCCCCAGGGCCTCCAGCACGGCCCGGGCCAGGAGGCGCACGGTGGCGAACAGGGGCGCGAGCAACTCCGGGGGCAGCTCCGGCAGGGTGGCCGCATGCCGCCGGGGAATGACGAGGCAGTGCCCGGGGAAAAGGGGCCGGTGGTCCAGAAAGGCGTAGGTGGCCGCATCCTCGATGACCGCCGCGGCCGGCAGGTCGCCCGTGAGAATCCGGCAGAATTTGCAGGAAGGCGCCGTCATCGTTTCAGCCCGGATCGCGGAGGGCGTCCTCTCCGCCGCCCAGGGGCAGGAGGGCGCCGCCGGGGCCGCCGCAATGGCATTGACAGGGGCCGGAATCTAAGTTATTTTTTTCACTTGACGGATATTTCGCCATGAACCAAGCCGAGCTGCTGGCGGCCCTGGCCCCGGACATCGCAGCCATCAACCGGGCCCTGGAAGCCAATCTCACCACCCATGTGCCCTTCATCTCCCAGGTGGGGCGGCACATCCTGTTGAGCGGCGGCAAACGGGTGCGGCCGCTGCTCTTTGTGCTGTCGGCCCGCCTGTGCGGCTGCCGCAGCAATCACCTGGCGGATTTCTCCACTATTTTCGAATACCTGCACGCCGCCACCCTGCTGCATGACGATGTGGTGGATGCGGCCACCGTGCGCCGGGGCACCTCCACCGCCAACACCATCTGGGGCAACCAGGCGGTGATCCTGGTGGGCGATTTCCTCCTGGCCAAAGCCCTGTCCCTGGCGGTCACCACCGACCACCTCAAGGTGCTGAAGGTCCTGGCCCACGCCACCACCATGATGGCCGAGGGCGAGATCCTGCAGCTCCTGCACGCCCGCAACCTGGACCTCACGGAAGAAGAGTATTTCGACATCATCCACCGCAAGACCGCGGTGCTCATGAGTGCGGCCTGCCAGATCGGGGCCATCGTCAGCGGCGCCCCGCCGGAGCAGGAGGAGGCCCTGACCCGCTTCGGCCTTAACCTGGGCCTCACCTTCCAGCTGGTGGATGACATCCTGGATTTCACCGGCGACGAGCAACAGCTGGGCAAGCCCGTGGCCCATGACCTCAAGGAGGGCCGCATCACCCTGCCCCTGATCACCGCCCTGAAGCGGGCTGCCGACGCCGATCGCCGGCGCCTCAAAGAGCTGGCCCGGGAGGTGCGCCCGGAGAACACCCCGGAGATCCGGGAGCTCCTGGAGCGCCTGGGAGCCCTGGACTACGCCCGCAACCGGGCCCGGGAATACACCCGGGCGGCCCAAGAGGACCTGCGGCCCTTCCCGGAATCGCCGGAAAAAGGGTATTTCTGGGGCATCACCGAGATGCTCCTGGCCCGCACCTCCTGAGCCCCGCCCCCCGACTTTCCGGACGGCCCGCATCATTTTGAGACAATGACATGAGCGGGTGGGGAAGAAGGTCAAGGGCGGCCGGCTCATGCTTCCACTTCCTCAGCCCTCCCTTCCGGAAGCGTTGAAGAAAGGTCAGATCCTCCGGCTCACCCTAAAAAACTACTGTCACCGCCGCCTCACCTCAGCCCATTCAGCCCCGCCTCAGCCCGGGATGCTCACCCTGAGGCCGTCCTCCCCCCGGATGATCTCGCCGCCGAATTCCTGCGCCGCCAAAGCCACCACGTCCACCTCATCGCAGGGCGGATAGAAGTGCGTCAAGATGAGGCGGCGCACCTTCGCCCGGGCGGCCAGCCCGCCGGCTTGTGCCGGGGTCATGTGCCCCGGGATAAGATACGGCTTGGCGCACTCGCACAGCAGCACATCCGCCCCGTGGGCCAGCTCCGCCAGGGAGTCGCAGGCCTCGGTGTCCCCGGAGTAGACCAGGGAGCCGCCCTCCGCCTCCAGGCGGTAGGCCAGGCTGCCGGGCAGGTGCCGCACCGGGGCGCTCTTGAGCCTAAGGCCGGGAAGCTCCAGCCCGTCGGGGCCCTCGGGGTTGAGCTCCCGGAGATCCATGAGCCCGGGGGGCGGCTCCACCCAGCGGCCAAAGGGAACCTTGAGGCGCTCGAAAAATTCCCTGAAGCCCCGGGCGGCGGCCAGAAGGAAGGGCTCTTGGCGGGTGTAGCCCAGGGAGTAGTGGGTGGCAAAGAAGAAGGGGACCAGGTCCCCCACATGGTCGGGATGCAGGTGAGTGAGGGCCAGAAGATCAATCCGGGAGAAATCCAGGCCGAAATGCGTCAAGGCCCGGAGCGTGCCGGCGCCCAGGTCCAGGACCACCAGCCTGCCGGCGGCCAGCACCGCATAGCCCGGCGCCCCCCGCCGGCGAGACGGCACCCCGGTGCCGGACCCCAGGATGATCAGTTCCATGTGTGAGTCCACAGTCCCACGTTCAAGGTCCAAAGTTCAAAGTTCAAAGCTGATAGTCCAAAGTCCAAAGTCCAATGCCCAAGGTCCAGAGTCCAAAAAGTCCAAGGTTGGTCGAGGTTAATTAAGTAAAAATCCATTAATACAAAGTCTGGAGGGGTATTCCAAAATAAAGCTCACGTTGTGGGCTTGAAGAGAAACAGAGGCAGAACCTGGCGGCTCTGCCTCCTTTCCTCCGCTGAGCAGGCAATCCTGAACCTCAGCCGGGCTCAGGCGCCGTCCACGTGGCTCCTCTGGTGCACGTAAAACCAGTCCGCCGGGTCGGTGAGGTAATTGTGCATGTCCAGCAGCATCATGTAATGCCCCCGCTCCTCGTGGGCCAGGCTGATGAAAAAGCGCCGAGCCAGGGGCACCTCCGTCTCCCGGGCCAGTTTGGTGTAATAATCGATGGCGCACTGCTCCATGTTGAGGCCGGTGCGCAGGGCCTCCAAGTCGTCCTTGCCCCCGGTCGCCTGCCCGGCCTTCTCCAGGGCCAGGACACAGGCGTAGGGCTCGATTTTGGGGGGCTTGAAGGAGGCCAGGGTTTCGGTCCAGTTGGGGTCCTTCTCCAGGCTGTGGTAGATTTCGTTGAATTTCTTGATGTGGTAGACTTCGGCCTCGGCCAGATATTCGAGGATTTGGCGGACCCCTTCATTCTGAACCTTTTTGGCCGCTTCCAGATAAAACTGGCGGCCGTCCACCTCCATCTGGATGGCCTCCTTCAGGGCCGCCAGCAGATAATCCCGCACCGTCGGCTGGTCTTTTTCCTGTGCCATGGCACCCTTCCTGACTGAAATCTGACCCTCTCCCGGGCCGGCCGGGATCCCTGCCCTGCCTGGGAACCGTCGTTGTCAAAATAATCCTTTCAGGCGGAGGTGTCAAACCCCGGCGCCCGGGGTGCCTTGTCAATCCCGGCGAACTGGGAGACAATACAGGGAAATGCGGAGCACGAAGCCCGCTGCCCCGTGTCTGCCATGCCTGACCGCTCCCCCGGCGCCCCGCGCTTTTCCCTCTCGCCCGCGGCGCTCCAAGCCCTGCTGTCGCCGGTCACCCTGTCCGCGGACAGCCCGCCGGACTGCCAGCCCGCCGGGGTGCTGGTGCCTGTCTTCTGGCAGGCGGAGGAGCCGCACCTGCTCTTCACCCAGCGCACCGAGCAGGTGAAGCACCATCGGAACCAGATCTCCTTCCCCGGCGGGGTGGCCGACGCCGGCGACCCCCACCTGCTGGCCACCGCCTTGCGGGAAACCTGGGAGGAGATCGGCCTTGCCCCCCGGGAGGTGCAGGTGCTGGGAATGCTGGCGCCCACTGCCACCGTCACCGGGTTTTGCATTCACCCCTTTGTGGGGGTCATCCCCTACCCGTATGATTTCCGGCCCAATCCCCGGGAGGTGGCCCGCCTCTTCACCCTTCCCCTGGCCGAGTTTTTTCCGCCCCGCCGGTGGCGCACCGACCTCTACACCTATGAGGGCCGCACGGTGAGCGTCTGCTGCTGGCATCTCCGGGACACCTGCATCTGGGGGGCCACCGCCCGCCTGGTCCTGGATCTTCTGAACCGGCTGGGGAAAAACCCCTTCGGCATTACCCCCTGCCGGGATTAGCGACGCCCGGGCCGCCGGGGCGGCGAGCCGGGCGCCCCCGGCTCTCCGGTTACGGCTTCTTGGGCTGCGCCTCCCCCTGGGGGGCCTCCGGGGCGGCCCCGGCCTTGAGCAGCAGGTCCACGAGATCCTGGCGCTTGACCTCCTGGGCCTGGCCCAGGGCCGTCTTCCCCTTCTGGTTGCGGGCGTCGACCGGGACGCCCTTCTCCAGCAGGAAGGAGACCAGCTGCGGGTTGCCGCTCTTCACCGCCCAGATGAGGGCGGTGTTGCCCTCGTTGTCCAGCGTGGTGAGATCCGCCCCTTTTTCCAGGGCCAGCTTCACGAGGTCCAGGCGTCCCCGGGAGGCCGCGGTCAGAAGCAGGTCCAGGCCGTTCTTCTCCCGGGCCTTGGGATCAGCGCCTTTGTCCAGCAGGAGGGCCACCAGCTCCGGGTTACCGCTTTGGGCCGCCCACAACAGGGGCGTCCGGCCCTCCTTGTCCGCGGCGTTCACCTGCAGGCCCCGCTCCAGCAGCACTCTGGCCGCCTCCAGATGCCCCCGGGCGCTGGCGGCCAGGAGGGCATTCATGCCGTTTTTCTCATCGGTGGCCGAAAGATCAGCACCCTTCTCCAGCAGCAGCTTCAGGGTCTCCACATCGCCTTGCAGGGCCGCCCAGATAAGGGGGGTGCCGCCGAAGCGCTTGTCTTTGGCATTGACGTTGGCGCCCTTCTCCAGCAACAGCCGGATGATCTCCGCCCGGCCTCTCTGGGCCGCGGCGATGAGGGCGGTCTTGCCCTCCTTGTCCGCCACTTCCGGGTTCATGCCGGCCTGAAGGAAGAGCCGCACCGCCAGGACGTCCCCGTCCCGGGCCCGCTCCACGAAGGTGTCTTCGTTATATTTGAGGTTCATCTGGCCCAGTTTGATGCGGGCCTCTTCCTGGGGATTGCTGCAGCCGAAGACAACCACGGCCAGCCAAAGCAGGGCGACGGCTCCGGCGAAGCTGTGTTTCATGCCCAACCTCCTCAAAGGGGATGACGCACATTGTAGCTGAGAGGCGGATTTTCCGCCAACTCACAACCGGCGACAGCAGGCCCGGGGAGCGTCACAAAAACGCCCCCGCCCCTTGTGTCTTCCTGGAGAAAGCCGAATAATATGGAAAAAACCTCTTTTTAGGGGGCAGACCATGCGATCCGGAATCCCCGGCTTGGCGGCGGCCCTGCTTTTCATGGCCCTGCTGGCGGCCCCGGCGGCGGCCCAGATGCAGTATTACCGCTATTATGACACCGAGCCCAGCGCCGCCTGGCAGGCCATGGACGCCCTGTTTCTTAGGCCGGCGGGGGTGGCCACCACCCTCATCGGCATGGGCGGCCTTGTGGGCACCCTGCCGGTCACCATCCCCAGCAACACCGTCAGGGAGTCGGCCAACGCCTTTGTGGGCCAGCCGGCGGAGTGGACCTTCCAGCGCCGTCTCGGCCGCCCGGGCGGGGAACCGGGGTTCTTCCTGCCCTAACCGGGGCCTCCGGGCCTTCCGCACCTGCCAGGGCGGCCGGGGGCTGAAGGCATGGCCCCTGGCTCAGACCATCACTCTCCCCGCCCCGGATGAGAAATGTCGGAGGCGGGGGTTATTTTTTGATGAGCCCGCCCGCGGCCGGCTTATCCCCGGCTCAGCGCCACAGGGCCTGCGGCACAAGGGGGCTGTCGGCCAGGAAGAGATGGAGGAGGGCCGCCAGGGCCAGAAACGGCCCATAGGGGATGGGAGTGAGGCGGCCGGCCCTTTCCCGCCAGATGAGGACCGCCCCCACCCCGGCCCCCATGAGCGCGCTGAGGAGCACCACCCCGGGCAGGGCCTGCACCCCCAAAAAGGCCCCGATGAGGGCCAGGAGTTTGGCATCCCCCAGCCCCAGCCCCTCCCGGCCGGTGAGCCGGTAATACCCCCAGGCCACGCCATAAAAGACCCCGCCCCCCAGGAGCGCCCCCAAAAAGGCCTCATACCATCGCAGATGCGGCAGGATCAGGGACAGGACCAGCCCCAGGCCGGTCAGCGGCAGGGTCAGGACGTCCGGCAGCCAGAAGTGCTCCAGATCGAGGAAGCTTAAGGTCACGAGAGCGGCGGCAAAGGGCCCGTAGGCCAGGAGGAGGGGGCTGGCCGGAAACTTCACCCACAGCGCCGCAGCCAGAAGCCCGCTGACCAGCTCCACCGCGGGGTAGCGCCAGGGGATGGGCCCGCCGCAGGCGCGGCAGCGCCCCCGGAGGAGCAGGTAGCTGACCAGGGGCAGGGTGTCCCGCCACCGGATGGGAGTGTCGCACTGCGGGCAGCGGGAGCGGCCCTGAAGGGGCGACTCCCCCCGGGGCAGGCGGGTGATGACCACATTGAGGAAGCTCCCCACCGCCAGGCCCACCAGCCCGGCCAGCAGGACCGCCCCCGCTTCAGTTGCGGCCGAACTCAATGGCGGCCACCTGGCTCAGGGGCAGGTTCCAGTAGCCGGCGTCGGTGTCGCCCTCGATGAGACCCCGGGTGTAGAGCTCCACCTCCAGCACCTCCCCGGAGCGCAGCACCACCCGGGCCCGCCGGTAATCATCGGGGTGGAGATAGCCGGTGAACCGCAGGCTGGCCATCTCCCTCAAGGGGATCCACAGGTTGGCTTCCCCCCGCCGGGCCCGGAGCTCCTGCCGGGTGCCGGGCAGCTTCAGGTTGCTGACGGAGTACTGCACCCGGTCCTCGGTGACCACCAGGCTGGGCCAGCTGGGCCGGGGCGGCGGCGGCGTCGTGCAGGCGGCGAAGAGTGCCGCCACCGCCAGGATCAGGAGCGGGACTGCCCCGCAAGCCAGGTATCGCCGGGTTTTCTGCATAATCGGGCCCTCTGGTCGTCAGATCGCTGGCGGCCCTTCAGCCGATTTCCCTGCCGATGGCGAAGGCCAGCCCCAGATATTCGCCGATGCCGTGATAGGAGCGCACCTCGGGCCCGAAGACCGCCGGCCGCACCTTCTCCATCACCGGCAGGCCCTTGTCCCCCAGGACCGCCGGGTCCGCCTTGACATCCAGGATCTCACCGATAAACTGGGTGTGCAGCCCGATCTCCAGGGTATGGATAACTTTGCATTCCAGCACCAGGGGGAACTCGGCGATGTAGGGGGCGTCCACCACCTCGCTCTTCACCGGGGTGAGCCTGGCCTGGGCGAACTTGTCCACCTCCCGGCCGGAGGCGATGCCCAGGTAGTCCGCCTCCCGGATGTGGCCCTCGGAGGGGATGTTCACTGTGAAGGCCTGGCGCAGCACCAGGTTGCCGTAGGTGTAGGTGGCCTTCCTGAGGGACACCGCCACCGCCGGCGGCTTGGAGCAGCAGATGCCGGCCCAGGCCGCGGTCATGGCATTGGGTTTGCCTGCCTGGTCATAGGTGGCGATGACCCACACCGGCGTGGGGAAGGCCAGCGTCCGGGGACCCAGGGATTTTTTCATGGTGCACCTCCGCCAGGAAGTCTCGGCCATGGGGATCAGAGGGTGGGGGGCCCGGCCCCCTCTCCCCTACCCTCTCCCCCCAACCCTTTTTTATGAAATTGTGGCCAAGCCTCCATAAGCCTCAAGCTAAAACATTGGCGGGAGGGGAAACCAGGGGAAGGGGACAGGAGCCGCGCTCTCCCGGTCCACCCCTGACAATTCCTGGAGTCCCATCCTACCGTGAGCTTCCCGGGAAAGCAAGCCGATTTCCTGCAAGGGAAAGGAAGCAGGGGGTGGGGGCCGCGCTGTCAGCCTTGGCCATCTGCCTGTTCCTCTGTCTGGGCGGCCGGGCTGCGGCGGCAGGCAATCTCACCCTGCTCACCCTCAACCTCATGGGCGCCGCCGGGGGAAGCGGCTGGAAAGAGCGCGCCGCCGCCCTGACGGAGTTTTTGGCCACCCGGGCCGGGCCGCCGGATATGGTGTTCTTCCAGGAAGGCTACGGCGGACCCTGGAGCCGCCTCCTTCACGGCCACAGCGACACCCTGGCGGAGCTGGCCGGACGTTTGGCCTCCCGGGGCCTCACCTATCACCCCGTCAGCCGCTTCTGCTTCTGGGAGACCCGGCCCTTTTCCCATTACCGCATCGGGCTTTTGACCCGCTCCCCGCCCCTCACGGTCCGGGAGAGGACTGTGTCCTGTAACGGCACTGAATCCCGGGGGGTGGCGGCGGCGGTGCTGGAGGTTCCAGGAATCGGCAGGGTGGCGGCAGGGAGCGTGCACCTCTCCCCCCGCTGCCCGGAGGCCGGGCGCCTCAGGCAGCTCCGCCAGGCGCTGGCTCTGCTGGCGGAGCTGGCTGCAGACTATGAGCCGCGCCTTGTGGTTCTGGCCGGGGACCTGAACACCGCCCCCCGCCCGGAAAACCCCCTGTTGGCGGAGCTGGCCGCCCGGGGCTTTGTGGACACCTTCGCCGCCGCCCGGCCCGGCGAGCCGGGAGGCACCTTCGGGCTCCCCGGCAACCCCTATGCACGCCGTCCGGGACCGCCGGTGCGGATCGATTACCTCTTCGTCAAAGGCGACGGGATAGAGATCCGGGACAGCCGGGTGGTGCTGGACGGCCGGGACGGCCCCTTCGTCTCGGACCACGCCGGGGTCCTGACCCGCCTGCGCCTGCCTGCCCCGCCACCCTGATCTTTCTCTCCTTGCTGGTCACTTTTACTCAGGCATGATTAAGCACTTGTGGTCATGGCCGCTGGATTCCGGCCCGATTACCATAAACTCATCCAGATTAATCATCAGCCCAGAAGGAGACGCACATGCGCCGGCGACCATTCCTCACCACGGCTATCCTCCTCGTCCTGCTGACGGGGCTGGCCACCGCCGCCCTGGCCCAGCTCGGTCCCCCCCGGGGCGGCATGGGACCCATCGCCACCTACCCCACCTACATTGACCCGGTCACCGGGGAGACGAAAAACGGCAACGGCTTCCCCCTGTGGATTGAAGACACGCAGGGCATCAAACTGGACCTGCCAGTGCCGCCCATCGGCGACGGAAACAATCCTCCCACCATGATCTTCGATCCGGTGGTTGCCGGGAACCTTTTTTCTGAGGCCACCGGCTTCGGGGCAGAGGCCTTTTACTACCTGGCCACTGCCCGGATAGACCTGGGGGGCGGCGACCAGGCCGAGCTCACTTTGGCGGCGGAGGCGGCCTATGGGGGAGAGGACCCCCTGAACGGCGACCAGTTCCTCTTCAACCGGGTGCGCATCCGCATTGACACCACCACCACCGGCGCCGGGACCTACACCGTCAGGCACCCCTGGTCCTCCCAGCCCCTGGTGTTTGAGAATGTGCCGGCGGACAAACGGGCCATCAACCACACCTTCGATTTCGGCGGCTTTGCCCCCATCTGCCCGGATCAGCCCGCCTGCCTGCCCAACAGCCAGGCCCCGGGCTTCGAGCGCTTCCTCATCTCCCCCACGGAATGGGTCTTTCTCAAAGCGGCCACCCTGGCGCCGGGGGTGGATCCCGACTCCTGGGTGGGCGACGGGGTGACCGAGACCACTCTGGTGGGCCCCGGCGCCAATGACAACAAATTCACCATCATTCCACCGAGCGGCACGCCCATAGAAACCACTCTTTTCGTGGTCTCCGGCCACATCTACGGCGGCATCATTCCCCCGCCCCCGCCGCCGCCCGCCGCTGACACCGTCACCATCCAGCGGGCCCAATTCCGGGCCCGGAACCGGCAGCTGGAAGTCAGGGCCACCTCCGACAACGCCGCGGCGGTCCTGACGGCCACCGAAAAGGGGAGCGGTTATGTTTACGGCTCCGGCCCCACCCCCTTGCGCCTGCGGGTGACCGTCCCCGCCACGCAGGCTGATCCCCAGACAGTGGTGGTCACCTCCAGTTTGGGAGGCTCCGCCGAGCAGGCCGTCCTGCGGCGCTGAGGACCCGCCGCCAGGCGACCCATACCAATGACCGACGCGGGTGGTGCCCCAGGGCGCCACCCGCCTTTTTCCGCCGCGACCACCCGGGGGCGTTGACCCCGGACCCTCTCCCTGCTAAGGTAAAGGGGCAGGTTCCCCGGAGAGGCGTGCCCATGCTCGCTGCGGACCTCTACTTCGACAAGATCGACCTGGCCCGCTATTTCACCCCTGAGGAGGCGGCGGCCGCCGGGGCCCACGACCCCGGGGATCTGGCCGCCCGGCTGCGGGCGGGGGAGGTCAGCCCCGCAGCCCTGGACTTCCTGGCGCCCCACAAGCGCCACGCCCTCGCCATCGCCCTCACTCCGGGGGAATTTCTCCCACAGGTGCCCTCCCTGGAGCTGCCCCGGCCGGTGCCCCCGGACCTGGTGGAGCTCAACGACCCCGGGCCCGAGGCGCCGCTTCTCGTCACCGGCAACAGTGAGTTCACCCTGACGGTCATGACCGCGCTGCTGGCCCTCACCCTCAGCCCCCTCTACCTTTTGCTGGTGGAGTGCCGGGGCGACACCGTGGACATGGCCATGGTCTACCGCAGCTTCACCCCCCAGCGCCTGGACCAGGGCCTCACAACCCACAGGCTGGCCGCCCGCCTGAAAGAAAAACGCCTCATCCTCCCCGGCGTCCTGGCCCCCCTGAAGGCGGAGCTCGCCGCCTACACCGGCTGGGAGATCGAGGTGGGCCCCATCTGCGCCGCCGAGCTGCCCCTGTTTCTGGGCGAGGCCTGGCAACCCCCCGCCTGAAGCCCGCCCCGGCGCCTTTCTCTTGCCCCTCCGCCGCCCTTGGCTTATATTGGAGGTGTGGCTGTGAGGGGAGGGCCG
>CALEAV010000035.1 GCA_937943575.1 uncultured bacterium | reverse complement strand
CAGGGGTCTGTGACCCCTGGCCCCCTCTCCCAGAGACATTCATGAGGAGACCTTCTCTGGAGATGCCATGGTGAGGCCGCTTAGGCTTGGTGACGTTTATAAAGGTTACACCTACGATTTGGACAAGGTGGTGGCGCCGGCTCAGACCATCGCCCGGGTGAAGGCGCGCCTGGCCCGCCTGGACCTGAAGATCCTCAGGCAAGTGCTGCGCATCGATTCGGGCCGGCTGGACATCCCGGTCTACATCAGTCTGGTGGATGTGGACGCCATGCGGGTGATGCCCACCCGCAAGCAGATGGGCAAGGGGGCCACCCCGGCCCAGGCCGAGGCCTCCGCCCTCATGGAGCTGGTGGAGCGCTTCAGCTTCTTTTCTTTTTTGGAAGAAGGCCCCCTCCTTTATGGCCGGGCCCGGGAGTTGGGCGACGCCGCCTTGCCGTTCCGGTATCTGGCCCGTTCGCTTTTTGACACCTCTTCTGCCGCCGAGCTGGGAGAGCGACTCTACCCGGACTGGCCCCTGTATTTTGCGCCAGCCACCAATCTGGCCACCGGCGAGGCGGTGCTCCTGCCTTTTCATTGGTTTTATCTCATTGAGGAATTCAACGGCCCGGCGGCGGGCAACTGCCCCGAGGAGGCGGTGCTTCAGGGCCTGTGCGAGGTGGTGGAGCGCCACGTGGGGTCGGTGATCAGCCACGACCGGCTCCCCACCCCCCTCATCGATCCGGAGAGCGCCGCCGACCCGGTGGTGCGGGAGCTGCTGGAGAAGTTCCGGCGAAACGGCATCCGGCTGTGGCTCAGGGATTTTTCCCTGGACACCGGCATCCCCACGGTGGGGGCTCTGGCCTATGATCCGGCCACCTTCCCGGAGGAGAGCGAGATCGTCTTCACCGCCGGCACCACCACCAGCCCGGAGAAGTCCCTGGCCCGGGCCTTGACCGAGATCGCCCAGCTGGCCGGAGACTTCCACCGGCGCACCAGCTACCGGCCCACCCTGCCCAAGTACGGGAGTCTGGAGGAGGCGGCCTATCTCATGGCCGAGGGGCCGGTGGTGCCCCTGGCGAGCCTCCCTGACATTTCCCATGACAACCTGAAGGTGGAAATTTCCCGGGCGGTGGAAGTGCTGGGCAGACTGGGGCTGGAGCCCCTGGCGGTGGACCTCACCCATCCGGGGCTGGAGATTCCGGTGTATTACCTCCTCATCCCCGGGACCCATTTCCTGGAGCGCACCCGCAACACCGACACCCTCTTTCACCTGGCTCGGACCGCGGCCCTCCATGCCCGGCCCGCCGATGCCCTGGAGGCCCTGACCCGGCTTCAGGCCCTGGCCCCGGAGCGCTTCGAGGTGCCCTTCTTCCTGGGAGTGGTGCAGGAGAACCTGGGGCAGCCCGCCGCGGCCCTGGAGAGCTTCCGGCGCTCCCTGGCCCTGGGGCCGCCGGCTCACGAGGTGGCCAGCGTCTATGTGCACCTGGGCTCCTGCCTCAAGGACCTGGAGGACTACCCCCAGGCGGTGACGGCCCTGACCCAGGCCCGGGAGCTCAATCCCGACCTCAAGGAGGCCCATCATCTCCTGGGCTACTGTTTCTTTAAGTTGGGGGCGCACGATGAGGCGGTGGCCTGCTTCGAGCGCTGCATCGAGCTGGATCCCGGCTCCGGCATCGACTATGCCAATCTGGGGGTGAACCTCCTCCGCCTGGGGCACCCCCGGGAGGCGGCCTATGTGCTTAGGCAGGCCCTGGACCTGGACCCCTCCCTGGATTTCGCCCGGCAAATGCTGAAGGAGGCCCTGGGCTGAAGAGAACGAGGCCGTGGCGAAAGTGAGGTTCCCGGGGCGGGCCGGGAGGCCGGGGACCTCCACCCTCCTTTTCGGCTCCTCTCCCCACCCTCAGCGGTCTGGAGGAGATGGGGGCGGGGACCCTGAGGGCAGGGGAAGCGGGTATGCGGGAAGAGGGAGGGAGCCGCAGCCCCTGGGCCCCTGTGCCGGAACCCTCCACCCTTCTCCCCCGGAGTGGCGAGGATGCTGACGCCGCCGCCGTGCGATTTGTCGCGCTACCCGCCGGAGTCCGCGGCCCGGCTCCTCACCTGCCGGGTGCCGGTGGTCACAGAGGAGGCCGCCATCGCCGGGGTGGAGCGGCTGCTCCTCACTCACGCCCGGGAGTTTGAGTCCCTCGGCTATGTCTATGTGGTGGACGCCGCCGGTCGTCTGGTGGGGGTGCTGTCCCTCAAGGAGGTCTTTCAGCAGGAGAAGCGGCGCCCGGTGGCGGAGGTCATGGTCACCCGCCTGGTCAGCGTGCCGCCGGCGGCTGATCAGGAGCGGGTGGTGCACCTGGCCCTGGCCCATGACCTCAAGGCGGTGCCGGTGGTGGATGAGCAGGGGAGGTTTCTGGGGGCGGTGCTGAGCCGGACACTCCTCAACACCCTTTTCCGGGAGGCCAGCGAGGACCTGCTCCGCTTTGGCGGCATTAAGCGCTCCGCCTCCATGTTCGACAATGTCCTCACGCTCCCGGTCTTCACCTCCCTGGAGCACCGCCTGCCCTGGCTTCTTTTGGGGCTTTTGGGGGGGATGCTGGCCGCCGGCATCATCGGCCGCTTTGAGGGCACCCTGGAAAGGAACCTCATCCTGGCCGCTTTCATCCCCCTCATGGTCTACATGGCCGACGCCGTGGGCACCCAGATGGAGGCCTTCATCATCCGGGACCTGGCGGTCAATCCGGAGCTGGATTTTTTCCGCTATTTCCGGCGCCAGTTCCTCATCGTCACCCTCATCGCCCTCATCACCAGTACGGCGTTGGGGGCCTTGAGTTTTATCCTTTACCGGGCCCCCAAGGTCTCCCTGGTCCTGGCGCTCTCCCTTTTCCTGGGCATCATCTCCTCGGTGATCACCGGCCTGGTCATCCCCTACCTCATGGGCCGCCTGAGGCAGGATCCGGCCAACGCCAGCGGCCCGGTGGCCACCATCCTCCAGGATATTCTCACCGTGGCCATCTTTTTTGTCATCGCCTCCTGGCTCCTGGGGTGAGAAGGTGAAGGAGCCGGAAAACCCCTCCCCCGCTACTGCCCACGCCGCGGCCCGGCGAACCCACGCAACCCGGCCGCGGCGCCGGCTCCTCACGGCCCTGATGGTGACCGGGGTGGTGGCGGTGCTTCTGGCCGGAGCCCTCTGGCACGGCGGTATCCCCCCAAGCCGCCTCTATGTGCGCCTCCTCCGGCCGCTCCTCAACGCCTGCGTCGCCATCGGGGTGGGGCTGGCCCTGGGGCTCTTGATTGAAAACGCCAGCCTCACCGCCAAAATCGGCCGCCTGGCGCTGCCCCTCCTTAAATTCGGGCATCTCAAGGAGCCCTCCGCGGTGGCCTTCACCACCGCCTTTTTCTCCGCCATCTCTGCCAGCGCCATCCTGATGAACGCCCACAAGGATGAGACGATCACCCGGGAGGAGCTCACCATCTCCGCCCTCATCCTCACCTTTCCGGCCTTCTTCGCCCATCTCCCCAGCATGTTCTTCATCATCACGCCCCTGGTGGGGGTGCTGGGGGTCTATTACCTGGCCATCCTCCTGGGGGCCGATATCCTGCGCACCCTGGGCTATCTCCTCTACGCCCGCTGGCGCCTGCCGGCCTACCAGCCCAGAATTCCCCAGCCTGCCGCCGCCCGGCCGGACTGGCGCCAGGTGCTTAAGGACACCGGCAAAAAGTTCCTCACCCGCCTCTACAACATCCTGGTGATCACCATCCCGGTGTTTGTGGCGGTCTTCCTGGCCCAGGAGGGGGGGCTCTTCGACTGGCTCAAGGACCACCTGGCCCGGGGCCTGGCTGGCATCGCCCTGCCGGTGGAGGCCCTGAGCATCCTCCTCTTTGCCCTGGCGGCCGAGACCACCGGCGGGTTTGCCGCCGCCGGGGCCCTCCTCACCGCCGGCACCCTAAGCCCCGGGGTGGTGCTCTTCACCCTGATTTTGGGCACCATCATCTCCAGCCCCATGCGGGCCATCCGCCACCAGCTCCCCTTTTACCTGGGCATTTACACCCCCGCTTTGGGCCTGCGTCTCATGATCCTCAGCCAGACCTTCCGGGCCCTGAGCCTGATGCCCTTCCTCCTTTTGGTCTACTGGTGGGGGATGTAACCCCGGCCCTCTCCTTGACAGGGGCGGGGAGGGGGGAGTATAAGAGCGGCAGGAGGCCGCGCATGGCGGGCAAGGTCTTGTTTCTCCTGGACATCAGCTCCTATATCTACCGGGCCTTCCATGCCATCCGGGGCCTGTCCACCTCCCAGGGGCTGCCCACCAACGCCGCCTTCGGGGTCACCAGCATGCTCCTTAAGGTGCTGAAGGAGCGGCGGCCGGAATACCTGGCCCTGGTCTTCGACACCAAGGCCCCCACCTTCCGCCATGCGCGCTACCCGGAGTACAAGGCCCACCGCCCGCCCATGCCCGAGGAGCTCTCCGTGCAGCTCCCGTACATCCAGCAGATCATCCAGGCCTTCCATCTGCCGGCGGTGGAGGCGGAGGGCTTCGAGGCCGACGACCTCATCTGCACCCTGGCCAAAAAGGCCCGGGCCGCAGGCTGGGAGGTGGAGATCGTCTCCGGCGACCGGGATCTCCTCCCCTGCCTCACCGACGGGGTCAGCATGTGGGACCCCATGCGGGACGTGCGCTATGACCCCGCCGTCATCCGGGAGAAGTACGGCCTCACCCCGGCGGAGCTGGCCGAGGTCAAGGCCCTGGCCGGCGACCCCAGCGACAACATCCCCGGGGTGCCCGGCATCGGGGAAAAGACCGCCCTCAGGCTCATCCAGCAGTTTCACACCGTGGAGAATCTCCTGGCCCACCTGGAGGAGGTGCCGGACAAAAAGCTGCGGGAGAGGCTGGCCCAACACGCCGAGCAGGCCCGCCTCAGCCGGGAGCTGGTGCGCCTGAGCGAGGCCGCGCCGGTGGAGTTTGCCCCGGAGCGCTTCCGCCCCGGCACCCCGGACCGGGAGGCCCTGCGCCGCCTGTTTCTGGAGCTGGAGTTCACCCGCTTCACCCAGGAGCTGGGGTTCGATGCCACCCTGGCCGAGGCCTTCCGCCTGGTCACCCGGCCCGACGAGCTGGCGGAGATCTGCCGGGCCGTCCGGGCCAGCGGGGAGCTGGCGGTCTTCTTTCTCGTGGGGGAGGGCCATCCGGTGGCGGCATCGGTGGTCGGGGTGGGGCTCTCCTGGCAGCCCAAGGTGGGGGCCTACATCCCCCTGGGGGCAAGCCTCCCGCCGGAGGCCGTCTGGCGGGAGCTGGGCCCCCTCTTCCAGGACCCCGCCGTCCGCAAAATCAGCGCCGATCTCAAGACCCTCTGGCTGCTGGGCCGGCGGTTTGGGGCGGAACCGGCGGGTCTGACGGGGGATATCCTGCTGGCCTCCTACCTCCTCAACCCGGCCCGCTATGAGCAGACCCTGGAGAATGTGGCCCTGCATCACCTGGGGGTCAACCTGCCGGGTCCCCGGGAGCTCCTGGGCCGGCCTGCCGCGGCGGCGGACCTGCCCCCGGAGCTGGCCCTCACCTACGCCGGCGGCCGGGCCGAGGTCACCCTGGAGCTCTGGCCCAGGCTGGCCGGGGAGCTGGCCCGGGAGGGCCTGGTGGAGCTCTATGACACCCTGGAGCTGCCCCTTATCCCGGTGCTGGGCGCCATGGAAGAGAGGGGCATCCTGGTGGACCAGGAGTTCCTGCGCCGCTTCGGCCAGGACCTGGACCGCCAGATGCAGAAGCTGGAAGGCGACATCTACGCCCTGGCGGGGGAGACCTTCCTCATCAACTCCCCCCAGCAGCTGGGGCGCATTCTCTTTGACAAGCTGAAACTGACGCCGCAGAAGAAGACCAAGGGCAGGACCGCCTACTCCACCGATATGGAGGTGCTCCAGAGCCTGGCGGCGGAGGCCCCCATCGCCGCCAAGGTGCTGGAGTACCGCAGCCTGGGGAAGCTCAAGGCCACCTATGTGGAGGCCCTCCTCAAGCTGGTGCACACCGACGGCCGCATCCACACCACCTTCCTGCAGTCGGTGGCGGCCACCGGGCGGCTCTCCAGCCGGGACCCCAACCTGCAGAACATCCCGGTGCGGGGGGAGCTGGGGGGGCAGATCCGCCAGGCCTTCCTGGCGCCCCCGGGCTGGCAGCTTTTGGGCGCCGACTACTCCCAGATGGAGCTCAGGCTGCTGGCCCACTTCTCCGAGGACCCGGTGCTCCTGGCCGCCTTCCAGGAGGGGGTGGACATCCACCGGCAGACCGCGGCGGTGGTCTTCGGCATCCACCCGGAGCTGGTGACCCCGGAGATGCGCCGCCAGGCCAAGGTCATCAACTTCGGCATCATCTACGGCATGAGCGCCTTCGGCCTGGCCAAGCAGCTGGGGGTGGGCAACCGCCTGGCCCAGGACTTCATCCAGCGCTATTATGCCCGGCACCCCAAGGTGAGGGAGTATCTGGAGAATACCCTGGCCACCGCCCGGAAGCAGGGCTGGGTCACCACCCTGTTGGGCCGGCGGCGGCAGATCCCCCAGATCGCCAGCAGCAACCGGCTGGTGCGCCAGGAGGCGGAGCGCAGCGCCATCAACACGCCGCTCCAGGGCTCCGCCGCCGACCTGATCAAGAAGGCCATGCTGGAGGTGGACCGGGCCCTGCGGCGGCAAGGGAGCGAGGCCCGCCTGCTTTTGCAGCTCCACGATGAGCTCCTCCTGGAGGTCCCCGGGGCGGAGGTGAAGAGTGTGGCACGCCTGGTGAAGGAGGCCATGGAGGGGGTGGCCGCCCTCAAAGTGCCCCTGGTGGTGGACCTGCGGGTGGGGCCCAACTGGGGGGAGATGTCGCCCCTGCCGGGGTGAAAAGCCAAGGATGGCAAGGGGTTGGCCTTTGTGCGCCCTCCTGCGCCGAAAGGGGGGTCCGGCCACGCTGGCACCCGGACCCGCGGCGGGGCCTTTGCAGAGCCGGCGCCGGCGGGCCCCGCGGCGGGCCGGGGCGAAAAAAAAATCAGGCCAGCCATAATTTTTCTTGCTATCTCTGCCGAGGGTGTATTAAATTAGGGCCAACTTTGTGTAACCCTTAAACCATCTCTTTAAAGGGGGGATAGATGATGAGGAAAGCTTTGGTGAGAAAGGGTTTTGCTTTGGCGATTCTCATGGCGTTTGTCCTCGCCATGGGAGCGGGCTGCTGCGACCAGTGCAAGAAGTACGTCGACGAAGCAAAGATGTACGCCGACCAGGCGGCCGCCTCTGCTTCCAAGGCTGACAGCGCGGCGCGCAACGCGGAAATGGCGGCGGCGGATGCCAAGGCGGCAGCGGACAAGGCCGAGGCGGCGGCGGATCGGGCTGAGGCTGCGGCTGCGAAGGCTGAAGCCTGCATGGTCAAGAAGCTGCGGAAGTAAGCACTGGGACAAAGATGGGAGAGTTCTTCTCTCCAGAAGGGGGTAATCGATGAGGAAGCCGTTTCTGAAAAGAGGTTTCGCGTTGGCGCTCCTCGCGGTCTTTGCCCTGGTGCTGGGAGGCTGCTGCCAGCAGTACTATGATCAGTGCAAGATGTACATGGAGCAGTCCAAGGCTTCCGCGGACAGGGCCGCTGCATCGGTGGTGAAGGCCGAAGCTGCCGCTCAGGATGCCAAAGTCCCCGTACCTCGGGCTTCTGCTGCCGCCAACAAGGCTGAGGCGGCGGCCGCCCGGGCTGAAGACGCGGCGGAAAAGTGCTGCGCAATGTATCAACCCAAGGTCAAAGCCAAGAAGGCCAAGGCTCCGGCCAAAAAGGCCAAGAAAGCCAAAAAGGCCAAGTAATCCTTCCCGGCATTCTTTAGGGTTTTACCCTGCCATTGACCTGCAGAGGGTGTGGGGGCCCCAAGCCCGCCACACCTTCTGTGCTTTCCCCCACCCCGGGCCGGCGCCGGCCACCGGGTCCGGCTTGACAGGCCCCCCGCCCTCGGATATCTTCAACCAAGTTTTCCCAGGAGGAGCCCCATGGCGCTGGACGAAATCCTCATCACCCGGGCCATCATCGAACGCTACACCGAAAAGCTGCTTGCCAACCTGGATGTGGACGTGGCCATCGTGGGCGGCGGCCCCTCCGGCCTCACCCCCGCCTGGATCCTCGCCTCCAGGGGCTGGAGGGTGGCCGTCTTCGAGCGCAAGCTCTCCATCGGCGGCGGCATGTGGGGGGGCGGCATGATGTTCAACGAGCTGGTCTTCCAGGAAGAGGCCAAACCCATCCTGGAGGAGCTGGGGGTGCGGCTCAGGCCGTCTTACCCCGGCTACTACACCGCCGACGCCATCGAAACCGTCACCACCCTGGCCTCCAGGGCCGTCCAGGCCGGCGCCACCATCTTCAACTGCATCAGCGCCGAGGACGTCATGGTGCGGGACGACCGGGTCTGCGGCCTGGTGCTCTCCTGGACCGCGGTGGAGATCGCCGGCCTGCATGTGGACCCCCTCACCATCCGGGCCAAATGCGTGGTGGACGCCACCGGCCACGACATCGAGGTGGTGAAGATCTTCCTCAAGAAGAACCAGCCCGTCAGCCTCTTCACGCCCTCCGGCGGCATCGGCGGGGAGCGCTCCATGTGGGCCGAGGTGGGGGAAAAGGAGACGGTGGCCCACACCAAGGAGGTCTACCCCGGGCTCTTTGTCTCCGGCATGGCGGCCACCGCCACCCACGGCACTTACCGCATGGGCCCCATCTTCGGCGGCATGTTTCTCTCCGGCAAAAAGGTGGCCGAGCTCATCCACGAGCGCCTCACGGCGGAGTGGTGAGGCGGGGCGCAGGCCGAAAGAGAGCGGGTCCCCCGCCCTCGAAGAGCGGCCCGGAGGGGGGCCGGGGTTCCTGTCTCTTCCCCCGGGTGAGAGGCCTGGGGGGAGTGGAGGCGCTCCCCTGCTTGCCCCCCCAACTGCATCAGGGAAGCGCATGGCATACGAAGCGGTCATCGGCTTGGAGGTGCACGCCCAGCTCCTGACGGCGAGCAAGATCTTCTGCGGCTGCGCCACCCGTTTCGGCGCGCCGCCCAACACCCAGGTGTGCCCGGTGTGTCTGGGAATGCCGGGCACTTTGCCGGTGCTGAACCGCAAGGCGGTGGAGTATGCCCTGAAGATGGCCCTGGCCACCCACTGCCGGGTGGCCCGGGAATCGGTCTTCGCCCGCAAAAATTACTTCTATCCCGATCTGCCCAAGGGCTATCAGATCTCCCAATACGAGCGGCCCCTGGCGGAGGGGGGCCACCTGGACATCCAGGTGAACGGAGAAAGCCGGCGCATCGGCATCACCCGCATCCATCTGGAGGAGGATGCCGGCAAGCTCATCCACAGCGACACCCGGGGGGTGAGTTTCGTGGATTTCAACCGTACCGGGGTGCCCCTGATCGAAATCGTCAGCGAGCCGGACCTGCACACCCCGGAGGAGGCGGTGGCTTACCTGCAGGGGCTGCGCAACATCCTGTTGTATCTGGGCATCTGCGACGGCAACCTGGAGGAGGGGTCGCTCCGCTGCGACGCCAACATTTCCCTGCGGCCGGTGGGGCAGGCGGCCTTGGGCACCAAGGTGGAGATCAAGAACATGAACTCCTTCCGCTTCCTGCGCCAGGCCCTGGAGTATGAGATCCGGCGCCAGCGGGCCCTGCTCGCTGAAGGCCGGGAGATTGTCCAGGAGACCCGGCTGTGGGATGCGGCCAAGGGCCAGACCTTCTCCATGCGGGGCAAGGAGGAGGCCCACGACTACCGCTATTTTCCGGATCCGGACCTGGTGCCCCTCCGAGTGCCGGAGGCCTGGCTCGAAGAGATCCGCCGCTCCCTGCCGGAGCTGCCCGCCGCCCGGGCCCGCCGGTTCATCGACGCCTATGGGCTCCCGGAGTACGACGCCGGGGTGCTCACCGCCGACAAGGCCCTGGCGGACTATTTCGAGGCGGTGCTGACCGTCTTCCCCCGGCCCAAGCAGGTGAGCAACTGGATCATGGCCGAGGTGCTCCGGGAGCTGAAAAAGGAGGAGGCGGGCATCGCCTCCCTCAAGGTCACCCCTGAGAACCTGGGGCGCCTTCTGGCCCTGGTGGAGGAGGGGGCCATCAGCGGCAAGATGGCCAAGATGGTCTTCGAGGAGATGGTGCACACCGGCCGGGGGCCCGAGGCCGTCATCCGGGAGCAGGGCTTAAGCCAGATCACCGACGCCGGGGTGCTAAAAGCCCAGGCCCGGGAAATCCTGGCGGCCCACCCCCGGGAGGTGGCCGACTACAAGGCGGGCAAAACCAAGGTCCTGGGCTTCTTTGTGGGCCAGCTCATGCGGCGGACCAAGGGCCAGGCCAACCCCCAGCTGGCCAACGAGGTCTTCCGCAAGCTGCTGGACGAACCGGGGTAAGGAACCGGGGGCCTGGCGGGTCGGCCCGGAAGGCCGGAGGGAGGAGCCAGGGGGCGCCGGGCCGGGCAGCCGGCGGGGACACCAGGCGGTTCCCCACCTTCAGGCCCTTCCTTTTGCGCCCCCCGACCTGAGGCAGCCCCAAGCCCCCGGCCGTGGGGGGCATCTTCCGGGAGGCGACCACTCGGGCAGGGGAGAGGGAGCCGGCGCTTCAGTCCTTGGGCCCTGCCCGCCTACCCTCGGGGGAGCAAGCACGCATGATCCCATATTGCAGCATCTGCTGGCAGGACAACCGGGTGCGCCTGCTGGACCAGCGCCGGTTGCCCCGGGAGGAGGTTTACCTGGAGACCGCCGATTACCGGGAGGTGATCGGGGCCATCCGCACCTTGGCCATCCGCGGGGCGCCGGCCATCGGGGTGGCGGCGGCCATGGCCGCGGCCCTGGGCGCCCTGGGGATCCAAACCGACGACCCGGCGGACTTCCAGGCCCGGTTTCACGGGATTCTGCGGGAGATCGCCCAGGCCCGGCCCACCGCGGTGAATCTCTTCTGGGCCCTGGAGCGCATGGAGCGGGTGGCCAAAGAACACGCCGGGGAGCCGGTGGCGGCCCTCAAGGAGCGCCTGGTGCACGAAGCCCAGGCCATCCTGAAGGAGGACGACACCGTCAACCGCCACCTGGCGGCCCACGGCCAGGTGCTCATTCCCGAGGGCGCCCGGGTGCTCACCCACTGCAACACCGGGGCCCTGGCCACCGGGGCCTACGGCACCGCTCTGGGGGTGCTCCGGGCCGCCTGGGAGGCCGGGAAACGCTTCTCCGTCTGGGTGGATGAGACCCGGCCGCTCCTGCAGGGCGCCCGCCTCACCACCTGGGAGCTGGGGAAGATCGGCATCCCTTACACCCTCATTCCCGACGGCGCCGCCGCCTTCCTCATGCAAAAAGGGCAGGTGGATCTGGTGATCGTGGGGGCGGACCGCATCGCCGGCAACGGCGACACCGCCAACAAGATCGGCACCTACGGCCTGGCGGTCCTGGCCCGCTACCACGGGGTGCCCTTTTATGTGGCGGCGCCCTTGTCCACCTTTGATTTTGCCCTCACCGACGGCAGCCAGATCCCGGTGGAGGAGCGGCAGCCTGATGAAGTTACCTGTGTCTGGGGTCAGCCGGTGGCGCCGGCTGGAGCCCCGGCCCTGAACCTGGCCTTTGACATCACCCCCAACGAGCTCATCAGCGGCATCATCACGGAGCGGGGCATCGCCAGGCCGCCGTATCCCTCCAGTCTGAAGCCCTGGAAACGCAGCCAAGGTTGACCTTATGCGGCAGTTGCTCTCCCTCATGGCCATCGTCGCCAGCCTGGCCCTGGCCCTGCCGGCCTGGGGCTCCGGCCCGTATGCCCTCCGCCTGCCCCGCAGCCAGCACGGGATGGACCCGGAGGCCGTCAACGTGGTGGGGGAGGTGCGCAAATACACCATCAAAAAGGGGGACAGCCTCCTGGAGCTGGCCCGGGACTTCGGCCTGGGCTACCACGACCTGGCGGTGCTTCACCGGCAGTACGACCCCTTCATCCCCCCCGCCGGGGCGGTGATCACCGTGCCCACCCAATGGGTCATCCCGGACAACCGGGGCCGGAATATCATCGTGAATACCGGCCAGATGCGGCTCTATTTCTACCAGAACCACGCCACCCAGGTCTACACCTACCCCATCGGCATGGGGGTGCTGGACTACAAGACCCCCACCGGCGTCTTTAGGGTGGTGGAGAAGAAGGTGAAGCCCGCCTGGCACATCCCCAAGAGCCTGCAGGCCAAATACGGCATGGCGGTGATGCCCCCGGGGCCGGACAACCCCTTGGGGGACTACAAGCTCACCCTCTCCTGGGGCGATTACGGCATCCACGGCACCCACATGCCCTTGGGGGTGGGCCGCCTGGTGAGCCACGGCTGCACCCGCATGTACCCGGAGCACATCAAGGAGCTCTTCCCCAAGGTGCCGGTGGGGGCCACGGTGGAATACATCTACGAGCCGGCCCTGGTGGGCTTCAAACATGGCCGCATCTTCCTCTCCGTGCATGAGGATTTTTACTTCAAGATCCGCTCCATGCTCCTCCACGTGCTCAACCTCCTGGAGAGCAGGGGCCTGGCGGAGCTGGTGGACATGCGCAAGGTGATGCAGGCGGTGGAGGAGCAAAACGGCCTGCCGGTGGACATCACCCGCACCGGCGCCTCATCTTATTGGAGTATGATGGAGTACGAGTGAAGCGGGGAGGGGGCCAGGGGGGTGGCCCCCTGCCCCTTCTGCCAAGCCCTCTCCCCCCACCCCTTGAGTGAGTTCGAGGGGAGGGGGGTCATACGGTCCCCGGGCCCTCCCCGCGCATAAAAAAGGCAGGCGCCCAGGGGCGCCCGCCTGTTCGGTAATCTGCCGCCGCTGATCAGCCGCCGGCGGCCTCATCGAAGCGGTAGCGTTCCTCCACGATGCGCTCCACTTCCTCTTCCGTGGGCATGCTGTCCCGATAGCCGGCCAGGTATTGGTTCCGGAGCCAGCGGAAGAGGCTCACCGTTTCATTGACCCGCACGATCTCCGGGATGTCGCCGCTCTTCACCGTCTTGATGTGGGGGGTGTACTGCCCCAGGGTGGAGACCACATCATAGAAGGTGGCCGCCTCCCGCTTCACGCCCCGCTTGAAGGAGCGCCCCTCCTTGGGGTAGATGAGCTCGGGGTCGGGGTTGCCGGAGATGTCCAGGCGCTGGAAGGGTCGGCGCACCGCCACCTGCCACTTCCGGGACTCCACCATCATGCGGGCGATGAGGGGTCCGGCCCAGTCGTGGGTGATGTGGCCCTGGGGGCAGGTGGAGAAGAACTCCACCACCGAGGGGCCGTTGTAGGCGATGGCCTCCTTGAGGATGTTGATGGCGTAGAAGGGGTTGTCGATGCTCAGTTTGGCGGCGTAGACGTGGCTGATGGCCATGGCCTGGGCGATGATGCGCCGGTGCAGGGTGGTCTTGCCGGCGTACTTCCGGCCGATGGGGCTGGTGGAGCGGTCGGTGCCGAAGCGGGTGGCCCCGGACTTCTGCACCCCGGTGTTCATGTAGCCCTCGTTGTTGTAGATCACCCAGGTGACATCAAAATTTTCGCCCAGGGCGTAGTTGAAGGGGCCGTTGCCGATGTCATAGATGGCCCCGTCCCCGGCGAAGACGATGATCTTGGTGAGCACGTCGTTGAAGCGGTCCACATAGGCCTGGTCCAGGGCGAACTTGGCCCCCAGGGCGGCGGCGGAGGCGGTGCCGAAGCCGTAGTGGCCGGTGGGATAGATGCGGGTGTTGAAGGGGTTCACCAGCTCGGAGACCTGGTCGCAGCCGGTGGCGTTGATGGTGTAGATGTTGAAGCCGTGGTCCAGCATGTGCTCGATGGCCCGGCGGTTGCGCTCCGAGAGGATCTTGATGCCCTGGTAGAAGGTGGCGATCCCCTGGGGATGGTTGCGCAGGGATTCCAGGGCGTAAAAGGTGAGGAGATTGATGACCCCCTCGCTGCAGCCCGGGCACAGGGTGTGCTTGCCGGGGTAGAGCTTGGAGAAGACAAAGAGCACCTGGTGGTGCAGGGGGAGCTTGTCCACGTGGGGGGCCAGCTCCAGGCTGTGGTCCAGCCAGCGGAAGGAATCCGGCAGGAAA
The DNA here is from genome assembly GCA_937943575.1 of uncultured bacterium. GTDB lineage: Bacteria > Desulfobacterota > Desulfobaccia > Desulfobaccales > 0-14-0-80-60-11 > JAILZL01. The sequence continues at coordinate 11,521 of CALEAV010000035.1, read as the reverse complement.
TCCGCCGGGTTCAGCTTGCCCTTGTCCACCATGTGCAAAGCGTCGGTGGGGCACACCATGGCGCACACCCCACAGCCCTTGCAGGCGCTGGGGTCGGCCTCGATATTCATGGCGAAGCGGTCCCAGGGCACGCCCTTGGGCGGCTTTTTGAAGATCTTGAAGTGGCGGGCGGCCTCGGGGGGCACCTCCCCGTGGGTCACCAGGCAGTAGATGGCCGCATCCGGGCAGGAGGCGGCGCACCAGCCGCAGGCGATGCACTTGGCGGGGTCATAGACGGGCACCTGGGTGCCGATGTAGCTCATGTCCCGGAACCGGCTGGTGGCCGCCGGCACCACAGGGAGAAACCGGTCCCAGGGCACCTTCTTGCCCTCCAGGATGGGCTCCACCATCTGCTTTTTGAAGACCTCCTGGTAGTTGGGGATGAGGGGCACGGGCTTGATGGTGCCCATCTCATCCTTTTCCGTGAACTTGAAGGGCAGGCCGGCGGTGCCGGGCGGGCCGCCGAAATCCTCCGGGGGCGGCGGGGTGTAGGGCGGCAGGTCGTCGGCAAAGGTCAGGGAGACCGCGGCCTTCTCGGCGCTGCTGGCCGACCCCTGGCTGGCCCCGAAGCGCAGGAGATTCAGGTTGGAGTCGATCATCTCCTTGCCCTTTTTGGTGCCCAGCTTCTTCTCCAGGATGCGCCGGAAGCGGTGCTCGAACTCCTTTTCCGGCAGGATGCCCATCTCCTTGTTGATGAGGCCCAAAATGGCCGCGCCCGGGAGATTGCGGTTGAGGTACTGCATGGCGGCCTTGGTGGCGTCCAGGGCGAAGACCTTGATCTGCCGATACTTGATGATGGACTGCACCTGAGGCGGGAAGCAGGCCAGCACGTCATAGCAGTTCTTGGGGGTGTTGATCACCAGGAGGCCCTTTTCCTTGAGGCCGCCCACATACTCCTTGAGGATCTGGTCCGAGAGGAACTTTTCGTTGAAGAAGGCCAGCACGTTGCGTTCGGTGAGCTCGCTGGCGTTCCGGATGGGCTGGGAGCTTAAGCGCAGGTTCATGAACACCGGCGCGCCCTTGCGGGCGGCGCCGTAACGGGCCCCGGACTGGACGTACTTCTTCTCGCCGTGGCCGTGCTCCTCGGCGTAGATGAGGGCGGCGGACTCCAGCGCGGTCTTGACGCCCTCGGCCCCCACGCCGATGAAGGTCATGCCCATCTCCCGCTCGAAGTACCCCGGCAGGGGGGCCGGCTTCAGGGTGTAGGGGCCGTCGATGCCCACCCAGAAGTCCCGGAGGAAATCCCGCTTCTTTTCCCGCACCGCGATCATGTTCTCCACCACCGCGGCGGCGTCGTATTTGTTGAAGTCCTTGCTCCCCAGGCCGTAGACCCCGTGGAGCAGGGTGGGCATGTCCTGGCGGCCGTAGATGCGGTGCTCCTTGCGGCCCTCCCGGCCGGCCCGGATGGAGACCTGGAGCGCCGCCTGCACATCCGCCAGCAAAAGCTGGTTGTGGGAGCGGGCCGCCCGCTCCAGCACCGTCACCACCTTGGCATGGCGCATGCCGTAGGCCAGCTCCTCATAGCAGGGCGGGTTGAAGAGCACCGGCCTGACCACCCCCACCCGGTAGCCCTTGACGTCGCGGTAGTAATCCACCACGTCCTTGACCACGCCGGCGGCGGAGCCCAAAACCACCACCACCATGTCGGCGTCCTCGGTGCGGTAGCACTCCACCACCTTGTAGTTGGTCCCCAAAAGCCGGTTCATGAGGTTCATGGCCCCCACAAACCCCCGCTTGAAGAAGCGGTAGGCCAGATCCTGGGAGACTTCCCCCTCCATGGTGAGGTCGGTGTCGGTGAAGGTGCCGGTGAGGGTGCCGTGCTCAAAGTCCGGCTGGTAGAAGCGGTTGGGCGGCCCCACGTAAAACTCCAGGAAGGCGTTGGACAGCTCCCGGATGTTTTCGATGGCGTGGCTTTTGACAAAGCCGTCCCCGATGACCATGGTGGGGAGCATCACCTGCCTCAGCTCCGAGACCTTGAAGGCCACCGGCAAGAGGTCGTGGAGCTCCTGGTTGTCGGCGGTGACCAGCTGGGCCCAGCCGGCGTTGCGCACCGCATAAAAGTCGGTGTGGCTGCAGTGGATGGAGAGGGAGCCCTTGTTCACCTCCCGGGCCATCACCGTCATCACCACCGGCAGGCGTTTGCCGGCCACGGAGAAGAGGTTCTTGGTTTTGAGGAGCAGACCCTGGGAAGAGGTGTTGTCCACGTAGCGCCCCCCCTGGGAGGCCATGGCCTCCACCGCGGCGATGGCGGAGAGCTCATCGGAGGGCTGGAAATACATGACCTCGGTGCCCCACAGATTTTTCTGGCCCATGGCCGCAGTGCGGGCGAACTGCTCGGCGATGGGGGTGGAGGGGGTGATGGGATAACCGCAGAGGCCGTCGGCCACCCGGGTCAGGATGGAGATGGCCGCCTGGTTGCCGTCCATGAGGACCTCCTTCCGGGTCCGCATGGCTTCCAGCAGCCGGTCGGGAATGGCCGACAGATCGAGATTGAACATTTCCTTGGCGTCAAAGCGCTCCCACTCCGCCTGCCAGTCGATCTCCTTGGTGGTCTTCACCTTGGACTGCCTCAGCTTGTGGTAGGGGAGCTGCTCCCGCAGGGCATCCAGATCCACGCGACCCATCAACTGTGCCATGGGCGTCACCTCGTTCCCAAAGATGGTTACATTATCACAAAATTCATCGTTCCTTGTAAAGGGGCCTGCACAAAATTCTGCCCAGATGTCCAGCGCCCCCCTTGCCGCCGCTCCGGGAATGCTTACTTTAAGGCAAATTCTCCCGGAGGTAAAGACCATGGCATTGACGATCTGTTGGGTCCACGACCTGGACAAGGCCCTGGCCACCGCCCGGCAGGTAAAAAAGCCGGTGCTGGTGGACTTTTACAACCCGCAGTGAATCGGCTGCCAGCAGATGGGTGCCGTGACGTACCCCCATGAAGAGGTGGCCCGCTTCATCGACCTCAATTTCATCCCGGTGCAGATTGAGGTCTCCCACACCGCCCTGATGCAGAGATACGGCGTCTCCTGGACCCCCACCCTCCTCGTGCTGGACGCCGACGGCAGGGAACACTACCGCTCCGTGGGCTTTCTGGGGCCCGAGGCCCTCATCGCCACCCTGGCGGTGGCCAAAGGCCGCTATTACCTGGACCTGGAGCAGTACCCGGAGGCCCGGGCCATGTTCGAGGAGGTCATCCAGGCCGCCCGGGTGCCGGAAGTGGTGCCCGAGGCCATCTTCTTCAATGCCGTGGCCCACTACAAGGAGACCCACAACCCCAAGCCGCTGCGCCAGGCCTACGAGACCCTCAGCGCCCGCTACCCCGCCAGCGACTGGACCAAACGGGCCGAACCCTATAAACTCATACCTGCATAAGGCTCACGGGACCCCGGGGGCTGCGGCCGCCCGCCCCCGCCCCCGACCCAGGTTGCCTTTCCGCGAGACTGCACGAGGAGGGGACGCCATGCAGGTGACCGTCGGCACGTCCATTCTGGAGCTGGTGGAGGGGGATATCACCCAGCAGGACACCGACGCCATCGTCAACGCCGCCAACGAGCAGCTGCGGGTGGGGGGCGGCGTGGACGGCGCCATCAACCGGGCCGGAGGGCCCCAAATCCAGGAGGAGGCCCGCAAAATCGGCTACTGCCCCACCGGGAAGGCCGTCATCACCACCGGCGGCAACCTCAAGGCCCGCTATGTCATCCACGCCGTGGGCCCCGTCTACCGGGGCGGCCACCAGGGGGAGGCGGAACTTCTGGCCTCCGCCTACCGGGAAAGCCTGAAGCTGGCCTCCGCCAGGGGCATTTCCACCATCGCCTTTCCCTCCCTCTCCACCGGCGTCTACGGCTACCCCGTCAAGGAGGCCGCCAAAATCGCCCTGAAAACCGTCAAGGACTACCTGAAAGACCACCCCGAAATCAAACTGGTGCGCTTCGTCCTCTTCGGCACGCCCACCTACCAGACCTTCGCCGAGGCCCTGGCCCAGGTGTAAGCGGGGGTTTCCGGGGGAGGGGGCTGAGGGCCACAAGCCCTTTCCCCCTCCCCCAAACCCATAAAGGGTTGGGAGGGCAGGGAGCACGCCCCCTGGCCCTCCCCCCGTTTCTTTTACCAGACGTTTCCCGGGTCGATGTCCAGGGTGAGGTCGAGTTTGGTTTTGGCGGGGGGGTGGAAGAGGTGGGGGAGGAGGTCCAGGGTGCGGCTTAAGGCGGGGCGGCCGCAGGCCTTGAGAAGCAGCTGCCAGCGGTGGCGGCCCTTGAGCTTGGCCACCCCGGCGGGGGCGGGCCCCAGCAGGCGCACCAGCCTGTTCAGCTCCGGGTCGGCGGCGAGGCGGCGGCTCAGGTCCCGGGCCAAGCGGCGGGCGGCGTCGGCCACCCGCTCCTCCTCGGGGCCGCTGAGGCGCAGGAGGGCCAGGCGGGTGAAGGGGGGGTAGCCCAGACGGCGCCGGGCCTGGATCTCGGCCTCATAAAAGGCCCGGTAGTCCTGGGTGCGCACGGTCTGGAAGACGTAGTGCTCCGGGTTGTAGGTCTGGATGAGGACCAGCCCCGGGGCCTCCCCCCGGCCGGCCCGGCCCGCCACCTGGGCCAGGAGCTGGAAGGTGCGCTCCCCGGCATGATATTCCGGGAAAAACAGGCTGAGGTCGCCGGCGATCACCCCCACCAGGGTGACCCCGGGGAAGTGGTGGCCCTTGGTGATCATCTGGGTCCCCACCAGGATGTCCAGCTCCCCCCGGGCGACGGCCTCCAGGGTAAAGACCGCCTTGCCGCTGTGGGGGGCCACATCCCGGTCCAGGCGGGCCACCCGGGCGGTGGGGAAGAGGCGCCGGACCTCCGCCTCCACCTTTTCGGTGCCAAGACCGTAGCGCTTGAGCAGACTGGAGCGGCACTGGGGGCAGACCTCAGGGGGGGCAAGCCGGTAGCCGCAGTAATGGCACAGGAGCGCCTCCGCGGCCCGGTGGTAGGTGAGGGCGACGCTGCAGTGGCGGCAGGTGAGCACGTGCCCGCACATCAGGCAAAAGAGCACCGCGGCGTAGCCCCGGCGGTTGAGAAAGAGGAGGGCCTGCTCCCGGCGGGCGAGGGTGTCGCTCAAGGCCTGGGCCAGGGGCTGGGAGATGACCGTGAGGCCGCGGCTTCCCCGCTCCCGGCGCATGTCCACCAGCTCCACCTGCGGCAGGTCCCGGGGGGTGACCCGGCGGGGCAGGGTGAGGCGGGTCAGGTGGCCGGCCTCGGCCCGGTAAAAGGTGGCCACCGCCGGGGTGGCAGAGACCAGGACCACTGCCGCCTTCTGCAGTTTGCCGCGGCAGAGGGCCACATCCCGGGCCTGGTAGGGGAGGCCGCCTTCGTGCTTGTAGGCCGGGTCATGCTCCTCATCCACCACAATGAGGCCCGGGGCCTTCAGGGGCGCAAACACGGCGGAGCGGGCCCCCACGGCGATGTCGGCCTCCCCCGCGAGGAGACGCCGCCACTGGGCCAGACGCTGGGCCTCGCTCAGGCCGCTGTGCAAGAGGGCCACCCGGTCGCCGAAGCGGCGGCGGAATTCCCGGGCCAGGGGGTGGGTGAGGGCGATCTCCGGGGCCAACACCAGCACCTGGCGGCCCAGATCCAGGGTGGCGGCCGCCGCCGCCAGGTAGACCTCGGTCTTGCCGCTGGCGGTAACCCCGTGGAGGAGAAAGGGGGTGAACTCCCGGCGCGCCACCGCCGCCGTCAGGGCCTCCACGGCCTGGGCCTGTTCGGGGAGCAGGGTGACGGAGGAGGCGGCCTGCCCCAAAGTCGGTGCCGTGGCGTCCGGGTACGGCGGCCGCTCGCTGAAGGTGACCAAGCCCCGGCGGGCCAGCCCGCTGACCACCCCCCGACAGCCGGGGAAGACCGCCGTGAGCGCCCGAAAGGGGAGCGCCCCTTGGTCCCTCAGATAATCCAGGATGAGGCGGGCCTTTGAACTCAGGCGGCGGCCGGGGGGGTGCTCTGCCTCCGTCGTCACAGCCGCCACCCACACCTCCCTCCTCGGGCGGCCTGCCTCCCCCGGCAGGATGGCCTTCAGCACTTCCCCCAGAGGATAGCGGTAATACTCCGCCAGCCAGCGGCAGAGGGGCATGAGCTCCGACGGTAGCCGGGGTTCCGGGTCCACCAGGGCGGCCACCGCCTTGAGGGCGGCGGGGGGAGGGGTGTCAGTGGGCTCCAGGAGACAGCCCAGGACCTGGCGGCGGCCCACCGGCACCCGCACCAGGCACCCCGGGCGGACCCGGGCAGCCAGCTCCGGGGGCACCAGATACGTCAGGGGGCCGGGCAGGGGCAGGAAGACCGCCACCTCCCACAGCGCCTCCGGGCGCGGCTCAGCCGAAACGGGGGGAGAGACCGAAGAGCCGGGCATAAGCGGCGGTGAGGGCGCCGTAGGTCACCGGGAAACTGATCGCCAGCCCCACCCCCAGGCACAGGAGGCCCGCCAGATTGATGAGCAGCAGCAGCAGGAAGAAGGCGAAAAAGCCGAACCAGCGGGGGGTCACCGCCCGGCGGCTCTCCTCCAGGGCGGGCCAGAAATCCCGGCCCTTATCCAGCAGCAGGAGGCTGGCGAACAGATAGGAGACGGCCAAGTAGATCCCCGGGGCAATGAGCAGGATGAGCCCGATGGTGATGAGGGCCTGGCTCACCACCCCCAGCAGCACCAGGGGCAGGAGCCGGTGGGACTCAAAACCGGCAAAAAAGTGGCGAAACTCCACCTCCCGGCCGTTCAGCAGGCGGCCGTGGACCACAAAATAGCCCGCCGCCAGGGGCGTGTGCGCCAGGAAGAAGGCCACCTGGCCCACCCCCGCCAGGGCATGAAGCACCGCCCCGATGAGGAAGTAGAGGAGCGTGAAGCCGATGAAGCCGCCGGGATAGCGCCTGAAGAGCTCCCAGCCGGTTTTCAGGAACTCCCCCAGGGCCAGGTCGCCGGCGAGGGGAGGGGCGGAAGGCTCCCCTGGGGCTGTCTCCGGGGGACTGTCGGGCTCCAGGGGCCGGCCGCAATGTCGGCAGTAGCGGCTGTCCGGCGTTAGGTCCTGCTGGCAGTGGGGGCAGGTGGGCATCAATGGACCTCGGGGAGAGATGGTCTGGGTTCTTCTCCTTCATATCACGACCCCGGCGGCGGCGCCAGCGGGAACCTCTCCGGGGCCTCCGAACCGGCAGGGAGCCGCACCCAAGCGGGAGCCGGGCGGAATCTGATGTGCGAGGGGCGGGGGCCCCGCCTGGGGGGTGGGAAATGGGCAGGGAGGGAGGGGGCGGCGGCCCGTCACGCCCTTGCCCCCTCTCCCGGCTGCTTACCTCTTCTCCCGGGCCCGGTGGCGCTCCTGGAACTGGCGCACCTGGTACATGAAGGCCTCCAGGCGGGTGCGGGTGTGGGTCTGTTCCTGGCCGTCAAAGGAGAGGTTCAGGAAGGGGATGTGGTCGTGCTCCTGGCGGAAGCGGTGGAAGAGCGAATTCACCACCGTGCCGGGCATGCAGGTGAAGGGCATGAGGTTCACCAGGCCGCTGGCGCCCTTGCGGTAGAAGTCCTCGGCCTTGCCCATGCTGAGGATGGCCTCGCCCTCGAAGGAGGGGTGCAGATAGGGCCGGGCCATCTTCAGGGTCTGGGCGATGGTGGGCTCCTCCAGATGGCGGATGGAGCCGTGGAAGAGGTGCGCCAGCTGATGTTCGTCCCTGGTCTGCACCAGGTGCTTCAGCCACAGGTGCAGCAGGATACGGTACTTCCGGGCCTGCCAGGCCCGGCGCCGGGAGGTGTGGGTGACATACAGCAGCCACTCGCCGATGGGCGGCATCATGGCCTCGCCCCCCAGAGCCTCAATCTCCCGGATGGTGTTTTCATTGCTGAAGCGGTTGGAGCGCACGTAGATCTCGCCCACCACCCCCACCAGGGGCTTGTCGCCGTGCCCGTTTAAGGCCAGGTCGTCGAAGGCCAGCCGGGCTTCCCTGAGCACCGCCGGCAGATCCCCCCGGTCCCGCAGGGTGTGGAAGACCCGGTCCAGATAGTACTGGTAGACCTTGTCGGCCTCCCCGGCCTGACGCTCATAGGGCCGGGTCTGGAGGAGCTTTTTCTCCAGGAGGTCGATGGCCACCACTCCCCGCCAAGCGATGCGGTCGAAGTCCTCCCCCACCATGCCCACCTCCTGGTACATGGTCTCGCTCTGGTCGGGGGAATAGACCGGCACCTGGGGGTAGCCCAGTTCATCCAAAACCAGGCGGTGATAGCGGCGGTATTGCCCGAAACGGCAGGGGCCGTTGGCCGCAGGCATGAAGAAGGCGCTCTTATCCGGGTCGAAATCGGGGCGCCGCACCATCTTGGCCAGATCCCCGGTGGTGAGGATGAGGGGGTAGCACTCCTTGCCGGAGGTGAGGCGCCGGCCCAGGGCCAGGGTCTCCTCGTCGGATTCGGGCAGCAGCACCGCATCGCCGCCGCAGGCCTGAAAAGCCGCCACCAGGGCCAGGGCGTGGTCGGTCATGGGCGGCAGGTAGATGCGGCGCTTCAGGGCCCCGGTGACCCGATAGCGGAAAGGCGAGGTGGGCCGCTCCACTTCCTTCGGGGTGACGTTCTTCAGGCTGTCCAGGAAGGCCTCCAGCCGGGTGATGGCCCCCACGTCCGAGGAGTGCTCGTCGATCTCAATCTCCAGATAGGGCTTGCCCCGCATCTGCTCCCGGAAGAAGTGCTCGATGAAGGAGTCGGGCCCGCAGCCGAAGTTGGTGATGAAGATGCCATACAGCCGGGGATCCCGGCGGATGAACTCCGCCGCGCCCAGGATCTTCTGGCCGAAGCGCCAGTACATGGGCTTGATCTCCTCCAGATTGTCCACCTCATCCAGGGGGAGGAAGTCCATGGGCATGGCCAGGACGCCCAACTGGCGCAGCTTGCGGTGCAGATTGAGGTTCATCCCCGGGTCCAGGGCGTTATACGGGCGGCCGATGAGGATCATGAGGCGCTCGCCCTCGGTAAGGCCGGCCAGGATCTCCCGGCCCCGGGCCCACAGGCGGTGGTAATACTCCTCCTGGGCGGCCAGGGCTTTCTCCATGGCCCGGTCCACCGCGAAGCGGGACACCCCCAGCATGCGGCCCAGGTCCCGCAGGCCCTCCCGCAGCCGCTCCCTGCTCTGGCCGAAGTAGAGGACCGGGGTGAGCAGCCGGGCCCCGTACGAGGCCACGTCAATGGCGGTGGGGAGAGTGTAGGCCAGGGACTGCACCATGGGGCAGACCACCCCGGACTTCACCTCCGGGTGCTTGTGCGGCAGGTCGATGATGCTGGGAAGCAGAATCCGGGTGACGCCGTTTTTCAGGAGCTCCAGCACGTGTCCGTGGGCCACCTTGACGGGGTAGCAGGGCTCCGCCGCCAGGCACTCCACCCCCTGGCGGATCACCGCCTTGTTGGTCTTGGGGGAGAGCACCACCCCGAAGCCCAGCTCCGTGAGGAAGGTGCGGAAAAACGGCATGAGCTCCTGGAAGTACATGGTCCGGGGCAAGCCGATGTGGCCCCGGGGGCCGTCGGCGGGCGCCTCCGGGCCGTAGAGCAGGTCCTCCCGCTCTTTCACCAGGTCCGGGAGGTCCACCTGTAGCCGCCGGGTGTCCACCTCATACTTTTCGCAGCGGCTGCCGTAGAACAGGGGCCGCTCGCCCTCGATCTGCACCTGGCGGATCTCGCAGCGGTTGGGACAGCTCTGGCACTCGAAGGACTGGATAGAGTAGCGGCGCTCCGCCAGGTCGAAGCCCTTGAACCGGGATTTCTCCCAGGTGCGCTCCCGCATAGCCAAAATCGCTGCGCCGATGGCCCCGGTGACGTCGTGGTGCGGCGGCACGGTGATGGGCTTGCCCAGGACCGACTCGAAGGCCGCCACAATGCCTTTGTTGGCTGCGGTGGCCCCCTGGTAAAAGATCTTCTTGCCGATGCGGCGGTCCTCCACCACCTTGTTCAGGTAGTTATAGACGATGGAGTAAGAGAGCCCGGCCACCAGGTCGTCCTTGGCCGCGCCCCGCTGCTGGTGGTGGACGATGTCCGATTCCATGAACACGGTGCAGCGCTCGCCCATGCGCACCGGCTTTTCCGCCTCCAGGGCCAGGCGGCCGAACTCCTCCCGGATGGAGATGCCCAGCTTTTCGGCCTGCTCCTCCAAATACGAGCCGGTGCCGGCGGCGCAGACCTTGTTCATCATGAAATCCACGATGGCGCCATGGTCCAGGGCGATGAACTTGGAGTCCTGGCCGCCGATCTCAAAGATGGTGTCCACCTCCGGGTCGATAGCCGCGGCGGCGGTGGCTTGGGCGGTGATCTCGTTGCGCACCACATCCGCGCCGATGAAATCCCCGGTGAGGTAGCGGCCGGAGCCGGTGGTGGCCGCCCCCATGATCCTGACCCGGCCGGCCAGGCGCTGGCCCACCCGGCGCAGGCCCTCGGTGATGGCCTCCAGGGGGCGGCCTGCGGTCATCAGATACTCCCGGGCCAGCACCCGCATGTCCTTGTCGATGACCACCACGTTGGTGCTGATGGAGCCCACGTCAATGCCCAGGTAGGCCTCGGTGTCGGAGCCCACCGGCGGCGGCTCGGCCACGGCGTAGCGGTCGTAGCCCGGGTCGGCGGGGGGCCTGAGGCGGGGCAGGGGATGCTCCGGTTCGGCCTCCCGGGCCAGGTACTCCTTAAGGCGGCGCAGGTCCAGGGCGAAGTCGGCGGGGGGCTCTTCGGCGGTCACCAGGGCCGCACCCAAGGCCCCCAGGGCGCAGAAATGGGGCGGGATGATGAGCTCGCCCTCTCCCAGCTCCAGGACCTCCTGGAAGGCCTTGCGCACCCCCAGATTGTGGGCCACCCCGCCCTGAAAGGCCACCGGCGGGGTGAGCTTTTTCCCTTTGGCGATGTTGCTCTTGAGATTGCGGGCCACCGCCTGGCACAGGCCGGCCACGATTTCATAATCCGGGGTGGCGCCCTGCTGCAGGTGGATCATGTCGCTTTTGGCAAAGACGCTGCAGCGGCCGGCGATGCGGGGCGGGGTGGTGGATTTCAGGGCCAGGGTGCTGAACTCCTCGATGGTGTAGCCCAGGCGGTGGGCCTGCTGGTCCAGGAAGGAGCCGGTGCCCGCGGCGCACATGGTGTTCATGGAAAAATCCACGATCACCTGCTTGTCCCCCTCCCGGTCCACCAGGATGAGCTTGGCGTCCTCCCCTCCCATGTCGATGATGCTTCGGACCTCGGGGTGGAAGTGGAAGGTGCCCCGGGCCAGGGCGATGACTTCATTGACAAAGGGGCAGCCCAGGAGCTCCGCCAGAACCTTGCCGCCCATGCCGGTGCAGGCGGCCAGCCGGAAGGACTCCGACGGGAACTCGCCCACCAACTCGGTGAGCAGGAGGTGGGCCGTGCGGTAGGGTTCGCCCAGATGCCGCCGGTATTCCTCCCTTAACACCCGCCCGTCCGGGTCTATCACCACCAGATTGACACTGACAGAGCCGATATCCAGCCCCAGAGACAGTCTCCGGTCCATCGTCCTATCCTC
>CALEAV010000034.1 GCA_937943575.1 uncultured bacterium | reverse complement strand
GTCATTGCCGCGGACACCAGCAAGACCAGGAATGCCAGGAGGATGGCGTATTCCACCGCTGACACGGCCTCCTCCCCGTACCAGAAACGCTTCAGCAGTTCCATCACCTCGTCCTCCCTTATGAGGGTGTTCTGGTCTCCCCGCCGGGGTCCCGGGCCGCCTGACGGGGGTGTGCCCAAACAATACGCAATCCCTGTGCCACCTTCTGGCAGGGGGGCTTTCGGGCCCCGGGGAGCCCTTGGGCCGCCGCCGGCCGGCCTCGATGTTCCACCAGCTGAACTCAAAGCGGTGCCTGCAGCAAAATTTCTGAACCACAGCCGGTTCTCCCGGCATCACTAGTAATTAAAATAAAAAAAATTAATCGTTATTTTCTGAAAATCAAACTTAATCCCTATCCTTGAGCTGCGCACGATTATTCGAATCGCGACGTTTTAACCGAGACAACTCTCAGGATTATACTGATAATATTCTAAGGGATTTACTGAGAGGGACCCAACAGCACCGCTCCGGGTTCCTGGTGCAACACCCGCCAGGCGCCCTGGCCTTGCAGCAGCTGCGGCAGTCTGCCCCCGTCCTTGATGAGGATCAGGTCCGGCCGGTATCTCTCCAGGAAGCGCTGCCAGCCGGGCCGGGCATAATAAAAGGTGAAGTAATCGTCAATGACCTCCGGGGGGTAGACGGTCTCAAAGCGGCCGTCCAGGGCCACGGTGAGCCGGGGATGGAAGCGCCACAGGACATATTCCCCCCAGACAAACTCCACCAGCAGTCTGCCGGAGAGCTTCTCCCGTTCCAGGTAGGCGAAGATGCTGTGAGGGTAATACATGCCGGTCACCCCTCTTTCGGCGTAGGCGGGCAAGGAAAGTTGCAGGGGGCCGCGCCAGACAAAATTCACCCCCAAGGAGAGGGTGGTCGCCAGCATGAGGGCGAAAACCGTCGGCTGCACCCGGGGCCGCTGCCAGAAGGCGCGCAGGCCGGGGCGGGAGGACAGGTCCGCCACATACAGTCGCAGGCACACCGGCAGATAGACCGCCGCAAACACATAAAAGAGCATCAGGTGCCGCACATGTTTCACGGCCAGGGTCACCCCGGTCAATAAGACCACAGAGGGGGTGATCTCCCGCCAGCGGCTGCGCCACATGAGAAACCCCAAAAACAGCAATAAAATGGAAAACAGGATCGGGAAGGATACCGCGGCTGTGAAGGAATGCTCCTTTTTCACATGAAGGGCGTAACCAAGCATCGACATCCATTCCGTGATCATGGGGCGGGGCATGGCAAGGGCCTGGTACATATAATGCCAGTATTGCAGGCCGTAGGGGTTTGCCAGGGTGGACAGCAGCCCTGCGCCCAGGGCCAGGAGATAAGGCCGGAACATTCGGCGGGCCAGGGCTTCCCCACTCCATAAAGGAGAAGCAGCCCCAGCCCGGCCACAAAGCCGCCATGCAGATTGGCCCACAGGGGCATGACGACGGGCACCAGCACCAGGGACCGGTTCTGCCCCAAGAGACGGGCCCGCTCCAGCAGGTACAGAAAGAGGGCCACAAACAGGAAGGTGAAGACCTGGGGCCGCACCGGGTTGTAAAAGGCTCGGAACAAAGGGAGCAACGGCAGAAAGATCACCACCACCGCCAGGGGGTGGGCGCCCCGGAGCACCGCGGTGCGGTAGAGGAAAAAGACGGTGGCCAGGCCCACGCCATACTTGAGAGTCTGCAGGCCTGCAGCCCCGAAGGCTTGGTAGATGGGGTAAAAGATCACCCCGGAGAGCCATTCGTGATAGACCCAGGGCTTGAGGGTGGGGGTGAAGGAGAAGACGTCCTCGTACGGGAACGATGGGCTGTTCCAGAAGAGCCGGCCGAAGGCCAGGAAGCCCCAGAGGTCCGGGTCGGCGGTGGTGGCGGCCAAAAAATTGAGGGCATAGGCCGTAATGAAGGCCCCCAGAACCACCTTCCAGCTGCGGGGGGAAAGCCAGGTCGTCATGCGATGCCCCGATATTGAAGATGCGCTGCGCCTCCTCCGGGATTTTAGCAGATTTTGCACCGGCAGCGGCCCGCCCCGGGTGCCGGTCCCGCCCCGGCGGCAGGGACGGGGCTGCCTGCCCCTGAATGTTCAGTTTTTGAAACAAAGGCCGCCCGCGTCACTTATAACTTCTTCCGGTCTAGCCAAAAAATTTTCCCCGATGGTTCAGATAACTGAACATTTCCCTGCCGCCTTGTCTCCGGGTCCCGGGCCATGATAAATTAAACAACGATAAGGTTCAAAAGGGCTCCCCCCTGCCTTTCCCCGGTGCCCTCGCCCCGGTCCCCGAGGGGGGAGACTTCGGGGGGGCGGGGTCCGGGCCGTCAGGAAAATCTGCCATCAGGACAAGCATGGAGGGGATGCCGCCAACCGCTCCCTCCCCTCCAGCCCTGCTGAGGAGGTGGCCATGCCGGCCACGCCGGTGGAAGAGAAGAATATCTGCGTCATCTGCGCCTGGCGCAAGGACTGCCAGAAGAAATATTCCCTGGCCCACGGCCAGAAATGCCTGGAGTTCACCCGGGACCTCACCCTCAAGCCCCGGGAGGAGGGCGAACCGGAGCCGCCCCCGAAAAACGCCGCCCCGTAAGGGGAAAATTTCCTCTGTGCCCTTCCCATTTCCCCGCCGTCGGGTAAATTAATATTTTTCCATAGGGATAAGGAGAGGGGCCAATCGGGCCCTCCTGCCTCCCTCGTGACCCCGCCCGGGGGGGAGCCTTAGGCTTGGGCCCCCCGGGACTCCTTGCATACGGGCGCGCCATGCAGGTGAAAGAGATCATCCGCCGTCTGCTCACCCAGGCGGCGGCGCAGGCCAAGGCGGCGGGAGCCCTGGATTTCCCGGAGCTGCCGCCTTTTGAGCTGGAGACCCCCAAGCTCCCCGAGCACGGCGATGTGGCCGCCAACCTGGCCCTGGTGCTGGCCTCCCGGGCCAAAAAGCCCCCCCGCCAGATCGCCCAGGCGCTGATTCAGCATCTTGAGGCGCCGGAGGGCCTCCTCGCCCGGGTGGAGGTCGCCGGCCCCGGGTTCATCAACTTCTTTATCCGGGACTCCTGGTGGTTCCAGGTGATTGAGGAGATTCACCGCCTGGGGTCCACCTACGGCTCCGCAGAGCTTGGCGCCGGCCGCCGGGTGCAGGTGGAGTTCGTCAGCGCCAACCCCACCGGCCCTTTGCACATCGGCCACGGCCGGGGGGCCGCCCTGGGGGACGTGCTGGCCAACCTCCTGGCCGCGGTGGGCTACCAGGTGGAGCGGGAGTACTACATCAACGACGTGGGCAACCAGATCCAGACCCTGGGGCGCTCCCTGTATGTGCGCCTCCGGCAGCTTCTGGGCGAGGAGCTGGAGTTCCCCGAAGACGGCTACCGGGGGGAGTATATCTTCGACCTGGCCCGGCAGTACCGGGAGGCCGGCCATCCCCTGCCCGGGCCGGAGCCGGAGGAGGAGGACCTCCTGGCCCTGGGGCGCTGGGCCGCAGACGCCATCCTTGCGGGCATCCGCCAGGACCTGGACGACTTCGGGGTGCACTTCGACGCCTGGTTCAGCGAGACCTCGCTTTATGAACAGGGCTGGGTGGAGCGGGCCTTTGCCGCCCTCAAGGAGGCGGGCTTTCTCTATGAGCAGGACGGCGCCCTGTGGTTCGCCGCCAGCCGCTTCGGGGATGACAAGGACCGGGTGGTGCGCCGCCGCACCGGGGCCACCACCTACTTTGCCTCGGACATCGCCTATCACCTGCACAAGGCGACCCGGGGGTATGACCTCATGGTGGACCTGTGGGGCGCCGACCACCACGGGTATGTGCCCCGGCTCCGGGCCGCGGCGGAGGCCCTGGGTTTTTCCGAGCGCCTGCGCATCCTGCTGGTGCAGCTGGTGAGTCTGCTCCGGCACGGGGAGCCGGTGGCTATGACCACCCGGGGGGGAACCTTCGTCACCCTGCGGGAGGTGCTGGAGGAAGTGGGCAAGGACGCCGCCCGCTTCCTCTTCCTTACCCGGCGGGCCGACGCCCACCTGGACTTCGACCTGGAGGTGGCCAAGCAGCAGAACGCCGAAAACCCGGTGTATTACGTGCAGTATGCCCATGCCCGGCTGGCCAGCGTCTTTCGCCAGCCCGAGGCGCCGGATCTCATGGGGGCGGAACCCGACCCGGCCCTGTGGCCCCTTTTGAAGGAGCCCGAGGAGCTGGAGCTGGTGAAAAGGCTGGCCGCCTTCCCGGAGACGGTGGAGGCCGCGGCCCGGCTGCTGGAGCCCCACCGCCTCACTTATTACTTGACGGAGCTGGCCGGGCAGCTGCATAGTTACTATTATAAGCACCGCTTCATTTCCGAGGATCGGGAGCTCTCCCGGGCCCGGCTGTGGCTGGTGGCGGCGGTAAAGACCGTGCTGGCCCGGGGGCTGGCTCTGCTGGGGGTGACGGCGCCGGAGAGCATGTAGCGCACCGGCAGGGGAGGGGAGGCCGCTGCCGGAAGACGCACCGGGTGGAGCGGGCCGTAAAGGACGGGCCTGCCCTTCCCGGGGCGGGTCCATCTGGGACCGGGGCAGATGCCGGGGGAGACGGGGAAGGGACGGAGGCGTCCGTCCCTCTCCCCCCACCCCAAGGCCCGGGGGCCTCA
Organism: uncultured bacterium; assembly: GCA_937943575.1. GTDB lineage: Bacteria > Desulfobacterota > Desulfobaccia > Desulfobaccales > 0-14-0-80-60-11 > JAILZL01. The sequence goes on along the minus strand of CALEAV010000034.1, from coordinate 32,988 downwards.
ATGCCCCGGGGCCTGAGGGCGGGCGGGGCCTGCGGGCTTTCCCCTGCCCGGTGGGAAAAACGCCTCTGCCACAGTCTCACTATCCGCCGGGGGGGTGAAGATGGCGGACCTGCGGGGGAAAAGGGGTAAAAAACCGGCCTGGCAGGTGAGCCTGGGGGTCAAGGAGATCCTCTTTGGGCTTCTGGGGATCGCCGGGCTGATGATGATGAGCTTCGCCCTGGGGGCTTTGGCCGGCCGGGGCGATATCTTTGTCATGGCCCACCGCTGGGGGCTGATGGGGCCGGAGGCGGCCAAGGTGGCCCAGGCGCCGATGCTGCCACCGGTGCCCCCCCAGGTGGCGGCCATCACCCCGCCGGCGGCTGCGCCCGCCCCTCCCGTCAGCAATGCCCCCCCGGGCACTTCCTCCTCGCCGGCCCCTGCGGCCGCCAGGAAACCCGCCGCCAAAAATCCCCTGTCCCTCCAGAAGCAGAAGGAGGAGGAGCTCCGCAAACTGCGGGAGGAGCTGGCCAGGAAGGCCAGATTCATCAACAGCCAGGATCATTCCCGCCCCAACGTCAGGTCCGGCAAAGGAAAGGGGAAGGAGGGGGAAAGGCCCGCCCCCCAGGGCGCCCCGGCCCCGGTGACCGTGGCCCGTTTCCGGGACAAGGCCCAGGCCCAGGCCAAACTGGCGGAGCTCAAAAAGCAGGGCCAGAAGGTGGCCCTGAAGGAAGGCCGGGACCAGAAAGGCGTGTATTACGCCGTGGTGCGCCCCAACCCCGCCGGGGAGACCGCTCCGCAGGCGGCGGCCGCCAAGCCCGACAGACCTGCACCAACCGCCAAGCCCAAAAAAGCCGCCCCGTGAAGGCAAAGGTGCCGGGGCTCTCCAAGCCCCCGGCCCACCCCCGGGGTTCCTCCCCCCTCAGAGGTCACCACAGTGGACGAGGGGCAAGCTCCCGGAGGCGACCGCCCCCCGGCTCCCGCTCTGGGTCCTTCGTCAGCTCCCTCCCCTGACCCCGGCGGCCAGGTCCTGCTCCTTCAGCCATTTCCACAGGGTCACCCGGCTGACCCCCAGCAGGCGGGCGGCCTCCGCCTTTTTGCCGCCGGCCCGGAGGAGGGCCTGGAGGAGCAGCTCCCGCCTCTCCTCCCGGGTCCGGGGGACTGCCGGCCGCAGGGGCGGCACGGGGCCGCTCCCCAGGTGGGGGGGCAGGTGCTCCGGCTCGATGAGGCCCCCGGGACAGAGCACAAAGGCGTAGTCGATGACGTTCATCAGCTCCCGCACGTTTCCCGGCCACTCATACGCCAACAGCTTGTCCAGGGCGGCCTTGCTGAGGCCGGTGATGTCCTTGCCGCTCTTTAAGGCGGCCCGCCGGATGAAGGTCTCGGCCAGCAGGGGGATATCCTCCCGGCGCTCCCTCAAGGGCGGCAGGGGGATGGGGATGACGCCGATGCGGTAGTAGAGGTCCTCCCGGAAGCGCCCCAGGGCCATGAGCCGGGCCAGATCCTGGTTGGTGGCGGTGATGATGCGCACATCCACCGCAATGGGCTGGTGGTCCCCCACCCGCTCGATGGTCTTCTCCTGCAGCACCCTCAGCAGCTTGGCCTGGGTGGTGAGGGGCAGGTCCCCGATCTCATCCAGGAAGATGGAGCCGCCGTGGGCGGCCTCGAAGCGCCCCACCCGGGTGCGGTCGGCGCCGGTGAAGGCCCCCCTGACGTGCCCGAAGAGCTCGCTCTCCAGCAGAGATTCGGTGAGGGCGGCGCTGTTCACCCGGATGAAGGGGCCTCTGGCCCGGGGGCTCAGGCGGTGCAGGGCCGCGGCGGCCAGCTCCTTGCCGGTGCCGGACTCCCCGGTGAGGAGCACCGGGGCGTCCGAGGCGGCGGCATTCTGCAGCAACCGGAAGAGCTGCAGCATCTGAGGCGAGCGTCCCACCAGCCCGTGAAAGGAGTCCTCCCGGGCCAGCTCCCGCCGCAGCCGGCAGATGACCTCCTCCCGGCTGAGGATCTCCGTGAGGTCGGTCAGGGTCTCCACCCCGCCCAGGACCCGGCCGCCGGCATCTTTCAGCACCGCGGCGTTTTTGAGAAAGATGAGGGGGGTGCCGTCCTTGCGGCGCAGGGTGCAGCGGATGCGGTTCACCTGACCCAGGCGGAAGAGGTTGCACTGCCGGCCGGGGCTCTGGGGTCTCAGGCCCCTGCAGGCGTCGCAGTCCAGAATCGAGCAGGGCTGCCCCACCAGCTCCGCCGCGGCGTAGCCCGTCAGGGTCTCCATGGCCCGGTTCACCGCCAGGATGGTGCCCCGGGGGTCCACGATCATCAGGCCGTCCGTCATGGTGTTCAGCACGGTGGCCCAGTAGTCGTCCAGGTGGGGGAGGTGCAGGGGGGATTTCATGGGCGCCTGCCTGAAAGCGTTAATCTGTTGCCTTAATGTTAAACGTTAACACTAATTCCCGCAATCCCTCCCGGCCATACAGAAAACCCACTGAAATTACTGAAATATAATTGTCATGGGCCCTTATCCCCCTGGCAGGCTTTTTGCTTCTTCATAGGCAGGAGGCCTGGAGAGCAGGGCACTCCTTCCGGTGGTGGAAATGTTTTTGCCAGGCTCTTCGTAATTGAACTTTTGCTATAATGGCGATGGCACCCGGGCAGGAGGGCAGCGCCCCCCGCCCGTCCGGGGGGCCGGACTCCCTGACCCCAGGCCCCTCGAGCCATTCCATCGTCTGAGGAGAAGCCCATGATCGGTACCATCAAAAAACCCCTGGAGGAGGTCCTGGCGGCCCTGGCGCCCTACCGCAAGGTGGCCCTGGTGGGCTGCGACGGCTGCGCCAAGGTCTGCCGGACCGGCGGGGTGGACGAAGTGGCGGAGATGGCCCGGACCCTGGAGGAACACGGCAAGGAGGTCGTCTTTCAGGCCGCCCCGGAGCGCACCTGCAACGTGGCCAAATCCGACCCGGTCCTCCAACCCCTCACCGACAAGATCGAGGAAGCCGACGCCCTCCTGGTCCTGGGCTGCGGCGGCGCGGTGCAGATCACCCGCCACCTCACCGAGACCTACGGCCTCATCAAACCCATAAAGGTGGGGTGCAACTCCGTGGGCCACCTGGACACCCTGGTGCCCGGGGCGGTGGCGCTGGAGGAGTGCTCCGACTGCGGGGAGTGCCTGCTCAACGACACCGGCGGCATCTGCCCGGTGACCCGCTGCGCCAAGAGCCTCTTAAACGGCCCCTGCGGCGGCGCCGAGGCCGGCAAATGCGAAGTGGACCACACCCGGGACTGCGCCTGGATCCTCATCTACGAGCGCCTTAAGGCCCTGGGGGAGACGGACAAGCTGAAGCGCTTCCTGGAGCCCAAGGACTTCAGCAAGATGGCCAAACCCCGGACGCTCTACATCAAGGAAGGGAGGGTGGCCTCATGAAGCTCACGGAACTCTTTGCCAAGGGCACCTTCGTCTTCACCGGCGAGGTGGGGCCGGTCAAGGGCTGCTGCCGGACCAACGGCGGGCCGCCTCCGGATTTCGTCCGGGAGGCCGTCGCCATCAAGGATTATGTCCATGCGGTGAACGTGGCCGACAACCAGAGCGCCCTCATGCGCCTGGGGTCCCTGGCCGCCAGTGTGCTCCTCAAACAGGCCGGCGTGGAGCCCATCTTCCAGCTCACCTGCCGGGACCGCAACCGCATCGCCCTGCAGAGCGACCTGATGAGCGCCTGCACCCTGGGCATCGACAACGTCCTCTGCCTCACCGGTGACCACATCCGCCTGGGGGACCATGCCTCCGCCAAGCCCGTCTTCGACGTGGACTCGGTGCAGCTCCTCAAGATCGCCAGAGGCTTAAACGAGGGCCGGGACATGATGGGCAACCCCCTCACCCAGCCCACCGACCTGGCCCTGGGCGCGGTGGTCAACCCCGGCTTCGAGCCCCTGGACCTGCAGCTCATCAAAATGGAGAAGAAGGTGGCGCAGGGCGCCCAGTTCTTCCAGACCCAGGCGGTCTTCGACCCCATCATCTTCGAGAGCTTCATCAAAAAGGCCGAAAGGTTCGGGGTGCCCGTCATGTACGGGCTCCTCATCGTCAAATCCCCGGAGATGGCCCACTACATCAACCGGAACATCTCCGGCATCACGGTGCCCACCTGGCTTGTCCGGGAGCTGGAGAGCGTGCCCCCCGAGGGCCGCAAGGACAAGGCCCTGGAGATCACCCTGCGGCTGGCCCGGGAGATGGCCCCCATGGTCCAGGGCATCCACTTCATGCCCCTGGGCTGGTCGGACCTCATCCCGCCGGTGGTGCAGGAGCTCAGGGGCAAGGGAGTCCCCGGGGCAGGGGGTGGGGCCGGGTAACCCTGTAAGGTGCAGCGATGCCGGGACAGGGTGCCCAAGGGGAGAGGTCAACGGCGGGGGGAGGGCTGCCATCCTGCTCCCCCCACCGGGGGTTTCCGGCTCTCTGGCCGCCGCTGCCTGAGCCGGGCCCCCGGCTTCCCTGCTCATATGGCCCGGGGGCCCAGGGGCATGGTCGGAAAACATCTGCCATATGAGGAGGCGGTGCGCCATGAAACGACTGCTCATCATCTCCGGAGGCGGCCTGGCCCTCATTGCCGCCTGGCTTCTCTCTCTGCCCCCGGAGCTCCAGGCCCGGGAGCGGGCCTGTGTGCCCTTTCACCTCAAAACCGAGGACGGCAAAATCATCAACCCCATTACCGGGGAGAACGCCGACCAGCCCTACAGCCCCCGGCAGACCTGCGGGGCCTGCCACAACTACGATGAAATCACCAAGGGCTTCCACTTCCAGCAGGGCTGGGACCGCATCCGGGACGATTACAGCAGGGCCAAGCCCTGGGTGTTGTCCGACGGCATGATGGGGAAGTTCTGACCGCCCTCGTTTCGCCAGTTGGCGAAAAAGAAAAACGAGCATCCGGACCAGATCGACCTCACCACCTTTGAGTGGATCAGTGTGGGCCCCCGGGACCCCCAGGGGATGAACCTGCCCACCTGCGGCTCCTGCCATCCCGGCGGTGGCGGCCTGGAGTTCGACCGGGACGGCAAGCGCTATGACCAGCGCCTCAAGGCCGAGCCCCAGCTGGCCCAGACCCTGGACGGCGACTACTACCAGAGCCAGTGGGACAAGACTGGCGTGGTGGAGGCCGACTGCCTCCTCTGCCACCTGCCGGGCTACAATTTCAATGAGCGCACCCGGCAGCTCAAGATGCTCAACTACAAGTGGGCCGGCACCGCGGCCTCCGGCATCGGCCTGGTGAGCGGCTTTGTCCGGGACGGCCAGCAGCCCAAGGTGACCTACAACCGGCGCCTGTTCAACGAAGACGGCAAGATCGTCCTGGATCTCTCCTATCCGCCCCCGGCGGAGAACTGCGTCTTCTGCCACGGCATCTCCGACGTCAAGAAACGGGGCTTCTCCTGGAACGACCGGGTCAATCACGATGTGCACAACGCCCAGGGGATGAACTGCGCCCACTGCCACCCCGCCATCGAGGACCCGGCCCGCAGGATCACCAGGCTGCAGCACCAGTTCGCCAAAGGGGATGAAAACGTCTCCACCGTGCGGGATGACCTGGACCACGTGGGCTTCAGAAACTGCCAGTCCTGCCACGACCAGGGCTACATGGGCGCACCCCGGCCGCAGCACCTCTCCATCCGCCCCAACCACCTGGAGAAGCTGGCCTGCGAGGTCTGTCACATCCCGGCGGTGCACCGGGCCGGCTTTGAGGGCTTCGACGTCACCACCGGCGCCATGGTGAACTACCCCACCATGCTCCCCGCCCCCGGGGCCGGGAAGCTCGGCGATGAATTCACCTGGCGGCCCTCCTACCAGCGGGATGAGAAGGGCAAGCTCTGGCCGGTGAACCGCTTCAAAAGCATCTTCTTCACCAACCAGGACAAGGACGGTATTCACTACCCCCTCTTCGCCCGGGAGCTGAAGAAGGGCTATGAGAAGGCCAAAGAGCAGCTCAAGCCCAAAAATCCCCAGAAACCCGAGCTCCACACCCCGGAGCAGATCAAGATCGCCCTCTTGGCTTTCAAGGAGACCCTCCAAGGGAACAAGCGCTTCCAGCAGATTAGGCCCTTTTTCCACAAGGGCGGCATGATGTATTACCTGGACGGGAAGGGCGAGCTGGTGAGCGGCCCCGACACCACCTGGGCCGGCCACTCCGAGGGCTTCAACATCAACCACAACGTCGCCCCCGCCAGCCTGGCGTTGGGCGCCAACGGCTGCGGCGACTGCCACTCCCCCCAGGCCCACATGTTCAAGGGGCAGATCGTCACCGACATGTTCGGCCCCGAGGGCAAACCCGTGACCATCAGCTCCGGCCGCCTCTTCGGCTGCCAGCCCTGGGTCTTCTATGTCAACCAGTTCCACCAGACCTATCTGACTCCTTATGTGAGCCTTTTGCTCCTGCTCCTGGTCTTCGGCCTCACCCTGCACTACACCGGCCAGGGGCCCAAGGGCGCCGACTTCACCTATGAGCCGGCGACCATTGAGCGCTTCAACCTCACGGAGCGGTGGACGCACCTCATCCGCATGCTGTCCTTCTTCCTGCTTGCCTTCACCGGCTACATCTTCTTCTTCAACAACGTCACCATGCTCCGGATGTTCTTCAGCACCCCCGCCACCGCGGTGGTGGTCCACTGGGTGGCAGGCCTCATCTTTGTGGCCGCCGGCATCGTGGCGGTGGCCCTGTGGGCCAGGGACGCCAGATTCGCCCCCTATGACCGGGAATGGCTGGCCAAACGGGGCGGCTATCTGGGCGGCAAGGAGGTGGAGGTGCCCGCCGGGCGGCTGAACGCCGGCCAGAAGATCTTCCTCTGGTTCACCGCCGCCCTCACCCTGATCATGGGTGTCACCGGCATCCTGCTCATCTTCAAGACCAGCCTGCCGCTGAGCCTGAGCTGCCTGCTCTCCACCATCCACGGCTTCTTTGCGGTGATCTTTGTGGCTGCGGTCATCGCCCACGCTTATTTGGGCACCATCGCCAACCCGGGCACCTGGCGGGCCCTGGTGGACGGTAAGGTGAGCCGCTCCTGGGCCAAGAAGCACCACTCGGAATGGTACAAGGAGATCATGGCCCGGGAAGAAAAGGAAAAGGGCGCGGTGCCGCCGGAGGAAAAAGCCTGATGGAGTAATGACGTGGGAGAGGGGGCCAGGGATCACCGACCCCTGCCCTCTCTCCCCCTCCCCCAAACCCCTTGTCTGGAAATTTGTGAGGCAAGCGGGGGAAGGACGGGGGAGCCACCCCTCCCCCGATCCTCCCCTCACAGCTTGGCAAGGAGGACGCCATGGCGCAGAAATTTCTCTTCATCATGTCCAAGGGCTTTGAAAAGGCCGGCGGGGCCGTCAGGGCCATGCAGCTCGCCAACCTCATGGTCCAGGCCGGGAAGGCGGTGGAGATCTTCCTCATCGACGACTCCATCCACTGGGCCCAGATCGGCATCGCCGAAGGCATCCGGGCCGCCACCGGCGAGCACATGAAGGAGATGCTGGACGGCCTGGTGGCCGCCAACACCCCCATCCATGTCTGCAAGGCCTGCGCCGACAAACGCCTGGTGGGGCCCGATGACCTCATCCCCGGGGCGGTCATCTCCCCGGCCACCAAACTGGTGGAATTGATGGCCGACCCGGATTACAAGGTCTTCACCTTCTGAGGCCCGCACGCTTCGGCCCTGCGGCCCGGCCGGGGCGGCCGCAGAAAATCATTGACCCCTCGGGGGCCCTTTGATATGGTGTAGCTGGCAGACCTGCCCCCGAGGGAGTCCCATGTCCAAGCTTGCCTCGTACTTCACCAAAGCCGACCGCAAAAAGCTTTTCTTCGATTATCTCAAGCTCCTGGGCATCCTGGAGATTGTCATCTTCATCGTGGTGGCCCTGTGGTCGGCAGACGACAAATACCACCGGGTCTACACCCCCTTCCCCTGGAAGGAATACCTCTTTGTGGCCTTCGCCTTCCCCATCGTCCTCACCTTTCTCATGGGCCTGATCATCACCGGGTTCAACTATTTCCTCGGCGAGGAGCAGCCCGCCGCCCTGGAGGGCGAGGCGGAAAACCAGCTGGACGCGGTGGTGCGCCAGGTGCGGCGGCTGCCCTTTCTCGCCATCCTCTTTCTCTTGCTGGTGACGATCTTTGCCATCTACCACCTGGACTACATCATGACCTGGCTGGCCTCCCTGGGCCACAACACCTTCATCCTGCTGAGCTGGATCCTGGCGGGCTTGGGGGTCATCGTCACCGTTTACATGATCTTTTTCCTCTTCTTTAAATACCGCCTTAACCAGAAACAGATGAAATATCAATACTATACCGAGATTTCGGAGCGGCACGGCCTCATCATCCTGGACGACCGCACCGTCATCCACAAAAGCGGCAATCTCCTGGTGCAGGGCGCCCGTTTCGGCCGCCCCCGGCAGGTGGGGGAGCCTCTGCCCGTCGAGCCGGAGCTGCCGCCGCCTCCGGATTCCGGCAGCTCCCCGTCTTCCTATCCGGTGCCCAAATCCCGCTGAGCATCTCCCGGTCCTGAGAGGAGCCCGGGTTAAGGAGGGGAGGGGAAAGCGGAAAAATACTCAAGCCACCTGTGGCCAAACCGCCCTTCCGCCTCCCCCCCTCGGCCGGTTCCCCCCGTGAGGAGGATGAAGGGGGAGCCTGACCGAATGCCTCGGCCCCCCTGGCGGCTCATCTTTCATCCATGCCCCCAGCCCTGCGGCCCATTGCCCTGATAGCCTCCCTGCCCCAGGAGGTGGGCCCGCTGCTGCGCCGGCTGCGGGCTCGCCGTCTCCTAGCCTTTCCCTTTCCGGCCTGGGAGTTTCGCACCGGCAGGCTCCGGGGCCTGGTGGCCCTGGCAGGCATGGGGGCGGAGGCGGCCCTGGCGGTAGCCGAAGAGCTCCTCCCCCGATACGCTCCAGGCGCTCTCCTGTCGGTGGGCTTTGCCGGCGCCCTGACGCCGGACCTCAGGCTGGGGGACTTGGTGGTGGGCGAGGCCTTTTACCGGCTGGGAAGTGCAGGGGGGCCGGAGAGACTCCCGGGCCCCCCGGCTTTCCGGGCGGTGGCGCCTCTGGTTGCCTCCCTGCGCCTCGCCGGCCTGGCCGCCTGGGCAGGCGCCTGTCTGGGGCCCCCGGCCCTCCTGCCCAAACAGGTCCTCCGGGACCTTGCCGCCGGGCTCTCATGCCCGGTGGTGGACCTGGAAAGCGCCTCCCTGGCGGAGCTGGCCGCCACCCGGGGCCTCCCCTTCCTGGCGCTCCGGGCCGTCAGCGACCCTGCCCATGAGGAGATGCCGCCCTTCATCGCTCAGGCGGTGGCGAAAAGCCGCCCCCCCACCCTCAGGGATGCCGCCCGCTGGCTCAGGGCGGACCCCCGGCGCCTTCCGGTGCTGCTGAGGCTGGGGCGTCAGAGCTTTCGGGCGGCCCGCCGGCTGGCCAAGGGGGTGGGGGTGGCCCTGGAGATGGCAGGCGTTTAAGCGGAAGGCCCGTCAGGTGTCCCGGTCTGCCCTCGCGTGGCTTTTTCCCTGCCTTTCCCGGAGCGTCTGCACCACCAGCCAGGTGAGAAAGGGCGTGACGATAAAGAGGCCCGCCCAGCCCAGCAGGGCCTCGCCGATGGCAAAGGTCACCGCCAGGTTGAAGGCCAGGATGCCCATATACAGGGTGGGGCCCAGGAGAGGCTGCCACCGGAATTGCCTTTGGCCCCAGTTCCAGGGCGGCCGGGAGGGAAGGCGTATGGACAGAGTCTGCCACAGCCGGGTGAGGACCGCCCCCATCAGCCACCAGCCGGCGAAATTGCTCACGGGAATGCCGAAGTAGACCCCGGGCTCCGGATAGCCGTAGATCTGCCCCAGAAACCAGCGGTAGCCCCTTAAGGCCACCGGGTCGATGATGATGTCCAGGGTCATGATGCAGGTGGCGGAGAGCACCGTGAGCCCCCAGGAGCGGCTGAGCCCCGGGTCGGGCTTCAGGCCCCCCAGGGCCAGGCGGGCGGTGGCATAGCCGGCGTAGGTCAGGAAGACATAGGACAGCGAATCCATGAAGGGCACGCCCCCCACCCACAGCTCCCGGTCCACCGTGGCGGGGATGTAGATATACAGCCCGAAGGGAAAGCCGGTGTGGATGGAGGAGAACTCCGCCGCCCAGGCGATGAGATACCCCAGCACCAGAAAGAACACCGCCCGGCCCAGGCCCGCCTCCAGGGTGGCCATGGCCAGATAACAGGCCAGAAACACAAAAACATAGGGCCTTAAAATCAGGGTGCCCCACAAAAGCGTTGGGATCTCCATGGCCTGTCCCGGACAAGGGGTTTCCCTGCCGCAGATTTGAGGGTAAATTCTGGGAGAGGGGGCCAGAGATCACAGATGTCTGCCCCCCTCCCGGCCCCGCCTCCCCCAACCCCATATGGGGAAGAGGAGCTCGAGGGGAAGGCACGGGGACCCCCCCGGCCCTCCCCTCACCACCAGCCCAGATTAACAAAAAGCAGGCCGGCTGTCCCGGAGATTTCGCCCCGCCGGGACTGGGGCTTTCTCACCGGTGCCGGCCGCCCAGGTCATATGAAGGTCATCCTCGCCAAGACCTCCGGCTTCTGCATGGGGGTCAAAAGGGCCCTGGAGCTGGTGCTGCAGGCCATCAACCAGAACCAGGGCGAAATCTACACCCACGGGCCCCTGATCCACAACCCCCAGGTGCTGGAGCTCCTGCGGGAGCGAGGCATCAGGGTCCTGGAGCGGGGCCAGACCCCCCGGGGACTGGTGGTCATCCGGGCCCACGGCATCCCGCCCCAGGAGCGCCGGGAGCTGGAGGCGGCCGGGGTGCGCATCATCGACGCCACCTGCCCCCGGGTGGCCAAGGTGCAGGCCATCATCCGCCGCTGGGCCCGCCAGGAGCACGCCACCCTCATTGTGGGGGACGCCGACCACCCCGAGGTGCGGGGGTTGCTGGGCCACACCGAGGGCAGGGGCTACGTGGTCTCCACCCCCGCCGATGTGGCCGGCCTCCCGGAGCTGGAGAGGGTCATCGTGGTGGCCCAGACCACCCAGAGCGAAGCCCAGTTCAACGCCCTGGTCTCCCTGATCCGCTCCCGCTTCCCGGAAGCCAAGGTCTTCAACACCATCTGCGACGCCACCGCCTCCCGTCAGGGGGAGATCCAGCACCTGGCCCGCCGGGTGGAGGCCATCGTGGTGGTGGGCGGCAGAAACAGCGGCAACACCCAGCGCCTGGTGGAGATCTCCCGGGCCACGGGCGTGCCCACCTACCACGTGGAGACGGAACAGGAGCTGGACCTGGCGGAGATGAGCCGCTACCAGGTGGTGGGGGTCACCGCCGGGGCCTCCACCCCCCACTGGCTCATCAGCAACGTGGTGAGCACCCTGAAGCACGCCTGGGCCTTTCGGCCGGGGTCCCTGGCCAACTACCTCTACCGCGTCTGGCGCTTCTTCCTCAAGTCCAACCTCTATGTGGCCCTGGGGGCCGGCTGCCTGAGCTACACCTCCTCCCTCCTGCAGCAGGTGGAGCCTCAGTGGAAATACTTCTTCGTGGCCTTCTTCTACATCTACGCCATGCATCTCCTCAACCACTTCACCGATGCCGCCAGCAAGCTCAACGACCCGGTGCAGACCATGTTCTACGGCCGGCACCGCACCTTTCTGCTGGTGAGCGGGGCGCTGTCCGCCCTGGCCGCCCTGGCCCTGGGCCTCGTCCTGGGGCCGGTGCCCTTCGCCTTCATTCTGGCCATGAGCGCTCTCGGGCTCCTGTACAATCTCAAGCTCATGCCGGAGCGGCTGGCCGCCCTCACCCGCATCACGGCTTTGAAGGAAATCCCCGGCTCCAAGACCGTCTTCACCTCCCTGGCCTGGGGGGTGCTGGCTGCCCTCATCCCGGTGGTCTGCTCCGAGCGCCCCCTCACCTGGGCCACGGTGGTGGCCTTCCTCTTCGTCTTCGGGCTGGTCTTCATCCGCTCCGGCCTCTTTGAGATCCTGGCCATCGAGGGCGACCGGGTGGTGGGCAAGGAGACCCTGGCCATCGCCCTGGGACGCCGCCACACCCTCAACCTGCTCTCCCTGGGCAGCGTCTTCTTCGCCGCCGCCCTGCTTCTGGCCGCCGCCCTGGGGCTGGTGCCCTCCCTGGGCTATGTTTTGAGCCTCTGCGGCCTCTATGCCCTGGTCTACCTCACCTTATACCGCCGGGAGGTGATGGAGTCCGGTCTCATCCTCGAGTCCCTGGTGGAGGGCAACATGGTGCTGGCGGGGCTGCTGGCCTTTTTCTGGGACATTTACCCCGGCTGAGGCGCCGCCGGGGCGGAGGGGGACTTTTTCCGTCCCCTCTCCCGCCGGGGGCGGGGAGGAGGAAGGTCCCGTCGCCCCGCTTCTGCCTTTGCAGCTCAAGTTTTTTCCGCCCGCCGCCGACGTGAAGGAGGGGGAACTCATTTCCGCATGTTTGCAAATTTTTTTATTGACAAACACCCCGGGCGCCTTTATGATGGCCCTGGGCTTTGAAATCGACAGAAGGAGGTGAGGAAAACACAGGGAAAACCAAGGGTTAGGCAGCACGAAAGGAGAAATGGGTACTATCTCATCACCTAAGGGGGGAACGATGAAAAAGCACGCATTTTTCGCGCTGGCAATGGTGGCTCTCCTGGCCGTGCCCGTCGTGGCGCTGGCCCAGACCGAGTTCACCCTGGGCGGCTACATCAAGCTGGAATCCTTCTGGGATTCCGCCGCCATGTCCAAAAATATCAACCGCCCGCCCGTTGTTCTGGGGGACCGTGACGCCACCCGTGACGCCACCGTTGGCGCCACCCACGGCCGCTTCAACATGACGGCCCAGTCGTCCCGGTTCAACTTCACCATCAAGGGGCCCAAGCTCTGGGGCGCCACCATCACCGGCTTCCTGGAAGCCGACCTTGATGAGCAGGCCGATGACCGGCAGTCCGCCAGCCATGCCTACCGGTTCCGGCTGCGCCATGCCTTCTTCCGCCTGAACTGGCCGGGCACCGAGCTCCTCTTCGGCCAGTACTGGAGCTACTTCAGCGAATTCTACCCCGAGCTGGTGCAGGACGGCCCCTTCCAGGGTCATGGCTGCGCCACCCACCGGCTGCCCCAGATCCGGGTGACCCAGGAGTTCACCATGGGCCCGGGCAAGCTGATCCTCTCCGGTCTGATCGGCAAGCCCACTGATTCCAACGATTCCGGCAACGTCAATTACCCCATCAGCGACTCGCCCCTGGAGGGCCAGACTTCTGAGACCCCGCAGCTCCAGGCCAAGATCCAGTATGAGGGCGACCTCTGGGGCAAGGCCGGTTTCTATGGCCGGCCCCGGGGCTTTGTGGCCCAGCTGGCCGGCGGCTGGCAGCGCAGCCGGTATCGCGCCTTGATGCGGGACAATATTAATATTATTAATGACCAAGAATATCTGAACAACTGGGTGATCCAGGGCACCCTGTTCATCCCCGTCATTCCCACCACCACCGCCAACCTGGCGGGGACCGCGGCCCTCACCGTGCAGGCCTATGTGGGCCAGGGGCTGGCCTTCATCGGCAACGAGACGGGTTTCAACTCTCTGCTTCACTTCCATAATGGCCGTTTTGACCGCCATCTGTTGAAGACCTGGGGCGGCTATCTCCAGGCCAACTACTACTTCACCAACCAGTGGTTCATGAATGTGGCCGCCGGCCTGGGCTCCAACTTTGATTTTGATACCTATACCGATATGGCTGTGGGCACCCGGCCGGTGCACCATTGGTGGGAAGTCTCCCCGGCCCTCTACTACCGGCCCATCGCGGCCCTCAAGTTCGGGCTGCAGTACACCTACACCCGGGCCAATTACTATCGGGCTGAAACCTTCAACCCTGCCAACGGCCAAGTAAGCTTTTTCAATCCGGTCAACAATTGGGGTGACGTCCACTCGGTGCGCTTCGGCGCCTGGTTCTTCTTCTAAGCCGCCGAACCGGTTGACATGACCGCGGCCCACGGGGTATCATCCCCGTGGGCTTTTGTTTTCATGGCCGGGGCCGGATGGCCCGATCCCGGCCCGGCTAACGCCGTCACCCCGGCCCCGCTTCCCAGCCCGGCGGCAGGAGACCTCCGGTTCAGGCGCATATCCCCCAACTGCGCCGAGGCTGGGCCCAAGGATAACCCAAGGGAATGATTGTCACCCTGCCACCACACCTGTCCGGGAGCTTCCCATGCAGAAAGACCTGGTTGCCCTCATTGTCTCCGTGACCTTTCTCCTCTTTGCCGCCTGCGGCTGCGGCGCCTGGGAGCGCATGAAGAGCTGGGCCGGCTACGGCAAGGACGAAGACGTGGCCGAAGAACTGGTGCCACCCGAAGCCCAGCAGGAAACCGTCATGGTGGACGGCAAGCCCTACGTGCGCAGCAAAAACCCCTACTGGCTCACCTACCCCGACCAGCCGGAATACATCTATGTGGAGAAGGGCCGGGAGTTCAAGGGCATGCAGGCCTACCTCATGGACGCCCTGGCCAAGCGGGTGGCGGCCCAGCAGCAGAAGGCCGCCGGCAAGGCCATCCCCCCGGACAAGCTCCAGGAGATGGTGCGGGCCGAGGTGGACCGCATCCTCCGGGAGCAGGGCCTGGGGGGGTATGTCTCCCGCACCCGGGACAAGGCCCCCTACAGCGGCCGGGCCGTGGCGGTCATCGCCAACCCGGAGACCCCCGCCTCCTACCAGGGCCTGAACCTCACCCTGGCCACCGCCCTGGCGGATACCTTAAGCCGCACCCGGGACATCAAGGTGGTGCCCCAGGAGCGGGTGCGGGAGGCCGTGGCCAAGGCCGGCATCCACGGGAAACTCAGCCTGCGCCGCAATATCCAGGCCCTGGGTGACCACCTGGGGGTGCAGGCGGTGATCCTGGCGGGGGTGGTGCCCCCGGAAAAGGGCACCTCCGGCTTTTATGCCGCAGAGATCTATGACGCCTTCCTGGGGAACAAGGTGGACTCGGTGGTGGCCCCGGCAGGGAGCGACGGCCTCAAACCCGACGGCGCCGCCAGGTTCGTGCGGGACAACGGTCTGCGCCTCAGCGCCAGCCTCATGGAGGTGGACTGGTTCGGCCGGGTGGAGTTCCTGAAGGAGGGCAAGGTCTATCTGAACCTGGGCCAGAACGCCGGCCTCAAGGTGGGGGACCGCCTGAGGGTGGTGACGCCCGGAAAAGAGGTGGTCAACCCCCAGACCGGGGCCGTCCTGGGATACACCGCGGATGAGACCGTGGGCGAGCTCAAAGTGACGGAGCTTCTGGGGACCACCGGCGCGGTGGCCACCGCGCTCAGGGGCGGGCCCTTCAAGCCCAACGACAAGGTCAAGGCCGCAAATTGAAGCTCCGGAGTTGAAGAGGGGACCTGGGAGAGGGGTCAGTACCTCCTGGCCCCCCTCCCCGAATAGGAGAGGGGGGGCCGGTTTACGAGCCCCACGCCCTCCCCTCAAGCTCTTCCTCCCGACCCCCTTGGGGGCCGGAGAGAGGGGTGGAGGCCCCTCATGGACCCCGCGGCCCCCTCTCGACCATTCACGCAGGGCTGATCCGTTCCATCCCGCCCATATAGGGTCTGAGTTTCTCCGGAATCACCACGCTGCCGTCCGCCTGCTGGCAGTTCTCCAGGATGGCCACCATGGTGCGGCCCACGGCCAGAGCGGAGCCGTTTAAGGTGTGCACCAGCTCAGTGCCATGTCCCCCGGGGCGCCGGAAGCGGATGCCGGCCCGCCGGGCCTGGTAATCGGTGAAGTTGCTGCAGGAAGAGATCTCCCGATACAGCCCCTGGCCCGGCAGCCAGACCTCGATGTCGTAGGTTTTGGCTGCGGCAAAACCCAGGTCCCCGGTACACAGCTCCACCACCCGGTAGTGCAGCCCCAGCTCCTGCAGCACCTCCTCGGCGTCGGCCAAAAGGCTCTCCAGCTCCTCAAAGGAGGTCTCGGGCAGGGAGAATTTCACCAGCTCCACCTTGTCGAACTGGTGCTGGCGGATGAGCCCCCGGACATCCTTGCCGTAGGAGCCCGCCTCGGAGCGGAAGCAGGGGGTGTAGGCGGTGTAGCGCAGCGGCAGATCCTCGGCCCTGAGAATCTCCTCCCGGTGGATGTTGGTCACCGGCACCTCGGCGGTGGGCACCAGGAAATAATCCCAGCCTTCCAGCTTGAAGAGGTCGGCCTCAAATTTGGGGAGCTGTCCGGTGCCGATCATGGCGGCCCGGTTGGTCATGAAGGGCGGCCAGACCTCAGTGTAGCCGTGGCGGCGGGTGTGCAGGTCCAGCATGAAGTTGATGAGGGCCCGCTCCATCAAGGCGCCGGCGCCCTTCAGCAGGGCGAAGCGGGCCCCGGTGATCTTGGCGGCCCGCTCGAAGTCCAGGATCCCCAGGGCCTCGCCGATGTCCCAATGGGGCCGGGGTTCAAAATCAAAGTGGGGCGGCTCCCCCCAGGTGTGGCGCACCGGGTTGTCCTCGGCGGAGGCGCCCAAAGGCACCGACTCATGGGGCAGATTGGGGAGACCCAGGAGAAACTCCCGCACCCAGGGCTCGAAAGCCTCCACCCTCTCCTCCAATTCCTTGAGGTGGCGGTTGATCTCTTTCACCCGGCGGATGATCTCTTCAGCCTCTCCATGCTGGCCGGCTTTCTTCAGGCGGCCCACCTGCTCCGAGAGGGTGTTGCGCTCGTGGCGCAGGCCTTCCAGCTCCGTCAGGGCGGCCCGCCGGGCGGCGTCCTTCTCCAGGAATTCGCTCAGGGAAAGGTCCAGGCCCCGGTGTCGCAGCGCCTGTTCCACCAGCTCCGGATGCTCCCGGACAAAGCGCAGGTCCAGCATGGTGTTCTCCTGTCAGGGATAAAGGTCATCGCCCGCCCCGGGAAGGTTTCCTCATTCCCAGGGGAGCCGGGGGCAGGCGGCCTCCGCCCTTTCCCCCGATTGATTTCCCTCCATCTCATAAACCCCTTTCGGGCAGGCCGGCCTATTTGATCTCCTCCAGCAGCCGCACCAGCCCGGCCACATCCTGGCGCTGAATGTAATAGAGAATATCCTCCACCGCTTCGTTGAAGGCCCTCAGGGCCAGGCGGTTGGCCGGATTCTGCACCTGGATGCAGGCGTACAGCTTGGCGTCCTGGCTCAGGAGCTTGCGGGTGAGGCCCAAAAGCGTCCCGAAGGTGGGGGTGGCAAAATCCGCCACGTCTTCTTCCGTCACCCCCATCTGCCGCAGGGTGGCCCCCAGGGCAATGAGGATGAAGTGGGCCAGCCCCTGCACCACGCTCATGAGGCGGTCGTGCTCCCGGGCGCTGGTGATGCGCACCCGGGCGCCCGCCTCCTCCAGGAGCTCCTTGAACCAGCGGAGCCAGCGCTCCCCCCGGCCGGGGCACAGGACCACGGTGAGCCCCCGGATGTCCGGCTCCCCGGGGCCAAACAGGGGGTGGGTGCCCACCACCTCCCCGGGGAAGGCCTCCAGCATGGCCGTGAGAGGGCGCTGCTTCACCGAGGCGATGTCCATGAGCACGGCCTCGGGCTTAAGGTGCGGCCCCACCTCCCGGGCCACCTGAGCCACCGCCGGAATGGGCACGCACAGGATGACCACCTCGGCCCGGGCCGCGGCCTCCGGGGCACTGAGGCCAGTATCCACGTCAGAGATGAGCACCGGGAAGCCTCGGGCGCTGAAGAAGCGCTCCAGCCAGCGGCCCATCTGGCCGGCGCCGCCGATGAGGGCGATGGTGGGGGTCATGTGATGGCCTTCTGCCTGAGGAGAAAGTCGGCCAGGGTGAGGCGCACCATGGCCAGCAGCACCGGCACGATGCGGGGAATGGCGCTGATGTCATGCCGTCCTCGGACCTTGAGCCGCCGGGGCCGGCCTTTCCGGTCAATGGTCTCCTGTTCCCGGGCGATGGAGGGGATGGGCTTGACCGCGGCCCGCAGCACAATCTCCTGACCGCTGGAGATGCCCGCCAAAATTCCCCCGGCATGATTGCTGGCAAAGCGGCCCCCGGGGAGGATGGGGTCGTTATGCTCCGAGCCCAGCATCCGGGCGGCGGCGAAGCCGGAGCCGATTTCCACCCCTTTCACCGCGCCCACGCTCATCACCGCCTGGGCGAGCACCGCATCCAGCTTGTCAAAGACCGGCTCCCCCAATCCCGCCGGACAGCCCCGCACCCGCACCTCCACAATGCCCCCCAGGGAATCCCCCTGACGACGGACCTCCTCCACCCGGGCGCTCATGGGGGCCACCGCCTCCGGGTCGGCGCAAAAAAAGGGATTGTCCCAGATGAAGGCCTCGTCCCGCAAAGCGGCGGGCACGCCCCCCAGCTCCACTGTATAGGCCAACACCGTGATGCCTTCCCGGTCCAGCACCTTTTTGGCCACCGCGCCGGCGGCCACCCGGGCCGCGGTCTCCCGGGCCGAGGCCCGGCCGCCGCCCCGATGGTCCCTGATGCCATACTTGGCCAGATAGGTGATATCCCCGTGCCCGGGCCGGAAGACCTCCGCCAGCTCGTCGTAATCCTGGCTGCGCACATCCCGGTTGGCGATGAGCAGGCTGATGGGGGTGCCGGTGGTGCGCCCCTCAAAGACGCCGGAGAGGATCTCCACTGTATCCGGTTCCCGGCGGGCGCTGGCATGGGCCTGGACGCCGGGACGCCGCCTTGCCAGCTCCGCCTCGATGTCCGCCGGGGAGAGCTCCAGGCCCGGGGGGCAGCCGTCAATCACCGCGCCCACCGCCGGCCCGTGGGATTCCCCCCAGGTGGTCACCCGGAACAGCCTGCCGAAGGTGTTCCCCGCCATGGGATTTTCGTCGCCATATTCCGGTGATAGGTGCAGAGGGGCTCCGGGGCGCTCCTCCCGGCTTCGCCCGGCCCCCCTTATCTCTCCCCCGAAAGCCGGTGCAGAGCCAAGACCCGGGTCCCCGGGCCATTCCGGGAAAGATACTCATGGCCGGGTCCGCTCCCACACTTCGACGGGGATCTGCCCGTAAACCGGCCGCCCCGAAGGGGCCGCCCCCAGCCCGGCAAGTCTAGGGGAGCGCCGCCCCCCCCAGAGCCCTCAGAATCCTGGCCGCCACTTCCTCCGGCGTCAGGGTCGCGGTGTCCACAATCAGGTCCGCCGCGGCCCGGTAGAGGGGCTCCCGCTCTCTCAGGATGGCCTCCACCTCCGCCAGGGGATCGCCGCCCTGCAGGCCGGGGCGGCTCACCGCGGTGCCGGCATCCCGGGCCAGGCGGTCCCGGATCACCGCCGCCGGCGCCGTGAGCCAGATCAGCACCCCGTGGTGTTTCAGCCGGGCCACATTCTCCGGGTCCAGGACCACCCCGCCGCCGGGGGTCAGCACCAGGCCGGGGCGGCCGGCATAGCGCCGCACCAGCTCCTTTTCCCGGCGCCTGAACCCCGCCCAGCCCTCGGCGGCCACAATCTCCGCAATGCTTTGCCCCGCCTCCCGCATAAGCTCCTCATCCAGGTCCACCAGGGGCCATCCGAGAGCCTGGGCCAGCAGCCGGCCCACCGCCGTCTTCCCCGCCGCCCGGAAGCCGATGAGCACAATGGCGCGGGAAGCCTGGGGGGAGGTGAGAGTCATAGGACGAGGCACCGGTCACGAGGGTGCAGGGATGTTAACTGCGCCACATTGTAACAGAAATCCGACGGACTGGAAACGCCGGACCGCCCGGCACCCCCACAGCGGGAACAGCCCCCTCCCTCTCCCTACCAGCGCCCCAGCAGGATGAGCACCCCGATGGCAATGAAGGCCAGGCCCGCCGCCTTCTTGATGAGATGTTCGGGAATGTATTGGGTGAGGAGGCTTCCCACGGACACCCCGAGGAGGGTGGCCAAAATCAGGGCGAAGCTGGCCCCCAGAAACACCGCCAGGGGGGCCTTGGTGTCCGCAGTCATGGAGAGGGCGGCCAACTGGGTCTTGTCCCCGATCTCCGCCAGAAACACCGTGCCGAAGGTGAGCCAGAAGACCTGCCATTTCATGAGTCAACTCGCAGAGAACTGACCTTAAACACTACAGTGACCGCCCTCACCTGCACTCCTGGAGGGGTGACCGGGGTCAGGACCCCGGAAAAATCGGGGGAGAGGGGTTGAAAGCGGAAGCCGACGCCCTTTGGGCCCTCTCCCTGAATCCACCGTCAATCTCCCTCCAGGCTTCTCACGCCGGGCCGGGCTCTGACGGAGTTTATTTTGCACCCCCGCCCCTCAGACCCGATATACGGCGCCTTCCCGGGCGGCATCCAGGAGTTCGGGGGCGCCGCCCTGCGTCAGCTCCCGGGCCCGGGCCACCAGCTCCTGCACCTGGGCGTCGCTGCGGCCGGGATCGTGGTGGGTGAGCAGAACCCGCCGCACCCCCGCCTCCCGGGACAGCCGCACCGCCTCGGCAAAGGTGGAGTGTCCCCAGCCCCGGTGCTCCTCAATCTCCTCCGGCAGATACTGGGCATCGTGGATCAGAAGGTCCGCCCCCTCCACAAAGCGGACAAAATCCTGCCAGGGCCGTCCGCCTTTCTGTCCCAGTTCGTTGTCAGTGATAAAGACCAGGGTGCGGCCGTCTTCCCGGAACCGAAAGCCCAAGCAGCCCTGGGGGTGATTGAGAGGCAGGGCCTCGATATGCACCCCGTCCAGCACCAGGGGGCCCCGGGCCACCCGGTTGATGAAGGTGATGCGGGCCTGGAGCTGATCGAAGGCCACCGGAAAGAAGCCATCCCCCATGTGATCATCGAAGACCCGGGTCATGGCCTGAAAGGCCAGGGGCCAGCCGTCCACCAGAATCTCCGTCTCCTCCCGGTAGAGGGGCCGGAAAAAGGGGAGTCCCAGCAGATGATCCCAGTGGTTGTGGGTCAGGAGCAGGTGGCAGTGCACCGGCTCCCCCGCGGCCTGCAACGTCTTTCCCAAAAGCCTCAGCCCGGTGCCGGCGTCAATGATGATCCGGCGGCCGCTGGCCAGGGTCACCTCCACACAGGTGGTGTTGCCGCCGTACTCCAGGGTCTCGGGCCCCGGGGCCGGGATGGACCCCCGGGTGCCCCAAAATCGGACCTGCATCAACTCGCCCCCTTGGGCTCCAAATCTCGTTCCTCCAGGCAAGGAGCGGCCCCTCCGCCCCAAGTCGCCGCCCCTCTGTCCGGAGCGGATCTTTCATCCGGCGGACGTCAGCCGCCGGTGGCGTCCCGGGTCAGGCTCAGCCCCCGCCGCTCCAGGAAGGCCTCTGCCAGTCCGAAGGCCCCGGTGAGCATCATATCCCCGAAGGGCGCCGCCATCACCCCTTCCCGCCAGCCCATGAGCAGCCGCCGCCGGGGCCCGGTGATGACCGTGAAGGTGAACTCACGCCCCGGCGGATAATCCGGCGCAAAGGCGCAGCCGTGCCCTTCGTCCTCAAAGACCTCCTCATTGGTGAGCTCCCGCCGCTGAAAACGCCGGAGGTGCTCCAGCAGCTTGGCGGCGGAGAGCAGCCCGGTGTGGTGCTCATAAAGGCCGAAGATGCGCTCGCCCTGGACCAGGGCCGCAAAGGTGTGGGCATTGCCCAGATTGACCACCGTCAGGCCCTCGTCCAGGTGCTCTTGGGCCACCGGATCCAACAGCGCCCCCCTGACCCCGGCAGCGCAGGTATCCATAAGGAGCACCCCGGGCAGCACCTCCGCCACCGTGCGCATGCGGGTGAGGGAGGCCGGGGGCTCGCCGGTGGCCAGATCCCTGAGAAGGCCGCCGGCGGCCAGAAAGGTCTCCCAGTGCTGGAAGCGGAAGCGGCGGTTGCTGCCTTCCGGGTTGAAGCCGTGGTCCTGCACCGCCACCGCGAAATGCTTCGGCCAGGGAACCGCGAATCTCCGGCAGAGCTCCTGCCAGGTGTCCAGGTCCACATCGCCCAGGACCAGCGTGACCGCCTCCGGCGGGGGGGTCTCGGTGATCTCCACCCCCCATTGGGCCACCCGGGAAAGGTTGTCGTGCAGGGTCAGGGCCGCGGCCGGATGGGCCGCGACCGTGAGCCCCCGGGCCAGATGGCGCCGCACCGCCTGGGTCAGGGGGCCGCCTCCCATCTGCCGGCCGGCGAGGTACACCGCCCGGCCTGCGGCCGTCAGCTCCGCCAGGCGCCGGGCCACAATCCGGGTGGGGGAGGGGAGCACCAGCTTGACGGCGTTCTCCACCAGCTCGCCCGGCTCCCAGAGAAAGAGGTCCTGGGTCCCGCCCCCCACATCCAGGGCAAAGAGGGCCCCCTGCAGCATCAGGAATCCTCCAGGGAGGTCAAACCGGCCAGGGCCAGGCGTGCGGCCAGCTCCCGGGCCCGGGCCACCTCGGGGCTGCGGCTCACGTTGCGCCAGACCCCGCCGAAAAGCTCGTCGCTCACCACCAAAAGCCCCGCGGCGGCCATGCCCCGGAAGGCCGCCACCGCCAGGACCGCCGCCAGTTCCATATCCAGCGCCCGGGCCCCGGCGGCCTCGGCCCGGCGGAGAAGCGACGGCGTTTCCCGATAGATGGCGTCGAGGCTCCACACCGGCCCGGCCTGCCAGACCAAGCCCCCTGCCGCCGCCAGAGTCCCAAGTTGCCCGCGGAGCCGGGCCTCCAGGGCCGCATGGGGCGCCGGGAGCTCCCCCGGGGCCAGATAATGGGGGGAGGTGCCGTCCCCGGGCCAGGCCAGGGTGGGAAGCAGGACCGAGCCGGCCGGGAGCCCCGGGTTCAGGGAGCCGCACCAGCCCAGGAGCACCACTTCCCGTGCCCCCAGGGCAATGAGTTTTTCCAGCACCATGGCGGCCTGGGGCCCGCCCAGCACCGGCCCGGCCACCAGCAGCTCCCGGCCCTGGAAGGTGCCCCGGAGCATCTGACTCAGCCACAGCCGCCGGGGCCCCCCGTCCGCCTCCACCAGAGAGCTGGCCAGCTTCACATCCGGCTCGGTGCACACAAGCAGCACCCGGGAGGGCGCCGGGGCCTCCCCGGGGAGGCGCACCGGCTGGATGAGGGCCGGCTCCGGCGCCGGGACGGCCCTCTCTTCCACCCCCCTCCCTCCTCCACCGCGGCGGGGGCCGCTTACGCCGCCACCCGGGAATTCTTCAGCTTCCACAGAAACCACAAGGCCCCCAGCACCAGGGCTGCCACCACCAGCACGTCCACCACGTGGGTGTATTGCTGGATGAGCCGCCAGTTCTCCTTCAGGCGCACCCCGGCATAGGTGAGGAAGCCGTTCCACAGGGTGGCGCCCACCAGGGTGTAAAGGATGAAGGGGGTCAGCGGCATGCGGGCGGTGCCGGCGGGAATGGAGATGAGATGGCGCACCACCGGGATGAACCGGGAAATAAAAATGGTCTTGCCGCCGTGGCGGGCGAAAAAGTTCCTGGTCCACTCCAGGTGGTGGGGATTGAGGAGCAGATAGCGCCCGTAGCGCAGCACCACCGGCTCCCCCAGGGTGCCCATGCCGTAGGACAAGAGTGAGCCGGTGATGGACCCCAGGCTGCTGGCGGCCATGACCCAGAAGGGGTCGAACTGCCCGGTATAGATGAGAAAGCCGGCAAAGGGCATCACCAGTTCGCTGGGCACCGGCGCAATCATGCTCTCCAGGGTCATCAGGACAAACACCCCCACATAGCTGCACTTGTGAATGAGGAGGGTGTTGTAATGGCACAGGGTCTCGGTGAGTCCCACTCAGGATTCTCCCAATTCGTGATGATGGTAGGCCGCCTCTTCGATCTCCCGATGGCGCAGCTCCTCCTCCACCTTCGCCTGCAAGGCGGCCAGTCCCGGGCTCAGTTCCACCGGATAGCGGGCCGGTGAGACGATGGCCTTGAACTCCTCCGGCAGGCGGGCCAACTGCTCCCGGCAGTAGTCCCGGCTCTCCCCCAGGCTGGGGAGGGGCCCCGTCCGCCGCCCCCCGGCCATCACCCGGCGCAGCAGAGGCTCACCCCCGGCCGCCTGCTCCTCCCGCAGGCTGATGACATCCCGGGCCATGCGCCCGCCGGCATCAAAAAAGCGCCACACCTGCTTTTGGTCCACCAGGGTCACCTTGCCGGTGGAGAGCTTCATGATGGGGCGCTCGCCGTATTTTACCAGTTTGTAGGCGATGTCGAAATACGGCGCGTCGGCGGACACCCCCATTTTCGTGCCCACCGCGAAGGCATCCACCTGGCCTCCCGCCTCCAGAACCTTGGCGATCTTGAACTCATCGAAGCCGCCGCTGGCCAGGATTTTCACCTCCGGCAGGCCCTCCTCATCCAGGATGGCCCGCACCTCCTTGCTGATGGCGGCGATGTCGCCGCTGTCCAGGCGCACGAAGCGCAGCCGGTGGCCCTTTGCCGCCAGCTCCCGGGCCACCTGGGCGGCCTTGCGGGCCCCGGCCAGATTGTCATAGGTGTCGATGAGCAGGGTGACGATCCCGGGAAAGGTGCGGGCAAAGACCCGGAAGGCGTCGATTTCATGGGGAAAGCTGCTGATGTAGGAGTGGGCCATGGTGCCGAAGATGGGGATGCCGTAGAGCTTCCCCGCCAGCACATTGCTGGTGCCCATGAAGCCCACCAGATAGGAGGCCCGGGCCACCTTCAGGCCGGCGTCGGTCCCCTGGGTGCGCCGGAGGGAAAAATCGATGACCGGCCGCCCTGCGGCCACGTGGATGGAGCGGGCCGCCTTGGAGGCGATGAGGGTCTGGAGGCTCACCGCATTGATGATGAAGGTCTCCACCAGCTGGGCCTCCAGGATGGGCGCAGTCACCTCCAGGATGGGCTCATCCTTGAAAAAGACCGTGCCCTCCGGGAGGGCAAACACCTCCCCGGTGAAGCGCACCCCCTTGAGATAATGGAGGAAATCCGGCGGAAACAGCCCGGTGGAGTCCAAGTAAGCCAGGTCGGATTCGGCAAACTCCAGGCTCTCCAGATATTCCAGGGCCTCGGCCAGCCCGGCGGCCACAAAATAGCCCCGGTTGTCCGGGTACTTGCGGATAAACAGGCTGAAGGTGGCCTCCTCCGCCATACCCTCGGTGAAATAACAGGCCGCCATGGTGAGCTGGTAGAGGTCGGTGAGCAGGGCGTAGCGCTTCCCCACGGGCTGGTCCGACATGGCCGCCTCCCAGGTGCTATGGATCTGGTTCGGGAGGGAAACCCCGCCCGGCCCCCTTTTAGGGGGAGGGGGGTCTCCTCATCCTGTGCTCACATTATGCCCCAAAAAACGCGGGATGCATCAGGGAAATCTTCAGCCCCGGGCAAAGACGTCGGCGTCCAGAGACAGGGTGCGGCCCGCCCGCAGGTGATGCCAGCCCAGGGCGGCCACCATGGCGGCGTTGTCGGTGCACAGGCTGAGGGGGGGCAGATAGAGCCGGAAGCCCTCGGCCTGGGAGAGCACCCCCAGGGCCTGGCGCAGCCGCCCGTTGGCCGCCACGCCGCCGCAGACCAAAAGCCTTCGGCAGCCCGTCCGGCGCAAGGCCTCCAGGCAGCGGACGGTGAGGCTCTCCACCACCGCCTCCTGGAAGCTGGCCGCCAAATCCGCCCGGCTTTGCATCTCGTGGAGGAGGGCGGGCTCCTTTTTCACCAGGGTGGCCACCGCGGTCTTGAGGCCGCTGAAGCTGAAGGTGAGGGGCTCCTCGGGAATGCGGGGCCGCGGCAGGGGAAAGGCCGCCGGGTCGCCAGCCCGTGCCAGGCCCTCCAGCACCACCCCCCCGGGATAGCCCAGGCCCATGAGCTTGGCCACCTTGTCAAAGGCCTCGCCGGCGGCGTCGTCCCGGGTGCGGCCCAAAAGCCTCATGTCCATCAGGCTGCGCACCTCGTAGAGGTTGGTGTGGCCGCCGGAGACCACCAGGGCCACCAGGGGGAACTCCGGGGGGGTCTCGGTGAGGAGGATGGCGGCGATGTGGGCCTGGAGATGATGCACCCCGGCCAGGGGGAGACCGAGGGCCCAGGCCAGGCTCTTGGCCGCGGCCATGCCGATGACCAGGGCGCCGATGAGCCCCGGCCCCTGGGTGACGGCCACCCCGTCCAGGTCCGCAAGCCTCACCCCGGCCTGGTCCAGGGCGCCCGAAATCACGGGGAGGAGATTTTCCAGATGGCGGCGGGCGGCCAGCTCCGGCACCACCCCGCCGTATTGGGCGTGGAGCTCGAACTGGGTGGCCACCACGCTGGACAGCACCCGGCGGCCGTCCGCCACCACCGCCGCCGCCGTCTCATCGCAGGAGGTCTCCAGCCCCAGGACCAGCATGCTGCGCCTAGTCCTGCCCTATTTGGAAGATTTTTTCCCGGAAAAGGATGTAGCGCAGCATTTCATTCATGTCAAAAACGATATGCGGCTCCTCAAGATACGTTCGCGAAAGAGGAATTTCCCGTATTTTTCCGTTTTTTCTAAACATTTTTAAATAATCTTCGTTGACCATGAGAGAAGAAAATGGATAATACTGTACAATGAAACGCCTATCCATATCATGATAAAGCAGAGGATAATCAATCATCGTGGTGAAATGACAAAATATGCATTCAAAGATATTAATCTTTCCCTCAAAGAGTTTCTCTTTCAGCTCAGGATCAAGAGTCACGTTAAGGGAGTCCCACAAGACAACTTCCTGCTGGCGGCCGCATTCCGGACAGCGAACCGCCGTGCTGCTCGTCCGGGTCATGGTCATTCTCCCGATGAAGACATGGGAAAGGGGGGGCGCTGCCGGGGCGCCTGGCGGCGGCCCCCTTCCCCCTCCCCGCCGCCGGCAGGGGGGGCCACGGTGAGATGGGCTGCCAGGCGGGCCAGTTTCTGGGGGCCGATCCCCTTCACCTGGGCCAGGTCCTCCAGGCGCCGGAAGGGCCCCCGCTCCTCCCGGAAGGCCACGATGCGCCGGGCCAGCTCCGGCCCCAGACCGGGCAGGCGCTCCAGGTCCCGGGCGGTGGCGGTGTTCAGCTCCACGGGCAGGCCCAGGGTGAGGAGGCGGGCGCCCTCCATGCGGCCCACCTGCACCCGTCCGGCCTGGTCCACCCATACCCGGCTGCCGGACGGCAGGGGCTGACCCTCCTCCCGGGGAGGCGCCGTCATCCCGGCCCGGAGCAGGGCTTCTGCCAGGGTGGGCTCCCGGTCAAAGGCGTAGACCCCCGGGGAAAGCACGCCTTCTCCCAGAATCTCCACGAAGACGGAGGGGGGAACTGGCGACGGGGGTCGGTAAGGGGGAGATTCCCGATAGAGGTAGAGCCCCAGAAGGGCCGCACCCAGAAGCACCAGGATGCCTGTCTGCTCCCAGCGGAAAGTCCGAAGCCTCACCGGGCGCCTCCCTGCACCCTTCAGCCTCTGTGGCCCTCCGCTCCCCCCGGCCGCCGGGACCGCTCCTCGTCCTTGAAAAGCTTGTAGGTGATGCTGTCCACCAGGGCCTGCCAGGAGGCTTCGATGATGTCATGGGAGACCCCGATGGTGCTCCACCAGTCGGTGGCGTCCCGGGACTCCACAAAGACCCGCACCTTGGCGCTGGTGCCGTGCATCCCCGGGAGCACCCGCACCTTGTAGTCCTCCAGGGTGACCTCCATGAGGCGGGGATAGAAGCGCACCAGGGCCTTGAGGAGGGCGTTGTAGAGGGCGTCCACCGGGCCGTTGCCCACCGCCGCGGTGTGCACCTCATGGAGCCCCACGTGCACCCGGATGGTGGCCTCCGGCAGGGGCGGCTCGTCCTGCCCCGCCTTCTGGTCAATGACCCGGTAGCCCTGCAGGCGGAAGAACTCCTTGTGGTGCCCCAGGGCCGCCCGCACCAACAGCTCCAGGGAGGCCTCGGCGGCCTCGAACTGATAGCCCTGGGCCTCCAGCTCCTTCACCCGGTCCAGGATGAACTTCACGTTGGTGTCGTGGGGCGGCAGGTCCTTGTCCCCCAACCCCAGAAGGGGGCGCAGCTTCTGGTAGGCCTCCCGCACCAGGGAGTCGTGCGCCGCCGGCTCCAGCCCCAGCTCCTGGGCCTTGAGGAGGATGTTCCCCTTGCCCGAGAGGTCGGAGACCGGGATGCGCCGCACATTGCCCACCTTCTCCGGATCGATATGCTCATAGGCCCGGGGGTTGCGCTTCACCGCCGCGGCATGCACCCCGCCTTTGTGGGCAAAGGCGCTGCGGCCCACGAAGGGCTGGTAGCGGTTGGGCCTCAGGTTGGCCAGCTCATAGATGAAGGTGGAGACCTCCTTGAGCTTGCGAAGATTGTCGTCGCTGATGCAGTCCACCCCCATCTTCAGCTTGAGATTGGCAATGATGGAGATGAGGTTGGCATTGCCGCAGCGCTCCCCCACGCCGTTGATGGTGCCCTGCACCTGGCTGCAGCCCAGCTCCACCGCGGCCAGGGAGTTGGCCACCGCCAGCTCTGAGTCGTTGTGGGCGTGAATCCCCAGGGGGGCCTGGGGCAGGCGCTTTTTCACCGCCTTGATGATGTTCACCAGCTCCGAGGTCAGGGTGCCACCGTTGGTGTCGCACAGCACCAGGCAGTCCGCCCCGCCGGCCAGGGCCGCCTCCAGGGTCCTGAGGGCATACTCCCGGTCCTCCTTGAAACCGTCAAAGAAATGCTCGGCGTCGTAGAAGAGCTCCTCCACCCGGGGCTTGAGATAGGCCAGGGAGTGGGTGATGAGCTCCAGGTTGCGCTCCGGAGTGGTCTGCAGGATCTCCCGCACCTGAAAGAGGGAGGACTTCCCGAAGATGGTGACCACCGGCGCCCGGCTCTTCACCAGCTCCTGGAGGTTGAAGTCCTGCTCCGGGGCGCTGTCCTTGTGGTGCGTGGCCCCGAAGGCGGCGATTCTGGTCTGGCCCAGCTCGTAGTTGCGGATCTCGGTGAAGAACTCCTTGTCCTTGGGGTTGGAGCCCGGCCAGCCGCCCTCAATGTAGTGCACCCCCAGCTGCGCCAGCTTGCGGGCCACCCGGATCTTGTCCGCCACCGACAGGGTGAACTCCTCCGCCTGGGTGCCATCCCGCAGCGTCGTATCGTAAATCTTCACCATCCGCATGGCGGTTTCCTTTTCTGGGGATTCTTGGGGAGGGGGCCAGGGGCCGCGGGCCCTTTCCCCTCCTCAAGCCCCACCCCCAACTCCCCAAAGGGTTATGTGGGGGAGGGCCCCCCCACACCTCTCAGCCCTCCTCACCGGGGCTGGTCCAGCTGAAAGGCGTCGTGGAGGACGCGCACGGCCAGTTCGGTGAATTTGTCTTCGATGACGCAGGAGATCTTGATCTCCGAGGTGCTGATCATCAGGATGTTGATGCCGGCGGCGGCCAGGGCTTCGAACATGCGGGCGGCGATGCCGGCGTTGTTGCGCATCCCCACCCCGACGATGGAGACCTTGGCGATATTCTCATCGCTGAGGATGTCCCGGGACCCCACCTCCCGGCCCACCTCCCGAACGATCTTCAGGGTCTGGGGCAGGTCGCCCTTGGGCACGGTGAAGGTGATGTCCGCCAAACCGTCCACGCTGGTGTTCTGGATGATGAGGTCCACCACGATGTTGGCGTCGGCCACCGGCTTGAAGAATTTCACCGCAATGCCCGGCCGGTCGGGGACCCCCAGGATGCTCACCCGGGCGTCGTTGCGGCTGTAGGCGATCCCGGAGACCGGGATGGCTTCCATCTCTGCGTCCTCCTTGCAGACCAGGGTGCCGGGATGCTCACTGAAGGTGGAGCGGACTCTCAGGGGCACCTGGTATTGTTTGGCAAAACCCACCGAGCGGATCTCCAGGACCTTGGCCCCCAGGGAGGCCATCTCCAGCATCTCGTCGTAGGAGATTTTGGGCAGCAGCCGGGCCTTGTGGTAGATGCGGGGGTCGGTGGTGTAGACCCCCTCCACGTCGGTGTAGATCTCGCACAGATCCGCCTTGAGGGCCGCGGCCACCGCCACCGCGGTGGTGTCCGAGCCGCCCCGGCCCAGGGTGGTGATGTTCCCCACCTCATCCACCCCCTGGAAGCCGGCCACGGTGACGATGCGGCCTTTTTTGAGCTCCTCCCGGATGCGGGTGGTGTCGATGCCGATGATGCGGGCCCGGCCGTAGGCCCGGTCGGTGTAGATGCGGGCCTGATGTCCCAGCAGGGAGGCCGCCGGCACCCCCTGGGAGCGCAGAAACATGCTGAACAGGGACACCGTGACCTGCTCGCCGGTGGCCAACAGCACGTCCAGCTCCCGGGGGTCCGGGGGGTCGCTCATCTCCTTGGCCAGGCGGATGAGGCGGTCCGTCTCCCCCGCCATGGCGGAGAGCACCACCACCATGCGGTGCCCTTCGGTGTAACTCTTGAGCACCCGGTTGGCCACATTGGCGATGCGGTCAGGGTCGGCCACCGAGGTGCCCCCGTACTTTTGCACAATCAGGGCCACAAAAATACCACTCCTGACAAAACAAGATGCGGTGTTTCATATTATCGTAATAGAAAAAGATTGACAAGCCGTCCGCGGCCTCAGCCGGGTGGGGTGGCGGGGGGGAAGGGGGCAGGGCCACGGACGGATGCAGCTCAGCTGGCCCCCCACCTGGTGGCCTCAAAGAGCCGCCGGAAGGAAGGGGGCAGGGGCAAAGGGGGAAATCAGGAGGGGGCCAGCAGGCCCTCCTGGGCCAGTTTCTCAATCTGCCAGCAGGGGGCGAAAAACTGCACCCCCAAGTGGAAGCGCCCCGGGGCGTGGACCAGGGGCCGCATCCACACCACCGTCCCCGAGAGCTTCACCGGGTCGGCATAACCGGGCAGGGGGACCACAAACTCCACCGGGTTCCGGGGCGCCAGGGGGGTGGTGCTCTCCAGCCGGGCGCCCAGGGAGCTCACGTCCACCACCAGGGTGTCGGCCACCGGCTGGCCGTTGAGCTCCAGAACCGGCAGCCGCACCGGATAGCGCTTGACCCGGCGTTGGATAATCTTCTTGGGCAATCCGTCCTCCCGTGTCGGAGACCACTTTTTCACATCCTCTGCGGTTCTGTCAAGCGGGGGAGAGCCTTTTTGGCCCCCCTGCTGCTTTTTTCCGTTGACCTCCCTGCAAAAGTGATGGTAAAAGGGAATACGCGAAAAATATCACAAACAAGGAGACCCATCCATGGCCGCCCAGCTGATCAAAGGGGCCGAAGTCGCGGCCCAGATCCGCGAAGAGCTGAAGCAGGAAGTCAAGGAGCTCAAGGAGAAGCACGGCGTCACCCCGGGCCTGGTCACCATCCTGGTGGGGGAGGACCCGGCCTCGGTGAGCTATGTCACCGCCAAGCAGAAGACCGCCCATGAGCTGGACTTTTATTCCGTCCAGGACAACCAGCCCCCGGACATCACCGAAGAGGCCCTCCTCAAGCTCCTGGACAAATACAACCAGGACCCCAAGATCCACGGCATCCTGGTGCAGCTGCCCCTGCCCAAGCACATCGATACCAACAAGGTCCTTTACGCCATCGACCCCAACAAGGACGTGGACGCCTTCCATCCGGTGAACGTGGGCCGCATCCTCATCGGCAACTATGCCTTCCTGCCCTGCACCCCGGCGGGCTGCCAGGAGCTCATCGTGCGCGCCTACGGTGACCCCAAGGGCAAGGAGTGCGTGGTGGTGGGCCGCTCCAACATCGTGGGCAAGCCCATGGTGGCCATCATGATCCAGAAAAAGGCCGGCGCCAACGCCACCGTCACCTGCGTCCACACCGGCACCCCCAAAGACAGGCTCATTGAGCACTGCCGCCGGGCCGACATCCTCATCGTGGCCGCCGGCGTGCCCAAATACGTCCAGGGCGACTGGGTCAAGGAAGGGGCCTGCGTCATCGACGTGGGCGTCAACCGCATCGGCGTCAGCGAAAAGACCGGCAAGGCCATCCTCTGCGGCGACGTGGACTTCGACGCCGTGAAGGAAAAGGCCGCCTTCATCACCCCGGTGCCCGGCGGAGTGGGCCCCATGACCATCACCATGCTCATGAAGAACACGGTCATGGCCGCCAAGCTGGCCGCCGGCCTCATCAAGATCTGACCCCCCTCAGGGAGGCGCCGGGCCCTCCGGCCCTCCCTTCTGTCCCCCCCTCACCCGGGCTCGTCCCGGGTTTTTTGTTTCAGCGCCAGACCATTCCCTTGTCCCAATGTTTCAATTTCTGGACATCAAGCCCGACTGGAAATCAATATTATTAAATAAAATCAATTAAATAAGCGATATGGCATGGCTCTGGCTCTCTTCCGGGGCAGATGCTGCTGACCCCGGAGGGTGCCATGACCGCTTGTGTCATCCTTGTCGCCTTAAGCCTCCTCGCCCCCCCACCGGCCGGGGCCGGAGAGCTCCCCCTCATCGTCCCCACCGTGGCCGGGGTGAGTGTCTCCGCCAACCCCGTGGCCCTGGGCGAGGCGGTGACCCTCACCGCCCACATCCGGGAGCGGGGCACCGGCGCCCCCGTCGGCGCCGGGATGCTGGCCCTGGAGCGGGCCGAGTCGCCGGAGGGGCCTTGGCTGCTGCTGGCCGAGGACTCCCCCGATGCCCAGGGCGCCTTTGCCCTCATTGACCGGGTGAGCCCCCTCACCCCCGGCCTGGTGTGGTTCCGGGCCCGCTATCACGGCTGCGAGGCCAGGGGCCTCAGCTTCGCCCCGGCGGTGAGCCCCGCCCTGCCCCTGGTGGTCAAGGATTATGCCGGGCCGCCGGTGGAGCTGGGGGTGGTCCACGCCGCCGGCGACGGTGAGGTGGGGCCCCACGGGCTGGGGGCCTGGCAGCTCACCTTGGCGCTGACGGCCGGGGTGGAGGTGGCGGAGGGGGTGGTGCAGGCCAAAGGGGCCCCGGAGGCCCTGGTCGCCGCCCCCCGGCGCTGGCGGCTGCCGCCCCTGGGTGCCGGGGAGGTGAACCGTCTGCGCCTCAGCCTGGCAGGCCCGCCCCCGGAGCGCCCCCTGGCTCCCGGCTGGGTCCCCCTCACCGGGGAGCTGAGGGCCGCGGCCCGCCTGGCGGCGGGGGGCCGGGTCTTAAGCGACCCCGCCCCGGCGGTGAGCCTCTCTCTCCCCGAGGGCCTGGAGGCCTTGGCGCTGCCGGAGCCGGAGGCGGAGCTCTGACCCTGGCTGGGTGGGGAGGGCGGCCGAAAATCAGGTTCCCCTTCCGCTGCCCAGGGAAATCCGCCCGGAAAAATCAGGGCTCCCCCGATTGACCTTCCCCAAGGAAATATTTACATAATCATTGCTACACAGATAATTTTTCAAGTGACCGGAAAGTCGGCCCGCAGGGGG
>CALEAV010000033.1 GCA_937943575.1 uncultured bacterium | reverse complement strand
CCCTCTCCCAAAGGGAGGCGCACGTGGCGGACATGGTGGACAAGGAGCAGGTGGAGCAGCTCAGGGAGCGGCTCACGGTCACCCCCAAGCTGGTGTGGGACCAGGTGGAGGAGGGGGAGCGGGCCGAAATCATGGCTTATGCCGAGCGTTACAAGCGTTTTCTCGACCGGGCCAAGACCGAGCGGCTGGCGGTGGCGGAGATCGAGGCCCAGGCCCGGGCCGCCGGCTTCGCGGACCTGGCCCGGGGCGAGCCCGGCGACCGCTGCTTTTACAATTACAAGGGCAAGACCATCGCCCTGGTGGTGCGGGGCCGCCGGCCGCTCACCGACGGCCTGCGCCTGGTGGCGGCCCACATCGACGCCCCCCGCCTGGATCTGAAGCAGTACCCCCTCTACGAGGACACGGACCTCGTCTTTCTCAAGACCCATTACTACGGCGGTATCAAGAAATACCAGTGGCTGGCCCGGCCCCTGGCCCTGCACGGGGTGGTCCTCAAGGCCGACGGCACCCGGGTGGAGCTGAGCGTGGGGGAACACCCCGAGGACCCGGTCTTCACGGTCCTAGACCTCCTGCCGCATCTGGCCCGCAAGGTGCAGATGGACAAGAAGGTCTCCGAGGCCTTCGAGGGCGAGAAGCTCAATGTGCTGGTGGGCTCCCTGCCTCTGGGCGACAAGGACACCAAGGAGCGCTTCAAGCTGGCCCTGCTGAAATACCTGCAGGACGCCTACGGCATCACCGAGGAGGACCTGGTGAGCGCCGAGCTGGAGGTGGTGCCCGCCGGGCCAGCCCGGGACGTGGGCTGGGACCGCAGCCTGGTGGCGGCCTACGGCCAGGATGACCGCTCCTGCGCCTACCCGGCCCTGGAGGCCATCCTCCACCTTAGCGAGCCGGAGCACACCTGCATGGCCCTCTTCTATGACAAGGAGGAGGTGGGGAGCGACGGCAACACCTCAGCCAAGAGCTGCCTCCTGGAGGAGCTGGTGGAGCGGCTCCTGGAGCGGGAGGGCTCAAGCCCGCTGCTGCGGCGCCGGGTGCTCATGGCCTCCCGGGCCATCTCCGCCGATGTCAACGGCGCCCTGGACCCGGACTATCCCGAGGTGCACGAAAAGCGCAACGCCGCCAGGCTGGGCTACGGCGTCTGCCTCACCAAATACACCGGCCACGGCGGCAAATACATGGCCAACGACGCCCACGCCGAGTATCTGGCCTGGCTGCGGCGCATCTTCAACGAGGCCGGGGTCATCTGGCAGGCGGCCCACCTGGGCAAGGTGGACGAAGGCGGCGGCGGCACCATCGCCAAATACCTGGCGGTGCACGGCCTGGAGATCATCGACTGCGGGCCGCCGGTGCTCTCCATGCACTCGCCCTTCGAGGTGGCCTCCAAGGCCGATTTGTACATGACCTTCAAGGCCTTTCGCACCTTTTTCCAGGCCCCGGCCTGAGGCGGTCGCTTTTCCCTTCCGGCCTGCCATGGTCCGGGTTATAGTAAAGGTGCGGGGAGGGCCGGGGATCTGTTCCGCCGTCCTCCCCTCTCTTTGCCCCTTCCCCCGGGAGAGGGGGCAATGACAAGAGCGGGGCGTGGCTTACGGCCCGAAAGCGACAGCCAGCTATCCGGATTGCATCATGGGCAAGTTTTTCACCCGGTTCAAATTCAAGGAGGCGGATCCCACCGGGGCCACCTGGGGGAACATTGCCAATTTCTACAGCCTCCTTCTGTTTCTCATCGCCATTCCCTTCGTGCTCATCGTGGCCCTGGTGTGGCTCACCGGCATTCTGGGCTTCAGCGCCTGGATCTTTGCCGGCTTTGCGGTGCTGCTGGCCATTGCCGTCTACCGGGCCTGGCGGGGCTGGGAGAACTTCAAGAAGCGCTTGGCCGCCCAATCCGGCGACTTCCAGGACCTCATGCGGGAGGCGGCGAAAAGCGGCAAGGACGTGGAGATCTCCCTCTTAAACGGCGTTTTGACTCTGCGGTATAAAGGGCGGGGGAACTGGCCCGAGGCCCTGCCCGGGGCCCGGCCGGAGCTTCTGGCCCTGGCGCCGCCGGACGACGTGGTGGAGGCGGAGGAGGTGACGGTGTCCACGCCTCCCCTCACCCCGGAGCGCATGCGCATGGAGCTGGAGGGCTTCCTGCGCCTGAAGGAGGAGGGGGTCATCACCCCCGAGGAGTTCGACCGCATCAAGGCGGGCCTGATGGAGCGCCTGAGCGCCTAGCGGAGCGGTGAGGGCGGCCGCGAAGTACTGGCTCCCGGCCCGTTTCCCACCAGGTTCTGCCACCTTCCCACGGGCCGGGCGGGCATTGTACGGGTGGAGCGGGGGAGCCGCCCCTCTCCTCGCCCTTGGCAAGGCCCCCTTCCCGCCTCACCCCTCCCCGGGCTCCTCCGGCCGGATTTCCTCCTTTCCCAGGGCGAAGGCCGGGCCGGCGGTCAGGGAGGTGGAATCCCAGAAGTCCCGGCGGTAGCGGTAATAATCGTGCAGGCGGCCCAGGCAGTGGATGAGGCGGCTTAAGGCTTCGTCCCCCAGGCGGTCCAGGCAGGTCTGGAAGAAGACCAGGAAGGCCGCCGGCAGGTAAAACCCCTCCTTGCCCACACTCCCCTGAAAATTCAGGCGGCAGGAGCCGTCCTGCATCTGGTAGAAGTCCGCCTGGTAGCGGCGCTCCGGCGCGGTGGAGGGCGCCGGCCCCAGGCTGACGGCGCCCAACGGCAGGCGGGGCCGCCTGGGAGGACCATCCCCGGGGAGGACCAGCCCTTTCACCTGCTCCAGAAAATCCATGAGCTCCTTGGCCACCCGGGTTTCGTTCTGCTCCGCCAGCTCAAAGAGAATCCGGGCATAGAGGTAAAGTGTGAGGACGACGGTATCGCCCTCCTGATCCTGGCTGTTGTACCAGTACACCGCCGGCACCGCCACATTGCCGGCATAAAAATCCACCCGCACAGTGGTCTTGTGAATGCCCCGGTCCCCAAGGAAGCGGGACAGCCAGCGCTTCAGCATAGACACCTTCAAGGTTGGGATACCGGCGGTGCTTCCACCACCGCCAGGGTGAAGCCGTAGCCGGCTTCCGCCAGGTCAGGGGGCACGCCGTAAAACACCAGGGTGAAGGGGCGGCGCTCCTGGGGAGCCAGGATGGCCTCCCGGCCCGGGGGGGTCTGCAGCCGCCGGTCGATTTCCGCCGGCGCCAGGCTGAGAAGCTCCTTTTCCGAGAAGGTGGCCCCGGCATAGGCCAGGCTCCGGGCCACCTCCCGATGCCGGGCGTCCAGCAGCGCCGCTTTGAGCTTCACCGGACCCCGGGCCTTCTCCCCCCGGTTCACCACCTCCCCGGTGAGAACCAGAAGCCGGCCGGCCTGGGGATGCTCCAGGCGGCCGAAAGTGGCTTCCTCCACCTCAATGAGGATCTCCCTCAGCTCAGCCGGGGTGGGCGGCGGCGGGGGCACGTTCAGCTCCGGGGCTGAGGGCGGCGCTGTCGGGGGCATGCCCGGGCGCACCTGGGTCAGGAGGGGGAAAAGACGCCAGCCGGCCACCCCGGCCCCGGCCACCACCAGGATGATTATCGCCGCCATCCACCAGCGCCGGGGGGCGGCCGCCGCAGGGGGCTTGCCGGCCGACGGGGGTGCCTCCGGTTGAGCCCCCAGAGTCGGAGCCGCTTCGGCTGGGGGGGTGACCCCCGGAGCTGCCGTGGCCGGTTCCGGGGATTCTGCCGGCCTCTCCGGAGGCTGGGGCTCCGGGGGCGGAGGTTCGGGGGGCGGGGGCGCCGGCTCCTCCCGGCCGGCGGGGCGCCGAATGACAAAGGTGTGGCCGCAGCGGGAGCAGCGCCCCTTGGCGCTCTCCCCCGGGATCAGGTTTTCATCCAGCTCAAAGCGGGTGCCGCACTCTGGACAGGTGACCACCATGGGACGATGCTCGGGTGCTGGAGGGTTGCTCCTCATCCCCGGTCCCGGGTGAAGCCGGGGCCGGGATGGCCTCGGGAGCCGGAGGCGTGCGGCCAGGGCCTCATCCTCCACCCCCTCCTTTCCGCCGCCTCCGGGGGGTGGCGGAGGGGTGTGCGGAGGGCGGGGGAAGCAGGCTCCTTCGCCCCCCTCCCACCGGTCACAGATTAATCCCTGGTCCGGGCAATGTCAAACATTTCGCTGGGGAAGGGCTGCCGCGGTCCCCGAATCCCCGGCGCCCCGCCGTTTTTAAGTATGCTTTTCCGTTTACAGGCCCGGCGGAATCATTTATAAACCTAGAAGATTGGATGTGAGGAGCACCGAGGTCATGGCCGCCAGCGGACCGGGGGCGCCCCGGGGCATCCCGGACTGTTTAAAGAAACGGCGCCTCCTGCACGATCAAGAGATCAGCCCGGAACTCTGCCGCCAGTTGGGGGAGAAGTTCCTGGCCCTCCAGTGGTGGGAGGACGCCCTGGAGTTTTTCGCCAAGGGGGGGGTGAGGGAAGGCCTGGCCCGTCTCCGGGAGGTGGCCTTGGCTGCCGGCGACGCCCACCTCCTCGCCCGCCTGGGGGAACGGGACCCGGCCGTCTGGCGGCAGGCGGCGGACACCGCCCTGGCCCAGGGCAAGCTCCATTTTGCCTTCCGGGCCCTCAAGGCCGCCGGGGACGACGAGGCTGCCGCGGCCCTGGCTACCCGGCTCGGTGAGCCGCCTGCGGCCCAGGAGTGAGAGATGACCGCCCGGGACTGCTACCGCATCCTCAAGGTCTCCCCCCGCTCCAGCTGGGAGGAGATCAAGAGCAGTTTCCGGGCCCGAGTATGGGAATGTCATCCGGATCGCCACCCCGGCGACCCCCAGGCCGCGACCCGCTTCCGCCGCCTGATGGAGGCCTATGATTATCTGCGGCGCCGGCGGCATCTCCGGAGAGCGGAGGGTGGCCCTTTTTATCGCACCACCTCCCGGATGGCCGACGAGGCCCTGGAGGAGTTGTTCGGCATCTCCAGCCAATCCCCCGTGAGCCGCTCCAACGGCCCCGATTTCCGCTACGATCTGCGCATCTCCTTTCTGGCCGCCCTCAAAGGCGTGGAAGAGATCATCGAGATCCCCCGGATCCACCCGTGCGGCGCCTGTGACCGCACCGGCCGCCAGCCCGGCCCCCGGGAGGTCTGCCCGGAGTGCCAGGGCAAGGGCCGCCGGCCCCTGGGCCCGGGGCTGCTGAGCAAGACCGGGCCCCTCTGCCGCCGCTGCCAGGGTCTGGGGGAGATCCTGCCCCCGGACTGCCCGGTCTGCCAGGGACTGGGATACCTGGTGCGACACCACCGGGTGCGGGTCATCGTCCCCCCCGGCACCGAGGACGGCACCCGGCTGCGCTTTGAAGGCCAGGGCGGGGACGGCGTCTTTGACGGCCCCCCCGGCAACCTGGAGGTGGTCATCTCGGTGGAGCCCCATGAATTCTTCGCCCGCCGGGGCGCCGATCTCTATTGCCGGCTGCCGGTCTCCTTTGCCCAGGCCGCGTTGGGGGGGGCGGTGATGGTCCCCACCCTGGAGGGGGAGCGGCCCCTCCTTCTGCCCCGGGGGACGCAGTCCGGGCACCTCTTCCGCTTTGTGGGGGCCGGTCTCTCCCGGGGGCCGCACCGGCCGCCGGGGGACCAGATCATTGAGGTGGTGGTCACCACCCCGGAGAACCTCTCCCCGGCCCAGCGGCGCCTGCTGGAGGAATTTGTGGAGCTGGAGGGCCGGAGCCATAGCCCCGCCGCCCATGAGTGAGTTCACCCACCTGGACGACCACGGCCGCCTGCGCATGGTGGAGATCGGCGACAAGCCGGTCACCCGCCGGGAGGCCGCCGCCGCCTGCCGCATCCGGGTGGGCCCCCGCATCTTCCCCCTGCTGCTGGCGGGGCAGCTCCCCAAGGGCGACGTCTGGGCGGCAGCCCGGCTGGCGGGCATCATGGCCGCCAAAAACACCGCCCAGCTCATCCCCTTGTGTCACCCCCTGCCGCTGACCGGCGTGGAGATCACCTTTGCGCCGGTGCCGGAGGCGGAGGCGGTGATCATCACCGCCCGGGTGCGCACCGAAGCCCGCACCGGGGTGGAGATGGAAGCCCTCACCGCCTGTGCGGTGGCCGCCCTCACCCTGTATGACATGTGCAAGGCGGTGGACAAGGGCATGACGATTGAGAATCTCCGCCTGCTGGAGAAAAGCGGCGGCAGAGGCGGTTCATATCAGGCAGACACGGAGTCGGGCTCAGGTCCATGAACAGCAAAGAACTGGAATACTTCAGGACCGTGCTCCATGAGCACCTGCAAGACCTCCTGGGCAAGGCCGACACCACGAGGAGCGGCATGAAGGGTGACGGCGCCGCGCCCCTCCCTGACCCCACCGACCGGGCCGCCCTGGAGACGGACCGCAACATCACCCTCCGCATCCGGGACCGGGAGCGCAAGCTCATCCTGAAGATCCGGGAAGCCCTGGAGCGCATCGACGAGGGCACCTACGGCATCTGCGAGATCTGCGGCGGCGAGATCTCCCTGCAGCGCCTCAAGGCCCGCCCCGTCACCACCATGTGCATCCACTGCAAGTCCCGCATGGAGGCCCTGGAGCGCTCCCGCCGGCAGTAGCTTCTCCTGCCCGGCCCCCGCGGCTGAGGCAGGCGTCAGGAGGTCCCGCCGGTATCTCTCTGTCCGTCATGCCCCTTCGCCTCGACCCCGCTGACCATACCCTGCCGGAAATGGAGGAGATCCTGGCCGCCTGGGGCCACCCCCGGTTCCGCGCCCGCCAGCTCCTCAAGTGGGTCTACAAAGGCGCCGCCGAGTGGGACGCCATGACCGACCTGGCCAAGGGCCTGCGGCAGGAGCTGGCTGCAAAGCTCACCTTGGCCGGCCCCGCCCTGGAGCTGACCCAGGAATCCCGCGACGGCACCCGTAAATGCCGCTGGCGGCTGGCGGACGGCGAGGCCATCGAGTCGGTCCTCATCCCCGAAGGCGACCATCTCACTCTGTGCCTCTCCTCCCAGGCGGGCTGCGCCCAGGGCTGCCGCTTCTGCCTCACCGCCCTGGGCGGGTTCCGGCGCAACCTCACCCCCGGGGAGATCGTCCGCCAGGTGCTGGCGCTGCGCCCGCTCCTGCCGGACACGCCGCCCCTCACCAACCTGGTGTTCATGGGCATGGGGGAGCCCCTGGCCAACTTCGCGGCGCTGGTGAAGGCCGTCCGCATCCTCCAGGCGCCCTGGGGGCTCCACTTCTCCCGCCGCCGGGTGACGGTGTCCACCGTGGGGCTGGCCCCCCTCATCCCCCGCCTGGGGGAGGAGGTGCCGGTGAACCTCACCGTGTCCCTGAATGCGGTGGACGACGCCACCAGAAGCGCCCTGATGCCGGTGAACGACCGCTATCCGCTCAAGGAAGTGCTGGCGGCCTGCCGGAAGTTCCCCTTGCCCCCGCACCGGCGCATCACCT
Source organism: uncultured bacterium (assembly GCA_937943575.1). Classification (GTDB taxonomy): domain Bacteria; phylum Desulfobacterota; class Desulfobaccia; order Desulfobaccales; family 0-14-0-80-60-11; genus JAILZL01. The sequence goes on along the minus strand of CALEAV010000033.1, from coordinate 16,653 downwards.
TCGCCTATGTGCTCCTGCACGGGGTCAACGACTCCCCCGCCGAGGCCCGGGAGCTGGTGCGGCTGCTTCGGGGCTTTCGGGCCAAGGTCAATCTCATCCCCTTCAACCCCCATCCCCGCCTGCCCTTTGCGGCCCCCCGACCGGAGCGGGTGGCGGCCTTCCGGGAGATCATCCACCGGGCGCACCTGCCGGTCTTCATCCGGGAGAGCCGGGGCGCGGACATCGCCGCCGCCTGCGGCCAGCTGGCGGTGGAGCCCGCCTGAGGGGCGGCCGGGGCCGCTGGGGGATGTCCCCGGCATCGGTCCAGGTGCCCTTTCCCCTTGGCTTTCCCCGCTGAAGCAGGTATGAAAAAAGGATGCAGGTCGGGCCGCATGGGGACGCCGGGGTGCTTGAAAACGGCCCCCTGACGGCAGGGTCCCGCCGCTGGCGGGGAAGGCGCCTGGGCCTGGCGGCTCCCCAGCTGTTGGCCGCAGTCTTTTTTCCCAGCCGGCAGCCCTCTTAGGCGCCCCTGCAAGCCCGGACCCCTGGAAGGAGCCTACCGATGCCGGTCAAGGACTGGATGAGCCGCAAACTGATCGTCGTGGATGCCGAGGCCTCCATCATGCAGGCCTCCAAACTCATGAAGCAGCATGGCATTCAACACCTGCCGGTCCTCAAGGACGGACGCCTGGCGGGCATCATCTCCGACCGGGACCTGAAGGAGGCCTCGCCCTCCAAGGCCACCGCCCTGGACATCCATGAGCTTTACTACCTTTTGGACACCATCCCGGTAAAGACCGTGATGCCCCGCCAGCTCTACACCATCAGCCCCCAGGCCACCCTGGAGAAGGCCGCGGCGGTGATGCTGAAGCACAACATCTCCGCCCTGCCGGTGGTGGACGACCAGGGGCATCTGGAGGGCATCATCACCAAAGGCGACATCTTCCGGGCCTTTGTGGCCATCAGCGGCATCAACCAGGCGGAGCTGGCCATGGGCTTCGCCCTGGAGGACCGCCCCGGCTCCATCAAGGAGGTCACCGATGTCATCCGGGCCCACGGCGGCCGGATCGCCAGCATCCTCACCGGCTATGAGAACGCCCCGGAAGGCTGGCGGTTTGTCTTTATCCGGGCCCGGGAGATTGACGACGAGACCGCCCTGGAGGCGGAACTGAAGGACCGCTTCAAGGTTATCTACTTCCTGCACGACAAGGTGGACTGAGGGCCTGCTGGTAGCTGTTGGGGTGAGGGGGCTAAGGACCGCCGGCCTTTCACCCCTTCCCCCCAAGCCCCCACCCCCCATCCCTGAGGGGTGCAGGAGGAGTGCCAAGGAGGGCAGGCCTCCACTGAATCCCGGCCCTCCCTCCCCCACCATACCAGGACCTGACACGCTTATGACCACGGAATCCGATGCCTTAGCCTACAGACGGCGCTATCGCGGCCTCATCGGGGTGAAGAGCAAGATGCCCATCCGGGACCGTTCGGTGTTGAGCCGCATCTACACCCCCGGGGTGGGCGCGGTGTGCCGGGAGATTGACCAGAACCCTGTGCTCTCCTACCAGCTTACCTGCCGGGGCAACTCCATCGCCCTCATCTCGGATGGCAGCGCCACCTATGAATTCGGCAACGTGGGCGCCCTGGCGGTGCTCCCCAAGCTGGAGGCCAAAAGCGTCCTCTTCAAGACCTTTGCCAACGTGGATGCGGTGCCCATCGCCCTCAACACCCAGGACCCCTATGAGATCATCGAGGTCCTGCGCTGTCTGGCCCCCACCTTCGGGGGCCTGTGTCTGGAGAGCATCGCCGCGCCCAAGTGCTTTACGGTGGAGAACCGCATCCGGCGGGCGGTCAGGGTGGCGGTCCTGCATCATGAGTTCCACGCCGCCGGCATCATCGTGCTGGCGGCCCTGTGGAACGCCCTTAAGGTGGTGGGGAAAAGGCCCGAGGAGGTGCGCATCGTCATCGCCGGGGCCGGCGCCTCGGGCATCGGCGTGGCCCAGGGATTGCTGGTCTCCGGGGTGGACAACATCGTCCTCTGCGACCGCCACGGGGCCATCCACACCTACCGCACCCAGGGCATGAACTTCGCCAAAAGTGAGATCTCCCGCCTGGTCCGGCCCCGGCATGTCCGGGGGTCCCTGGCCGAGGTGATCCGGGGGGCGGACGTCTTCATCGGGCTGTCCACCAAGAACATCCTCACCCGGGAAATGGTGGCCTCCATGGCGCCGGACCCCATCGTCTTTGCCCTGGCCCTGCCGGAGCCGGAGATCAGCGAGACGGAGGCCAAGGCCGGGGGCGCCGCGGTGGTGGCCACGGGGCTGGCGGAGAGCGAAAACCAGATCCGCTCCTCCCTGGTCACCCCCGGCATCTTCCGGGGCTGCCTGGATGTGGGCGCCGAGCGCTTCAACCTGGAGATGTATCTGGCCGCCGCCCGGGCCCTGGCGGGCATGATCCCCCGGGAGAAGCTCTCCCCCACGAATATCATCCCCCGGCAGATGGACTGGCACATCTCCCCGGTGGTGGCCGAAGCGGTGGCCCGGGCGGCCCAGGAATCCGGGGTGGCCAAGATCGGGCCGGACATCATGCCCCCCGAGCGGGTGCATGAGCGCACCGAGCGCTTCATCTACGAAGGGGAGCTGGCCTGGCTGCCCCAGGAGGGCCAGGACTACGGCCGGCTTTCCATCGAGGAGGAGGCCATCGAAGTTCACCGCCGGTATCAGGGGGTGATCCAGGTCTACGCCAAGGTGCCCATCAAGGACGAGTTCATCTACAGCCGCCTCTACGCCCCCCCGGCGGTGGCCGAGGTCATCCAGAGGATTCTGGACGACCCCATGGCCGCCTACGACTTCACCGTCAAAAGCAACCTGGTGGCCATCGTCACCGACGGCAGCGCCGTCCTGGGTCTGGGCAACCTGGGCCCCCGGGCGGCTCTGCCGGTGATGGAAGGCAAAGCGGTGCTCTTCAAGACCTTTGGCGGGGTGGAGGCCTTCCCCTTGTGCGTCGGCACCCAGGAGCCGGACCTCCTGGTCAGGCTGGTGGAGGTCATTGCCCCGGCCTTCGGGGGCATCAACCTGGAGGACATCTCCAGCCCCCGCTGCTTCGACCTCGAGCGCCGCCTGCGGGAGAGCCTGGACATCCCCGTCTTTCACGATGACCAGCACGGGACCGCCATCGTCACCCTGGCGGGGCTGATCAACGCCCTGAAGCTGGTGGACCGCCGGCTCGAGGAGGTGAAAATCGTCTTCAACGGCGCCGGGGCCAGCGCCATTGCCACCGCCCGGCTGCTGTTGAAGGCCGGGGCGCAGAACCTTATCGTCTGCGATACCAGGGGCGCCATCTATCGGGGCCGGGGGGTGGGGATGAACGCCATCAAAGAGGAGCTGGCCGCCCTCACCAACCCGGAGCGCCTCACCGGCACCCTGGCCGACGTCATCAAGGGCGCCGAAGTCTTCATCGGGCTGTCCGGCCCCCGGGCCCTCACCCAGGAGATGGTGCGCTCCATGGCACCGGACCCCATCGTCTTTGCCATGGCCAATCCGGAGCCGGAGATCTTCCCCGAGGAGGCCAAGGCCGCGGGCGCCGCGGTGGTGGCCACCGGCCGCTCCGATTTCCCCAACCAGGTGAACAACTGCCTGGCCTTCCCCGGCATCTTCCGGGGTGCCCTGGACGTGCGGGCCCGCACCATCAACGACGAGATGAACATGGCCGCGGCCCACGCCATCGCCGCCCTGGTGGGGCCCGACCTGGAGCCGCGCTACATCCTCCCCGGCGCCATGGACTTCCGGGTGCCGCCGGCGGTGGCCGAAGCCACGGCCCGGGCCGCCATCGAGACCGGGGTGGCCCGCCTCTCCCTGGACCCGGCCCGGGTGGCCCGCCACACCCGGGAATACATCTACGACGAGCGCCTGTCGCTGTTGTAAGTCGTGCGGGGGAGGGGGCCAGAGCCAGAGGTCCTCCCCCCATCCTTCACTGCCAGAGTTCGCATCTCTTCAGCCGGGTTCTCATGGTTCCGTTGGCCGCCCCCTGTTCCTATCCTGAAAAAGACCCTTGCAAAAAATAGTAATCCCACATTTATCGAGATGAGGAATCAGGGCTTGGCATATGAAAACCAAGCAACCGCCAATGCCGTGAGAATCTTCACCAAATATCTCAAGCGGCTTTGATGAGGGAGACCAACATGTTATAAATTTCCTTCAACAATTAGAAACCAAAGTTATTTCTTTCACCCGTATAAGAGAGAATATTTTCACAATAAGGAAATCAAATACCATTTTATCTATAAGATGATAAATTATCTTTGTTTACCGGTGGAAGGATTACAATTATTTTGTTTTCTTAAATTATAAAAATCCCGGTTTAAATTTTATCACTCCAAGGAAAGATTATGAAGGCATAAATTTCAGTAAATGCAAAATAGTATAAAAATCAATAACGATGATTACTGGACGATGAAAGTGGGCGGGGAAGGGCGGGGGGCTGCGGCGCCTGCCCTGCCGCTACTTTGCCCGGCTCCAGAGGGTGGAGAGGAAAAACAGGAGGGAGAGCAGAACCACGATGGTGGCCCCGGAGGGCCAGTCCAGCCAGGCGGAGGCAAAGAGGCCGACCAGGGTGGCGCCCACGGCACTGCCCAGGGACACCAGGAGCATGGGCCGCAGGTGCCCCGCCAGGTTGCGGGCCGTGGCCCCGGGGATGACCAGAAGGGCACTCACCAGGATGATGCCCACCAGGTAGATGGCCACGATGACGGCCAGGCTGAGGAGCACCAGAAACAGGGCCCGCAGGAAGTTTACCGGCAGGCCACTCACCCAGGCCATCTCCTCATCAAAGCTGATAAACACGTATTCCTTGAAGAAAATCCCCACCACCGCCAGGACGCCCACCGCCACCACCACAATCTGCACCACCTGGCGCTCGCCAATGGCCAGGATGTTCCCGAAGAGAAAGCCGAAGACATCCACGTTGTAGGTGCCGGACAGGTGCAAAAAGAGGACCCCGAGGGCCATGGCGGCGGCGAAAAAGATGCCGATGGCCGCGTCCTCCTCGATGTGCCCCCGCTGCTGGGCCCACTCAATGGCCAAGGCCACCCCGGCGGAAAAGACGATGCCGGTCCACAGGGGGTCAATCCCCAGGAGAAACCCCAGCGCCACCCCCCCGAAGGCGGAGTGGGAGATGCCCACGCCGATGAAGGCCAGGCGCCGCAGGATGACAAAGACGGACAGGCAGCCGCAGAGCACCGCCAGGACCACCCCGGCTGCCAGGGCCCGCTGCCAGAAGCCCAGGGCCATCAGCTCACTCATCCCGGCGCACCACCCGATGGGGGATCTCCCCGTGGAAGAGATACTCCACGCTGCAGCCGAAGGTGCGCTCCAGGGCCAGGCGGCCGATGGGCGGCGGCTCATGCACATACAGGCGCCGGTTGAGGCAGACCACCTCCTCCACGTGCCGGGCCACCGCCCCGATGTCGTGGGAGACCACCAACACCGTCAGATCCAGCTCCTCCTTGAGGTCGTGGAGCATCTCAAAGAGATCATCCTGGGCACAGGCATCCAGGGAGATGGTGGGCTCGTCCATCACCAGGAGCCGGGGCTCCACCACCAGGGCCCGGGCGATGAAGACCCGCTGCAGCTCGCCGCCGGAGAGGGCGCCGATGGGCCGGTCCGCCAGGTGCTCGATGCGCAGCCGCCTCAATTTCGCCAGCGCCGCCTCCCGGTCCCCGGGGCCGGGCCACCGCCCCAACCCGATGCGGCCATAGCGGCCCATGAGCACCACCTCCAGCACCGTCACCGGGAACTGGGGCTGGGACATGAGTTTCTGCGGCAGATAGCCCAGCAGCTGGCCGCTCCGGCGGAGCCGGGCCGGCGGTTCCCCGAAGACCCGGACCACCCCCCGGGCGGGGGGAATGAGCCCCAGGACCACCTTGAGGAGGGTGCTCTTGCCGGCGCCGTTGGGGCCGATGATGCCCACGTAGCGCCCCGGCGGAATGACGAGATCGATGTCCTCCAGCACCGGGCGCTGGTGGTAGATCACCCACACCCCCCGAAGCTCCACGGCGGGCGCGGCCGTCATTGCATGGCCTGCCGCATCACCGCCAGGTTGTGGCGCATGAGGAGGAGATAGTCGTTGCCATAGGGGGGCCGCCCCCCCAGGGGGTCCAGAATCAGGACCTTCACCCGGGCCTCCCGGGCCAGCACCTCCGCCGCCCGGGGACTGAGCTGGGGTTCGGCGAACACCGCCTGGACGCCGAATTTCCTGATATTGTTCACCATTTTTCTCAGATGGCCGGGGGTGGGCTCCCGGCCGGGGGCGGCCTCGATCACCCCCACCTCTTTCAGGCCATAGCGCTGAGCGAAATAGGTGAAGGCCGGGTGAAAGGAGACGAATTCCCTGATCCGGAAAGTGGCGGTGGCGGCGGCGATCTCCTGATGCAGCGCCTCCAGCTCTTTCAGATAGCGGGCCAGGTTGGCCTCATAGGCCTCCCGGTGTTCGGGGTCCGCGGCGATGAGGGCGGCTGCCAGGCGGCGACAGAGGTCCTGGGCGATGACCGGGTCCAGCCAGATGTGGGGGTTGCCCTGGTGATGCCCGTGGCCGGTGGTGGCCCGTCCCCGGTCGGCGTGGTGCTCCTGCTCATGGTGCCCCACGTCGGCCAGCAGGGGAATCCCGGCGGTGGCCTGGACCACCTGAGGGCCGCCCTCCCTTTGCCCGGCGAGGAGACGCTCCACCCAGGGGTCGAGGCCGGCGCCCACATAGGCCAACACCCGGGCCCTGGAGGCCTCCGCCACCGCCGCCGGTGAGGGCTCATAGACGTGGGGGCTGGCCCCCGGGGGGATGAGAACCGTCACCTGGACCCGCTCCCCGCCCAGGTTCTCCAGAAAATTCCCCAGGGGCAGAATGCTGGCGGCCACCGGGAGCTTGTCCGCTGCCCTTGCAGGAAAGATGCCTCCTGCCCCCAGTGCCAGGGCCAGCCCCAGCATGACCGCCGCCATCCTTCGCCAGGAGCCCCCGGCCCCCCGGCCGGCGTGAGCCCTTCTTTCACCCTGACCCGGCCATCCCGTCCTGATGTAACTCAGTGTCATCTTGCCGCTCCTTGTCACGGTGTGGTCCCCCGGCACTCCCAGCACAGCCCCGCCACCCGGATCTCCAGGCGTTCGGCCCGATGTCCCAGGGGGCCCTTCAGCCTTCCCCAGAGCTCCTCCAGGGACACCGGCTCCAGACACTCGACGGCTCCGCAGCGGTCGCACTGAAAGTGGGGATGCGGCGGCTGCCCCAGGGCCAGCTCAAAGTGGGCCGCCTTCCCCTGGACCGCCACCCGGCGCACCAGCCCCCGGCGGGTGAACTCCTCCAGGAAACGGTAGACCGTCACCTTGTTGATCCGGCGGGTGCGGCGGATCGCCTGGAGAAGCTCCCCGGCGGTCAGGGCCCGGCCGGCCCCGGCCAAGGCCTCCAGCACTGCCAGGCGCAGGCCCGTGGGCCGGAAGCCCGATTCCCTCAGCTTGTGGAAGAAATCCCAGTCCTCTGTCATGCCCCTTGTATACCATTTTTTCAACTCAATTGCAAAGCCGGCCAGGGGCAGCAGCACATTGACAGCCTGCCGCCCTGACACGTAAAATGACTGATAGGTGAGGGGGAGCCCCAACCGGGTTGCCCCCCCGGGGGGCCCCGGGTCGCCGGCACCGGCTCGACTTCTGCCGCCGGCGCCTCCCCATGGGGAGCAAGGGGTGGCGGTGGCCGCCGGCCTGCCGGGGCCCTCCCACAGGGCGCACGCCCCTCCCCCCGCCCGGCACCGGAGGGATGGCCGAGTGGTTTAAGGCGGCGGTCTTGAAAACCGCTGACCGCAAGGTCCGGGGGTTCGAATCCCTCTCCCTCCGCCACTCTTTTTCAGCCATTCGCCCCTCAGCCGACAAGCCGCTCCTTGTGATCCCCTGCCGAAGGAGGTGATGGCCACCCGGGGTCAGGCCCGAGTCCCCCCCTTGGCGGCCTCCCCTCACGCCCGGGCCACCGGAAGACCCTGGCGGGATGTGCCGGCCGGAGGCGTTTATGATGCCCGCTGCCAAGGAAAAGTTTCCTCCCGGCTCCCGTTTTCCCTGCACCTGAATTGTCTGCAACATGACCTCAGAATGGTTGGGAAAAGCCTCACAGTGACAATCAGTTGGAGAGGGCGTTTTCCCTTCCGGCGATTAATGGTTTTTCAATACCAAAGCCGGGCCATGATGGCTCAATTTATCCAAGACGATGGTCACTTTGTCGAACCAAGTCCCGGGTGCAGTCCTAATCACCGGGTTTTTGCGGTTTTCCCGTCAGCCGCCACTACAAAGATGGAGGCAGCTGAATCATGGATTATTCACGAAAAAGCTTAAAAAGGCATAGGGTATCCGCCAAGATGCTGTTGTCGCTCAACAAACAACTCCTTAGCCAGCATACCCTATGGAAACCGTCTGCCATAACCAGCTCTTCTTTGAAAGCCTTTTTAACAAGGAAGTCGTCGCCGATTGTGCCGGGGCCGGATTACCTCGGACGCCGGCGGTCTGCTGCTCCGGGAGCAGCGCGGCCGCATCGCTGCGCAGGCGGCTGCCTGCTTGCATGACCCCCGCCAGGACGGCAAGGTGAAACACGACCTCCTGACCCTGGTGCGGCAGCGCCTCTTCGCCAGTGCCCACGGCTATGAAGACGCCAACGACGCCGCCACCCTGGCCCAGGACCCGGCCTTCAAGCTCATGGCGGGCAGGGCCCCGGAAAGTTCTGACGACCTGGCCTCCCAGCCCACTCTGTCCGGTGGGAGAACCGGGCCACCGCCCAGGACCTGCGCCGCCTCCCTGAGGGGCTGTTGGAGCTCTACCTCAAGACCCATCCCGGCCCCCGGAAGGTCATGGTCCTGGACCTGGACGCCACCCACGACCCCACCCACGGCCGGCAGCAACTGATTTTTCCCCGGCGATTAGGGCGAATCCATCTATCATCCACTCCTGGTCTTCGACGGCCAGGACGGCTTTCCTTTGGCCGCGGTGCTGCGCCCCGGCAACAGCCACGCCGTCCACGGCGCTCTGGCGGTGCTGAAAAGGCTGCTCCAGAGGCTGCGGCAGGCCTACCCCAAGGCCCCCATCCTGGTTCGGGCTGATGCCGGTTTTGCCGTGCCGGCGCTCTACGAATATCTGGAAGACCAACCCGACACCCGCTACGTCATCGGCTTCATCACCAACAGCCGGGTCCTGGCCCCGACCGCCCCCCTTCTTTTCAAGGCGCAACGGCAATATCAGGAGACCGGGGAGAAACCGCGGCTCTGCACCGCCTTCAGCTACCAGGCGGACTCCTGGGACCGGCCCCGGCGCCTCATTTCTAAGGTGGGGTATGGCCCTCTGGGGGCCAACCGGCGCGTCCTGGTGACCAATCTGGTGCGCCGTCCCCCGTTGGCCTATGACCACCTCTCCGTCCTCCGGGGCGACGTGGAAACTGACCAGGCTGATGGCCTGAGCTGCCATCGCTTCCTGGCCAACCAGTTCCGGCTGCTGCTGCACACCGCGGCCTCCTGCCTGTTCTGGTTGCTGCGCCACCACCTCCAGGGCCCGGAACCGGCCACGGCCCAGGTAAATACCTTGCGGCTCAAGCTCCTGAAGATCGGGGCCCGCATCCGTTCGAGGTGCCGCCGCCTCTGGGTGCACCTGGCCTCGGGTGATCCTTATCGCGACCTCTTGGCCGGGCTGCGGCAAAACCTGCGGGCCGGCCCGGCTTAATCCCCCTTCCCCCCGCCGTGGTGCTTGAACCAGGAGGAGAGGTTTCCCCAAAATCAGCCCTGATGCCCCCTCTGATCGCGTCCTTATCGAAAAATGACCCTTCAAGGCTCCTGCCGCCTTCTTTCAACTCCCCTCGCTGCCTTCTTCGCTTCTAAAAACCGCCTGGGAAGGGGCCTCTCATCCCCTTCGTGAATAAGGCGGGGTAAAAAGGTGCTAACCACAGTGTTTTTGCTAATAGAATCAAATGCTTATGTGTCAGCAAAATTTTGCTGACAAAAATGCTGACAAAACCTCTCAGAGGGGCATTTTGGTGAATTATTTTTCAATATCTCCGTGTGGCTGAAAGGAGAGGGGGATGAAGAAGGTGCCGCGTCGGTTCCTGAAGGCCTGGGAGCGAGCTACCGGGGGCCCCATCATCAAACTCCCCTCTGGCTGCTACACGGGCCCCTGTCTTCATTGCGGCAATCACACCCTGGTGGTGGGGTTGGCCAGCAATCCTTGTGGGGGCCTGACAGCCATGAAGTGGACATCCCGCCTGTGGGGGGGGAAGCATTGACTGGGTGGGTACGTGGTCCCGCGTGCCCCCTTGGGAGTTAGTCGCTGTGGACGCAATGGACGGAAATTTCTCCCCCTGCCGCGATTGCGCCCACTTCGAGCCCGCCACGTCCCCTAATCCTACACAGGCATTTGGGCGGTGCACCAAGCGGCGGAAAGGGCGCTATGGCGTGGCGCGCCCCTGTGAGGATGCGGTGCCCCGGGAGGTGGGGGCTGGCCTGACGGCGGATGGAGGAAGGACATGAACAGACTCATCACCACCTTGCAGAAGAACGCCACCTTGGCCTATCACCTGGCCTTGCGGGAATACAAGGGGAAACGCTTCATCGACCTGCGCCTGCACATCATCCAGGATGGCCAGGACCCCATCCACCAAGAAGGGGCTGACCATCCCCCGGGACCTTTGGCTGCAATTCCGCCAGGCCTTGGCGGAGGTGGACAGGGCCCTGGTGGCGGCGGGCTGGTTGGACCGGGAAGACTTGGCTGTATAAACCTTTCCTGCTCACCTCGGCAGACACGTTATCCTTAAACATAATGTTTGATCAAAATAGTAAAACCAAGATTCCCTCTCTACTGCTTTTTATCAATTAATTTCAGAAGCTTAATCAAAGGCCCCGGCTCATTTCTGAAAAAGAGGCCGGAAAGTTCAGAAGCCAGGGGCCAGGAAACAGCAAAGGCCGGTCTCCCGGCAGGCTCAGGAAGAGGGCAATATGCCGGAAACAACCGGAAAAGTCAAAGCGGAGAGGCGGCCAAACTTCCCCAAAAAGCGGCCCCGAGGCCGGCCCTGGCCCCAGGGGGTTTCCGGTAACCCGGCCGGGAGACCCAAAGGGGCCAAGAACAGCTTTTCTTTAGCTGTTTTGGAAGGCATCCGAAGGGCAGAGGAGAAGCTGGCCCAGCCTAAGAGGTTGACCGGGAGCGCCCCTATGAGTGCTGGGACGGCTACCTGCTTCAGCGGGGGGTGTGGTTTGCTTGGGACCCCGTCCTTCAGGATTATGTGGCCCTGCCCGGCCAGGATCCGCCCCCACGCCCCCGGCCCGCTTCGACCCCGGCGCGCGCCGCACCGAGATGGTCTGGAAGGGCCGGGAAGTCTACGTTCAACACGGCTGGCCCTTCGACCCCACAACCTGGAAGAGGATAAAAGCTGAAAAATGAAGCGTCTATTGCAGCAAATCCTTTCAAACTCAATTTGAGGTGCCTTCCTTTCTTCCTTCGATTGACAATTTGTTGGATTTTAAAACATACTGGCAACAAATCGATAAAACCAAGTTGAAGGGGCAAGGGATAAAAATGGCCCGGACCTATTCTCCCGGTTCACTGGTGAAGACCCGGGGGCGCCTGTGGGTGGTTCTGCCAGCAGAGGAGCGGGAGGTGGTGCGCCTTCGGCCTCTGACCGGTGGTGAAGACCAGGAAGTTGGTTTGTTTCTTCCCCTGGAGGGCGGTTCCCTCCAACCCGCCGTCTTCCCCCTGCCCGAGTTTCAGCCCGGCGACGCCACCGGCAGCTTGCTCCTGTTTGATGCCGCCCGCCTGAGCCTCCGCTTTGGGGCGACCCCTTTCCGTTCATTGGGGCGCTTGTCGGTCGTCCCCCGTCCTTATCAGTTTGTTCCCCTGATCATGGCCTTGCGCCTCAATCCGGTGCGTCTTTTGATTGCCGACGATGTGGGGGTGGGCAAGACCATCGAGGCGGCCCTCATCGCCCGGGAGCTTCTGGACCGGGGCATCGCCCGCCGCTTGGCGGTCATCTGTCCGGCGCACCTCTGCGACCAATGGGAACGAGAGTTGCGGGAGAAATTTATTCTGGAGACCGCGGTTGTTCAGCCCTCCCGCATTGCCCGCCTGGAGCGGAATCTGCCCCGTCAGGATTTGAGCATTTACCAATATTATCCCCATCTGGTCGTCAGCCTTGATTTCATCAAAGGGGAACGGCATCGCGGGTTTTTCCTCCACAATGCCCCTGACTTGGTGATTGTGGATGAGGCCCACTTGGCTGCCCGTCCCCCGGGGGGAGAAGTAAGGCAGCATCAACGTTATGCCTTCATCCGAGAGCTGGCCGCCGATCCCCGCCGCCATCTCATCTTAGTTACCGCCACCCCCCACAGCGGCATTGAAGAGAGCTTCCGGTCTCTTCTTGGGCTGATCCACCCCAGATTTGACCAGGCTTCCTCCAGCCCTGAGAGCTGGGATCGGGAGGCCTTGCTGCCGCACGTGGTGCAGCGCCGGCGCCAGGATGTGCAGCACTGGCTGGTTTCAGATACTCCCTTTCCCCAACGGGAGGCGCACGAGGTTACTTACAAATTAACCGACCCATACCAAAATTTATTCCAGCAGGTGCTGGACTATTGCCAGGAGACGGTGGCCTCTGGTCAGGGCCTGCGGGACCAGCAGCAGCGGGTCCGTCATTGGGCCGCCATTGCTTTGCTGCGCTGTGTCCTCTCCAGCCCGGAGGCCGCAGTAGCGGTCTTGACCCGCCACGCCCAGGGAAAAGGCCTGGGGGAGATGGGCCTTACTGATACCCCGGAGGAGGTGGATAATCTGTATCGCCCCCAGGTGCTGGACACGGTGGGGGAGGAGGAAGTCGGCGACTACACCCCCAGCGCCCCGGTGGAAGAGGCCGAACTGCACCTGAGTAACCGTGAAAAACGCCGGTTGCGGGACTTCCTCCGACAAGCAGAGCAGCTAAAGGGGTCTGAGGCAGATAGTAAATTGGCCAAGGTGGCCGAAGAAACCCAAAGGCTTTTAGAGCAAGATTTTCGCCCGATTATCTTTTGCCGATTCATCTCCACGGCCAAATATCTGGAAAGCTGGTTGCCACAGCTTCTGGAACCTCAGGGCAAAGATTTACGAGTCATTGCCGTCACCGGCGAAATGGGGGAGGAAGAACGTCGGGCCCGGGTGGCGGAATTGGCCCAGCATCCCACCCGGGTGCTGGTGGCCACTGATTGCCTAAGCGAGGGCATCAATCTGCAGGAGCATTTTGATGCGGTGGTGCACTATGACCTCCCCTGGAACCCCAACCGCCTGGAGCAACGGGAAGGGCGGGTGGACCGCTTCGGTCAGCCCCGCCCTCTGGTGAAGACGGTACTCCTTTATGGGGAGAACAACCCGGTGGACCTGGTGGTGTTGGAGGTTCTGCTCCGCAAGGCCAAGGCTATCCATAGGGATTTGGGCATTTCTGTGCCGGTGCCGGCCCGGGCTGAGCAGGTTCTTCAGGCCGTGGTGGACAATGTGCTGCTCCGGCGCTCTCGCCATCCCAGGCAACTTGACCTCGGCCTTCCCGACCCGGAAGTAAGCCGCCTGCATGCCGACTGGGAGGCGGCTGCCGCCCGGGAAAGGGAGCAACGGGCTTACTTTGCCCAGCAGGGCATCCAGCCTGAGGAAGTGGCCCGGGAACTGGCCCTGGTGGACCCGGTCCTGGGGGAGCCGGAAGCGGTGCAGCGGTTCCTGGCCAATGCCGCCCAGCGGTTTGGCGGGGAACTGCGGCCTGACGGCAAAGAAGGGGTATTCCTGCTTTATCCCGGTGACTTGAGAACTATCCTCAGAAATGTCCTCCCCGAAGCCGACCGTGATCCCCTGCGGGTCACCTTTGACCGTCTCAAGGATGAGACCGCTCTGTATCTGGGCCGTACCCATCCCTTTATCGAGGCCGTTTGCCGGGAAGTGCTCAGCCGGGCCTTTGCCCCCGAACCGGATGAGCTCTTCGCCCGCTCTGGCGCCATGTTTACCGACGCGGTGTCCTGGCGCACCATAATCTTGCTGCTGCGCTGCCGCTATCTCCTGCGGGAAGAGGTGGAGGAATTCGCCGAAGAGGTGGTGGTGGCTGCCTGCCGGCAGGAGCACGGCCGTCTGGTGTGGCTGGAGCCCCTGGAGCAGCAGGGCCGGGAACTATTGGAAAATGCCCGGCCGGACGCCAATATGCCGATGTCGGAGCGGGAAGAGCACGTGCGCTGGGCCCTGGAATTTCTAAAGAGCCACCCAAACTGGTATGAGGCGGTCCTCTCCTGGCGCACCGCCACCCTCCAGGAATCCCACTGCCGCCTGCGGCAACTGGCCAAGGCGCCTCCTCTCATCGTCCAACCTTACACGCCCCCCGATATTATGGGCCTTTATGTCCTGGTGCCGGCTGGAGGTCAGCGCTGATGGCTTATGTAGCAGTGACCGTTGAAGGCGGCTTATTTCCGGCGGATCTGCTGGACCGGCTGGCTCGCGGCGAGCTTCCCGGTCATCGGCCGGAGGACTTTGGCCTGCCCAAGGGCAGACGCCTCACCGATGAAATGCAGGCCGCCTTCTCTGATATGCGCGCGTATTGGGAGGCCTTTCAACGCCGCAAAGGGCAGTCCAGGGAAAGTTCCACCAGCCTCACTCGGGAATACTGGTCCCGGCCCTTTTTCGAGCGCCTGGGCTATGAGCTGGTCTACCACCGTCGGGCTGCGGTTGCTGGGGCCGAAACCTTTTTCATCTCCCATCGGGCCGGAGAAGATCCTGAGGCCCCGCCCATCCATATCGTCGGGTATGACCAGCTTCTGGATCTCCGGGGGGAGAGCCGCCGCAGCCCTCACGCTCTGGTGCAGGAATACCTCAACCGCAGTGACGCCCTTTGGGGTCTGGTCACCAACGGCCTGCAACTCCGGTTGCTCCGTCACACCCCCCGGATTGCTCGGCCCGTGTATCTGGAATTTGACCTCCCTGCCATGTTGGAGGGCAATCTCTATAACGAATTTGTCCTGCTGTACCGCCTCCTGCACCGCAGCCGCCTGCCCCAGACCGCCGCGGACGCCCCGCAGTGCTGGCTGGAGAAATATTACCAGCAGGGAATTGAGGAAGGCGGCCGGGTCCGGGACCGTTTGCGGGACGGCGTGGAAAAGGCCCTGAAAATCCTGGGCCATGCCTTCCTGGCCCACCCGGAGAGTGGCAACCTGCGCCAGGCATTGGAGGAGGGCCGCCTTAAGGCCGAAGACTTTTACCGCCAGCTTCTGCGCCTCATCTATCGGCTGCTCTTTCTCATGGTGGCCGATGAGCGGGGCCTGTTGTTTCCCCCGGAGGGCGATCCGAACCGCCAGGCCGTCTACACCCGCTACTACAGCTTAAGCCGCCTCCGGGAGCGGGCGGAGCGCTTCCGCCGCCAGGACCCCTATATTGATCTCTGGCTGGGGCTGCGGCAAACCTTCCACCTTTTCCGGGATCAGAATCTGGCCGCCCAGCTCGGCCTGGCGGCCTTGGACGGGGAGCTCTTCAGTGACCGGGCCTGCCCGGATCTGGAGGCCGCAGTTTGCTCCAACGACCGCCTCCTGGACGCCATGTTTCACCTGTCCACCTTCCATGACGGCCAGACCCGCCGCCGGGTCAATTACGCCCACCTGGACACCGAGGAGCTGGGCTCCATTTATGAAAGCCTGCTGGATTTTCATCCCGTCGTCTCTCTTACGCCCCTCTCCTTTGAGCTGGTTTGGGGGAGCGAACGCAAAAGCACCGGCTCCTATTACACCCCGCCGGAGCTGGTGCGGGAGCTCATCGAGTCCGCCCTGGTGCCGGTCATGGAAGAGAAACTCGCCGCCGCCAATACCCCAGAAGAAAAGGAAAAAGCCCTTCTGGACCTCAAGGTCTGCGACCCGGCCTCCGGCTCCGGGCATTTCTTGCTGGCCGCGGCCCGAAGGCTCGGGCGGGAGCTGGCCAAGGTAAGAACCGGCGAGGAGGAGCCGGCGCCGCAGGCCTACCGGGAGGCCGTCCGGGACATTATCCGCAACTGCCTCTATGCGGTGGACAAAAACCCCCTGGCCGTGGACCTCTGCAAGGTGGCCCTGTGGCTGGAGGGGCATTTTCCCGGACTTCCTTTGAGCTTCCTGGACCACCATATCAAATGCGGCGACAGCCTGGTGGGGGTTATGGACCTGGAGGTGCTTTTGAGGGGCATCCCGGATGAGGCCTACGCTCCGGTCACCGGGGACGACAGACAGGTGACTGCCTTTCTGAAAAAGCGCAACCGGGAGGAGCGGGAGGGCCAGGCCACATTCTTTGCGGAGCAGCTGGCCCGGGCCGTGGCCCGCCCCCGGGACCTGGCTCCGGAGTTCGCCGCCCTGGCGGCTCTGGCGGAAAGCCAGCCGGCTGACGTCCAGGCCAAGGAGGAGCTGTATGAGACCCTGCGCCAGGGTCTGGACTGGTGGCAGCTCAAGGTGGCCTGCGACCTGTGGACTGCCGCCTTCTTCACGCCTCTGAAAACGCCCCAGCCCGGGGAAAACCCCTCGGTGCCCACCACCGGCCTTTTGTGGCGCTGTCTGGCCCAGGGCCAGGCCGACCCCCGGGTGGAAGGCCGGGCCCTGGCCCTGGCGGAGGAAAACCGCTTCTTCCACTGGCCCCTGGAGTTTCCCGAGGTCTTCGCCGCCGAAGGCTTTGACGTGGTCTTGGGCAA
>CALEAV010000032.1 GCA_937943575.1 uncultured bacterium | reverse complement strand
CGCGGGCGGGGGGTGGGGGCGGTGTTTGGTCCGGGAGGGCCACATAGTCCTCAAGGATAGGGTCCCAGGCGAACCAGAGGCCTTCCTGAAGGCAGTAATTACCATCGACCTCAAAAGGTTTTTCCTGGTTCAAGATGCGGGGCTGGGCCAGTTTCGCCTCGGCCTGACGGACGCCCGCGAGGAGGGCCAGGGTGAGCTTATTCCGGGCCCCTTTGGGCCTCCCGGCTGGATTGCCGCTGACCCCCTGGGGCCAGGGCTTCCCCCGGGGACGTTTTTTGGGTAAATTCTGTACCAATTCAGGAGGAGAATTCTCACCTTGGACGGCCTTTACCTCGCACTTTTCCCCACGGCTGGAAGTCCGCCTTTGCTCTTTTTTATCTGTTTTTTCCAAGGGTAGTGGTCCTTTTTCCCTCATGGTGCGCCTCCCACTGTTATTTTCTTATGGAAGTTGCTGATAAAGAACAATGAAATACACCATCTATGACCTGTTTCAGAAGAGAAGATACATGAGCGTTATACGAATTTTTATGAGAATAATATTATCATTAATCTAAGCCTTGCGGTCGTGTGTTTTCACCAAAGAGTCCGGTAACGCTTTACAGACGTCCCCCACCCTAAACTATTCACCCCGCCGTAATGCCACCTTTATTCTTAATAATATGAACCAGTTGTAAAATCTAAAGCGTTACAGTCTTATTCTTGTGGCGCTGCCGTTTTACCCTTTTCCGCAGGCGGGCCAAGGCAACCTGTTGGGCACAGGCCGGGCAGCGTAACTGGCGATTGCTGCGGAAGCAGAAAAGTTGGCCGCACTCGGGGCAGCGCCGGACTTTTGGCGCAGGCGCGGCCTGCGGGTCTGCTTCCCTTGCCTTTAACCGCTCCCACTCCGCCTGCAGGGCCGGGTCCAGGGGCATCACGGCCCGGGAGAACCAGGAGCATCTCACCCCGAAGGGCAGGACACAGGTTTTGGCGGTCCTGGCGGGTTCCAGAAGACAATGGTGCCTCCGCTGCCACGGGCCCACCGGGACGTAGTTGCAGCAGTGGGACTTGGCGAAGGAGAAAAACCGGGTGTAGCCGGGTTGGGGTACGGGGTTAGGGTCGTGCATGGGTAGCTCTCCTCTGGGGGCGAAGGCGTCGCAGGCCCGGGCCCCCCCGTAGCGGCCCTTGGCCAGGCGGCGGCACCGGCCCCACGCCTGGGTGGGGTTCGGCGAAGGGTCAGCCGGCTGGAAATGGGCGCAACCACAGCAGGTAGCCTTCGTCGGTCCGGGGTGAGGAATTGCTTGTATTTCATCTCCCCTTGGCCTCACCTTCGGCTCCGGCACCCGCCCTTCCCGGCGGTCCCGGCACTAGGGGTGGTCGGCCAGGAGATGGTCCCACCACCAGCCGCACCACTTGGGGAGGTCGGGGTAGTGGGTCCAGGGGTGGTCTAAGCACCAGGGACAGGTGGAGCATGAGGGAATGGTTTGGGACTGGGCCATGGTCTCCCGGAGGTGGACCAAGACTGCTGGCTTGTGTTGTTTCAGGTTTTTAAGGAGAGTTTTCAGCCATTCCGGATTTAGAATTTTAGAAGGCTTCCCCAGCACCACAATCTCCTCCCCTGTCAAGCTCACCTCAAACCCCAGGCTGGTCAGGGACTGGATGAGGGTTGGCACCGTCATAAGCGCACCTCTCCGGTTTCAAATAAGCGAGACAGCAGGTCATCGAGCCAATCTTCCTGGTTTTCAAAGGTTTGCCCTACGTTTTCACCCCCCCTGAAAACCTGAGATTCAGGGTTGGTCGGGGTTTTAGAGGTGGTTTGGGCAGTTTTCAGGTTTTCCGGAGGGGGACTGTTAACCTTTTGGGTAAAAATTACTTCCGGCGCTGGCAGGACCACCCCATCCGGAGGGAGGGGCTCTTTCACCACCAATTTGGCCGGGGCTCGCGGCCGGGTTTCCAGGTTATGTAGGAATCCGCCTTTCAGGGCCTTTTGGGCCAGGCGCCAGGCGCTGCTTTCATGAACCCCCATCTCCCGGGCCACCTGCTTCACTGTCACCCCGTCCTCTCCCGCCAGACGCTCCACCGCCGCCACGAGCTCCCGGACTTTAGGGTCGATCTTTGCGCCGGTGCCGAAGGCGAGAATATCGGCCACCAGCCGATACACCACCTCGTAATCCTCCTGTATGGCCAGCACCCGCCCGTGCTCGTCCAAAGGGCGGCGGTGTCCATGCAGGGCGGCATGGGTTTTGATCAAGGTGAGCACCTGCGGAAAGTCCCGGCGCAATCGGACGGCCTGGGGATCGCACTTGGCCGCAATCCCTTCGGCATAAGGGATGACCACGGCAGGGGGAGAAAGTTCCAACCAGACCTGGAACGCCTGGAAAGGCGTGAGATCAATTTCCGTGGGTTCACTCGGGCTTGCTGCCTCCCGCCCTTGGCGGGCCAGGATAGCTGCGGTTTGGGTGGGAGAATCGTCGGCTTCGAGACTTAAGTAGCGGGTCTCGTTTTCACGGTGAAGCTGAACGGCAGTGGTGGGAGAGATGAAACCGGTGGGCCCTTCCCGTTCAATCAACCGCGGCCGTAATTTCCCGTCGGGAGCTTTTTCCACCGTCTCATAGCGCAAGCGACCTTCGGACAACAGACTGCGAATCAAATACTGGGCGAATTCGCCTCCTAATCCGGCCGCCTCGTATAATACCAGAAAGCGGTGCGCCAACGTCTCTTCAGAGTAAGCCAAGGCCCGCTCACTGATGGCGGTAAGCTCATAATAGGCGGTCTTTGGAAAAAGCCGCAACACAGTGGCGGTCAAAAATGACTTTCCGCCGCTGGAAGCACCCTTTACCACTACGTTCACGGGGGTATAAATGCGGGAAGTCACCGCTAAATAGAGCAAGGCCGCCTCCCGGTGCTGGTTTACTAAGCCAAGTTTAGCCAAGGCTTCCAAAGCGCAGTCCAAAACGGAAGGTGACTCCCAAAGTGGTTTTGCCGCTTCCCAAAGCGCCTGCCGATCGTGGGTGTCATGAGCTGAACCCGCTGGGTTGGTTGGTTGTGCCCTATTTTTAGCCAGGGCTTCTTTGATCTCCTTTTTAAAGGCCCGCAGCCAGGATCTGCTCAGGGTGGTGCGCTCTTTCAGCCACACCAGGGCGTCCACCACTTCCGTGGGACTCAGGTCCAAGAAAAGGGGCAGGGCATGGCGGAGGAAGGCCTTGGCCTCCTCCTCGGGCAGGTCCTTGCGGAGGCCGCCCAGGGCCGCGAAGAGGGCTTTAAGTTTTTCCGTCATGGCTAAACCTCCCGCAGCCCGGCAGTAAGGCCGCTTTGGGTGGTTTTCTCCGTTTCCCGACCGCCCAAGCCGATCTGGTAACCGAGAGAGGTCAGCAGACCCACCACCGTCCCCTCGTCCAGGTGGCTGGCGGCCACCAGGCGTCCCAGGGCAAAGGCGGCTCGATTCAAGGCGTTGTTCCGGTTTCCCACCGGCGTGTGGGCCAGGCGGGCCAACTCCTGGCGCAGGGCCGCCCGGCCGTAGGGGGTGCCATGGGCCCCGCCGCTTCCCGGGAGGGGCTGCCAGGCGGGGCGGGGTGAGGGCCGGATGGCCTCCAGGAGCCAGGCCGGGGGCGGAGCCAGGGGGACGTCCGGCGGCACCAGCCATTCGTAGGCCCGGCCGGACAGGTGCCGGGATGGTGGGGCCACCACGTAACCGCCGGGGCCCTTCAGGTCCACCCCGGGGCAGCCGGGCAGGGCCTGGGGAAGACGCGTTACCCCTTCCGGCCAGGCCAGATAGAGATGCCAGCCTCCCCCGCCGGTGCGGACGGTGGGAGTGGTGGGCACCGGTCCAGGCAGCCGCTCCAGGGCCCCGCCGCTTCTGGGGTCAACGTCTACAACAAGCAACCCGGAGCCGCCCCCGGTGGCCACCCCCACATTGGCCCAGGGGGCTGTCCGCCACCACCGGCGGAGAACTGCTGGATCTATGGTGGCGCTGTAGACGCCGCGCGGGGCCAGTTTGGCCATAGGGTGCTTGGCAGGATTTCCACACCCACCGCCACAGGCGCAGCCACCCTTGGCCGGCCACCACAATGGCAGAACCCGCCAGCCACGCCGGGCGTAACCCAAGGCCGCCGCCCCCACGTTGGTCAGATTGTTGTTAGTTGCTACCATGGCCCCTCCCGTGCTTGCTCCGGGCTGTAAGGCTCTCAAGACCCTCTTTGGCCACCAGCTCCACCTCCGCCAGCCGGTAAAGGGCCCGCCGCCCAATTTTCACCACGGGGAAGAGCCCCCGGCTGGTCCAGCCTCGCAAGGTGAACAGGCTGATGCGTAGGTAGGCTGCGGCCTCCTGGGCCGTCAACAATGGGCTTTGCATACACCACTCTCCTTTCAACGATCTCTTTTTACTAATAGAAATCGCAAAAAGGGGGTGGGGGGCCTTTTTGAAAGGGTTAGAGTTGGCGGGAGTTACTTGACGAGAAAATCAAGGACGCATGGAACTTTCAAAACGCTTGAACCACTCTTTTAGATAAAGGCAGTCACTTCCACACTCGGTCCCGTGTTTGGGACAATTGTAAGGCTCAACGGTCTCTATTGACCCATCTTTAGAAGGGGCCTTCCGGCGGTGGATTGCCTCGTAGATCACATTAAAACCGTATCTGACGTTGCTTTCGCCCGGCACCCTTTCTCCCACATGAATGCGCCTGTTTGAATCAATCAGGCGTTGAAAAACTTTCTCTTTCCTATCCTGGCCAGACTTTAAATCAACGAACGCTATCAACCTGAACGGCAACCCTGCCATTTTCAAATCATACCAATTTAGATATTTTTGAAAAGTATCACTCCGCAGTCTGAGAACCCAAGCTAGTTCACGGGGCTCTCCCTCTGGCGCCACAGGATCCCAGGTGCCATTTTCTTTGGTTGCTTTAGGAATATATTTCTTAACAATGTTCCAAACTTCTTGTTTAATCCTCCTCTCATCATTTAACGTTAGTGTGGTTGGCTCAATAATAATTGGGATTTTGTGGGGCGGACAATATATTGAACCGTCTTTTTCGAATGAATAAGTTCGAATAGCTTCAGTTTCAGGGCATATAGTAATGGTTCCACCTTCCCGGGCGTCTTCTACTGATATTCGTGGATTAGCAGCGATAAACCAAAAATTAGCCACCCCTTGGATGGTAATCTCCGGAATATAAATAGTACAGCAATATTTTTTATTTATCTCTTTTCTTAGTTCAGTGAGCCTTTCCCAAGTGGCGTCATGTTTTCGTCTCAGCATCCACTGGGCAAACAGGGAATCGAACTCCCGCCCCAAGGGGTCTCGCCTGATCAGTTCGGTTTTCCTATCTGCGATATGCACCGTTACCCCGCTTGATTCATGTAAAACATCCACTGAGCTTTTGTTTTCCAGCCACCCGGCAATTCAGGCATCAACGGCTCCGCGTGTGTGTATTATTGTCATAGGTGCATTATTTAGGTGAATATATAGGTGAATATTCCCCCCCCAAATAGGGCTAATTGGAGCCATTTCCAGCACAATATCACAAACGTTAACCTATTGCAAGAACTAAAAAAAGGCAACTTGGCATAATTTCTACCAAGTTGCCTTTCCGCACTACGAATCCGTGTGTCGGGAGTTCGAATCTCTCTGGGCGCGCCAGGAAAATCAAGGGGTTAGCGGCAGGAGCTTTACACCGCCAAACCCGGACGTCAGCATGGTGCAAGGTCCTGCAGGGTCTCCTCTACAGTGGGGATAGCCGTAGGCCTGGGGGGCCGCCGGCACCCTTCTGCGCCGCCAATAGCCGCATTGGAGGCCAGCCCAGCCGCACGATAAAAAATCCGGGGGCGGGACGCCTGCCCCCGGGGATAAATTGCCCTCGTATACAAAATCCCCCAAACTACCCCAAGATTGTTGAAACCAGCTGATATCTGCTGCACTTCGGGCAATGCGCAGGCAACCTGGCTTTCATGGGGCAAGAGGTGCTTGTTCAAGCGGACTTCCCATGATGGAAGCCCGTTGTGCGTGCGTAGAAAAGCCTCTTTATTTTCCCTCCGGCGGCCCCCAGCCTCATCCGAGCGCTGCACATCCTCTCATTTGAGACTTGTGCCACCATCACCCTTGGTGCTCCTGTCCCCGTGGCGGGCCGGTGCCGGACGGCAGTCGGTTATTCTGGCGTCAAATGCTGTCTCAAGAGCAGGAGACGAGCCGTGACTACCCGGCGGCTTGTGCTACGCTCTGAGGGCGACAGACGGGATCGATTCGATTGGGAGGTATTCCTCAGATAAACTCCAGGTTAAAGTTTATCTGCCGATTCTCCCGAATAGGCCGGATGAACCGCCATTTTTTTCCAATTACGTGCAAGATAGCCTCAGGCATCATTGGGCAGGTCTCCTGCAATGGGGGCACAAGGGCCTAAGCCGCCATCCGGGACATATGCGTCAGGAGGGGACATTGGAGTTTGCCAGCACGTTCCATCGCCTCTGCAATCGCAACATCTATTTCTTTTTTGCTGAAATCATGCCCGCAAAACGACACTTAACGGCAAATAGTTTGATAGTCTCGGCGCAGACGGAGCAGGTTTTCTCACCATTAATGAGAGCGGCATCAGGGCTTTCGGGGGGAGGGTCGGGTTACCTGGGGATATCTTGGGGGCCCCGGTAGTAGTTTAAGGAGTTCCTGCCCACCTGTGGTGCAGCGTTTCGGATAAAAGGGGCAAAGTGGCCTCGAAGGCGGACCTCCGGCCCATTGCGGGGATCACCCTTCTGACACCTCAATGGTTTCCAAGGTTTTTCTGATATAGTCCTCCGGCAACCCCCAGAACCTGGCGCCTTTAAATAAAAATCCTTGCAGGTTTGATTGGGCAAGGGCGGATTCTGCTCTTTGGTGGCGATGCAGATCGCCGCCGGCAACGGCTTCTCCCCATGACCAATTAAATAAACCGGCTGCTCTTCCCGGACATCGGCAGTTTTCAGCCTCCCCGGCTGGTAGCCTTCGGCCTTATCGAGAGAACTGATATCCTGGGCCGGGATATCGTAGACCACTCCCCAGACGCTCTCCCCCTGTGCAGGGACATCGTCCGCCACCCACCACCCACCTGGACGCGACCGGCGGGTGAACGCCAGAGGGTGGTTGCGCAGTTCGGCAACTCCCCGAAACCCTGCCCCTGGACAGCGGCTTCTCATCTGATCCCAATCCATAGTGGAGCCATAGGCAAAGGAAAGCATGGTCTCATTCTCGGTCCCGCTAAGAGCATGGCGTCCAGAAGACGCTTTTCCTCGCTGCCGGCGGGATAGAGGACCGAAAGCGCATTGGCCAGGCGCAGGAAGTCCGGACCGCGCTCCCTCCCGGCCCGGATAAGGGCCCGAAGGGCCTCGGCCCGGCCGCCGGCCTGGAGCAGCATGGCGGCGTGGACCCAGTCCAAAGTGGTGGCCCCGGCCGGGGTGGCGGCTTCGGCAGTCAGAGCGGCGCCGAGGCCGGCGGCCAGCAGTTCGGCATGCCGGTCTCCACCCCGGGCCAGACCTCCTCCCGTTCCGATTATACCCTTTTCTTTGTCCCACAGGCCCGCCAGTTTCTTCGGCGGCCCGCTGAAGCAATTCGGTGAGGGAAAGCTCCACATGGGCTGGGAGGGTCCGCTTCAGACAGGCGTTCCGCCCGGGTCTCCGCGAGAAAGGCTTCAAGGGCGTGCTGACGGAGCCAGGTCAAGGGCCCGGGTTCAAAGGCAACGGCGGGAAGCCCGGCGGGCACGTCAGCCGGCGCAAAATTCCCGGGGGCGCACCCCTGCGGGAATGAGGTGGGAAGGACCGCCAGGCCTGCTATGACTGCTCGCCGAAGTGGGGAAAGGCACCCGGAAGCTCCTCACCAAGGCCCCGCAACACCATTCCGCCGGCCAGGCCGCGGCCAGCGCCCTTAAGCTGAGGCGCCTGGCCCTGGGCCGCCAGCCCTCCCCCCTCCTTCGCCTGGCCCCGCCGAAAGACTCGCCCACCGGTCAAGCCCGCCGGGGAGTCGGGCAAACTATGGCCGGGGCGGGGGCGTTGCTGCCACCGCCATGGGCCTCTGCCTCCCGGTCATTTCCGGGCCCGGATGGCCGAGCCGCCAGGGAGCCGGCAAGCCGCACCCCGTTCCTCACCGGGTTTTGCCGCCTGATGTCCTGGCCGCCGACGGCAGGCGCGCCGGAGGCAAAGCCGGGCAGCCGCCCTCCTGAACGAAATTTTGTGGTAGTGTATTTACAAAATTCGGAGATACAAATACTAGAGAACAAAGCGTCGGAATGGAAGCCGCCGGACGCCCGGGTTTCGTGGAACTTTCCCGCGTGGGGGTCATCCCGGCCATGGTCCCAAAGGTGGGGCGGGTCTGCTTCATCCCGGATCTCGCCCGCTGCGGCGGCGGGTCCCCGGCTTGCGGCACCGACATCGTCATCCCCATCGGCCTCAGCGTCAAGATATTTCTTCCTCTGCCCGGGGCCCCTGCCAGGGGCTGCCCCGGACTTTGGTCAGTCAGGCTCCAGGGCCTCCCCCGTCCTGAGCCGGGGGAGTTGCCGCTGTTTCTCCCGGCAAGGCAGTTCCTCTCAGAGGATCCGGAATACGCCTGGGCCTCCTGTGGGCGGCCCTGGCCCCGTGGCCAGGGTGAGCGCCCGGGACCGGCACCCAGGGGAAGGCTGAATCGAAGAGCCTTTCCCGGGGTGTGCAGCCTGCGTTGCGGCCCCCCGGCGCTGCCGGTTTCCCCGGCAATCCGCCGGGCGCGGGGTGGCGGGGGAAATTGACTTTAAGGCGGGAAGCCTGCCCCGCAAGAGGGGTCCATGGAGCAGGAAGCCGAAATCACCCTGGGTCTCTTTGAAAAGTACATCTACCTCTGGATCGTCCTGTGCGGCGCCGCCGGCCTGGGATTGGGGAGGCTGTCGCCCGAGGTGGCGGCCGGGGTCAATCGGCTGAACATCAGCGGGGTGTCCCTTCCCCTTGCGGGGCTGATGTTTTTTCTCATGTATCCCACCATGGCCAAAGTGGAACTGGGAGAGATGGCCCACGCCCTCAGAAACGTGGGGCCCACAGTCCTGACCTTGGTCGCCAACTGGATCATCGCCCCGCCGCTGATGGTGCTGCTGGCGGCGCTGTGTCTGGAGAATCCCGATTTCCGGGCGGGGGTGATTTTATTGGGGATTTCGCCCTGCACCGGCATGGTGCTCTTCTGGATCGCCTTCGCCCGGGGTAATGTGACCCAAGGGATCGTGGTCACCGCCATCAACGCGGTGTCCACCCTGTTGTTCTATGCGCCGCTGGCCGCCTTTTATTTGGGCGTGGGGGGCGTGCCGGTGCCTTTCTCCCTGGTGGCTCTCGGCGTGTTGCTCTTTGTGGCGCTGCCTTTGCTGGCGGGCCAGTCGTCCAGGTGGATACTGACCCGGCTTAAGGGCGCCGCCTGGTTTTCCGGGCGTTTCCTGCCGGTGATGAACCACCTGGCCGCGGCGTCGCTCCTGGCCATGCTGGTCCTCCTGTTTTCCTCGGAAGGGCGGCTGATCCTGGAATATCCTGCAACCGTGGCCCTGATTGCCCTCCCCCTTTTCCTGCACTTCTTTCTCATGCTGGGAGGCGTCTTTGGCGTCGCCCGGCTGCTGGGCTTCCGCTATGCCGACGCCGCCATGGCGGCGCTTATCGGCTCCAGCACCCAATTCGAGGTGGCTGTCGGCACCGCCCTGGTGGTCTTCGGCCTGGGCTCCGGGGCCGCCCTGGCCACCGTGGTGGGGCCGCTCATCGAGGTGCCGGTGATGGTGACGGCCACCAAAGGGCTGCGGCGTTCCCAGGCCTGGTTCATTCGCCCATAAGCCGGCCGGCCTCCGGCCGGGGAAAATCCGGTTTTCCTTCCCCCGTGGGCAAGAGGGGGAGGGGTCAATTTCCTGAGGGGCAGAAACGGCACCCAGGTAATCGTCCTCCAGGGGGGAACCTTGGCGTGTCAAATCCCGAAGGGGTCCAGAACCCTGGCTCTTCCGGGGACGGCGGTGGTGGGTCCGACGGTCTGGTGCGGGAGTCCGCCGGCCTCCGGGGCCGGGGTCGCCCTGGATGAATTCGGGTCTCAAACCTGCGCCCCTGCCTCCGGATGACGCGGGTCATGGCGGAGATGAAGGCAAGCCAAGGCAGCCGGGGGGAATTTCGCCCGGTCCGGGTGGACGAGGAACGGCCCCTGTTTCGGGAATACAAGATTGTGGCCGTTCCCATCCAGGTGGTCCGAATGCCGGCGGCACCTCGGGGTGTTTTGACCGAGGAAGGGGTGCATCAAAGACCGAAGGACCTTAACTTTACCATAGGGGCGTTACGGTTGTGGGGTGGAGTGAAGTTGCGGGGCAGGTCCTGTCGACCCATCCGCCCCTGGCCTGTGGCGCCTCCCACGGTGACCGCCACCAGGCCCGGCATTGTGGCCGGCATCCTCCTGGTTTTGGGCTATGCCGGGGCTCTGCCGGCGGCAGGAGGAGACAGGCCTATTCCTGTTCGTCACCGTTGGGGTGGGCCTGGCGGCGGCCATCTGGGGGGCCATGGCGGCGCTCATGGGCACCATGCGCAGGGGGCACTGCCTCCGGGAATCTCCGGTGGCGCTGATCCTCGTGCCCAGGGGCCTGCACCCGGCCGGGGTCATCAGGCATCCACCCGGCGGTGACTCGCAAAACTCCCGCCCCGCCTCATCGGCGCACCGATGGTGGGGGCCCTTTTCGGCCCGGCGCTCTCCCTGGGCGCTTCCCCGGGGTGGGCGCTCATCCTGACCGTGGCCGCGCCGAAGGGGAGGCGGCGTGGGGCGGCCCCCTGCGGTTCGCCTCCGCCCTGGGGCAGGGCCCGCTCCCTCCGAGTGCGGGGCCCTTTTACCGGGTTGACCAGCCACCTCCTGCAGGCCCGGCGGGCCGGGGCCTCCTGCAGCAGGTGGCCGGCCTCCTGGTCGTCTCCGGGGCCTGCAGCCCCTTTCCCGGGGGTCATGAGCTGGCGCGGCGGACAGAGGGGGGCGGGCCGATCCCGGACCCGCCAGGGAGGGCTCTGGCAGCGCGGCCACGGCATCAGCGTGAGGCTGCGGGGCGGTGAGCCCCTGGCACTCCGGGCTCATGCCCCTGCGCAAGCCCGGGGGTGGGACCATCATGTCACGGGAGGAGGTGATGCCAGGATTGTGAGGCGGTGGATGCGGGTGTCCGGGGGAGGGCCAAGGGCCGCGGCCCTTCACCGAAACCAGACTCAATCCTCTCATTTTTATGCCGCTGACCCAACCTGTCGGCGAACCCACTAACCTGGCCTGCTGGATAAGGAGGGTGGTCATGGGCTTTGAAAAGATCGTCCAATTCGTCAAGGACCGGGAAGAAAGCCGACGTCGCCGCCATGTGCTTCTTCTGCTCAAGGTCAAGCAGGTGCTCATGCTCTATACCCTGAAGCTTATCCTGTCTCTCTTTCCTTTCGCCTCCAGGGAACAGATCATCCACCTGCTGACCTGGTACGCCGTCCTCTTTTCCAGGAAACCGCCTCACCAGATCAAAGCGTTGGTGGATTTTCTGACCTCCAGCGGTTTCGGGGACATTGCCTTTAGGCTCTCCCGGCTCATCAGCCGCAGGTCCCTGGAAGGCCTGGCCATCAACTTCCTGGTGGACGGCCTCATCGTGCGGGAGGAGAAACGACTGCAGGCGGACCTGCAGGGCGAAGCGGTGCCCTATGCCCTGCTCATCTCCCCCACGGCCAGGTGCAACCTCAGGTGCCAGGGATGCTATGCGGCCAATTACTCCGTCAAGGACGAGCTGCCCTTTTCCCTGGTGGACCGGGTGGTCAGGGAAGCTCAGGAACTGGGGGTGGCCGTGGTCACCCTGCTGGGGGGCGAGCCCTTTATGTGGGGGCCGCTGGTGGACCTCATTGCGCGTCATCCCCGGATGTATTTTCTGGTGTTCACCAACGGCACCCTCATTGATCAGAACCGGGTGGCAAAGCTGCAGCGGCTGGGGAATCTCATGCTGACCCTCAGCGTGGAGGGGTTCGAGGAAGAAACGGACGCCCGGCGGGGACCGGGAACCTTCGCCAAGGTCATGGCGGCCATGGACCGGCTCCGGCAGGCACGGATTCCTTTCGGCTATTCCGTCACCGCCACCCGGAAGAACGTCCCGGTCATTACCAGCGACGCCTTTGTGGACCTCATGATCGCCAAGGGGGCCCTCATGGGCTGGATGTTCCTGTGCATGCCGGTGGGCGGCAACCCGGACCTGGAGCTGCTGCCCACCCCGGAGCAGCGGCTTCAGATGCTGGAATTCGTCAACCGGATGCGGGACACCCGGCCCATCTTTCTGATCGACTTCTGGAATGATGCCCCCTACGTGGGCGGCTGCATCGCCGGCAAGTATTACGTCCACATCAATCCCCAGGGGTGTGCGGAGCCCTGTATCTTCACGCATTTCTGCCAGGACAACATCAAAACCAAGTCCCTCCGGGAGATCATGAACTCGGAGTTTTTCCGGGAGCTGCGGAGGCGGCAGCCCTACAATGATAATCTCTTCCTCCCCTGCATGTGGATCGACAACCCCGAGGTCAGCCGGGAACTTTACGCTCAGCTGGCGCTTAATCCCTGCCATCCCGGCGCCGACGACATCCTGCGGCGGGAGGATCTCAAACGAAATATCGATTCCTACTGCGCCCGGGTCCAGGAGGTCTACCGGTCGGTCTGGGCCGAGGAAAAAGGCGAGATGAACAACTTTTATCACTTGAAGGAAACCGTGCTCCGGCTGTTTGCCGCCTGAGAGCGCAGCCTCCGGCGCCGACCGCATGTCGTCCCCCCAGGGGCGCGGCCGGCCCGGGGGCGCCCCCGGCGCCAGGGCGGTGGAGCGCAGACGTGGCCCTGAAGGGGCAGGCGGCCAGGAGGGGCAGGGTGCCTCCGTGTCCGGGCGGCCGTCTGCGTGGCACGACAGGAGATTAAACGGCGCTCGGCAAGGCGGCATGGCCCTGCATCCCCGGCGCTGCCAGCGGTCCTCCCCCGGGGGCGCCGGTCAGGGACCGGCAGAGGCCAGGCTCATGCCCCGGTAAATTCTTTTTCCCCCCACCCCGGCCGGCGGTAGGACCCTTCCCCGCCTCCCCTGCAGACCTTGTGGCCGGGACCGGACCGGCGGCCGCCTGGAGCCACCGGTTTTCCCGGCCTGGCGGGCCGCTTCCCCCCTGGCCTTCAGCGTCGCCGGCAGGGGCGGATTCCGGCAGGCAGCGGCATGGGGGGCAAAGCATGGTCTCCCCCACCTGAAGGGGCCGCCCCTGCCAGGGACGACAGCTGCCGGACGGTCAGGCCCCTGACGAAGGGACGGCGGCCGGTCTCCTCACGGGAAAAAGGCGGCGGCGGTTTTCCCGGTTTGACAATCGCCGGGTTGGGCCGTATGCTACAGCCATCATGGAGACCGCGATCCGCCTCATTCTGGACCGGGAGGCTCTGGCCCGGCGGGTGGCGGAGCTGGGGGCCCAGCTCAGCCGGGACTACCGGGGCCTGGAGCCGGTCTTTGTGGGCATCCTCAAAGGGGCCTTCATCTTCCTGGCCGATCTGGTGCGGGCGCTGGAGTTCCCGGTGGAGGTGGACTTTGTCCGGGCCGCCAGCTACGGGGCCGGCACCGAGTCTGCCGGGGTGATTCGCCTCACCAAGGACGTGGAACTGCCCCTGGCCGGCCGCCACCTGCTGCTGGTGGAGGACATCGTGGATGCGGGCTACACCCTGGACTTCCTGCGCCGCCATCTGAACGCCTTGGGGCCCGCCTCCCTGAAGATCTGCTGCCTCATCGACAAGCGGGAGCGCCGCCGGGTGGAGGTGCCCCTGGACTATGTGGGCTTTGTGGTGCCCGGGGGGTTTCTGGTGGGCTACGGCCTGGATTGCGGCGAGAAGCTGCGTACCCTGCCGGAGGTCTATGCGGTGGACATGGGGGGAGAAAGCTGCACCCCGTGAGCAACCCGCCCCGCCCCCCCTGACCGGGGTCATCCCCCGGGGCCTTCGGGCTTGGCAGATGCCATGAATCGCCTCGCCGCAGTGGATGTGGGCAGCCTGACGGTGCGCCTGGCCCTGGCCGAGGTCACGGGCGGTGGGCGCTTTCGGGTCCTGGAGCGGCGCCGGGAGATCACCGGCCTGGGGCGGGGGCTCACCGGGGCCGGGCCCTTAGCCCCCGCCGGGGTGGCGGCGACCCTGGAGGCCCTGGCGGCCTACGGGGCCCTCCTGCAGGCGCGGCAGGTGAGCCGCGTCCGGGCGGTGGCCACCCAGGCGGTGCGCCAGGCCGCAGACGGGCCGGAGTTCCTACGGCAGGCCACGGCCAGCCTGGGGTGGCCGGTGGAGCTCATCCCCCCCGAGGAGGAGGCCCGCCTGACCCTGAAGGGCATTGTAACGGTCCTCGACCCGGCGGTGACGGCCGCCGGCCCGACTCTGGTCTTTGATGTAGGGGGCGGCAGTTCGGAGTTTGTGCTCCTCGCCCCCCCCGAGGAGCCGTATTTCGCCGGCCTGCCCCTGGGGGTGCTGGGTCTTGGCGCCCTGATGCCGCTCAGTGACCCGCCCCGCTCCGAGGAGGTGGCCGCCCTCAGAGCCGAGGTTGCCCGCCGGCTGGAAATATTTTATAAAGAGAATTTTACCGGCCGTCCCGCCCCCGAGACCCTGGTGGGCACCGCCGGCGCCGTCACCACCCTGGCGGCCATGGCCCAGGAGTTGCGGGAGTATGACCCGGCCCGGATCAACCACTACCGCCTCACCCGGACGCGACTGACGGCGCTGGCCGAGGACATTTGCCGCCTGCCGGAGATGGAGCGGGCCCGCCTCCCGGGGCTGGAGCCCGCCAAGGCCGGGGTGATGGTGGCCGGGGTGATCCTGGTGCTGGCCATCCTGGAGCTCTTCCGCCGGGATTCCCTGGTCACGGTGGATGCCGGCCTGCTGGAAGGCATCCTGGCGGAACTGGCCGGGGGATGAGCCGGTTTCCCATCCCTCAGGGGAGGCGGGGGGGCGGCGGACTGCTTCCTCCCTCCGACCCCGGATGGGCGTGGGGCTGAGGCTGGAGGGGAGGACGCCTGAGCTCCGGCCCCGGCCCTCCCCTTAAAAACCTGACGGGAGCGAACCATGGCACCTGAGGCAATCCCCTATGCGCTGACCTTTGACGACGTGTTGCTGCTGCCGGGTCCCTCCGCGGTGCTGCCCAGCGAAGTGGACCTGAGCACCCGGCTCACCCGCCATATCCGCCTCAACATCCCCCTCCTCAGCGCCGCCATGGATACGGTGACGGAGTCCGAGACCGCCATCAGCATGGCCCGCCAGGGCGGCATCGGCATCATCCACCGCAATCTCAGCATCGCCGATCAGGCCCTGGAAGTGGAGAAGGTGAAGAAATCCGAATCGGGCATGATCATCGACCCGGTGACCATCGGGCCGGACGAACCCATCTCCAAGGTGCTGGAGCTCATGGGGCGCTATCGCATCTCCGGCATACCGGTGGTGGAGGGCAGGCGCCTGGTGGGCATCGTCACCAACCGGGACCTGCGCTTCGAGACCAACCTGGGGGCCAAGGTCCGGGAGGTCATGACCAAGGACCGGCTGGTCACCGCGCCGGTGGGCATCACCCTGGAGGAATCCAAGGCCCTGCTGCACAAATACCGCATCGAAAAGCTCCTGGTGGTGGATGACAACTACGAGCTCAAGGGCCTTATCACCATCAAGGACATTGAAAAGATCAAGAAATATCCCCTGTCCTGCAAGGATGCCTACGGCCGCCTGCGGGTGGGCGGGGCGGTGGGGGTGGGCCCCGACCGGGAGGAGCGGGTGGCCGCCCTGGTGAAGGCCGGGGCGGACGTCATTGTCATCGACACCGCCCACGGCCATTCCCGCCGGGTGGTGGAGGCGGTGGGGGCCACCAAGCGGAAATTCCCCGAGGTGGAGCTCATCGCCGGCAATGTGGGCACCGCCGAGGGGGCCTGGGACCTCATCAGGGCCGGGGCCGATGCGGTGAAGGTGGGGGTGGGGCCCGGCTCCATCTGCACCACCCGGGTCATCGCCGGGGTGGGGGTCCCCCAGCTCACCGCCATCATGGACTGCGCCCGGGCCTGCCGGGAGGCCAAGGTGCCCCTGGTGGCCGACGGCGGCATCAAATATTCGGGGGACATCACCAAGGCCCTGGCCGCCGGCGCCGACAGTGTCATGATCGGGTCCCTCTTTGCCGGCACCGAGGAGAGCCCCGGCGAAACCGTCATCTTCCAGGGGCGCAGCTACAAGATCTACCGGGGCATGGGCTCCGAGGAGGCCATGAAGGCCGGCAGCCGGGACCGCTATTGTCAGGAGGACGTGGACCTGGAGTGCAAGCTGGTGCCCGAAGGCATCGTCGGCCGGGTGCCCTCCCGGGGCAAGCTGGCGGATGTGGTCTACCAGCTGGTGGGGGGCGTGCGCTCCGGCATGGGCTATGTGGGCGCCCGCACCATCCCGGAGCTGCAGCAGCTGGCCAAATTCGTGCGCATCACCCCGGCGGGCCTGAGGGAATCCCACGTCCACGACGTCATCATCATGAAGGAATCCCCCAACTACTGGGTGGATTAGGACTAAGCCCGGCCACGGCCCCCAAACGGCTGTGGGAGAGGGGCCGGATTTCCCTCTTCTCCCCAGCCCCCTTCGTCCCTCCCTCTTCTCCTGCCGCCTTGCGGCCCGGCTCAGCGCCGCCTGAGGGCCAATAGCAGCCCGAGGCCCATCCACACGGCCTCCCTGAGGCGCCTCAGGATACTGAAGGCGACGCCGAAGGCCGCCCCCCGCTTCAGGCCGACGGCCAGGAGGATATTCCCCCCCTCCTGCATCCCCAGGGAAGCGGGGAGGAAAAACCCCAGACCGGTGAAGATCATGGCCAGGGAATCCCAGATCACGGCCGCAGTCAGCCCCACCGGCGCCTCCAGCAGCCGGAAGGCCAGCCAGACCTCCAGGGCGTTCACCGCCCACCCCATAAGCTGCACTCCCACCAGCCCCAGGGCCAGGCCCTTTTTCTCCGCATAAAAAGCTGCCAGCCGCTCGTCAATCTGGCGGAGCTCCGCCTCCCGGGCCGCCAGGGCCAGGGGACAGAGATGCAGGCGCTTGAGCAAACCCACCAGCTTCTGGCAGGGCTGGCGGCGCTGTATCGCAATGAAACCCGCCACCCCCAGCCCCAAAACCAGGGCCCCCGCCAGCAGGCCATACAGGAACGGGGAGATCTCCGGCAGGAAGAGGAGCGCCAGGGCCAGGCCCGTAAGGATATAGACAAACAGGCCCACCACCCGGAGGGCCTTGTGCAAAAGCAGGCTGGCCAGGGCGGCTTCCATGGGGTAACCCGCATTGAGGAGCCCCGCCGCCTTGTAGGGCTCGCCCCCCAGGCTGGCCGTGGGGGTGAGGACGTTGAGGGCCTCCCCTTCCAGGCGCAGGGACCACACCCGCCACCATCCCACCCGGCCGCCGGCGTCCGGCAGGAGGCGCCTCCAGGTGTAGGCGTCCAGGGTAGTGGTCACCCCGTAGGGCAAAAGCAGGAGGGGAAACCCCCAGCCCACCCGGGTGAGGTTGGCGCGGAGAGGCGCCCAGCCCACTTCCGCCAGCATCCAGAAGAGGAAGATCCCGGCAATGAGGAGGAGGACCAGGGTCAGCCGCCGCATCGCACCCTCCCCTGGGGCCGGGATGTGCCAGGAGAGTCCTCAGCGGGCTGCCGACGGGCCATAGTCCTCCGCCGGGCGGTCAGGGGCGGCGGGCCCGGGGGCCGCTGCCGGCGCCTCCACCCCGGGTCCCCGGCTCTGCGGTGCGGCTGCCATCCGGGGAAGCGGCCGCATGAGCACCACCAGGGGCAGGAGGGCCAGGCAGATGAGGGTAAAGAGGTAATACACGTCGCAGAAGGCCAGCATCTGGGCCTGGCGCTGCACCTCCAGGTAGAGCCCCCCCATGGCCTCCTTGCCCTGCCACCACTGCCAGTCCGGCCCCAGCTGGGGAAAGAGCTGCCCCATGCGCTGCTGCCAATAGGTGAAGGGCAGCGACAAGGGGGTGACATGCTCCACCAGGTGGGTCTGGTGGAACTGGGCGCGCTGCGACAGGAGGGTGGTGGCGGTGGCGATGCCGAAGCTGCCCCCCAGGTTGCGCATGAGGTTGAAGATGCCGGTGGCATTCCCCATCTTCTCCTGGCTGATGCGGGACATGGTGAGGGTGGTGAGCGACACAAAGGTGGTCCCCAGACCGAAGCCCTGCACGAAGCGGGGCCACCAGGCATGGGCAAAGTCGATCTGGGTGTTGTAGAGGCTCATGAGATACACCGCCGCCGCGTTGATGAGCAGCCCCGTCCCCACCAGCCAGCGGCCGTCAATGAGCTGGGTGAGGCGGCCCACAATAGGGAGAATCATCAGGGAGCCCACCCCGCCGTAGGCCAGGGCCCAGCCCGCCAAAGTGGCGTCATAGCCCATGAGGGTCTGCAGATACAGGGGCAGAAGGACGATGCTGCCATAAAGCACAAAGCCGAAGAAGAACATGATGGCGGTGCCGGCGGCATAGTTGCGCTCCCTGAAGAGCCTTAAGTCCACTACCGGCTCCTTCACCCTCAGCTCCCAGTAGAGGAGGAGGATGAGGCTGACGGCGGAGACGACGGCCAGCCGGACGATGAAGTCGCTCTCAAACCAGCCCTCCCGCTCGCCTTTGTCCAGCACCACCTGCAGGGCCCCCAGGCCGACGCACAGAAACCCCAGGCCCACATAGTCGATGCGCCCGGCCCGCTGCTCCCGGATGTAGGCGGGGTCAAAGATAAACAGGGCGGTCATCACCAAAGAGAGGAGGCCCACCGGCAGGTTGATGTAGAAGGCCCAGCGCCAGCTTAAGGTGTCGGTGATCCAGCCGCCCAGAAGCGGCCCGATGATGGGGGCGAAGACCACCCCGATGCCCCAGATGGCCATGGCCATGCCCCGCTCCCTGACCGGGAAGCTCTCCAGCAGGATCGCCTGGGAGATGGGCTGCAAGGCCCCGCCGCCGATGCCCTGGAAGATGCGGAAGAGGATGAGGAGCCCCAGGTTGGGGGCCGAGCCGCAGAGCATGGAGGAGAGGGTGAACAGGGCCAGGCAGAGCATGAGGAAGCGCTTGCGGCCAAAGAGGGCGGCCAGCCAGCCGGTGATGGGCAGTACGATGGCGTTGCTCACTAAATAGGAGGTGAGCACCCAGGTGGCCTCATCCACCCCGGCGGAGAGCGACCCCGCCATGTGCGGCAGGGCCACGTTCACCACCGTGGTGTCGATGATCTCCATGAAGGTGCCCGCCATCACCGCAATGGTGACGAGCCACTTGTTCACCGGCGGCCGGTCCTGGGTCATGGTTCCATCTTGATTATCCAGCAGGTCCGGGGCGGCCCTGATGGATAACTGCGTGGAAAGTGGGGGGAGGACCAGGGAGCGCAGCTCCCTGCCCTCCCCCCACACCCCCCTCCCAACCCTTTATGGGATGGGGGGGAGGGGTCTGGGGGAGGGGTAAGGGCCCCCGGCCCTTAGCCTCCTCCCCCGGCCACCGCCCCGGACAGGAGCCGGGGGCCGCGGCGGTCCCGGGTGTCAATGGTGGCGGAACAGGACATGCCCAGCCTAAGAGGCTGGTTCTCCGGGAAGGGCGGCAGCAGGCGGATCTTCACCGGAATGCGCTGCACCACCTTGACCCAGTTGCCGGTGGCGTTCTCGGGGGGAAGGAGGGCGAAGGCGGCGCCGGTGCCCGACATGATGGAATCCACCACCCCCTTGAATTTCGTCCCCGGGTAGGCGTCCACCGTCACCTCGGCCTTTTGGCCGATGCAGACATGGGTGAGCTGCGTCTCCTTGTAGTTGGCCTCGATCCACACCTCGGAGTAATCCACCGGCACCACCATCATCAGAGGCTGGCCGGGCTGCACCCAGTTGCCGGGTTTCACCTGGCGGCGGGTGATGTAGCCGCTCACCCCGGCCTTGACCCGGGTGTAGGAGAGGCGCAGGCGGGCCTCCTCCAGGCGGGCTTTGGCCTCCCGGACGGCGGGCTGCTCCTCCAGGGGGAGGTCGGTGGAGCCGCCGATGGCCGCCAGGGCCCGGCGCTCTTCCGCCTGGGCCTCGGCGAGCTCGCCCTGGGCCACCTTCACCCGGGTGTTCATCTGGTCCAGGGTCTGGCGGGGCACGGTGCGGCGCTCATAGAGCTGGCTGTACCGGCGCTGGTCGGTGAGGGCCTGCTGGAGGTGGGCCCGGGCCTGGAGGATTTTGCCCCGGGCGGCGGCCACCCGGGCGTATTGGGCCGCCAGATCCTGGCGCAGGCGGTGCAGGGCGGCCTCGGCCTGGGCCACCGCCACCTCGAAGTCCTGGGGCTCCAGGGTGAGGAGCAGCTGGCCGGCAGTGACGGGCTGGTTGTCGTCCACCAGCACCTGGGCCACCCTGCCCGGCACCCGGGCGGAGACCACCCCCACGTGCCCGCTGACATAGGCATTGTCGGTGCTGACAAAGATCCGCAGGTAATACCAGTAGCCCACCCCGGCGGCCACCATCACCAGCAGGACCAGGGGCAGGAGGAAGCGAAGCAGGATCGTGCGCGCCATGGTTTACGGCTTGGGGTCGCTGAGGAGTTCATTGATGGCCCCCACCGCCCACAGCAGGGTGGCCTTGGCCATCTGATGGTCGTAGCGGGCGGTGTAGAAATTGACCCGGGCCTTGGTGAGGAGGGTCTGGGCGTCGATGACGTCGGTGGCGGTGCCCACCTGCTCCCGGTAGCGCTCTTCATTGAGGCGCAGGTTCTCCTCGCCCTGGGAGACGGCCTTCTGGGTCACCCGCAGGCGCTCGGCGGTGTCCCGCACCTCCAGGTAAGCGGTCTGCACCTCCAGCTTCACCTGCTCACTGAGGTCCTGGCGCTTCAGGCGCAGCTGCTCCAGGCGCTCCCGGGCCTGGCGCACCTGGGCCCGGGTGTCGAAGCCGGAAAAGAGGCTCCATTGCAGGCCCAGCATGCCAAACCACTGGTGGTCGTGAACCCAGGAGTCGTTCTGCTGCCAGGCATGGCCGCCCTGGAGGTAGATGCGGGGATAAAAACCCGCCCTGGCCTGGGTGACCGCCTTCTCTCCCTGGCGGATGCGGGTCTCTGCCGCCTTGAGCTCCGGCCGCTGATTCAGGGCCCGGTGGGCCGCCTGGGGCAGGTCCCCGGGGGGCACGGTGAGCTCGCTCTCCTCGGCGAGCCTCAGGGCCGTCTCCAGGGGGAGACCCAGGAGCTTGTTGAGTTGAGCTTGGGCGGTGGTGAGGTCGCTGCGGGCGCTGATGAGACGCTGCTCCGCATCCGCCAGGGCCACCTCGGCCTGGAGGACGTCATTGTAGGTGGTGAGCCCCACCTCATAGAGATGGCGGGCGTTCTTCAGGTGTTCCCGGAGCTGCTTCCCCTCCTGCTCCGCCACCAGCACCATCTTTTCGGCCCGGAGCACCCGGAAATACCCCTGGCAGACCGCCAGGAAGAGATTGTCCCGCACCTGGGCGCTGTCCAGGCGGCTGATGGTCTTGCCCAGCACTGCGGCCTGGTAGCGGGAGGGGGTGGCGAAAAAGTCGAAGACCGTCTGCTCCGCCACCACCTGGCTGGACCAGAAGTTGCGGTTGGTCATGGGGAAGCTGCCCGGCCCGAAGGCCTCCGTCCCCCGGATGCGCACCTTCACCGGGTTGTCATACAGGGTGTGGCCCAGGCTCCCCTTCACCTGGGGGAGGAACCCGGCCCGGGCCCTGACCGCCTCCTCATCGGCGATGAGCTCCTCCAGCCGGGCGATCTTGAGGGTGGGATTGGCCTGGGCCGCCTGGCGCAGCGCCTCCCGCAGGGTGAGGTGTCGGGGCGTCTCGGCGCCGCCCGCCGCCCCCACGGCCCCCACGAGCACCACCAGTCCCCAGGCCAGCCACGCCGGGAGCCTATTCATGCCGAGGCCACCTCCCGGGAGAGCGCGGACGGCCTCAGCCCGCCCAGCAGCGCCTGCAACACCGGCTCGGCCTCGCCCACCCCGTTCTCCGGCGCCCGCTGCATCTGGTAGTGACCCACCGCCCGGATGAGGCCCCGGAAGAGGTAGGTGAGGAGGCGGGGCTCCGCCACCACAAACTCCCCCTGGGACACCCCCTGATGAAAAAGCTGGGTGAGCTGGGTCAGGATCTCCTCCTCCAGCTCCTGGATCCGCCGGAAAGGGGTCTCCCCCCCCTTGGAGAGATGGCGGGGCAGGTCCCGGAAATAGGCGGGGAAAAGCAGCCGCTCCCGCCTCAGGTAATCGAGGCACAGGCGCATGACCGCCAGGAGGCGGTCCCAGGCGGGCAGCGGCGCAGACAGCAGGCCGCTCAGATCCCGGTGCAGGTTCTCCCCCACCTGGGACATGAGGGCGCAGATGAGGTGGTCCTTGCTTTGGAAATAGAGGTAGATGGTGCCCTTGGCCACGCCGGCGGCCTGGGCCACCTCCTCCATGGTGACCGCCTCCACCCCGCCCCGGGCCTCCATCACCCGGCGGGCGGCGGTCAGGATCTCCTGGGTGCGGAACCGGGTCAGCACCTCTTTTTTCGTGACTTTGGGGCTCATTGACCTTATAGTCAGAAAAATGACTTTTAAGTCAATAAAACAGCACGGCCCCCCTGTCAAGGGAAAACTTTCCCTTGCGCCGCCCGCGGGATTATCGTCAAAATAATGGGTAAGTGAAAGCGCAGCCAGTCCGGGCCGGCCACGGGCAGAAGGCAGGCACGGCCTGCAGGGGGGGCACCAGGACCTCCGGGAGGATTTATGGAACGACGGGAATTTCTGAAGAGATTGGCGCTCCTGGGCGCCGCGGCGGGCGCGGCCCGCTTCGTTTTGCCCGAGGAGCTCTGGGCCATGGCCCCGGAGAAGCGGCCCCAGCCCGTCATCGCCAAGGTGGAGGGCAGCCACTGGGCCAACATCACCTCCGATGCGGTCCAGGCCCTGGGCGGCATGAAAAAGTTCGTCAACCCCGGGGAGACGGTGGTGGTGAAGCCCAACATGGCCTGGGACCGGGCCCCGGAGCTGGCCGCCAACGCCCATCCCGACGTGGTGCGCCGGGTGGTGGAGATGTGCCTCGAGGCCGGCGCCAAAAAGGTGAAAGTCCTGGACCACACCTGCCACGACGCCCGCAAGGCCTATCAGAACAGCGGCAT
Organism: uncultured bacterium; assembly: GCA_937943575.1. Classification (GTDB taxonomy): domain Bacteria; phylum Desulfobacterota; class Desulfobaccia; order Desulfobaccales; family 0-14-0-80-60-11; genus JAILZL01. The sequence goes on along the minus strand of CALEAV010000032.1, from coordinate 18,744 downwards.
CAAGCCGGCGGTGGAGGCCCTCAGGGACCCCCGGGTGTCGGTGGAGTATGTGGATGAGCGCCGCTTTGTGGAGGTGAAGGCGGAGCGGGCCAAGTCCCTGAAAAAGTGGCTGTACTACAAGGACATCCTGGAGGCCGACCGCTTCATCAACATCCCGGTGGCCAAACACCATAGCGAGGCCCGCCTCACCCTGGCCCTGAAGAACATGATGGGGGCCATCGGCGGCTGGCGGGGCCGCTGCCATGTGGGCCTGCACCAGAACATCGCCGACATGAACCTGGTGCTTAGGCCCGACCTGCATGTGCTGGACTGCACCCGGATCCTCCTGCGCAACGGCCCCACCGGCGGCAACCTGGCGGACGTGGAGGTCAGAAACCTGGTGGCGGCCAGCCCCGACCCGGTGGCCCTGGACGCCTACGGCAGCACGCTTTTCGGCCTCAAACCCACCGACATCGGCTACATCACCAAGGCCTACGAGCTGGGTCTGGGGGAGATGGATTTAGGCAAGGTCACTTTCGTCTAGACGGCAGGCGAGCCGGAGGTGGCCCGAAAACCGGGCCTCCAGCCCCGCTGTCCTGAGATTCAGGGCGGTTGGAGGTTCCCCTCCCCGCCCTGCATGCTTTTTGCTGGGGAACAGTTGGGGCTAAGGGTCGTGGACCCTTACCCACTCCCCCACGCCCCCACCCGCAATCCCTTATACAGGGGGTGGAAGGGGTGTTTGAGGGGAGGGTGGGGGGGAACCACTGCTCCTCCAGCCCTCCCCTCAACAAATTTGGTTTGTGAGTCCACTTTTCATGAGCCTTACTTCTGAACAGATTCCCAAGTCCCCTGCGCCCCCGAAGCGCCGCCTCTGGCTGCATGTGCGCCGGCTGAGCCAGGTCCTCTTTTTCCTCCTCTTTGTCTGGCTGTTTTTGCAGGCGGAATACCGCAGCGCCCCCCAGCTCGCCTGGCCGGTGGACCTCTTCTTCCGCTTTGATCCCCTGGCCCTGGCGGTGACCCTCCTCACCTTCAGCCCCCTGGTGCCGGCCCTGCTGTGGTCCCTGACCTTCGTAGCCCTCACCGTGGTGCTGGGGCGGTTCTTCTGCGGCTGGGTCTGCCCGTTGGGCACCACCCTGGATGCCTGCCGTCGCCTCCTCTTTTCCCCCCGCCCCGACCGGGGGGTCGCGGACCGCTGGCGCCGGGCCAAATACTACCTCCTCATCGCCCTGCTGGCCGCCGCGCCCCTGTCGGTGAACCTGGCCGGGCTCCTTGACCCCCTTTCCCTGCTTTACCGCACCCTGACCATCGTCTTCTACCCCGCCTTCAGCTACGGGGTGGAGAAGGGGAGCACCGTCCTCTACCACCTGGGGCCGCCGGTGAGTACCCTCAGCGAACCGGTGTATCAGCTTCTCAAGGCCACCGTACTCCCCTTCCGGGGGCTGGTGTTTCTGCTCCCCTTCCTCACCCTGGCGCTCTTTGCCCTCATTGTGGCCGCCGAGCGGCTGGACCGCCGCTTCTGGTGCCGGGCCCTGTGCCCCCTGGGGGCGCTCTATGGGATCTTCGCCCGCTTCTCCCTCCTGCGTCGCACCCCCGCCAGCCTCTGCCCGGATTGCGGCGACTGCGCCGTGGTCTGCAAGATGGGGGCCTTCAAGGGGGAGGAAGGGGGGCGGCAGGGACCCGACCTGCCCTCCGGGGGGGCGGAGAGGGGGGAGGCCGGGGGCACGGCCGCCTCTCCCGGCTCCTTGACCAGGGCGCGCCTCAGCCCCCACCTCTCCTCGGAGTGCCAGCTCTGCCTGAGCTGCGTGGCGGCCTGTGAGAAGGGCCGGGCCGACTTCGTTTGGCGGCGCCTGCCCCGGGCACCCCTGGATCTGGGACGGCGGCAGGTCATCACCGCGGTGGCCGCCGGGGCGGCCCTGGCGCCGGTGGTGCGCCTGGGCTCCCTGGCCCGGCGGCCCGATGAGTTCCTCATCCGCCCTCCCGGCGCCCAGGACGAAGGCGAGTTCCTGGCCCGCTGCATCCGCTGTGGCCAGTGCATGAAGGTCTGTCTCACCAACGGCCTGCAGCCGGTGTTGTGGGAGGCGGGGCTGGAGGGGCTCTACACCCCCCGGCTCATCCCCCGGTTGGGGTATTGCTCCTACGGCTGCAACCTCTGCGGCCAGGTCTGCCCCACCGGCGCCATCCCGGCCCTGGAGCTGGCCGCCAAGCAGGCCCTCGCCCTGGGGGTGGCGGCCTTCGACCGCAACCGCTGCATCCCCTGGTCCGAGGGCAGCGACTGCCTGGTGTGCGAGGAGCACTGCCCCGTCTCCCCCAAGGCCATCACCTTCAATCCCGGAGAGGTCCTCACCCCCAACGGGGAGAAGGTGACGGTGAAACTGCCGGTGGTGCACCCCGACCGCTGCATCGGCTGCGGCCACTGCGAGCATGTCTGCCCGGTGGGCGGCGCCGCGGCGGTGCGGGTGCGCCGGTCCTTGCGGGTGGAAATCTGAGGGGGAGGGCTGGGGGACCAAAGGCCCCATGCACTCCCCTCCCGCCCCCTTCTACCAGGGTTAGGGTGAGGGGCACATAGAGAGGGCAGGGGGGAGATCCCTGGCCCCCTGCCCCGGAATCACCCCAGGTTATGAAACGCCATTATCCAGAGCAGCCCCTGGTGGGGGTGGGCGCAGTCATCTTCCGGGGGGAGGAGGTCCTCCTGGTGCGTCGGGGCCAGGAGCCCCAGAAAGGCGACTGGAGCCTCCCCGGCGGCCTGGTGGAGGTGGGGGAGCGCCTGCCTGAGGCCCTGCTCAGGGAGGTGCGGGAGGAGACCGGCCTCGCCGTCCGCATCCTGGGCATCACCGCGGTGCTGGAGCGCATCTACCGGGATGAGGCGGGCGGCGTCCCCTATCACTACGTCCTGGTGGACTTTGCCTGCGAGCACGTGGCCGGCGAGCCCCGGCCCGCCTCGGACATCACCGCGGCCCGTTTCGTGACCCTGGCAGAGCTGGACAGCCTGGAGCTCCCCCCTTTCACCGCCCAGGTCATCCGCCGGGCCGTGCGCCAGCGGGCGGCGGGCGCCTTTCTGCCCCTGGCGGAGTGACAGGCCGCTCCCGTCCCTCTGAGGGAGCACCGGCCCCCCGCCCTCCCCTCCCGATCCCATTCATCCGGGGTTGGACATGGGGGCATGGAAGAGGGGGCAGGGGCCCACGACTCCATGGCCCCCTCTCCCATCCTCACGGTCAATCCGCCCGGGGCACTTTCGGAAGGTCCGCCAGGGAGCGCCGGAGCTCCGCTTCAGGAAACTCCACATCCTCCAGCCTGCCTGCCAGGAAGGCGTCGTAGGCCGCCAGATCCAGGAAACCATGGCCGGAGAAGTTGAAGACGATGACCTCAGGCCGGTTCTCCTCCCGGCAGCGGATGGCCTCGTCGATGGCGGCCTTCACCGCGTGGGCGGTCTCCGGCGCCGGCACCACCCCTTCGCACCGGGCAAAGAACCGGGCCGCCTCAAAGACCGGGGTCTGGGGATAGGCCCGGGCCTCGATGACCTTCTCATGCACCAGGAGGCAGACCAGGGGGGAGTCCCCATGGTAGCGCAGGCCGCCGGCGTGGATGCCCGGGGGGACAAAGCCGTGCCCCAGGGTGTGCATGAGCATGAGGGGGGTGAGCCCCACGGTGTCCCCGAAATCGTAGGCGTAGGCCCCCCGGGTGAGGGTGGGGCAGGCGGTGGGCTCCACCGCCACCAGCCTGAGGTTCTGCCCCTTCAGTTTGTCCGGCACGAAGGGGAAGACCAAGCCGGCGAAGTTGCTGCCGCCGCCCACGCAGCCGATGAGGACGTCGGGAGTCTCCCCGGCCAGGGCCAGCTGCTTTTTGGTCTCCAGGCCGATGACCGTCTGGTGGAGCATGACGTGGTTGAGGACGCTGCCCAGGGAGTAGTTGGTGTCCTCATGGGTGGCGGCGTCCTCCACCGCCTCGGAGATGGCGATCCCTAGGCTGCCGGGGGTGTCCGGGGTTTCGGCCAGGATGCGGCGGCCGGCCTGGGTGCGCTCCGTGGGGGAGGCCAGCACCTCCGCCCCCCAGATCTGCATGAGGGAGCGCCGATAGGGCTTCTGCTGATAGCTCACCTTCACCATATAGACGGTGCACTCCAGCCCGAAGAAGTTGCAAGCCAGGGCCAAAGCGCTCCCCCACTGGCCGGCACCGGTCTCGGTGGCCAGCCTCTGGATGCCGGCGATCCTGTTGTAGTAGGCCTGGGGCACCGAGGTGTTGGGTTTGTGGCTGCCCGCCGGGCTCACCGACTCATCCTTGTAGTAGATGCGGGCCGGGGTGGAAAGGGCCTGCTCCAGCCGCACGGCCCGCCTCAAGGGCGTGGGGCGCCAGAGGCGGTAGATCTCCCGCACCGCCTCCGGAATGGGGATCTCCCGCTCCTGGCTCATCTCCTGGCGGATGAGCTCCGGAGGGAAGATGGCGGCCAGGTCCTCGGGGGTCACGGGCCGGCCGGTGGCGGGATGGAGATAGGGGGGCAGGGGCCGGGGCAGATCCGGCTGGATGTTGTACCAGGCCGCCGGCAAGTCCGCCTCGGGCAGCACGATCTTGTATGACTCCATGGGAACTCCTTGGGACAAGATGCCCTTGTATTAGGCCGTCCGCCGGCGCCTGTCAAGGGAAAGTTCAGCGTTGGGGAAGGGGGGTGCAATGGATTTAAGCAACCGGCGAAGAGGGCCGATAGGGGAAGTAGCGGGGGGGGGAGGAAGAGGCGGGACGGGGCGGCGTGCTTTTGTTCTGGGCAATTGCTCTCGCTCCGGGAGCCTTTCCGTCCGGGGAAGGGGGGAGGCACCCCGGCGGACGGGGTCAGCCAGGTGCAGACCGAAACAGCCCCGTCCCGGGAGCCGACCCCGGTGAGTCTGCCGGGCCGGCGGACTGAGGCCGAGTCATCCCAGGGGTTCTGAGGATCAAAAGTGGAGGACACCTTCCTGATGCAGGGCGGCCAGGCCCTCCCCAAGGAAACGGGCGGCGAGGGGGCCGAAGGCGGCGGCCGGGGGGGAGGCGCCAAGGCCGGCAGCGGCCCGCGCTCAGCCCCCAAACGCAACTTCTCCGGCCTGAGGGAGGAGGAGCTGGAACGCATCCTGCATTTGAAACGGAACCTGGACTACAGCGACACCCTCATCCAATACGCCGGGAAGTACCGCAAAATGGGCTGGGAGCTGGTGGCGGTGAATCTGCGGGGGGAACCCGCCTTTGACCTGGATTTCCGGGAGGGGGAGGAGGTCTGGGCGGCGAGGCTGACGGATTGGAGCCTGGAAGGGCATCAGGTGAATCTGGGCATCCGCACCGGCGCCCCGTCCCGGTTATTGGTGGTGGAGGTCCACCGGGAGGAGAGCCGCCCCCCCTTCGACCGCCGGGGGGAGTGGGGGTCGGGCTGTGTGGCGGAAGTGGGTCTGGAACGGGAGCAGCACTACTACACCCTGCCCAAGGGCTGGCAGCCGCCGTCGTCCTTTTTCCTGGAGGGCTTCCAGATCATGATCTTCGGGGAGGGCGGCCTGGTGCTGGCGCCGCCTTCCATGGACCCCCAGCTGCAGACCAACCTCCGGTGGCTGCGGCCGCCCTGGGAGAGCCCCCCCACCCGGCCCTCTCCGGCCCTGTGCCGTTTCATCACCGACCATGCCCCGCGCCTTAAGTCGGAGAAGGCCAAACCCCTGGACGAGGTCCTGGCCTGGAGCCGGATTTACCCCCTCATCCAGCCGCATCCCCGCATTCTCCAGGCCCTGCTGGCCCCGGCCGTGTCCTTTGAGGCCTACTATCGCACCCTGCTCTCCGAGGCCCGGGCCGTGGGGCTGGAGGATCCGGCAGTGCTTTTGGGGCTCCTGTGGCATGCGCCCCTGGGGGATTCCCGGGAGTCCTGGGAGAAGGCGGCCCACCTGGAGGAGCTGGTGAAGCAGGCCCTCTCGGGAGTGCAGCCGCTGACCGGGGGCTTCGCCCCGGCCCGGGAGGCCGAGGCCCGGGCTCCGGCCACGGGGGACCCGGAGGCTCCGGTTCCCACCGCCCCGGAGGCCACACCTCCGGCCGCCGGCATGGCGCCCCCCCCTCCCGGGGGCAACGGCCATTCCCGGCCCGAACCGGCGGGCCCGGCCCCGCCCTCCTGGCAGGAGATCCTGCGCCTGACCCAGGAAAACCTGCTGGTGGAGCGCCGGCGCTATGAGGCCATGATCTACGAGCTGGGCAAGCTGGGGGCCCTGCAGGAGATCTTCCGGCGGGAGAACCGGCAGAACAAGGCCCTGAGGGACAAGCTGGAGAGCCAGTGGACCGCGGAGCTGGAATACCTCCGCCAGCAGCTGACCGCCAAAAAGCCAAAAAAGGGATGGTACCGATCGTGGTGGCAGGAATGAGCGAGGAACGTGGCCCGAAGAGCTCCCGGGGAACGGGGGACCTCATCCTCTCCGTGACCCCCCGGGGACGGGGCCGGGAGCCCCTCCAGCTCCCGGTGCGGATCAACAGCCTGTCAGCCACCGGGGCGCTGTTGGAGGTCCCCGACAACGACGCCCCGTCGGCTCTGTTCTCCCTGGGCGGGCGGGAAGCCGTGCTCACCGTCCCCGCCGACTCCTCCCCCCTGCGGGACATTCCCGGCCGCATCTCCTGGACCCGGCCCGCGGCCCAGGGCTTCATCGTGGCCTTCGAACTCAAGGAACCGGACCTGGAGGTGCGCCGGGTGCTGGAGGAGCATATGGGGTCGTTTCCCCGGGACCTCAAGGAGCTGTGGGACGCCTGGGATGAGGTGCATCGCAGCCGCCCGGCCCAGGTGGCGGAACAGGCCGCCTACCTGGTGGGAGTGGGCGCGGTGGCCGCCGGCACCACCCTGTACCTGGCCGGCCCGGACACCCTGAAGCTGTATGGCTGCATCATGGCCCTCTATGGCTGTCTGATGATGGCCGCCAAAAGCATCTGGTCCCTGTGGCGCTCCCGGGCCGCCTCCCGGCCGTAAGAGCAGCTGTCCGGGCCCCAAAGGGCAAAGGGAGTGGCGATGCAGGAGCTGAGCACAAGAAAATTGTGGAGCATCGGCGGCGGCAAAGGCGGGGTGGGCAAGAGCGTCTTCACCCTGGGCCTGGGGATCTGCCTGGCCCGCCTGGGCAAGAAGGTCATCCTGGTGGACGCCGACCTGGGCGGCGCCAACCTCCACACCCTCATGGGGGTGCGCTACCCGCCCCTCACCCTGGAGGACTTCCTGCTGAAACGGGTCGGCCGGCTCGAGGATCTCATCATCGAAACCCAGATCGCCGGCATCGGCCTCATCTGCGGCGCCGACGACATCCTGGGGGCGGCCAACCCCACCTACGCCCAGAAGGTGCGCCTCCTCAACCAGATCGAGGATCTGCCGGCCGACCTGGTGCTCCTGGACCTGGGCGCCGGCACCTCCTTCAACGTCCTGGATTTCTTCAATTACTCGCCCGGGAAGATCTGCGTCCTCACCAGCCAGGCCACCTCGCTGCAGAATGTCTACGGCTTCATCAAAAGCGGCCTCTACCGCCAGATCTCCCGGGAATTCGCCAAACACCCCCGGGTGCTGGATCTCCTGCAGCAGACGGACCTCAAGGACAGTCCCGAGCAGGTGAGGTCCATGCATGACGTCCTCCTCAAGCTCAAGCAGACGGAGCCGGAGAGCCACCAACGGCTGGTGGACCTGCTCCGGCAGTTCAAAGTCAACCTGGTGGTGAACATGGTGAAGAGCGACCGGGACTTCCAGGCCGGGGCCATCGTGGAGCGGGTCTGCACCTCTTTCCTCAGCATCTCCCCCCGCATCCTGGGTCGCCTCTCCTTTGATCCGGCCGTGGAGGCGGCGGTCAACCAGATGATGCCCTTCCCGCTCCGTCAGGAAAAGGGCCAGGCGGTGAAAGATCTGGAACAGATCGCCGAATCGGTGGCCCGGGCCAGTCTGCCCGGATCCTCCCTCCCCCCGGAGGAGGCCGCGCAGACCGGGGAACCTCGCCCCGTGGGCACCATGGCCCGCCTCTGGCGCCGGGCCCCGGCGTAACCGGCATGAGACCGGCCTGGGCAAAGGGAGGCGGACGCGGCGGGAGGGAGCTGACCCGGGTGCCTTGCCTTGGCCGGGCCGCCGCACCCCCGACGGACTGCACCGGGAGGGCATCCCCAGAGAGGCCCCTCCGAATCACGGGAGAGGCCCCGTGGCCGTAACCCCGGAAAGAGAAGTGATGAAGGGACCATCTTCCCCCTTGCCGGTCCCGTGGGCCGCGGCAGGGGGGCAGGCCGAGACGGATGCATCCCCTGTGACCCAGGGCAGACGAGGATGACAGGATGAGCCAGGCGGAACCGGCGGCAGAGGGCGTCAAAACGGAGATGACCGGGTGGGGACAGGACACGCTGCCAGCGGTTCGGGCGCCGGAAGCCTCTTTAAGCCTGCCCGCACCGGGAGAAAACCTCCCCCCGGAGGAGGGGCCGGCCGGGGATGAGGCCAACGGCCTCAAGGCCAACTCCCAGCGCCTGCTGGTGACCCTGCGCCAGGCGATGCAGGACCTGATGCAGGACCAGGGGCCCTCGCCGGAGGAGAAGGGGGCGCTCCTCTACGACCTCCTGCTGGCCTGGACCCGGCAGTTCTATAATTCCCCTCAGTGCCGCTCCGGCCCCTTGTTGGATGTGGCCCGGGACCTGGTGGGCACCCTCTACCGCCTGCTGGCCGCCGCCCCCCGTCTGGGCGCACTGGCCCTCAGTTTCCGCCGCCTGGACGCCGGCCTGGCGGGCCATTGCCTCAATGTCAGCCTCCTCGCCCTCAGCTACGCCCGCCATAATTCCTGGCCGGAGACCGCCGCCCGCACCCTGGGGCTGGGCGCCCTCCTCCACGACCTGGGGATGACCGCCCTCCCCGGCGCCTGGGAGAAGAGCGGCCCCTTGAACAGCGACGAACTGGAGCTCCTGCGCCGCCACCCCCAGGGCGGGGTGCAGCTTTTGACCCCCTTCCCCCAGCTCCCGGGGAAGGTCTTCCTCATGGTGGCCCAACACCATGAAAACGCCGACGGCAGCGGCTACCCCCTGGGCCTGCCCCTGGCCGCCATCCACCCTTACGCCCGGCTGCTGAGAATCCTGGACACCTTTGAGGCCCTCACCTCGGTCCGGCCCTGGCGCCCCCCCTTAAGTCCGGCCAAAGCCCTGGCCTGCATGCTCTACTCCGGCGCTCACGGCTCCGAATTCGACCTGCGGCTGCTGGAAAATGTGCGCCGCTTCCTGGACCGGCTCACCGCCCAGGCCTGACCTCAGGCGGCGGCCGCCGGGATCGGAAGGGGCAAGGGAGGGGCACCAGGATAAAGGGGGGCGCTAGGGATAAAGGAGGGCGGCAGAGACAAGGGGGGGCGGCAGGAACGGGGGGACGGCAGGAACGGGGGGGGCGGCAGGAGCGGGGGGGCGGCGGGAAAAAAGGGCAAAGGGAAGCCGGGCAACGGGGGGGGGCTTTCTGCCATCCTCCCGTCAGCACTTCAACCCTTCCCAGCCGTATGGCCCTGACCATGATCGTCCCCGCCCCGGCAGCCGAACGCCCACCCGGCCGGCGGCCATGCCAGGCCACCGCCACAGCCGAGGCCGGCAGCCGTCACTCCCACCTGGTGAACGACCACCTCTTTCGCCTCATCCCCCGCCACCGCCAGACCGCCACCCGCATACCGGCCGCCCTGCATCTCCCGGCACCCACCTCGGTCCGGCTGCCGGAATTACTCCGGATGGGAGGTTCTCCCTCCCCGGGCATTTCCGTGAGGCCTCTTTGGCAACCGCAATCTTCCCCAAGCCCGCAAGCCCCGGGCCTCCCCGCCCCGGGGGCTCTCTCCCGGCACTTCTGCGCCCACCCTGCCCCTTAAGGTGGCTCCAGGTTCCATTTGACAAGGGGGGACGGCTTTTGCTAAAGATGGCTGACGAAGGTGAGTCCGGCCATGGGACAGCTTCTGCACCTGGCGGTGGTGGCAGCCGCCCTGCTTCTCCTGCCCCAGGCGGGGGCGGCCCACGTCCACGTGCTGGTGCCCAAGACCCCGGGCTGCTTTGGCCAGAAGGGGGAGGCGGCGGCGTGGACTCTCTTCTGGGGCCACCCCGCGGAAATGCTGGTGGATGACGCCCCGACCCCCAGGATGTGGGCCCGGGGCCCCGACGGCCGCAAAGAGCCGGCAGCCCTCAGGGAGAACCGCCTCCGGGACGGGGAGAGCGGGCAGGAACGCCGGGCCTTTGAAGCGGCCTTCACCCCCGCCGCCCCGGGGGATTATTACCTGGTCCTGGAAAGCCCCCCGGTCTTCATCCCCGAGGACAAGGTCTTCATCCGGGACTGGGTCAAGAGTATCTATCATGTGGAGGTGGAAAGGGGCTGGGATGACACCCTGGGGCTGGAGGTGGAGATCGTCCCCCTCACCCGCCCTTATGGGTGGCCGGCGGGGGTGGCGTTCAGGGGCAAGGCGGTCTTCAAAAACGGCCCCCTGACCCGGGCGGTGGTGGAGGTGGAGCCGCTGAGCGGCGTCCCGGTGCCCCCGGAGAGGCGGCCCCGGGACCGCTTCGGCCGGGAGAACTCGCCCCTTTTGACCCGCACCGCCAAGACCGACCTCAACGGCTATTTCACCGTCACCCTGGACCGCCCCGGCTGGTGGGTCATCACCGTGAGCCGGGCTGAGGGCACTCTCACCCGGGAGGGCAGGGCCTACCCGGTGCACAAGCGGGCCTCCCTGTGGGTGCACGTGGAGGAACCCTGGACGCCGCCGGGACCGACCAAGGCCGGTGAGCTTCCGGGCCAGGCCCGGCCCGCCGACGGACCCCCGCCCTCACGGCCATGAGGCCGTCTCCCCCGGGGGGAGCTGGGGCTGGGAACAACGGGCGCCCGGGCGTCTGAGGGGAGACAGCAAGGCATGGCCGGCGTCAATGATCTGGTCCTGGTCTATGTGGATCACCGGCCGGCGTTTTACGCCCGCATCGAGGAGCTGCGCCCGGACGTCAGGAAGGGCTGGTACCAGGTGGAGCTCCTGGTGCTGACGGTGCCGCCCCAGCTCGTCACCTGGATCCTGGATGAGGACCAGGTCAACGGCCAGGACTTCACCATGGGGGGCCGCCCCATGCGCCTGGTCCTGGTGCCCCGCAAATCCGCGCCGGCCCCGGAACCCGAGCCTCCTCCGGAAGGCAAGCCGGCCAAGGTCATCCCCCTCACCCGCAAGTCATAAGCCTGGGGGGCGGACCGGGAGCGTCCCGTCCCGCAAGGCGCAGCGTCGCCCTGTGGGGCGCAGGACCTGAGGATGCATGCCCCTTTCCAGCCGGGGAGCCGTGGGCTGGCGCCTCCCGCCGGCCGCTCCGGCGGCAGACCTCAAACATCCCTCTTTCCATCTTTGCCCCGGTGAATTATATTGGTAAAGATTTGTTCCCGATGGGCGGGTTTCGGCAACCGGCATGCGCATCCTGTTAGTGCAGCCCACCACCAAATATCCAAACCGGCGGCCCCTCCGGAGCCGCAAACGCTGGCTATTGGGGATCACCCTGCCCTATCTGGCGGCCCTCACCCCACCGGGGGTGGACGTGGAGCTGGTGGACGACCGCCTCTCGCCCCTCCCCTATGACCGCGCCTTCGATCTGGTGGGCATCACCGCCACCTGCGCCACCTCGGAGCGGGCCTATGAAATCGCCGCCGAGTTCCGCCGCCGGGGGGTGCCGGTGGTCATGGGCGGCTTTCACATCAGCCTCCACCCCGAGGAGGCCCTGGAGCACGCCGACGCCGTGGTGGTGGGGGAGGCGGAGGACGTCTGGCCCCAGGTAGTGGAGGACGCCCGGCGCCGGCGCCTGAAGCCCCGCTATCAGGCCGCCGATTTCCATGACTTGAAAGGCCTCCCCCGGCCCCGCCTGGAGCTGGTGGACTTCCGCCGCTACCGGGTGAAGATCCTCCCCACCCAGACCTCCCGGGGCTGCCCCTATCACTGCGCCTTTTGCGAGGTGCCCATCGTCTACGGCCACACCTACCGCCGCCGACCCATCGGCGAGGTCATCGAGGAGATCAGGACCAACGTGGCCCTCACGGGCCTGCGCAAGATTTACTTCATCGATGACAATCTCACCGGCCACCGGGAGTACGCCAAGGAACTCTTCAAGGCCCTCAAGCCCCTGAACATCCGCTGGAGCTGCCTGTGGACCATCAACACCAGCCGGGATGAGGAGCTCCTGGACCTGGCCCGGGAGTCGGGTTGTTTTCACATCAATATCGGGATAGAAAATGTCTGCCAGGAGTCCATCGCCTCCATCGACAAGGTGCAGAACCGGGTGAGGGACTACGAGGAGATGCTGGCCCGCCTGAGGGAGCGGGGCCTGTTTTATTCCCTCAATTTCATGTTCGGGCTGGACGGGGACACCAAAGAGCTTTTCGCCGAGACCCTGGATTTCCTGGAGCGGGTCAAGGCCCCCATGGCCTTCTTCAATGTGGCCACCCCCCGGCGGGGCACCCCCATGTGGGAGCAGCTGGCCAAGGAAGGGCGGGTGCACAACCCCGAGGCGGAAAAATACCTGGGCATGGTGTGCAACTTCGTCCCCCGGCACATGACCCCGGAGGAGTGCGAGGAGGGCGTCTGGGACTGCTTCCGGAAGTTCTACTCCCTGCCCTCCATCTTCCGGCGGCTGCTGTGGCCCCCCAGCCGCTATGTCTTTCAGGGGCTGCCCAGCAACCTCTTTTTCCGCTGGGCGGTGAACCGCCGCCTCGACCCGGTGGATTTTTACTGAGGGAACTGGGCCAGGGCGGCCTTCAGGCCGTCCAGCACGAACTGCACCGCCAGGGCCGCCAGGATGAGGCCCATGAGGCGGGTGAGCAGCCGGATGCCCGTATCCTTGAGGAGGCCAAGCAGGGGCTCGGCAAAGCGGAAGGCGGCGTAGGTGCTGAGCATCACCAGGGCCAGGGCCAGGAGGATGAGGCCGTCCTCCAGGAGATTGCGGGAGCGGCTGGTGAGCACCAGGACGGTGGAGATGGCCCCGGGGCCCGACAGCAGGGGCACCGCCAGGGGGACCAGGGCCACATCCCGGTAATCCTCCGCCACCAGGCTGGAGGAGGTGTCCAGGCGGTTGAAATGGCCCCGGGCCTCCAGCATGTCAAAGGCGATGCGGAAGAGGATGAGACCGCCGGCGATCTGAAAGGCCGGCAGGGTGATGCCGAAGAAGGCCAGCACCAGACGGCCCGCCACGATGAAGGCGGTGAGCACGACAAAGGAAAACAGGCAGGCCCGGCGGGCCAGGGTGCGGGCTTCTTCCGAAGAGAGGCCGGCGGACAGGGTGAGATAGGCCAGGATATTGCCGGGCGGATCCACAATGACCCACAGGGACACCAGGCTGGTGATGAACAGATGCAGGGTGTGGCTGGTGAATTCCGTCATGATGGCGCCCCTTCCCCAGAAGGGCCCTCGCCCTTGGGGCCTGGAGGAGAGCCGGGCTCAGGCAGGGGGATTTTCCCCCCGGGGCCAGGACCCCTGGGGGTTCTCCCGGACGCCATCGGCATCCATCCCTGACTCCCTGCCGGAATGCCGTGGGGCAGGATGAGGAAAGGCCATGGCACACTTCCAGGTCAACAAGACATACCAGGAAATCAACGAAAAAATCAAGCAGGGAAAGGCGGTGGTGGTCACCGCGGAGGAGATCATCGGCATCGTCCGGGAAAAGGGCGAAGTGGAGGCGGCCCGCACCGTGGACGTGGTCACCACCGGCACCTTCTCCCCCATGTGCTCCTCCGGCGCCTTCCTCAACTTCGGCCACACCAGGCCCCCCATCAAAGCCTCCCGGGTGTGGCTCAACAACGTGCCGGCCTACGCCGGGCTGGCGGCGGTGGATGTGTATATCGGCGCCACCGAGCCGGCGGCGGACGACCCCTTGAACAAGGTCTATCCCGGCGAGTTCAAATACGGCGGCGGCCATGTCATCCAGGACCTGGTGGCGGGCAAAACGGTGCATCTGGTGGCCGAGGCCTACGGCACCGACTGCTATCCCAACAAGCGGGTGGAAAAGGAGATCACCCTGAGGCAGATGGTGAACGCCATCCTCTGCAACCCCCGCAACTGTTACCAGAACTACAATGTGGCGGTGAACCTGAGCAACCGCATCATCTACACCTACATGGGGCCGCTGAAACCCCGGGCCGCCAATGCCAACTACTGCACCTCCGGGGCCTTGAGCCCCCTGTTCAACGACCCTTACTACCGCACCATCGGCATCGGCACCCGCATCTTCCTGGGCGGCGGCGTGGGCTATGTCTGCTTCCCCGGCACGCAGCACCATCCGGGCAAACCCCGCACCGACCGGGGCATCCCCTTGAGCCCGGCGGGCACCCTCATGGTCATCGGCGACCTGAAGCAGATGAACCCCCGCTACCTGGTGGGGGTGAGCCTCCTGGGCTACGGCTGCTCCCTCACCGTGGGCTTGGGCGTCCCCATCCCCCTCCTCAATGAGGAGTTGGCTCATTTCTGCGCCGTCAGCGACGACGAGCTTCTGGCCCCCATCGTGGATTACGGCACCGACTACCCCCAGGCCACCGGCCGGGTGCTGGGACATGTGAGCTACGCCCAGCTTAAAAGCGGACGCATCACCTTAAACGGCAGGGAGGTGGCCACCGTGCCCCTCTCCAGCCTGGTGCGGGCCCGGGAGGTGGCCCAGATCCTGAAGGAGTGGATCCGAAGCGGCCGCTTCCTGCTGGGGGAGCCGGTGGAACTGCTGCCCACGGCGGAGGAGACCCCTCCGCCCCCCACCTATACCCGGGAGAGCTGAAGCCGCGAGGGTGGCACTTAGGGCTCTACGCATCCCTTTTCCCACTCCCCCATCCCCTTATGAAATCTGAAGAGCTTGCCGATCTGCTCCGCTTCCTCCGGCCATGGCGGCGGGCCGTGCTCCTGTTTTCCGGGGGGCTGGACTCCGGCCTGGTTCTGGCCGCCGGCGCCCGGGCGTTGGGGGGCGGACTCACGGCTCTCACGGTTGCCGGGCCGCATACCGCCCCGGGGGAGCTGGCCCACGCCGTGGCCCTGGCCCGGCGCCTGGGGGTGCGCCACCGGGTGCGGCTCTTTGATCCCCTGGCCCTGCCGGCCTTCCGGGCCAATACCCGGGAGCGCTGCTATGTGTGCAAACAGGCGGTCATCGCCCTGGCCCGGGAGCTGGCGGCGGAGCTGGGGGCCGAGGTGGTCTGGGATGGCACCAACCTGGATGACCTGGACGATTTCCGCCCCGGATTGCGGGCCGCCCGGGAGGCCGGGGTGGTGAGCCCGCTGCTCCTGGCCGGCCTGGGCAAGGCGGCCATCCGCACCTTAAGCCGGGCCCTCGGCCTGCCGGCGGATCGGCCGTCGCAAAGCTGCCTGGCCACCCGCTTCCCGTATGACACGCCCCTCAGCGCGGCCGAACTGGCCCGGGTGGGGCGCCTGGAGGCTTGGCTGGCGGCCCGGGGGTTTGCCGCGGTGCGCCTCAGGGTGCAGGAAGCCGGGGTGCGCCTGGAACTGCCACCGGCACGCTGGGGCGCCTTCCTGACCTCCCCGGTGCGACCAGCCTTTGCAGCCCGGCTGGCCCGGGAAGGCTGGCACCACTGGGAGCTGGCCCCCCTGAGGGCACCGGCGGCCTGAAGGAGCCAGCAACCGGGTTCTGCTCCACCCATTTCCGATGACGGAGGCTCAGACCACCTATGTTCACGGTGCTGATCTTGTGCACAGAGAACGCCTGCCGCTCCCAGATGGCGGAGGGGCTGGTGAACCACGACCTGGCGGGGGAGGTGCAGGCCTTCTCCGCCGGGGTGCGCCCCACCCGGGTCAACCCCCGGGCCATCCGGGCCATGGCGGAGCTGGGGATCGACATCAGCGGCCAGTATTCCAAATCCGTGGATGAGCTGGCGGACAAGAGATTTGACCTGGTGGTCACCGTCTGTGATGCGGCCCGGGAGCAGTGCCCTTTCTTCCCCGGCCCCACCGAGGTCATCCACCTGGGCTTCCCCGACCCTGCCAAGGCCACCGGCAGCGAGGAGGAGATCATGGCCCGGTTCCGGGAGGTCAGGGATGACATGCGGGCTAAGCTCATTCCCCTGATTCGCGAGAAGGCCCGCCAAGGCAGATGAGCAGTAAAATTCGCGGCCTGGGGGTCTTCTCCGGCGGCCTGGACAGCATGCTGGCCGCCCGGGTGCTCTCCGACCAGGGGGTGGAGGTGGAACTCCTCACCTTCGTCACTCCCTTTTTTGGGCCTGAGCGGGCCCGGAAGTCTGCCGCCGTGCTGGGGTTGCCTCTGCGGGTGGTGGAGATCACTGACCGGTATTTCCCCCTGCTCTTCACCCCACGCTACGGCTTCGGCAAGGGGCACAACCCCTGCATCGACTGCCATATCCTGATGCTCCGGGAAGCTGCGGCGGTGATGCAGGCGGAGGGCTTTCATTTCCTCTTCACCGGGGAGGTGCTGGGGCAGCGGCCCATGAGCCAGAACCGCCAGGCCCTGGAGCTGGTGGCCAAAGGCTCGGGGGTGCCGGATCTGGTGCTCAGGCCTCTGTCCGCCAAACTCCTCCCCCCCACCCTGCCGGAACGGGAAGGCTGGGTGGACCGGGAGCGTCTCCTCAACCTCAGCGGCCGGGGCCGCAAACGCCAGATGGAGCTGGCGGAAAGATACGGCCTCCGGGATTATCCCTCTCCGGCGGGGGGCTGCCTCCTCACCGACCCCGGCTACGCCGCCCGGCTCAAGGAGCTGCTGGCTCACCAGACCCAGGTGGCCCGGGAGGATCTGGAGCTCCTGAAATGGGGCCGCCACTTCCGCCTGCCCGGCGGCCCCAAGGTGGTGGTGGGCCGCACCCGCCGGGAGAACGAGGCCCTGGCCGGACTCCTGCGCCCCGGGGATCTGGTGCTCCGGGTCCTGGGCGTGCCCGGCCCCCTGGTGCTGATCCCCGGGGGCGGGGACGAAGAGGCCCTCCTCCAGGCCGCCCGGCTGGCCGCCGCCTACAGCGACGCCCGGCCGGGCACCACGGTCACGGTCTTGGCCGAGGGCCCGGATAGGCCCCGGCGCCTCACCCTCTTGACCCCGGAGAAGGCCGAGCTCGCCTCCTGGATGGTGTGACCACCGGCGCGGAGGGCCCGGGTATCCAGGCAGACGGGGAAGAACCGGGAGGGCGGGGTGACCACCGGGGCGGGGAGCCGGGACCCTCCCCCGGTCAGAACCTCCTCTGAGGAGAAGACGGCCTCCGGGAGCCCGGCCCTGGGAAGTCCGGGGCCCGGAAAGCATCCTGCCCGCCATGAAGGGCCTGGGCGGGTGCACATGGATCTTCCGGGCCATCCTGCCTGGAACCCCGGCCTGGCGCCTTTTTCTCCCGCGACCTCCCGGAGCCGCCCGATATGGTGGGTGTCCCCCGGGCTGGGGTCGGCCCGGCTCCCGCCCCATCACCCGGGCTGCCACCCCGCCGGCCTTCCATCCCCTCGCCGACCCGGTCAAGGTTGGGCGCGGCGGCCCGGGCAAGCAGGCAGAAGTTGCTGGAACGGCAATGGGGACGACCCCGTGGACGCGGCGGGCCCGGGGGGAAGGCGCCCGCTCCTTTCTGCCCCCCGTCTTAAAGGAACAGCTCCGGCAGGCGGTCGGCCACCGCCAGGCCCTCCCGGGTGGGGACGACCAGCCCGTCGGCAAGCTCCACCAGGCCCGTCTCTACCAGGCGCGCCAGGTTTTCCTGCCAGTTCTCCCCCGCCTGCAGCAGACCCTTTTCCACCCCGAAGCGGGTGCGGAAGCCCAAAAGCAGGGCCTCCAGGCGGAGCTGCTCGGGGGTGAGGACCTCCCGGCCGGCCACCGGCGTCTCCCCTCTGGTTAAGGCCTGCCGATAGGCGGCAAGGTCGGCATGGTTCCACCAGCGCTGCCCCGCCATAAAGGAGTGGGCCGCCGGCCCCAGCCCCAGGTAGGGGAGGTGCTGCCAGTATTTGCGGTTGTGGCGGGAGAAATGCTCCTCCCCCCGGGCGAAGTTGGAGACCTCGTAGTGCAGATAGCCCTGGTCGGTCAGGAATTCCGAAGTAAAAAGGAAGAAGGCCAGGCCGTCCTCCTCCCCGGGCAGGGCCAGCTCCCCTCGGTCCAGCCGGGCCATGAGGGGCGTGCCGGCTTCGGCGGTGAGCTGATAACAGGACAGGTGCTGGGGCCGGCAGGCCGCAATCCGGCCCAGGGTCTTCTCCCACACGATGAGGGATTGCCCCGGCAGGCCGTAGATGAGGTCCACCGCCACCGCCGGAAACCCGGCTGCGAGGGCGGCGTTGAGGGCCGCCTCCGCCTGAACGGCGGAATGGCGCCGCTGAAGAAAGCGGAGTTCCTCCTCCACCAGGGACTGCACCCCCAGGCTGAGGCGGGTGATTCCCAGCTCCCGGTAGCCCCGCAGCTTTTCCGGGGTGACATCGTCGGGGTTGGCCTCCAGGGTGAGCTCGCTTCCGGGAGCGACGGCAAAGACCCGCCTGAGGGCCGTGAGCAGGCGCTCCAGCTCCGGGAGCGCCAGCAGGCTGGGGGTGCCGCCCCCCAGGTAGAGGGTGTCAAAGGGGGGAAAGGCCTCCCGATAGAGCTCCGCCTCCGCCTCCAGGGCCTCCAGCCAGGCCGGGATCAGGGTGAGATCGGTGCAGGAATGGAAGCCGCAATACGGGCACTTCCCCCGGCAAAAGGGCACATGCACATAGAGGCCGGGGGCAGGTGCGGCGGGAGGCGGGCCCGGGCGCACGGCTCCCTGCCCTCCCCCCACACCCTCCTCCCCAGCCTTTATGCTTCCCTGGGATGGTGGGCCAAAAGCCTGCCATCCCAGGTTATTGAGCCCCTTAAGGGATTGGGGGAGGGGGGGTG
>CALEAV010000031.1 GCA_937943575.1 uncultured bacterium | reverse complement strand
CCGCACCCCCTCGGCCCTGCGCGAGGTCGCCCGCCGCATTCGCCCCCTGGCCTGGCTCTATCGCACGGCCCGCCGCCTCCTCGCCGCCCCCAGCCTGCGGGCCTTCGACCTCGCCTTCGCCCCAAACTTCTTTCCCCCGGCCTTCCGCGCCCGACGCCTCGCCATCACAGTCCACGACTTCTCCTTCCACACCCATCCCCACTGGCACCCCCACGAGCGCGTGGCCTATTTTGCCACCCATTTCTGGCCCGCCCTGCGCCGCGCCGATGCGGTCATCACCGTCTCCCAGGCCATCGCCCGTCAGGCGGCCGAGGAATTTGGCGTGCCCCAGGCCAAGATCCACGTCATCCCCAATGGCTACGACCCGGCCATCTTCCGCCCCTTGTCCAACGCCGAGCGCGCCGCAGCCCGCACCCGCCTCGGCCTGCCCGAACGATTTCTCCTCTGTGTGGGATCGGTGGAGCCGCGCAAAAACCTCACCACCCTCCTGGCCGCCTACCGCGCCCTGCCTTCCACCCTGCAGCGCGAAACCCCCCTCCTCCTTGCCGGCTTCTCCGGCTGGAAGAACACCGCCATCATGGCCGAAATCGCCCGGCTTGGCGACCGGGTGCACTACCTCGGCTTTGTGGCAGACGAGGACCTCGCCGCCCTCTACACCCTCGCCAGCGCCTTTGTGTACCCTTCCCTCTATGAGGGCTTTGGCCTGCCGCCCCTGGAGGCCATGGCCTGTGGCACGCCGGTGGTTATCTCCACCGACCCCGCCCTCACCGAGGTCTGCGGGGAGGCGGCCCTGGCCGTGCCCGCCACCGACCCCGAGGCCCTGGCCGAAGCCCTCCACCGTATCCTCAGCGATACGGCCCTTGCCCAAGGGCTTGCGGCCTCGGGGCTTGTCCGCGCCCACACCTTCTCCTGGGAGGCGAGCGCCGCGGCCCACGCCGCCCTCTTCACCCACCTCGGCGCAGCTCTCCCTTGACGCCACTGTCCCATGCCGGCAAAGTCCATCCCCGTGTCTTCCGCTCCCACCATGCGATGGCTGCGCCAATCCCTCGACCTCGTCCTCACCCTCACGGCCAAGGAGGTCAAAGTCCGCTACAAAAGTAGCGTCCTCGGCTATCTCTGGTCCGTAGCCATGCCCCTGTGTCTGGCCGCGGTCTTCTACCTCGCCTTCAAGGTCGTCATGCGCGTGCCCATGGAGCACTACGCCCTGTTTCTCGTCTGTGGCCTCTTCCCCTGGCAATGGTTCGCCAACTCGGTCCAGGCCGCGGCCACGATCCTCCTCGGCAATGCCTCGATCATCAAAAAAGTCGCCTTTCCCCGGGCCGCGGTCTGCTTGGCCATGGTCATGAACGACGGCCTGCACTTTCTGCTCTCTGTGCCGGTCATCGCCGGCCTGCTCCTCATCGCCGGTAAGCACCCTTCCCTGAGCTGGCTCTTCTGGCTGCCGCTCCTCTTTGTCCTCCATGCCGCCCTCGTGACCGGCATCAGCCTGGTGGTCGCGGCCGTGAACCTCTTTTTCCGCGACATGGAGCGCCTTGTGGTGCTGGGCGTCACCCTGCTCTTCTACTTTACCCCGGTCATCTACAGCGAGACCATGGTCCCGGCCCCGTACGACAGCCTCCTCGCCTTCAACCCCATGGCCCCCCTCATCATCTGCTGGCGGTCCCTGTTTTTGGGAGGTGGAGTCCCCCTAGAGCACCTCGGTAGTGCGGCCCTGTGGGCCATGGGCATCCTCTTCGGGGGTATGGCGGTCTTTCGCCGCCTCTCCCCCCGCTTTGCCGAGGTCCTCTGATGCCGCCGGCCATCGAACTTTTCCACGTCGCCAAGAGTTATCCCCTCTACCGCTCCCTCAGCGCGGGCTTCAAACACTTTCTCCTCCACCTGCCCCGCTCCCTTCAGGACCTGCGCGCCCCGCGTCATCTGGCGCTGCGCGACATCACCCTCTCCATCGCCCCAGGCGAGGCCGTGGGCTTTATCGGCGGCAATGGCGCCGGCAAATCCACCCTCCTTGGCCTTATGGCCGGCGTCCTCTCGCCCACCACGGGGCGCATCACCGTGCGGGGCCGCGTCTGCCCGCTCCTGGAGCTTGGTGCCGGTTTCCATTTTGAACTGACTGGCCGGGACAACATCCTCCTCAACGGGGTCCTCCTTGGCCTCACCCGCACCGAGATCCAGGCCCGACTCGAAGCCATCGTCGCCTATGCCGAACTGGAAGCATTCATCGACCAGCCCATTCGCACCTATTCTTCGGGCATGCTCGCCCGCCTCGGCTTTGCCGTGGCCGCCCACCTCGACCCGGAAATCCTCCTCGTGGACGAAACCCTGGCCGTGGGCGACGCCCGCTTCCAGAAAAAATGCCAGGCGACCATGGCCGCCTTCCGCCAGGCCGGAGTGACCCTCGTCCTCGTCTCCCACAACATGGACGACGTCCGCGCGGTCTGCTCCCGCGCCATCTGGCTCGACCGCGGCCAGGTGCGCCTCGATGGCGACCCGACCACGGTCATCGACGCCTACCTCCAGGAGACTTCCCATGCCCCTGCCGGACCGTGATACCCTCCGGGCTCGGCTGCGCCGCGAGGCCCTAGCCTACGACCATCCCTTTGCGGGCCGCAGCACCTACGACCTCGCCGAATTCAACGCCTTCCACGGCGAGGAATTTGTCACCCAGGCCTATTGGGCGATCCTCAAGCGCGCCCCGGACCCAGACGGTCTGCGCACCTACACCGAGGGCCTGCGTCAGGGGATCTACACCAAGCCCTATATCCTTGGCATCCTCGCCCGCTCCCCCGAAGGCCAGACCTCCGGGGTGCGCATCGCGGGCCTGGAGCGGGTCTTCCCCTACCACCGCCTGCGCTGCCGCCTTCTCCAGTTCCTCCACAAGCGGGGACGACTGCCGGTCTCCCGCCTGCGCCGGCGGGTGGCGGTCCTCGAGACCGAGCTCGCGGCCCTGCGCGAGCGGGCGGCCACCGCTGCGGACCTGGCTGCCCTGCGCGAAGCGATAGGCGCCTTGCGCCGCGACCGCCTCGCCCTTGCCGCCCTCCTCGAGGCACGGGTCTTCACCTCCCCTGGTCCACCGCCCGCCCCGGACATCCCCGCGGCCTTCTATGCCGGACTCGAAGACGCCTTCCGCGGCGATGCCGCCACCCTCACCCAGGGCTTTCCCCCACTGCGGCCGCTCGTGGAGGCGGCCCGCGCCCGCCTCAGGGAGGACTGTATTGCCCTGGATTTGGGCTGCGGCCGCGGCGAATGGCTCGCCTGGCTGCGCGAGATCGGGGTGCGGGCCGTGGGCGTGGACCTCAACCCCATCTTTGTGGCGCGCTGCCGCGAGGCCGGTCTCGAGGTCCACGAGGCCGACCTCATGGACACCCTCGCCCAGCAGCCCGATGCCTCCCTGGGGCTGGTGTCTGCCTTCCACGTCGTCGAACACCTACCGTTTCCCCTGCAGTACCGGCTCATGAGCGAGATGTACCGCGTCCTTCTCCCCGGCGGGCTCGCCCTCCTCGAGACCCCCAATGCCCGCAACCTCCTTGTCACCGGCGGCGACTTCTACCGCGACCCCACCCATATCCGGCCCGTCTTTCCCGACACCCTCGCCTACCTTGGGACGCACATCGGCTTTGCCCCGTCGGTGGCCTATTTCTACACTGCCGAGCGCACCGGCCTCGTGCCTGCAGCCGAGGCCACCTTTGCCGACCTCACCGATTATCTCCACGTCTGCCGCGATACCCTCTGGGTGGGGGTAAAGCCATGAACCTCTGCCTTGTGGCCCCCAGCCCCCGGCCGTACGTCTGCGGCGGGGCGGAAAAACTTTTTCTCGGGCTGGTGAACGCCATCAACGCCCACACCCGCCACCGCGCCGAGCTCCTCAAGATCCCGGTGGAGGACCAGGGCTTCTTTGGCCTCATCGACGGCTATGCCGCCTTCGCCCGCCTCGACCTCGCCCACTTCGACCTCGTCCTCTCCACCAAGTACCCGGCCTGGGCCGTGCGCCACCCCAACCACCACGTCTATCTCCAGCACAAGCTGCGCGGCTTCTACGACCTCTGGAACGTCGTCCCGGCTGGCCTCGAGGATCGCATCCGCCCCCAAGCCGAGGCCCCGATGCCAGACCATCCGGCCCTGGACCGCATCCTCGCCATCCTCGAGCGGCCCCAGCCTGGGCTGGCGGACATGGACGAGCTCCTTGCCGCGGTCAACCGCCTGCGCGACCCCAAGCTCCCGCGGCAGCTCACCGCCTTCCCTGGGCCGCTCATCCGGCGCATCGTCCACTTCCTCGATGCCGTCACCCTGGCGCCAGAACAGATCGTGACCTACAGCGCCATCTCCCGCACCGTGGCCAACCGCGCCAACTACTTTCCCGAGGGCGTGCCCGTGGCCGTGCTCCACCATCCCTCCCATCTGCCAGACCTCCGGCCACGCCCTGGGGGGAGTGCGATCTTCACCGCCAGCCGCCTCTCGGACACCAAGCGCGTCCATCTCCTTGTGGCGGCCTACCGCCATGTACCTGGGACCACGCCCTTACGCATCGCCGGCACCGGCGCCGAGGCCCTGGCCCTTGAGCGCCTCGCCGCCGCGGACCCGCGGGTGGAGTTCCTCGGCTATGTGGCGGACGAAGACCTCCCCCGCCTCTACCGTGAGGCCCTCGTCGTGCCCTTTGTCCCCTACGCCGAGGACTATGGCCTCATCGCCCCGGAGGCCATGGCCTGCGGTACGGCCGTGCTCACCACCACGGACGCCGGCGGGCCCACCGAGCTCGTGACCGACGGGGTGAGCGGCCGCATCGTCCCGCCCACCGTGGAGGCCCTGGCCACGGCCATGACCGAGCTTATCGCCGACCCGGCGGCCACGGCGGCCATGGGCGAGGCCGCAGCCAAGGCCGTGGCCCACCTTACCTGGCCGCGCTTTGTCGCCGACCTCCTCGACCGCCTCCAGGTGCCGCGCGGCGTGCCGTGGCGCTGCCGGCCCCGGGCCGTGGTCCTGTCCACCTTTCCCGTGCACCCGGCGCACAGCGGCGGCCAGCTGCGCGCCCTACACCTTGCCCGGGCCCTGGCCGTGGTCTTCGATGTCACCGTCCTCGCCCTCGGCCCCATGGCCGCCACCGAGACCCGCACCACCCTCGGCCCCGGACTCATCCAGCACCTCATCCCCATGACCCGCGCCCAGCACGACGCTGAGGCCGCCCTACGCCAGCGCCTTGGCGCGTCGGCGGTGGACCTCATGGTCATGGCAGGCTGGGAATACAACCCGGCCTTTCAGGCCGCCCTCGCCGAGGCCCTGGCCGAGGCGCGCCTCGCGGTCCTCGAGCACCCCTACCTTGCCCCGGCCCTCCTCGCCCTCCAGCCCGCCTGCCCCATCCTCCTCGACGCCCACAACGTGGAGACCGACCTCAAGGCCCCGCTTCTGGCCAAGGCGCCGGAGATTGCCGCCCGCCTGGCCGAGGTGGAGGCCCGCGCCTGCCAGGCCGCGGCCCTCGTCACCCCGTGCAGCGCTGCGGATGCCGAGCGCCTCGCCCACCGAAGCGGCCTCCCCAAGGAGCGCTTTCTCGTTGTGGCCAACGGCGTGGACCTGGAGGCGGCCGTGCGCCTGCCTGCAGAGACGGCCGCGGCCCTGCGCGAGCGCCTCGGCGTCCCGGGGCCGCTGGCGGTCTTCGTCGCTGCCCACCACCCGCCCAATACCACCGCCTGCCGCCACCTCCTCGACCTGGCCCCCCAGCTGCCGCAGTGGAGCTTTCTTGTGGCCGGCAGCGTCGAGGCGGCCTTCACCAACACTGCAATGCCGGAAAACCTGCGCTTTCTGGGCCCCCTCGATGACCGGGACAAGGGACTGCTCCTCGCCTGCGCCGACCTCGCCCTCAACCCCATGACCGAGGGCTCGGGCACAAACCTCAAGGTGCCGGACGCCCTGGCCCATGGCACGCCGGTGCTCACCACCCCCTTTGGCCGCCGCGGGCTGCCGGACCTCCCGGGGATGGTGGAGGCCGAACTCCACGACTTTGCCGCGGTCATGGCACGCCTGGACCTTGCGGCCCTGCGCGCCGCAGCCCAGGATCGAGGCGGCCTCGCGGCCCTGGATTGGCGGCAGACGACGGCCCCGCTGCGCGCCTGGGCAGCGGCCCTGGGGCGCGGACCTCAACCAGCCCTCCGGCCAACCCTTCATCCTCACGACGGGTGTGGATAGCATCCACCGGCACGAGCGGGAATGAGTACGATCCCTGGTCATATCCATGGTGCGGGCAGTGGTTCGACGCTGGCCAGCGTGGGCATCATCAACAATGTCATCAACAATGGTGCGGGGCCCGATACGCGGACCGTCCGCTTCGAAACCTCCGTCCCTGCGTTCGACTTCCCCGTCGCCTCTATCCGGGGCAGGAAAAAAAGCATCGTTCCCTTGACGTGGCGCCAGTCCTTCCGCAAACGGCATCCGTGTCCCTCCCGACTTCTCCTTCCATCCTTGCGGTCATCCCCACCCGCAACGCCGGACCACAATGGGTCAAGGCCTTAGCCATGCTCCGTGGTCTGCCGATTCTCGTGCTCGACACCATGTCCACCGATGGCACCCCCGAGCGAGCCCGCGACTTTGGTGCCGAGGTCCGCTCCATTGCGCCGAGCCAGTTCAACCACGCCACCACCCGCAACATCGCCCTGGAATACCCGGCGGATTTCTATCTCTTTCTCACCCAAGACGCCGTGCCGGCAGACACCAACCTCATCCCGGCCTTGCTCGCTCCCATGGCCAATCCCCAAGTGGCCCTCGTCTATGGCCGGCACCTCCCGCCGCCCACTGTCCGGCCCGAGGAGCGCTTTGCCCGCCACTACCACTACCCAGCAACGTCCCATATCCGCACTGCGGCGGACATCCCTCGCCTCGGGGTACGCGCTTTTTTTGCCTCCAACGTCTGTGCCCTCTACCGCGCCTCCATCTTCCGTTCCCTCGGGGGCTTCACACCTGGTCTGCCCGCCAACGAGGACATGGAGTTCGCCGCCCGCGCCCTCCTTGCCGGCTATGCCGTGGCCTATGCGGCCAATGCCTGTGTCTGGCATGGCCATGCCTTCTCCTTGCCGCAACTGTGGCGCCGCTATGCCACCATTGGCCGGTTTTTTGCCGCGACCCCCTGGATACGCAAGCTCGCCCCGTTGTCCCGGACAGGCCAGCGCTTCGTCCAGGACGAGCTTCGCTACCTTTGCCGCCATCACCCCTGGGCCATCCCGCGAGCCCTGCTGGCCACGGCCATCAAGTTTCTCGCCTACCACTGGGGACTGCGCGCATGAACCGAACGCCTCTTGGCCCGTGGGCCACCACGCTCGTCTTCCTTGCAGGAGATTGTCTTGCTGTCATCGGGACCTTTTGGGCCGTTGTCCTCGCGCGCTCGGCCCTCGGCGGCCAATTCCCCCTCGCCCTCTACGGCGAAATGACCTGGTTTGTCCTCCTCATCCCAGCCTTACTCGCTGCCCGAGGACTCTACCCCGGCACGCTCCTCGCCCCGCCCGATACCCTCAAGCGCCTCTGCCAAGGCATCACCTTGGGGTTCGCCCTCCTCGTGGTGCTCACCTTTCTTGCCAAACAAGGAGAACTCTACTCCCGGGCCATCATTCTCGGTGCCTGGGGGGGCAGCCTCGCCACCGTGCCCGTGGGCCGCTGGCTGATCCGCAGCCTCGCCCTTCGCTCGGGCCGCTGGGGGCAAGCGGCCGTCCTTGTCGGCGACCTCCAAAAAACGACCCCCCTGGAGCAGGAACTCATGGACCACCCGGAACTGGGTCTTACCCCGGTGGCCCTCCTTGACTTCGAAGGCCGCCTAATCCGCGGCACCCTGCCCCCGCCCCACAAGACCGTGGCCATTGTCACCCGCGGCCAGCACGACACGGCCATCCAATCCATGCTCGACGGTCCGTTGGCGGCTTACGTCCGCGTCCTCGTGGACCCAGGCCTAGGAACGATCCCCTCCCTGTGGACGGACACTGCCGACCTCCAGGGCACCCTGCTCATCGACGTGCGCATGAAGCTCCTTGACCCGCAGCGGCAGCACATCAAACGCCTCCTCGATATCACCATCACCCTCCTCCTGCTGCCCCTCGCCTTCCCCCTTGTTGCCATCATTGCCTTCATTATCCGTCTCGACTCCCCGGGACCGATCTTCTTTTGCCACCGCCGCCTTGGCTACGCCGGCCAAGAGATCTTTATCTGGAAATTCCGCACCATGTACCACGACTCCGAACGCATCCTCCAAGAAGCCCTCGCCACAGACCCCGCCCTGCGCCAGGAGTGGGACCAATGCCACAAACTGCGCCATGACCCCCGTGTCACCCGCATAGGCCGATGGCTGCGCCGCCTAAGCCTCGACGAACTCCCCCAACTGTGGAACGTCCTCACCGGAGACCTGGCCCTCGTAGGACCACGCCCCATTGTCCGAGAAGAAATCCCAAAATACACGGAAAAAGGCTTCCACCTCTACCAACGGGTGCGGCCCGGACTCACCGGCCTGTGGCAGATCTCCGGCCGGTCAAGCACGAGCTACGCCCAGCGCGTGGCCCTGGACACCTACTATGTCCGCAATTGGTCCGTGTGGTTGGACCTCTACATCCTAGCCTGCACCCCCAAGGCCCTCCTGGACACAGAAACCGCCTGCTAACGCAGTGGGGCTGCACCCCGCAGCAGGAAAGGGCCCTCGCCCCCTCGCGGGGGTCTCCCCTGCGTGGGCAGCAATGCCGCCCACGCAAATGCGGGCGGTGGTCGGAGCGTGCGCCTCTCGGTTCGTGCCTTTGGCCCGTGCCGCGCCACCGTGAAGCTCGCCAGGCAGCGATGCCGTGTCTTTCTCGCTACTTCTTCACGCTACTTCTTCCAGAACGGCCTCGCGGGGTGGCCGTATCCTGAACGATGGGAAAGCGCCGCTCTGCGCCTCGCCAAATCGGTGCGGCACGGGCGCAACGGCACTACGAGTGGGCAGTCTTCCTGGATTTGAAATTGCGGACCGAAACTGCGGCCAGGGGCTCGAAGATGGGGCTTTCTTGCGGCGTCTTGCCACCATCGTTTTCGGCCCGTTCAAGAGGGAGCGGCACCGCTCAGGAAGGCGCATCCAGCACCTGACGGCGTACCGCAGAGACCGAGGGCTTGAAGGCGAGAAACGGCCGCTCCACCCAATGCCACGAAAACAAGGCACAGCCGAGGGTAAGCCCGCTGGCAAGGAGCAAACGACTTCCAAACGTGGCCCCCTCGCCAAGGAGCCAAATGCTCGTCTGCTGCATGGGGAAGGCATAGATATACATCCCATAGGAAATATCGCCCCAGCGCGCCGCCCGCCGCACCCCAGGCCAAGACCGCACCCCCACGCTGAGGGTCGCATACGGGATCACGATCGCCGCCACCAGCTGCAGCGCCATGCCCTCCAGCACCCCATGGAACACCACCAGGCCGCCCACCGCCGCCACCGCCACCGGCAGGGATAGCCTCGTGCTGCCCCCCCAAAGGGCCCAGGCACTGCCCATCAAAAAATACGGGGCCAGGATACCCAGGTAGCGCAGGTCCGACCCATAGACCACGACGGGCGGAGCGGCACTGAAAAACCACCGCCCCACCGCCGTCAGGCCAAGGGCCGCAACCAGCAGCAGCCAGGGATACAGGCGGATCGTCTTGAGGCAAAGAACGGGCACGATGGCAAAATAGAGCAAAAACTCAAAAGGCAAGGTCCACAACGACCCGTTGACGGCATGGGGATAGGGATTGGACGTGAACACGCCCGGCAAGGCGTACACCGGATAGAGCACGATATTGCGCCAATAGGCCCGCACCTCCGGGGCGCGCAGATACTCCTCCACGGCCAGCGAGGTCACCATGGGACCAAGCACCAGCACGCACAGGGCCACCACGACGACCAACCCCGGGAGGATGCGCAGGCAACGACGCAGGGCAAACCGCCCCCAATGGGGATCGCGCTGCCAACTCAAGGTGATGAGATAGCCGCTCATGGAAAAAAACATCGCCACCCCGAGCCCGCCCAGGGTCGTCAAACGGCCGACGACCGGCTCCGGGTCCCCGTGGAGGGCAAACTGATGGCTCACCAACACGAGTACCGCCCCCACAAGCCGAAGAAAATCGAAGTTATTGTCTCGAGAGCTCACGCCGTCTCCCTTCCCAAGGCAAAAGGTGCCGTTTTGCTGAACTCAATTCCATTGCCGAATATAGCGAGGCTTTTGACACCCAACGTCAGAAAGATCATGCCGCAATCCCCCCACTCCAGCACACCACACCGAAAAAACATCGCTCTCTTCCCTTGACCGAACTCTGCGCTTGGGAGATACAAAATTTATCCCGCACCTCAACCAGGAGTACCGCCATGGCCTTCACTCCCTACGACCCCACAGTCCACACCTCCCACCAACTCCTCGAGGCCATCCTCGTGCCCGGCACGGGGGTGACCATTGTCCCCGGCAGTGTCAACCTCGGCTACGGCACCGGCACCACCTCCGATTATGCCTCCGGTGCCTCCACCTCCAAGACCTCGGTCTCGTTCTACAACGGCTCGCTCCCCTTGGGCATCGGCGCCGGTATCCTCCTGACCTCCGGCGACGGTACCCCGCCGCTCTCCAACACCCAATCCTCCTACACCGTAAGCTTTATCTCCGACAGTGCATATACCCCAGACCCGGAGCTCCAAGCCGTAGCCACCGCAGCCTTCAGCGGGGCCGGGACTATCACGGACACCTCCATGCTCACCTTCTCCCTCGACGTCATCGACCCCAACGTCAAAGCCGTGCGCATCGACCTGGTCTTCGGCTCGGACGAGTACCCAGAATGGGTGAACTCCTCCTATGTGGACATCGCGGCGGTCATTGCCAACGGCGCCAACTACGCCCTGTTCAATGGCCAGCCCGACCAGCCGCTCAGTGTCATCCAGAAAAACCTCGACCTTGGCAACTTCATCGACAATACCACCAACGTCCTGCCCATCGAGTACGATGGGGTCTCCCAGCTCCTCACCATCATCGTCCCGGTGAACCTCGGCACCAACAGCTTCAAGATCGGCGTGGCCGACACCGGCGACCATGCCTACGACTCGGGCCTGTTTGTCGCCAACGTCCAGGGGGTGGGCTATACCGGGGCAGGCCTGGCCCAGGTCATCGACGTCAAAAACACCACCCAAGTCACCGGGGCCGCCGGCGATGTGGTCTATGAGCTCAATGCCCCCAATTGGTTCGGGAGCTTTGTCTTCAGCAGCGCCACCCCAGGCAACAAGACCGTGGTGGGCGGGGCGGACGACTACATCAAGACCGTCTTCGACTTCTCCCTCGCCTCCCTCCAAGATGTCGCCTACTCGGCCTACAACCCCCTCGCGGGGACCAACTCCCTGAGCCTGTTCACCCCCTACGGCCAGTATTCTCTCACCAGTGTCGACCTCGTCCTCTTCTCTGACGCGGCCTATGCCCTGGACACCATGAAGGGCGGCAAGACCTGGCAGGCCTATAGCCTCTATCAGCTCGCCTTTGGCCAGGCCCCAAGCACCCAGACGCTCTCCCAATGGGTCAAGAACGCCCAAAGCACGCCCGACTTCACAGGCCTCGCCGCCGCGTTCCTCCAAACCTATGCCCCCACGGCCAGCCTCAACGAGGTCGTCAGCTACCTCTACCAGGTCGTCACCGGGACGGTGGCCACGGCGTCGGTCCTCGCCAATGTCCTGAACGAGCTCGCGGGCTCCGGGATCGATACGGCCCCAGAAGTCCTTGCCTTTGCCGCCGAGAACTTTGCCGACACCGCCCCCATCCTCGGACAGCCCCTGGCCCTCGACCCGTCCTTCTTCTTCTAATCTTCCCCTGGGCACCACGGCGCGCCGTGGTGCCCAGCTTCGCGGTGGACACGCCGGTCCATTGTGGCTAGTGGCGCTCCACCTATGCTCATGGAAACCTTTCTTCTCCCGACGACCGCCCACCACCGTCTCCCCGGCCGACGCATCGCCATCCTCGCCCCGCACCCGGACGACGAAGTCTTTGGCTGTGGCGGGGCCATCGCCGGCCTCGTGGATGCCGGCATCCCGGTGGATGTGGCCATCCTCACCGACGGCCAGCGGTGGCAAGACCACGGAGCGCACGACTCGCGCCGCGAGGAATCCCGCTGCGCCGCCCGGGTCCTTGGCTATGGCGCGCCCGAGTTCTGGGGGCTCGACGACGGCGCCCTCCTCGAGGTCCCGGACCTGGCCGAGCGCATCCAGGCCTGGGTGGCAAGCGTGGAGGCCGACACCCTCCTGGCCCCGTCCCTGTGGGAGGCCCACCGCGACCACCGCGCCTGCGCCCAAGCCGCAGCCCAGGCCGTACTGGCCGCAAACCGCCCCATCCGCCTCGTGCTCTACGAAGTGGGCCTCCCCCTGGCTGCGGCCAACCTCCTGGTGGACATCACCCCCTGGCAAGCCCGCAAGGCCCAGGCCATGGCCTGCTTTGCCTCCCAACTGGAGCGCCAGGCCTTTTTCCGCCACATCCTCGCCCTCAACCGCTACCGCACCTACTCCCTGCCCCGCCACGTCAAGGCCGCCGAGGCCTTTTGCCTCCTTAAGCCCTCCGCCCTCCCCCGCATCCTCAGGGACGAATCCGCCCATACCCTCCACCTGTGGGCCGCAGAAAAGCAGCTCGCCACCGCCACCGCCACCCTCGCCGAGCGCGAGGCCACGCTCGCCCAGACCACCGCGCTCCTCGCCGAGCGCGAGGCGGCCCTCGCCCAGACCACCGCGCTCCTTGCCGAGCGCGAGGCGGCCCTTGCCCGCAGCGAGGCCGAACGTGCCGCCATCCTCGCCTCCCGCTCCTGGCGCCTCACCGCCCCCCTGCGTGCGGCCGCGGCCTGGTGGCGCGGCGAGCGCGCCTTTACCTCCCTGGCCGTGGCCCTTGCCCGCCACCTTGGCCATGCCCTGCCCCTCGCCTGGCGCACGCCTCTCAAGACAGGGCTCTACTGCCTCCAGCAACGGCTCGTGCGTGCCCTCAACTCGCCAGCCAACCCCCACATTGCCCAGGCCCAACGGGAGGCCTGCCGCCAGCTCTGGGAAGCCGGGGGCTGGGAGGGACGCCTTGCCCCGCCCCTGCCCGCCGAGCCCCCGCTCCTCGACCTAAGCCTCGTGACCTCCAACAGCGCCCGCTGGCTGCCCGGATTCTTCGCCTCTCTTCTTGCCCAGGACTATCCCCTGGCACGCATCCACCTCCTCGTCGTGGATAACGGCTCCACGGACAGCACCTGGGCCGTTCTCCAGGCCTTTGCCCAGGACCACGGGGACCGTTTGGCCGGGGTGCACCTTCTGCAGAGCGCCAACCGCGGCTTTGGCGCCGGCCACAACCAGGCCATGGCCCAGGGCAACGCCCCCTGGGTCCTGGTCGTCAATCCCGACGTGGAGTTCCACCCGGCGAGCCTGACGACGGCCATGGCCTATGCCCTGGCCGATGACCCTGCCACCGCGGCCTGGGAGCTGCGCCAGATGCCCTACGAACACCCCAAGCACTACCACCCGGTCACCTGGGAGACGACCTGGAACTCCCACGCCTGTGTCCTTCTGCGCCGCGCGGCGGTTGCGGCTGTCGGCGGCTATGACGAGCGCATCTTCCTCTATGGCGAGGACGTGGAGCTCTCCTTTCGCCTCCGGGCCAGGGGCTGGACCCTGCGCTATCTGCCGCCGGCCACGATCACCCACCACGCCTACGCCACCCCCGGCGAGGTCAAACCCAGCCAATACCTCGGCAGCCGCACCGCCAACCTCTTCCTGCGGCTGCGCTACGGCCAGAGGCAGGATATGGTGATGGCCCTACTTGGGGTGGCCGCAGCCCTCGGGCGCGGCGGGCCCTTCCCCAAGGCCAGGCGCGAGCTGAGCCGCTACTTCGCCCGCCACCTTGTCCCCCACCTGCCCGGGCTCGTGCGCGAGCGCTGGCGCCACCGCCTGCCGCCCATCGCGCCCTTCCGCGGCATGGACTACGAGCTCGCCCGCCACGGCGCCTTCCTCCCGGCCAAGCCCCTGACCGGGGCGCTGCCCCTGGTGAGCGTCATCACCCGCACCATGGCGGGCCGGGCCTTCTTCCTCTGGCAAGCCGGCATGAGCGCCCTGCGCCAAACCTACCCCCACCTCGAGTGGATCGTGGTGGAAGACGGCGGCAGCAGCCAACGGGAGGTCGTGGACCAGATAGCCCGCCACACCCCCCACGCGGTGCGCTACCTCCCCCTGCCCAAGGTCGGCCGAGCCGAGGCCGGCAACCGCGGCCTGGCCGAGGCCCAGGGCGCGTTTTTCCTCTTTCTGGACGACGACGACCTCCTCTACGCCGACCACCTCGAGACCCTCGTGCGTGCCCTGCACGACGACCCGCAGGCGGCCGCGGCCTATAGCCTGGCCCTCGAGATCCCCACGACCCTGCGGCCCGACGGCTCCCTCCACGAAGAAGAGCCCATCCTCCACCCCGGCCATCTCCAACCCTTTGACCCCGAGGTCCTCGCCCACCACAACTATATCCCCATCCAGGCCCTGCTCTTTGCCCGCCGCCTCTGGGAGACCCGCGGCGGCTTTGACCCCAGCCTCGAGGTCCTCGAAGACTGGAACCTCTGGCAGCGCTACGCCCAGGGCGAGCGCTTCTGCTACGTCCCCAAGGTCACCTCCCTTTACCGCACCCCGGCCGACCCTGCCGAGCGGCTGCGCCGCCAAGCCCGGCTCGATGCCGCCTATCTCCCGGTGCGCGACGCCACCCGCGCGGCCCTCGCCCACCACGCCCCCCAGCCATGACCTCCATCACCCTCCTGTGGCGTCACCGCTATCTCCTTGCCAGCCTCGTGCGCCGCGACCTCGCGGCCCGCTACCGCGGCTCGCTCCTCGGTGCGGCCTGGAGCCTGCTCCAACCCCTGCTCCTTTTGGGGGTCTATGGCTTTGTCTTCGGCGTCGTCTACGCCGCCCGTTGGGGATCACCCCACGAGACGCGCGCCCCCTTCGCCCTCGTCCTCTTTGCTGGCCTTATCGTCTTCCAGCTCGTGGCCGATGTCCTCTCCCGCGCCCCCTTGACCATCGTAAGCCAGCCGAGCTTGGTCACCAAGGTCGTCTTCCCCCTGGAGATCCTCCCTGCGGTCCCGGTGGGCGCCGCCCTTGTCCAGGCCGGGGTCAACCTCGGCCTGCTCCTCACCGCCCTCGCCATGACCGCTGGCCTGCCGGCCACGGCCCTCTGGCTGCCGGTGGTCCTGGCGCCGCTGGCCGTCCTCCTTTTGGGGTTGTCGTGGTTTTTGGCCGCCCTCGGCGTCTATGTGCGCGATATCGGCCACCTCATGGGCATGGTCCTCACCGCCGCCCTCTTCCTCAGCCCGGTCCTCTACCCCCTGGAGCGCGTGCCCCTGCCCTGGCGCCACCTCCTTTTGGCCAACCCCCTCACCGTGCCCGTGGAGGCGGTACGCGCCGTACTCCTCGCCGGCGAGCCGCCGGCCTGGGAGGCCCTTGGCCTGTACTTCCTCGTGGCCCTGGCCGGGGCAGCCGGGGGACTTGCCTGGTTCCACACCACCCGCCGGGGATTTGCCGATGTCCTCTAACGTGCGCGTCCTCGTCCATGGCCTGGGGAAGACCTACCACCTCTACCGCCGGCCCGGGGATCGCCTCCTCCAGATGGCCCTGGGCCGCCTGCGGCCAGGCACCCGCCTCTTTACCGAGTTCCACGCCCTCACGGACATCAACTTCTGCCTTGGCACCGGCGAGGTCCTTGGCATTGTCGGCCAAAACGGGGCCGGCAAGTCCACCTTGCTCCAGATCATCTGCGGCACCCTCGCCCCCACGACCGGCACGGTACAGGTCCATGGCCGACTCGCCGCCCTGCTCGAGCTCGGCGCCGGCTTCAACCCCGAGTTCACCGGCCGGGAGAACGTCTACCTCAGCGCCGCGGTCCTCGGGCTCTCGCGCGAAGAGATCGAGGCCCGTTTTGCCGAGATCGTCGCGTTTGCCGACATCGGCCCCTTTCTCGACCAGCCGGTGAAGACCTATTCCAGCGGCATGTTCGTGCGCCTGGCCTTTGCCGTGGCCACCAGCGTGGACCCGGACATCCTCGTCATCGACGAGGCCCTGGCCGTGGGCGACGGCGCCTTTGCCCGCAAGAGCTTTGACCGCATCCTCGCCCTCAAGGAGCGGGGGGTGACGATCCTCTTGTGCTCCCACGCCCTCTACCAGATCGAGGCCTTTTGCACCCGCGCCCTGTGGCTCCATGGCGGCCGCATCCAGCAGCTTGGCCCCCCAGGGGAGGTCGTGGCCGCCTATAGCCAATACCTTGCCCACCTCAGCGCCGCCCCCCAGCCCCAGGCCGCCGCACCGCCGCAAATCCCCCCCCCACCGCCGGGCAGCGGCCGCATCACCGCGGTCACCGTGGCCCTGGATGGCACCTGCGGTCAGCGCCTCACCGGCCGCTGCCAGGAGAGCGAGCTCACCGTGACGGTCCGCTTTACCTTGGACCCGGCCCTGCCCCTGCCCACGGTGGGCGTGGTCCTGGACTACGGCACGGTGGTGGCCGCGGCGAGCGCGGTCACCAAGAGCGATGGCATGGCGGTGCAGCGCCACGAACGCGGCCACGGGGTGGCGGTGGTGCGCTTTCCGGCCTTGGCCCTGCGCAAGGGCGAGTACCGGGTGAGCGTCTATCTGGCCTGCGAGCAGGCCATCCACCTCTATGACCAGGCCATCGGTGTCGCCACCCTCACCCTGGAAGACCCAGCCCCCGAGCCCGGCCTGGTGCGCCTGCCCCACGATTGGCGCACCGGCCACCTCCTGGTCCATGGCCGGCCCTTTGTCGTGGACCCGGCCGATAGCCTCGGGCTTTTCGCCAGCGACGGGGTCTTCGAGCCTGCCGAGACCGCCTTCTTTGCCCGGGTGCTGCAGCCCGGGATGCGCGTCCTCGATGTGGGGGCCAATATGGGCTACCACACCCTGCGCCTGGCCCAACTCGTCGGGCCCACGGGCCTGGTCGTTGCCGTGGAGCCCGACCCCCAGAACCAGGAACTCTTGGCCGCCAACCTCGCCCCGGAGATCGCCGCCGGCCTGGTGCGCCTGGTGCCCGCGGCCCTGGGGGCCGCCCCCGGCCGCATGCGCCTCTACCTGGCGCCAAGCTGCGGCATGCACCGCCTCTATCCCTCGGTGGTCTGCAGCACCGACGCCGTGGACGTGGAGGTTTTGCCCGGCGACGCCCTTGGCCTGGCCCCCCTCGACCTCATCAAGCTCGACGTGGAGGGCTATGAGCCCGCGGCCCTGGCCGGGCTTGCCGCCACCGTGGCGGCCTCGCCCCGGGTCCTCATCGTGGCCGAGTTCTCGCCCCTGGCCATGCTCGAGGCCGGGTTTTCCCCCCAAGGGCTGGTGGCCGACCTCGTGGCCCAGGGCTTTAGCCCCCACACCCTCACGGAAGACGGCACGCCCAGGCCCGAGGACCCCGCGGCCCTGACCGCGGCCTGCGCGCGCCTGTGCCCGACGGCCTTTGCCCCGCTGCGCCAGGGGCTCGCTGGCCAGGGCCCGGAGGACCAGGCCGCGGCCGCCCAGGCCTGGCTTGCGGCCCGCGGCTACGGCCGCCCCCTCACCGAAACCCTGGTGTGGAGCCGCCAGCCCCTATGGACATGACCCTTACCACCCCCCAGGGCCCCTTCCTCCTGCGCCAAGCCACCCCCGAAGACACCCCCGGGCTCCTTGCCCTGTGGCAAGCCGCCTTTGGCCGCGCCCCAGACCCGCAGCTTTGGGCCTGGAAATACGCCGGCCCCTGGGGAAACCACACCACCGTGGCCCAGGCCCCCGATGGCCGCATCGCCGTGGCCTTTCCCACCGTGCCCATGCCCGTGCGCCTGGAAGGTGCCCCCGCCCTCCTGGAGCTCGCCATGGACTCGGCCTCCCACCCCGAGTTTCGTACCCTCTTCCTGGGCCGGCGCGGGCTCTTTGCCGCCACCGCCCGCCTCCACTTTGCCCAGGCCACCGCCCGCGGGGTCCTTGGGCTGTATGGCTTCCCCGGGGTGCGGCATTTTCGCCTCGGCGCCCTCCTGCTGGGCTACCAGGCCTGCCACACCCAGCCCGCCCTGTGGAGCGGCACCCCCAGGCCCAGGCTCTGGCCCCGGCTGCGCCTTCGGCCCGCTCACCCCGAGGACCTTCCCGCCCTCGCCCGCCTCGATGCCACCCTCGGCCCAGCCACCGCCAGCTGCCGCACGGCCACCTTCCTAAAATGGCGCTTCCTTGACCACCCGAGCCAGGCCTACCGCCTCTGGCAGGTGCGCCGCTTCACCGGCGCGCTCGTGGGCTATCTCGCCACCCGCAGCGTGGACCAGGCCACCCGGGTCGTGGACCTCCTCCTGCCCCCTGACCCCCGTCTTGTGGGCGCGGCCCTGGCCGCCCTGGCCAAGGCCACCCACGCCCCCCTCCAACTCTGGCTCGCAGGCCCCCACCCCCTGCGCCCCGTGCTCCAGGCCGCCGGCCTGGCCCC
>CALEAV010000030.1 GCA_937943575.1 uncultured bacterium | reverse complement strand
AAGAAATTCACCGGCAAGATCCGCACCGACCCCTGGGAATCCCTGGCCGTGGGACCGCCCGAGGTGATGGTGGCGTTGTGGGAAGAGTTTCTGCAGGAAAAGCTGGGGGCCGGGAAAAAGAGCGGCCGCTTCCGGATGATCCGGCGGCGCATCGAAGAGGCGGCGGATTTCCCCCGGGCCGTGCGGGAATGGCGCCAGATGCCACCGGAGGCGCGGGGGCAGTTCTGGCGCCAGCTCATGGAGAGCTGCGGCCGGGTCCTGGCGGAGACCCGGGAGGTCTGCGTGCGCTGCGGCGAGTGCTGCGAGAAGGGCAGCCCCACCCTGCTCCTGGAGGACCTGCCCCTTTTGCAGCAGGAAGTCCTGGGCTGGGAGGAGGTCGTCACCCTCCCCCGGGGGGAGCAGGCCCTCTCTCGGGAGGAGAAACCCGTGTTCCTGGGGGAGGAGCGCCTGAAGATCCGGGAGATTCCCGGCACCCGGCAGTGCTGGTTTTACCTGGCCGCCACCCGGAGCTGCCGCATCTATGAGCAGCGCCCGGCCCAGTGTCGGCGCCAGCAGTGCTGGCAGGAGCCGCCGCCCCCGGCCTCGGAGGACTTTCTCAACCGCAGCCATCTCTTCGGGGGCGTCCCGGAGGTCTGGGAGCTCCTCACCGCCCACCAGGAGCGCTGCGACCGGGAGAAGGTGCGCCGGGCCGTTTCGGCCCTGGGCCAAGGGGATGAGGCCGCGGCCGAGCCCCTCTTCGAGGCCCTGCACTTCGACCATTACCTCAGGGAGATGCTCACCCGGGAGTGGGAGCTCACCCCGGCGGCCACAGAGCTCCTTTTGGGCCGGCCCCTCACCACCTTCCTGGGCGCCCTGGGGATCCGGGCCACCCTGACGCCGGAGGGGGTCTTCCGTCTGGAGCCCAAGGCCGGCTCCTGCCAGGCGGACCTGGTCCTATAAGGCTGCTCGCCCTTGGCCGGGGCAAAAAACTGTCGTCGGGCGACCCGGTTTGCTTCCGGGCCTCAGAGCGCCTGGCGCGCTTTCGGCTTCAAGCCTTGAGGGCCGCCAGCAGCCGGGCCCAGAGGCGGTCCCGGCCTTCGTGGGTGAGGGCGGAAAACCACACCAGCTCCGCCGCCGTCACTCCGAAGGGGCCCAAAGCCTGGGCGATCTCCCGGGCGGCCTGGGCCCGTTCCCCGGCCTTGAGCTTGTCGGCCTTGGTGAGCACCGGGATGACGGTGCGGCCCCAGCCGGTGAGTTTCTCCCAGAGAAAGATCTCCTCCCTCTCCGGCCGCCGCCGGGGATCCAGCAAAAAGACCACCGCCTTCAGGCTGCGCCGGGTCTCAAAGTAGTCCAGGATCAGCTCCCCCCAGCGGGCCTGCTGCGCCCGGGAGACCTGGGCGTAGCCGTAGCCCGGCAGGTCCACGAAATACCAGGTGTCGTTCACCCGGTAAAAGTTGAGGGCCTGGGTGCAGCCCGGCCGCCGGCTCACCCGCACCAGCCCCTTGCGGCCCAGGAGGCAGTTGATGAGGGAGGACTTGCCCACATTGGAACGGCCCAGGAAGGCCGCCTCCGGCAGCGACGGGCCGGGAAGCTGCTCCGGCCGGTGCACGCTCAGCACAAACTCCGCCCGGGTGATCTTGGGGATGGCCATCAGGGGTTCCCCTCCCCTTTCCCTCCCTCGCTGCTGCCGGGAGATGGCCAACGGGAACCGGGAAGATGTTCGCCGCGGTCCTGTCTGGCGCTTGACGCCCCCGGATTTTCCAGGTAATGATAACCCATGCGGGAGGAGCGGCGCAGCTACTATCGGGCCCTGAGCCTCTGGTTCCACTTCTGGCAGGTCTTTCTGGGATTTTTCCTCTCCATCGTCACCATCTTCCTGACCTATCTGGACCCCAGCCGGCGGCTGGCCCACCGCATCCCCCGGTTCTGGTCCATCTTTCTCCTGAAGACGGCCCGCTGCCCCCTCACGGTGGAGGGCCTGGAGCATCTCCAGCCCGGCCGGAATTATGTCTTTGTGGCCAACCACCGCAGCGCCTTCGACATCTACGCCGTGCTGGCCGCCATCCCCTTCCAGTTCCTCTTCGTCGCCAAGGCCTCCCTCTTTCAGATCCCCCTCTTCGGCCAGGCCCTGGCCCGCATGGGCTATGTGGCCATCGAGCGGGGCCGGCGCCAGGAGGCCATCCGCAGCCTGAATGAGGCCACCGCCAAGGTGCAGGGCGGCGCCTCCATGCTCATCTTCCCGGAGGGCACCCGGGGGACCTCCCGGGAGCTTCTCCCATTCAAAAAGGGGGTCTTCATCATGGCCCTGAGGGCGGGAAAGCCGGTGGTGCCCACGGTGATCAACGGCACTATGCGCATCCAGCCCCCCGGAAGCTTCTTTATCCGCCCCAACCCCATCCAGGTGATCTTCTGCCCGCCCATCGACCCCACAGCCTTCCGCCGCAAGGAAGAGCTCATGGAGGCGGTGCGCCGGGCCATCGCCGCCCGCTTCAACCCCGACTATCCCCATGTCGCAGGAAGCCTCACCGACTGACTGGGTGGACCTGACTTTTTTGGGGGGGGTGGGGGAGATCGGCCTCAACTGCCTCACCCTGGAGACGGCGGACACCCTGGTGGTGGTGGATCTGGGCCTCATGTTCCCGGAAGACCCCCTCCTGGGAATCGACATCGTCATCCCGGACTTCAGTTATCTGAGGGAGCGCCGGGAGAAAATCGCCGGGGTCATCCTCACCCACGGCCACGAAGACCACATCGGCGCGGTGCCCTTTTTCCTCAGGGAATTCGCCGTGCCCCTGTACGGCACCCCCTTCACCCTGGCCCTGGTGCGGGAGAAGCTCCGGGAGCACGGGTTGCTGGCCGGGGCGGACCTGAGGGAGATCTGCCCCCGGGAGACCCTCAGCCTGGGGCCCTTTACCTTTGAGTTCATCGGGGTGTCCCACTCCATCGTGGACGGGGTGGGGCTGGCCATCTCCACCCCCCAGGGGGTGATCGTCCATTCCGGGGACTTCAAGATCGACTCCACCCCCGTAGCCGGCCGGCGCATGGACCTGAACCGCTTCGCCCACTGGGGCGAGCAGGGGGTGCTGGCCCTGCTGTCCGATTCCACCAACGCCGAGCGGCCGGGCTACACCCTCTCCGAGCGGGAGATCGGCCTCACCCTGGAGGACCTGATCCGGGAGGCGGAGGGCCGGGTCATCGTGGCCGTCTTCGCCTCCCACATCCACCGGCTGCAGCAGCTGGTGGACATCGCCCACAAGTGCGGCCGCCGGGTGCTCTTCAGCGGCAAATCCATGGTGGTGAACGCCCGCCTGGCCCAGGAACTGGGGTATCTCAGGGTTCCGGCGGCCCTGGAGCTCACCGTCGGCGAGCTGGACCACACCCCCCCGGAAGAGACCCTCATCATCACCACCGGCAGCCAGGGGGAGCCCCTGAGCGCCCTGGCCCGCATGGCTCTCGAGGCCCACAAGCACATTCACATCCAAAAAGGGGACCTGGTCATCCT
Organism: uncultured bacterium; assembly: GCA_937943575.1. Taxonomy (GTDB): domain Bacteria; phylum Desulfobacterota; class Desulfobaccia; order Desulfobaccales; family 0-14-0-80-60-11; genus JAILZL01. The sequence goes on along the minus strand of CALEAV010000030.1, from coordinate 24,816 downwards.
GTCCTCCAAATTCATTCCCGGCAATGAGCGGGCCATCTCCACGGTGATCAACAACCTCTACCGTCTGGGGGCCCAGGTGGTCTATGAGCGGGTGGCCGCCATCCACGTCTCGGGGCACGCCTCCCAGGAAGAGCTGAAGCTCTTGCTCACCCTCACCCGGCCCCGCTACTTCATCCCCATCCACGGGGAGCTCAGGCATTTGGTGCGGCACGCCCAACTGGCCAGGGCCGTGGGCCTGCCGGAGGAGCGGGTGCTGGTGATGGAGGACGGCAGTCGCCTCCGCTTTGCGGGCGGCGAGGCCCGGCTGCTGGAGCCGGTGGAGACCGGTCGGGTCTTCGTGGACGGCAAGGGGGTGGGGGATGTCTCCCGCATTGTCCTCCGGGACCGGCGCCATCTGGCCAGCGACGGGCTGGTCATCGCCGTGGCCGCGGTGGACGCCAGACTCCGCCGGCTGGTTGCCGAGCCGGACCTCATCACCCGGGGCTTTGCCCTGGAGGAGGAGCATGCCCGCCTGCTCACTTCGGCCCGCCGGGTCATGCAGGAGATCCTCCTCCGGGGCCTGGAGGAGCCCAACCAGGACTGGCTGGAGATCCAGGCCCAGGTGGGCAAGGCCCTGCGCAAGCTCTTCTTCAAGACCCTGGAGCGCCGCCCCATGATCCTGCCCCTCATCCTCACCCTGTAAAAACCAGCCGGCCGCCTTCCTCGAATTAACCAAGAAAAAAAGACGGGGTGACCATCGGCTAATGCAGCGCCCTTAGAAAGGGGGCAGGTGCGGGGTCTCAGAGGCGGGGCCCCGGGCCCGGCCGCGGAGGCGGCCCACCACACTTGGGGAGGTTGAGGATGAAGTCTGGCAGACAGATCCTGAAACGGCTGGGGATCTGGACCCTGGCCGCGGTCCTGGCGCTGGCCGTGGCCGGCGGCGCCGCCGCCCAGCTGGGGCCCAAGCCCGCCGGCAAGTGGCTGGCCGGGGACTTCCACCAGCACACCTTTTACACCGATGGCTCCACCTCCTTTGATTTCGTCATGGAGAAAAACAATTTCTACGGCCTGGACTGGTGGGCCAACTCGGAACACGGCGGCAGCCGCAACCGCAACGGCGAGGGCCTGTTCTGGGACACCCTGAACCCGCCCGTGACCATCCTGGGGGCCTACGAGCTGAGCGGCGGCCACCGCGTCATGTGGCGCTGGCAGAGCCTCCGGGACTTTGTCTTCCCGGATATCCTGGAGGCCCGGAGCCTGTATCCCCAGCGGCGCATCTTCTCCGGGGTGGAGTGGAACCCCCCCGGCCATGAGCACTGCAGCGTGGGCGTGGTGGATGCCGACGGCACCGCCCTCAGCGCCTTCGAGTACCAGTTCGACGCCGCCGACCGGGATTTCACCGGCGACATCATGCTGGACCCCCGCATGGCCAAGTTCGGCCCTCTCACCAAGCAAAACGGCCGCACCAACTATTCCCAGGGGCCCACTTCCGTCCTCTCCAGCAGCAAAAGCTATCCTGACCGCCACAAAGACGCGGTGGCAGCCTGCGTTTGGATGCAAAAGATCTACAACCAGGGCCTCATTGACAATGCCTGGATCATCTTCGCCCACATCGAGCGGAAGGGCGCCTGGAACCCTGCCACCGGCGGCGGCTACAACGTGGAGCACTTCCGGGACTTCAACAACGCCGCCCCGGACATCTGCTTCGGCTTTGAGGGGGCCCCGGGCCACCAGGTCAATGAATTCCGGGGCTTCGGCAACGCCAAGGACGCCAATGGCACCCCCCTCCCCGGTGAGCCCGATGATTTCGGGGGCACTTACGGCGGCGTGGGCTACTACACCGCCAAGGTGGGCGGCCTGTGGGACGCCTTGCTGGGGGAGGGCCGGCGCTGGTTCAATTTCGCCAGCTCCGACTACCACCGGCACTACACCAGGGGCGGGGATGACTTCTACCCCGGCGAATACCAGAAGACCTGGGTCTTCGTGAAGGATGAGGACGGCGACGGGGAGTATTCCCTGAACGAAATCGCCAACGCCCTGCGGTCCGGAAACAGCTTCTTCGTCCACGGCGACCTTATTGACGCCCTGGAGTTCAAGGCCCAGTACACCAACCGGGCGGCCACCATGGGAGAGACCCTGGAGGTGACAAAGAAGGGCAAAGGCACCCCGGTGAAGATCACCATCAGGTTCCGCAGCCCGGGATTCAACAACAACGGCGACATCCCCCTGGTGGACCACATCGACCTGATTGCCGGAGAGATTACGGGGAAGATTTCCCCGGACAGCCCGGACTACACCAAGGCCACCAACGAGACCGCCCGGGTGATCGCCACCTTCTCCCGGCCGGACTTTCAGGTGGACAAGGAGGGCTGGACCGTCATCCAGCATATGGTGCACGTGGAGAAGGACATGTATTTCCGCCTCCGGGGCACCAACCTGGCCCCCAACACCCCCTTTGAGACCGACGCCGAGGGCAACCCCCTGCCGGATTACCTGGTGACCGCCAACCTGGGGATCGACGGCGCCGAGGAGGCCTGGCGGGATCTGTGGTTCTATTCCAACCCCATCTTTGTCAAAGTGACGAAATAACCTGCCGGATGTCATGGGGCTCAGGGGCCGGCGGGCTCCCGGGCCCCTGACCTCCCTTTCCCTCCTTGATAAAAAATTCACTCCGGCTATATTCTCTCCTAACATCCCCCTGGCACCCTGGGGACACCATCCCAAGGGAACAGGAGGATTACGCAAGATGCTGAGGCACGCACGACAGAAGTGGGCGGCAGTGCTGCTGGCCCTGGCGCTGCAGGCGGCGCTGGCGGTGAGCGCGGCCTTCGCCCAGCCGGTGAAGCACATCATCCTGTTTATCGCCGACGGCATGCAGCTGGAGCATGAAATCGCCGCCAGCCGCTACCTCACCGGCGACGACCGGAATCTTTTCTTCCACAATTTTGACTACCAGTGCCAGGTGAGCACCTGGGATGTCACCACCTACAACCTCTATGCCCAGGCGGCGGGCAAGCCCCCGTATGACCGGCGGAATTTCGATCCCCTCCTGGGGTATGACCCGGCCAGGGGCGGCGCCGCTCCCTTTCCGGATGATCCCGATATCGACGATGCCTACTTCCTGACCAAGATCAACGGCCGCTACCCGGCCACCGACTCCGCCTCCGCCGGTACCGCCTGGGCCACCGGCTATAAGACCGAAGACGGCAACATCGCCTGGCTGCCGGGCGATCCGGCTGACGGGGCCCTGGAGACCATCGCCGAGAAACTGCGCCGCAAGCGGGATTTCGCCATCGGGGTGGTCTCCAGCGTGCCCTTCAGCCACGCCACCCCGGCGGTGCATGTCAGCCACAACGTCAGCCGCAACAACTACCACGCCATCGCCGAGGAGATCCTCACCCGGGTGAAGCCCGAGGTGGTCATCGGCGGCGGCCACCCCAATTGGGCCAAGCTTTCCTCCGGGGAGGGCCGGTTCATCACCTTTGCCACCCTGAATGCGGTGAAGGCCGATCCCGACTACGTGGTGGTGGAGCGGCAGGCGGGCCAGGACGGCAACACCAGCCTGCAGGCGGGGGCCTTCCAGGCTGTCAGCCAGGGGAGGAAGCTCTTCGGCCTCTTCGGCGGCCCCGGGGGGAACTTTGAGCCGCCAGTGCCCACCAATGACGGCTCCGGGGTGGTGAACCGGGCCACCATCGAGAACCCCACCCTCAAGGCGGCCACCCTGGCGGCCCTGGAGGTGCTGAAACGGGACCCCGACGGCTTCTTCGTCATCATCGAGCAGGGGGATATCGATTGGGCCAATCACGCCAACAACTTCCCCTGGATGATCGGCACCATGTGGGACCTCAACGAAGCCGTGAAGGCCGCAGTGGAATTCGTGGAGAACCCCTTCGACGATATCGACTGGAAGAACACCCTGCTCATCGTCACCTCCGACCACGGCAACAGCTACATGCGCAACCGGCAGAAGCTGGGCAAGGGCGAGTTGCCGGCGGCCGCTGAGATTCAGAAGAATTTTGTCCCCGGTACCACCCCCCTCAATCCGGCCACCAAGGTCACCTATTCCACCGGCGAGCACACCAACGAACTGGTGAACCTCTACGCCCTGGGGCACCACGCCGAGCGGCTGTTCAGGCACTATGAGGGCTCCTGGTATCCCGGCACCCGCATCATCGACAACACGCAGCTCTTCCACGTCCTGGCCAAGGCCGCCAACGCCGACGACGTGCAGGTGGCGCCGCCCTTCCGGCTGCCGGTGAGGGCCTTGCCCCGCTAAGCTGTAAGGAAGCCAGATTTTTAGGCTCCTCCACCGGGAGGGGCCTTTTTTTTCGGCGCCAGGCCCCGGCGCACCCGGGAGAGCAGGTCTGGGAGCAGGGGCCCCTGCCTTCTCCCGGGCCCGCGCCCCCAAAGGTGGAGCCCGGTGGAGGGGAAAAGGCCGGCGACCCCGGGGGCCCGCCCCTCAGAGGGCGCTGGCGGATCTGGGGCGATCGTGACCGAAGGGGGAGAACAGGCAGACCTGCCTTCGGAGGGGGAATATCAGGGCAGGGCCGGGGCCTCAAACTCCAGCCGCCAAAACACCTGGTGCACCGGCCGCACCCGGGACCGGATCAGTCCGGCCTGAGCGGCAATTTCCTTCAGCTCCCCGGCCGTCAGGGCATGCTGGAGGCTGAGGAGGCGGAATCCCGGATAGAGGAGCCAGGCGGGGAGGCCGAGCTGCCGGGCCAGGGCCTTGATCCCTGCGCGGGTGGCCTCCCGCTGCAGCTCATAGATGAGGCCCCAGCCCCGGGGCTTGAGCACCCGGGCGCACTCCGCCACCCCCTTGGCCGGGTCGGGCCAGATGTGCAGGCTGAAGGTGGCCACCACCACATCGAAGGTGCGGGGGCGAAAGGGCAGCGCCTGGGCGTTTGCCTGCACCAGCCGGGACCCGGGGCGGCCCTCCACCCCGGCCAGCACCCGACGGCTGTGCCAGAGCATCTTGTAGGACAGGTCCAGCCCCGTGAGCTGCACCTCCGGGCGGAGCCGCGCCAAGGCCTTCAGGAGGAAGCCGGGGCCGGTGCCCACATCCAAAAGCCTGGCCCCCGGGGGGAGGAAACCCGCCAGGTCCAGGGCGAAGCGGCCGTGGATGTCCTGCATGACAAAGCCCCGGCTGAGCAGGGTGTAGAGCCAGGGCGGGGGCTCCAGGTGGGGCAGGCGGAAGCGGCTGGTCATGGCTTCCCCGGCTCACGGAAATGGCAGGCCACCTGGTGGCCGGGGCTGATCTCCCGGAGCTCCGGCACCTCCACCTGGCACCGGGGCAGCCGGGCCTCCGGGCAGCGGGGATGGAAGGGGCAGCCCCCAGGCACCGCCAGGGGCGAGGGCGGGTCGCCCCGCAGGGCCGGGGGCGCATACGGGAGGTCCGGGTCCGGCAGCGGCACCGCCTGCAGCAGGGCCTGCGTATAGGGGTGCAGGTAGCCCCGGGCCAGATCCCCCCGGGTGGCCACCTCCACCAGCCGCCCCAGATACATCACCCCCACCCGGGAACAGATCTGGGAGATGACGCTCAGGTCATGGGAGATGAAGAGGTAGGTGAGGCCGTAGCGGGCCTGGAGCTCTGTGAGGAGGTTGAGGATCTGCGCCTGGATGGACACGTCCAGGGCGCTTACCGGCTCATCGGCCACCATCAGCCGGGGCTTCAGGGCCAGGGCCCGGGCGATCCCCAGCCTCTGGCGCTGGCCGCCGGAAAACTCGTGGGGATACCGCTGGGCATGCTCCGGGGACAGCCCCACCTCCTCCAGAAGTTCCGCCACCCAGGCCCGGCGCTCGGCCCTGGTCCCCAGCCCGTGGATGAGATACGGCTCTTCCAGGATGCGGGCCACCGTCATCCGGGGATTGAGGGAGGAGTAGGGGTCCTGGAAGATGATCTGCATCTGCCGGCGCACCGCCTTGAGCCCGGCTTTGTTCAGGGCGAGGAGACTTTGGCCGTCAAAATAGATCTCCCCCCGGGTGGGCGGCAAGAGCGCCAGGATGAGGCGGGCCAGGGTGGATTTGCCGCAGCCCGACTCCCCCACCAGGCCGAAGGTCTCCCCTGCGGTGAGGGCGAGGTTCACCCCGGCCACCGCGGTGAGCTCCGGGCCCCGGCCCCAGGGGCCGGCCAGCCGGAAGGTGCGCCACAGATTCCGGGTTTCCAGGAGAGGAGCAGCCATCTCGCTTTCCGGCCGGTTTTCCTGCGCCCCAGGGACAGGGCGCCGCTGCGGTTTCGCTCCCCTGAGGCAGAGGGAAAGCTTCCCTCAGCGGGGTTTGATCTCCAGGGTGCCGATGCCCAGGTTGGCCCCCAGCCCCCGCTGGGTGGCGGTGAGGTCGATGATCACCCCTCGGGAGTTCCTTAGGGCAATGCCTTTGATGCCCCCCACCACCGCCACCCCGGCGGACACCTGGTTGTAGGTGCCGTAAATCTCCTCGGCCCGGTTGATATTGAAGACCCGGCCGGTGGCCTCCAGCTCCGTCACCCCCACCTTGGCCAGGTCCAGGCCCTCCACCCGCAGTGGGTAATTGCGGCCCCGGAAGGTGAGGGTGCCCCGGCCCCAGCTGGCGCCCACCCCCAGGCCCACCGAGGTGATCTTGAAGGTGAGATGACCCGCCGGCCGCATGGGCTGCTGCGCCAGGGCCGGCCACAGCCCGAGGGCCGCGGCCAGGGCCAGGACGACAAGGGTGAGGCCTGCTCGCTTCTCCATGACGCCTCTCCTCGGAAATGAGAATGGTTGTGGCAATGGCCTCTCAGAGGAGCCCGGGCCCGGTTTGCAGGCCCCCCCTGACCCCGCCCCCAAACCTGGGCCAAAGACGGCAGGAGGGGTGCGGCGAAGAGGCAGGAACCACGATCCCTGCTCCCCCTCAGCAGCTTTTTCCACCCTGCCGGGTCCCCGCCCCTTCGAACCACAGGCGGTTTTCAGGCGTCGCCCGCGGCTGCGAGGAGAAGTTCCTGCACCAGCAGGTTCAGGAGGCCCCAGACCGCGTCCAGGTGCCAGAAACGGTCCAGGTGGGCCGGCACCGCAAAGGAGGCCTGGGGCGGAAACTCCTCGTCGCCCCGCCACAGGACCACCTCCACCCACAGGCCCGGAAAGATCTGGAAGGCCAAAGCGGCGTCACCGGCTCTCCGGACCTCGCCCCCCAGCCTGCGGCCGGCGGCCAGCAGCGCCTCCGGATCCTGGCCGAAGCGGGCTTCCAGCGCCGCGTGGGGCAGCCCGTGCTGGCCCCGAAAGAAGGTGGCCCCCCCGGCCAGCTCCAGGGGGCTCACCGGCGGCCCCAGGGCGAGGGGGTCCACCTTCAGAAGATAGAGCAATGCCGTGAGACAGAGGCGGAACCCGGGGTCAGCTCCGGGCCGGGCCGGGTCCAGCAGGCGGCGCTCCCGGGGCAGGAGGGTGAGTTCCCGGTTGAGAAAAGGGAGGAGATAGCCCTCGGGCAGGCAGCGGGCGCCGCTGCGCTGACAGAGCTCCTGGGAGTCCGCTTGCGCCAGCTCCTCCCAGAAGGCCTCGTTGACCTCACTGCACCGTTCGTAGGGCATGACATCCCGCCTGAGATGCCCCGGGGACCCTCCCCTCCCCTGCCCCGGGCCGTCGGCCCGCCCGCCGGCATTGCCCCGCCCCGGAGCCGGGGGCCCGCCCTTTTCCGGACTCCCCGGGTTATGATTACCTGAGGGCCGGCCCTGGTTCCCCTTTCCCCGGAAGTCCGTTGCAGGTAAAATACCCGGCAATGGTTGCGGGCGGCAGGGCCTCCCGGTAAGCTAAGCCATTATATCAGGAATATCCGGAGTGATGATGGAGAAATTCTTCTATCCCAGGAGCGTGGCCGTGGTGGGGGTGTCGGAAAATCCCGCCAATCTGGCCAAGGGCATCGTGGGCAACCTGTTGGCTGCCGGCTACCGGGGGAAGATCTACCCGGTGGGCCCCCGGGGGGGCGCCATCCACGGCATCCCCATCCTGACCCACATCCACCAGCTGCCCGAAGTGGTGGACCTGGCGGTCATCCTCACCCCGGCCCGCTTCGTGCCCCAGGTGGTGGCAGACTGCGGCCAGTTGGGCATCACCCATGTGGTGGTGGAATCCGGCGGCTTCGCCGAGTTGGGGGAGCAGGGCCGGGCCCTGGAGGATGAGATCCGGGAGCTCATCCGCCGCTTCGGCATCCGCCTGGTGGGCCCCAACGGCATCGGCACCCTGAACATGGAGGTGGGGCTGTCGCTGCCCTTCTCCCAGCTCACCCCGCCCCGCCTGGGACGCATCTCCGTCATCTCCCAGAGCGGCGGCGTGGGCCTGCACATGCTGGCCTGGCTGGACCGGGAGGGCCTGGGCGTCAACAAGTTCCTCAGCCTGGGAAACAAGCTGGACGTGGCGGAAAACGAGGTGCTGGAATACTTCCTCTCCGACCCCGGGACCGACGCCGTCTACCTGTATCTGGAGGGCCTCACCGACGGCCGCCGCCTCCTGGAGGTGGCCCGGGGGGCCGCCAAACCCATCTTCCTGCAGCTTGCCAACGTGGGCGAGGAGACCCAGGCCATCGCCCTGTCCCACACCGCCTCCTTGGCCTCCGATGAGCGGGTGGTGGAGGCGGCCTGCCGCCAGGCGGGGATTCTGCGCCTGAAGAGCCAAGCCGAGGTGGTGGTGGCCGCCAAGATGGTGTCCCAGCCCCCGGTCAAGGGCGACCGGGTGGTGGTGCTGTCCCGCAGCGGCGGGGAGGCGGTCATCGCCGCCTTTGCCTGCCGCCAGTGGGGCTTCCGCCTGCCCCCCTTGCGGCCGCACCTGGCCGATTTCATCCATGAGAGCTCCCGCTCCAAGATCATCAAGACCACCAACCCGGTGGATCTGGGGGATATCTTTGACTTTTCCGTCTATTCCCAGGTGATGCGGGAGCTCTGCCGGGACCCGGAGGTGGACGCGGTGCTGTTAAATTACGGCCCGGTGTATGATCCGGAGCGGGAGGATGCCCGGCGGATGGTGCGCACCATGATCGAGGAGGCCAAGGCCGCCGGCAAGCCGCTGGCCATCACGGTGTGCGCCACCCTGGAGGAGGAGGACTACCTCCGGGAGGAGCTGCGCTTCCCGGTCTATCATTTCCCGGGCCAGGCCATCCGGGGCTTGGCTTACAGCCGCTACCTCGCCCGGCGGCCGGCGCCGCCCCAGGAGTATGTGCCCCGCTGCCAGTGGGAGCGGGTGGTGGCGGCGCTGGCGGAACCGGGGCCGGAGGGCTTCCTGTCCCTGCCCGCGGCGCTGGACCTGATCGCCAGCCTGGGGATCCCCGTGGCCGGCTGGCAGGTGGCCGCCACCGGCTATGAAGCCCTGGTGGCCGCCGGTGACCTGGGCTACCCCGTGTGCCTGAAGCTGGCCGCCCCCTCCCTGGTCCACAAGACGGAAGCCGGGGGCGTCCTTCTGAACCTGAACTCCCCGGAGGAGGTCACCCGGGGGTTTCAGCGGCTGGCGGAAGCGGCGGCGCAGCACGTGCCCCCGGACGAGGCCTGGCAGGTGCTGGTCATGCCCCAGGTGGAGGGCGGCGAGGAGGTCATCCTGGGAGCCCGCCGGGACCCCAACTTCGGCCCGGTGGTGGTCTTCGGCGCCGGGGGCATCTGGACCGAGGTGCTGGAGGATCTGGCTCTGCGGGTGGCCCCCATCGACCCCGCCGAGGCCCGGGCCATGATCCTGGAAACCCGCATGGGCCGCATCATCTCCGGCGTCCGGGGCCGCCCCCCCGCAGACCTGGACTTTCTCAGCCGGGCGGTGGCCACCCTGAGCTGCTTCATGGTGCAGTTCCCCCAGGTCCAGGAGGTGGACCTCAACCCGGTCCGGGTCTTCCCCGGAGCCAAGGGCCTCCTCACCCTGGACGCCCGGGTGCGGGTGGGTGGCTGAGGGGCCTGCGGCGCCGGCTCCCCCCCTCCCCTTGCCGCGGCGGGCGGGGGGCCTGGGGAAGGGGAACGCCTCTTCCTCCTGCCTTTTCCCCGAAAAGTGCAAAGGAACAGCGCAGGTGATCAAAGGCAAGAGTCTGCTCATCGGGGTGGCGGCCGGCGCCTTCGGCGGCCTGGTGGGCCTGGGGGGCGGCGTCATCATGATCCCCCTGATGACCCGGTTTTACGGCCTCAGCCAGCATCAGGCCCATGGCACCAGTCTGGCGGCCCTGGTCTTCACCGGGCTCACCGGTGCCCTCACCTACTGGCTCCACGGCACGGTGGAGGCGGCCGCGGCGCTCCTGCTGGCCGCCACGGCCATCGGCTGCGCCTCCGTGGGGGCGCTTTTCGCCCACTCCCTGCCGGAGTGGCAACTCAAGGGGGCTTTCGGGGCCTTCCTCATCCTGGTGGCATTGCTGTTGGCCCTCAAGCCCTACTATGCCCTGTATTCCGGCAGCGCCGCGGGCTGGACCCGGGTGGCCATTCTTCTGGCCAGCGGCGGGGTGGCGGGGTTCTTTGCCGGCCTCATGGGGGTGGGCGGGGGGTCGCTGATGGTGCCGGCCCTGGTGCTGCTGGTGGGCTTCAGTCAGCACCTGGCCCAGGGCACCTCGCTCCTGGCCATGGTGCCCGCCGGAGTCGCCGGCGCCTATACCCACTGGCGCCTGGGCAACGTGGCGGGCGCCCTCGTCCCGGGGCTGATTGTGGGCATCATCGCCGGAACCTATGCCGGCGCCACCCTGGCCCATGGGCTCTCTGAGGGCACGCTCCGGGTGGTCTTTGCCGCCATCCTCATCGGGCTGGGTGTCCGGGATATCCGGAAGAGCCTCAAGCTGCAGCGGGCCCTGGCCGGGCAGCCGGTCCGCCCGCACTGACGCCCCTGGGGAAGGGCGGCGAAGGCCCGGGCTGTGTGAGCCATTCCAGCCGTGAGTGAGGCGGGCGGCTTTATCTCAGTTCACAAGGATCGTCCATGCAGGTCATCACCCCTCCGGAAGCGGCCCGCATCCTGCGGGAGAGCCGTCGGATGGCGGCCCTCACCGGCGCCGGCATCTCGGTGGAATCCGGCATCCCGGATTTCCGCAGCAAAGGCGGCCTCTGGGAGCGCTTCGACCCCCGGGAGTTCGCCACCATCCAGGCCTTCCGGCGGAACCCCGCCAAGGTCTGGGTGATGCTGCAGGAGATGGAGGCGGTCATCCTGGCCGCCCGGCCCAACCCGGCCCACCTGGCCCTGGCGGAGCTGGAGGCCCAAGGCAAACTCATGGGCGTCATCACCCAGAATGTGGACAACCTGCATCAGGCGGCCGGGAGCAGAAACGTGGTGGAGTATCACGGCAACGCCCTGCGGTTTGTCTGCCTGGACTGCGGCGGGCGCTGGGAGCGGGCCGCCCTGGATTTCACCCGCCTGCCCCTTTACTGCCACTGCGGCGGCCTCATCAAGCCGGACGTGGTCTTTTTCGGGGAGCCCATTCCGGCGGCGGCCCAGGCGGCGGCCCAGGAGCTGGTGTCCACCTGCGATCTGCTCCTCATCATCGGCACCTCCGGAGAGGTGGCCCCTGCCTCCTTCCTGCCGCTGACGGCCAAGGAGAGGGGCGCCGTGATCCTGGAAAACAACCTGGAGCCCACCCTCCTCAGCCGCACGGTGACGGACTACTTCCTGCCGGGGCCCGCCGGCCGGATCTGGCCCCGGGTGCTGGAGGCCCTGTGACCCCTCCCGGGAACGGCGTCCAGATTTCTGACGCCGCGGCCTTCGGGGTTAGCCACCTCTGTGCCATCCGCCCTGGGCGCCGCCGGACCCGGGCCCCGAAGCCGGCCTCCCCGCTGTGATCCGCGCTGCCGCCGCCCTCCTGGTCTGCCTGCTTCTGGCCGCGGCGCTGGCTTTCCCGGGGCTGGGCCGGCGGCCCCTGTATAGCGCCGGCGAGGTGCGGGTGGCCCTCATCGCCCAGGAAATGCTCCGGCGGGGCGACTACCTGGTGCCCCGCCTCAACGGGGTGCGGTATTACGAAAAACCGCCTCTCATGTATTGGGCTGCGGCGGGGGCCTACCGGGTCTTCGGGGTGAATGAATTCGCCGCCCGTTTTCCCGCCGCCCTGGCCTATGTGGGCACCGTGGCGGTGGTCTTCTCTTTGGGATTGACTTTGTGGGGCCTGAAGGGGGCCTGGCTGGCCGCCCTCATCTTTCTCACCACCCCCGCGGCTTACCACCTGGGCCGCTTCGTCTCCCTGGACGCCCTCCTCACCTTCTGCCTCAGCCTCTCCCTATTGGGGCTGGTGCGCCTCTTTCCCGGGGAAAACCGCCCGGGCTCCCGCTTCTGGGGCCCCTGCCTCTTTTGGCTGGGAGCCGCCTTGGCAGCGCTGACCAAAGGGCTGATCGGCCTTTTGTTCCCGCTGGCCACCGCCGGGGCGGCCGCCCTGTGGTATCGGGGCAGTTTCTCCTGGCGGCGGCTGCGCCCGGGATTGGGGCTGGTGCTGCTGGCCCTCGTCTTTCTCCCCTGGCACCTGGCCCTGGCCTGGCATGATCCCGATTTTGTGCCGTATTATCTTTTGAATGAACACATCTACCGTTTTTTGAACCTCCGGGTGCCTCTGGATTACGAGCGCCTGTCCATTCCCGCCTTCTGGGCGGCCGCGGCGCTGTGGTTTTTCCCCTGGTCCCTGCTCCTCCCCGGGCTCCTGTGGCGGCCTTTGCGCCCTGGGGCCCTGCCCCTCCTCTTTGCCGGCCTGATCCTGGGGTTCTTCACCCTATCCCGCTGCCGCCTGGAGTATTACGGCCACCCCGCCTACCCCGCCGCGGCTGTAGCGCTGGCCGGTTATGTGCTGGACCTGGCGGCCCGGCAGGGCGGCCGCCTGGCCCTGGGCCTCCCCTCCCTCCTCCTGGGGATTCTGGGGGCCCTGGTGGGGGGGCTGTACTTCTTCCACCCCGATGTCACCGGGGAGATCACCTCCCTGGTGATGACCCTGGACGGCTATTACCGGGAGTATTTCACCAAACACCCGGAGCAGGGCTTTTTCTTTGCCCGGGAGGCCGAAAGCCTGGCCCTGCCCTTCGCCGCCGCCTGGCTGGCGGCCGGGCTCGGGGGGGTGGCGGCCGCCTGGCGGCGCCGGCCGGAGGTGGCCGTGCTGGTCTGGGTGGTATCCGCCTTCCCCGCCGCCTACGCCCTGGATCAGGGCATCCACCTGGTCTCCCGGGACCGCTCCCAGAAGGAGGCGGCCCGCCTCATTGAGCAGCACTGGGAGGACGGCGCCCGGCTGATTGTGGCCGGCACCTATGAAGACCTGGGCGGGGTCACCTTTTACACCGGCCGGCTGACCGAGATGCATCGGGCCACAGACGGCGACCTCCTCTACGGCTGGCAGCGGGGGGACGCGACGGAGCTCTTTCTCAGCGACGCCCGGCTGGCGGAGGCCTGGCATTCCACGGCCCGGGTCTTTCTCCTGGCCCAGGTGGAGATTCCCACGCCGGCGCCCGCCTGGGTCCTCCTTGAGACCCCCCGCCACCGCCTCCTCACCAACCGCCCGGTCCTCAGGTCCCCGGACCCGCCGCCCCCGGACCCTTTTTCCCGCCTTGACAGACACAACCTTCAGGCCACGGGGTCCCTGAACCTGGTCTCTCAGCTGTTCCTGCGGCCTGTAACGGTCCCAGGTCGAGCTGAATTTGCCGACCTCCCGGTCAAAGAGGGCCATCGATTCGACGGGCAGGCGGCCGTTGATCCGGGCAAAAGGGCGGCGCCGGGGAACCGGATCCTCACCCTGCCGGCCGCCCTTTGCCAGGTTGCCGCCCCAAGCCCCCCGAGCCCGGCTGCCACCCTGGACCGCCCCCACCCTGACGTCACGACACCCCGGACAGGGTTCCCCCGGCCCCGGCATTGCAGACGATCTTCCGACGACTGGCGGCCCGGACCGACCCGATGCACCGCGACACACGTTTACCGGCCATTTTGGAACCTCCCGGGGTCGCCGCCCCTCCGGGTCCATGGCACTTGCCGCGGGGAAACCCCGGAGAAGCCCCAGGTGTGATCCCGACCGCGGACAACCGCGGCGAGGCCCCTTCGGGGCGCCTCTTTGCGGGCCTGCAGGGAGGGCAGGAACCATCCTGCGGAAGGCGCAAAAATCGCCCAGGGGCCCAAAGGTCAAGGGCGAGCGCAGAGGTCAGGCCCCCCGGCTCCCCGAGGTCGACCGGCATCCCCCCCTCTCCCGGACGACCGAGCCCACCTCGCCCTGCATGCCGGAGGGAAGGGAAATCCCAACGATCGGCCCCGCCCCTGAAAAATCCCCCGGGAGGCTTGGGAGAAATTTCACGAATTCCCCTTGACAGGGGCGAGGCCCTTCAGATAGGGTAGAAAACGCGGGCGCACCATCGCCCCTGAGGTTCATGCTGCGAGGTCACCCATGGACGACGCCCGGAAGGCGGCTTTTGTGGACAAATACCGGCACGCCGGCCACATCTGGTCCGGCCACACCTTCATGGACTGCCGGGAGATCAAGGACTACCTGGCGGAGCTCCCGGTGAGCGACGTGGCCGCGCCCCGCCGTCCTTACACTCACCGGGACCAGGGCAACCTGGACTACGTCTACGGCGAGCTCCTCTACAACCTCTCCGGCTTTGAGGGCTATTTCCACGACAAGGCCTATCACATCGACGAGGTGGAGATCCGTCCGGTGCTGGGCGGCACCACCTTCTCGTTGGAGTTTGTCATCCACTTCAGCACCAAAAACGGCCAGAAAGGGGTGAAGACCCTGGAGGTCCTGAGGACCGGCGAGCGGGAATACCTGCTCTTTGCCGACAAGTACCGCCTCTCCTGACCAGCCGCTGCCTGCCTCCTCCCGGGTCCGGCCCCCCAGGCCGGGCTTTTTTTATGGGGGCGGAAGGACCCTCTGTGGACCCCAAGGGGGCTGCCAGGTGGAAAAATCCGGCAGCCGCTCTGGCTTTATGATACAAAAGACGCAACGTCTTCAGGGGGCCCGGGGGAAGGGCGGCAGGTGGCCTTCCCCCAGGCATTCCTCTTAACCTCCCTGCAGGGGTGCGAGAAGGGCAGCGGGCCGTCGGCCTCCGGCTCCCTCTCCCCCCACCACTGAGGGTGACGATGGAAAAGCTGCCGCTCATCGCCTACTTCTCCATGGAGATCGGCCTGGAGTCCCACATCCCCACCTATGCCGGCGGTCTGGGGATCCTGGCGGGGGATACCCTGCGCTCGGCGGCGGATCTGGGGGTGCCCATGGTGGGGGTCACCCTGGTGCACCGCCAGGGCTATTTCCGCCAGGAGCTGGACGGGGCAGGCAACCAGCGGGAGCATCCCGACAGCTGGCAGCCCCAGGACACCCTCGAGCCCCTGCCGCAGCGCATCCAGCTCACCATTGAGGGCCGTCAGGTGCTGGTGCGGGCCTGGATTTACCAGATCGAGGGGCTGGGCGGCCACCGGGTGCCGGTCTTTCTTCTGGATACCGCCCTGCCGGAGAATTCCCCCTATGACCAGAGCCTCACCGACCATCTCTACGGCGGCGACGCCTATTATCGCCTCTGCCAGGAGGTGGTCCTGGGAATGGGCGGCATGGCGCTCTTAAAAGAGCTTTTCCCGGAGAACCGGCTGATTTTTCACCTGAACGAGGGCCATTCCGCCCTTCTGACCCTGTCGCTTTTGGAAGCCCGGCTGGCGGAGGTGCAGCAGGAGGAGGCCACCGAAGAGCTGGTGGAGGCGGTGCGGCGCCAGTGCGTCTTCACCACCCACACCCCGGTGCCGGCGGGCCATGACCAGTTTTCCTGGCAGCTGGTGGAGCAGGTGCTGGGGCCCAAACGGGCCCATCTGCTGCTGAAGACGCACTGCTGCGTCAACGGCAATCTCAACATGACCTACCTGGCCCTGCGCTTTGCCCGCTACATCAACGGGGTGGCCATGCGCCACGGGGAGATCTCCACCGGCATGTTTCCCGGCTACCCGGTGGACGCCATCACCAACGGGGTGCACGCCGTGACCTGGACCTCCCCCCCCTTCGCCGCCCTCTATGACCGGCGCATCCCGGAATGGCGCCGGGACAACTTCTACCTCCGCTATGCCCTGGGGATTTCCCTCCATGAGATCGCCCAGGCCCACGCCCAGGCCAAGGAGGAGCTGTTGGCTGAGGTGGAGCGGCGCACCGGCCTTCGCCTCAGCGAGCAGACCCTGACCATCGGCTTCGCCCGCCGGGCCACCACCTACAAACGGCCGGACCTGCTCTTCGCCGACCTGGAGCGCCTGAAGGACATCGCCCGGCGGGTGGGAAAGCTGCAGGTGCTCTACGGCGGCAAGGCCCACCCCAAAGACGAGGGGGGCAAGGAGATGATCCGGCGGGTCTTCCAGGCGGCCCAGGCCCTCAGGGACAGCGTGCCGGTGATCTACCTGGAGAACTACGACATGGAGCTGGCCAGATTGCTCTGTGCCGGGGTGGACCTGTGGCTCAACACCCCCTTGCGGCCCCAGGAGGCCTCCGGCACCAGCGGCATGAAGGCGGCTTTGAACGGCGTCCCCAGCCTCAGCATCCTGGACGGCTGGTGGGTGGAGGGCCACATCGAGCACGTCACCGGCTGGGCCATCGGCGATGAGGTGGGGGTGGAGGGGGACTATGCCGCCGAGGCCGCCTCCCTGTATGACAAGCTGGAGCGCCTGGTGCTGCCCCTGTATTACGGCAAGCCCGAGGCGTATGTCAAGGTGCGCCGCTCCGCCATCGCCCTGAACGGCTCCTTCTTCAACACCCAGCGCATGGTCTCCCAGTACGTCGCCAACGCCTACTTCCCGGCCAGGGAAGCCCGGGCCAACGCCAACCTGCACCAGTAAGAGCCGGGAGCACGGGCGGATGGGACCGGTGCCCCCTTGAGGCGGCACACATCGCCGGAGTCGGGGGCCGGACCCCGGGAAAGATTACGCCTGGCCGTCTTCCTCCCCGCCGGTGGATGCCCTCGGGGAGCCAAAGAGGGCTGCACGGGCTCTCCCACCTCCCCGCCCCTGGGAGCGCCCTCCGCCCCGCCTCCCCGCCTCGGGGGCTGGCGGCCAATTTTCTATGCCGCTTCCCCGGCCTACTGGCGGAGCTCCCCCAGCCAGGCAAGGTATTCCTGGAGGCTGCGCACGGTGAGCCTGCCTTCCGCCAAGGCCCGGATGGCTGCCAGAGTGGCCTTGGCCGCAGCCAGGGTGGTGGTGTAGGGCACATTGTACTCCAGGGCGGCCCGGCGGATGGAATAGGAGTCCGAGGGCGTGTAGCGGCCCCGGGGGGTGTTCACCACCAGGGCCACTTCCCGGCTCTTGATGCGGTCGATGATGTGAGGCCGGCCTTCCCGCACCTTGTGCACCGGAGTCACCCTCAGGCCATGGTCCGCCAGGCAGGCGGCGGTCCCCCGGGTGGCCATGAGCGTGAACCCCAGGTCCTGAAAGCCCCGGGCCACCTCCACCAGGTGGGGTTTGTCCGGGTCCTTGACGGAAAACAGTACGCCCCCGGAGCGGGGCAGCACCTGACCGGCGGCCAGCTGCGCCTTGGCGTAGGCCAGCCCGAAGTCGGGGTCCAGGCCCATGACCTCGCCGGTGGAGCGCATCTCCGGCCCCAGAAGCGGATCCACCCCGGGGAAGCGCCGGAAGGGAAAGACCGACTCCTTGACGGCAAAATAGGGGGGCTCCACCTCCCGGGTGAGGCCCAGCTCCTTGAGTGAATGGCCCAGCATCACCCGAGTGGCCAGCCTGGCCAGGGGCACGCCGGTGGCCTTGGAGACAAAGGGCACGGTGCGGCTGGCCCGGGGATTCACCTCCAGCACATAGACATGGTTCCCCTTGACGGCGAACTGGATGTTCATCAGGCCCACCACCCCCAGCTCCGCCGCCAGGGCCCGGGTCTGACGTTTGATCTCCTCGATGAGCTCCCGGCGGAGGGAATAGGGGGGCAGCACGCAGGCCGAATCCCCGGAGTGAATGCCGGCCTCCTCGATGTGCTCCATGATGCCGCCGATGATGGTGGTGCTGCCGTCGCTGAGGGCGTCCACATCCACCTCGATGGCGTCCTCCAGGAACTTGTCGATGAGCACCGGGTGCTCGGGGGAGGCCAGGAGCGCCCAGTTCATGAAGTTGATGAGGGCCTGGTCGTCGGACACCACCTGCATGGCCCGGCCCCCCAAAACGTAGGAGGGCCGCACCAGCACCGGATAGCCGATGTCGTAGGCCACGGCCAGGGCCTGGCGCACCGTGGTGGCGGTGCCGTTGGGCGGCTGGCGCAGCCCCAGCTTGGCCAGAAGCTCCTTGAAGCGCTCCCGGTCCTCGGCCCGGTCGATGGCATCGGCCGGGGTCCCGAGGATGGGCACTCCGGCCTGCCCCAGGGGCACGGCCAGGTTGAGGGGGGTTTGGCCGCCGAACTGGAGAATCACCCCCCGGGGCTTCTCCCGGGCCACGATGTGGAGCACATCCTCCCTCGTCAGGGGCTCAAAGAAGAGCTTGTCCGAGGTGTCATAGTCGGTGGACACGGTTTCGGGGTTGGAGTTGACCATGAGGGACTCCACCCCCAGCTCCCGCAGGGCAAAGGAGGCCTGGCAGCAGCAGTAGTCGAACTCGATCCCCTGGCCGATGCGGTTGGGGCCACCCCCCAGGATGGCCACCTTCTGCCTCTCCGTGGGCCGGGCCTCGCACTCCCAATCATAGGTGGAGTAGTAATAGGGGGTGTAGGCCTCAAACTCCGCCGCGCAGGTGTCCACCAGCTTGTACACCGGCATGATCCCCAGCTCGGCCCGGAGCCCGGCGATCTGCTCCTCCGTGCCGCCCCAGAGATGCGCCAGCTGCCTATCGGAAAAACCCCACTCCTTGGCCTGCCTCAGCAGCCGGGGCACATGCTCCTGGGCCCGCCCCTGCCTGAGGAGGGTGCCGACGGTGGCCAGCTCTGCGGTGAACTCCGCCAGCTCCTTGATCTGATGCAAAAACCAGGGGTCGATGCGGGTGAGGCGGTGGACCTCCGCCACACTCCAGCCGTCCCGGAAGACCTGGCAGAGATAAAACAGGCGCTGGGAGTTGGGGGTGATCAGCCGGGCTGTCAGCTCCTCCGGGGGGAGGTCCGGGAGGTCCCCGCCGTCCGCCCCCAGGCCGAAGCGGCCAGTCTCCAGGGAGCGCACGGCCTTCTGCAGCGCCTCCTTGAAGGTGCGGCCGATGGCCATCACCTCCCCCACCGACTTCATGGAGGTGGTGAGGACGTCTTCCGCCCCGGGGAACTTCTCAAAGGCAAAGCGGGGGATCTTCACCACCACGTAATCGATGGTGGGCTCGAAGCTGGCGTAGGTCTCCCTGGTGATGTCGTTTCTGATCTCGTCCAGGGTGAAGCCCACCGCCAGCTTGGCGGCAATCTTGGCGATGGGGAAGCCCGTGGCCTTGGAGGCCAAAGCGCTGGAGCGGGACACCCGGGGGTTCATCTCGATGACCACCATCTCGCCGTTGGCGGGGTTGATGGCGAACTGGACGTTGCTGCCGCCCGTCTCCACCCCGATCTCCCGCATGATGGCGATGGCTGCGTCCCGCATGGCCTGGTATTCCCGGTCGGTGAGGGTCTGGGCCGGGGCCACGGTGATGGAATCCCCGGTGTGCACCCCCATGGGGTCCAGGTTCTCGATGGAGCAGATGATGACCACGTTGTCGGCGGCGTCCCGCATCACCTCCAGCTCGAATTCCTTCCAGCCCAGGACCGACTCCTCCAGCATGACCTCGCCGATCATGCTGGCCTCCAGGCCCTCGGCCGCCAGGCGCCTCAGGTCCTCGATATTGTAGGCCACCCCGCCCCCGGTCCCCCCCAGGGTAAAGCTGGGGCGCACGATGACGGGATAGCCCAGCTCCGGGGCGGCGGCCAGGGCCTCCGTCAGGGTACGCACGATGGCGCTTTGTGGCACCCGGAGGCCGATTTTCCGCATGGCGTCCCGGAAGAGCTCCCGGTCCTCGGCCTTCCGGATGACCTCCGGATTGGCGCCGATCATCTCCACCCCGAAGCGCTCCAGGACGCCGGCGTCCGCCACCGCGATGGCGGTATTGAGGCCAGTCTGGCCCCCCAAAGTGGGGAGGAGGGCGTCCGGGCGCTCCCGCTCAATGACTTTGGTGACCATCTCCGGGGTGATGGGCTCGATGTAGGTCCGGTCCGCCATCTCCGGGTCGGTCATGATGGTGGCCGGGTTGGAGTTGATGAGCACCACCTCGTAGCCCTCCTCCCGGAGGGCCTTGCAGGCCTGGGTGCCGGAGTAGTCGAACTCGCAGGCCTGGGAAATGATAATGGGCCCCGAGCCGATGATAAGGATCTTTCTGAGGTCCGTGCGCTTGGGCATGATAATCGCTGGCGGGTCCATGTTGGGGGGCCGAAGGTCGATGGATCCCTGACCCCTTCCCCCAATCCCTTAAGGTCTCACCCTGATTTATCTCTCATCAGCAAGAGGCGAGGACGACCTCATCCGGGGGAATCCCCGTCCGCCTCCGTTGCGGAGAAAAAGCCGGGCCTGCTGACGCGGCTTCCTGCAGCACCCGGCCTTCCCGGGCCGCTTCGTAAGGCCATCAATCAACACGGATAAGGCCGATGCGGA
The DNA here is from genome assembly GCA_937943575.1 of uncultured bacterium. Classification (GTDB taxonomy): domain Bacteria; phylum Desulfobacterota; class Desulfobaccia; order Desulfobaccales; family 0-14-0-80-60-11; genus JAILZL01. Next base: position 4,385 of record CALEAV010000030.1, on the reverse strand, counting down.
GTTTAGACAATATAACCAAAACAGAAATGCTCCTTTTACCAATCTGTTAAATTTCTCTTTTCAGTAATCCGGCAAGGACGTTACAACAGTCCTGAAATAACTGTCTTCATTAATCGGAGACGTTTGGTCGGCATAAAGCCTTTGGTTATCGAAATGTTGATCGTGTCCACGTAAAACCGGAGCCGAATGACCCTCTGCGGAGTGGGGGCCCCGGGCCGGAAGCCGCCGGTCCATGAGGATCAGGACCTCATGACCAGCCGGACAAACTCATCAAACAGGTAGTTGGCGTCATGGGGCCCGGGGGAGGCCTCGGGGTGGTACTGCACCGACAAGGCCGCCCATTTTCTGTGCCGCAGGCCCTCCAGGGTGTGGTCGTTTAAATTGATGTGGGTGAGCTCCACCTCCGGATCGGAGATGGACGCCAAATCCACCGCAAAGCCATGGTTCTGGCTGGTGATCTCCACCCGGCCGGTGACGCGGTTCTTCACCGGCTGGTTGGCCCCCCGGTGGCCGAACTTGAGCTTGAAGGTCCGGCCCCCCAAGGCCAGTCCCATGAGCTGATGCCCCAGACAGATGCCGAAGGTGGGGACCTTGCCCAGACAGCGGCGGACATTCTCTATCCCGTAGGTCACCGCCGCCGGATCCCCGGGGCCGTTGCTGAAGACGATGCCGGCGGGCCTGAGGGCCAGCACCTCGGCGGCCGGGGTGGCGGCCGGCACCACCAGCACCTCCAGGCCCCGGGACTTGAGACACCGCAGGATGTTGAACTTCACCCCGAAGTCATACACCACCACCTTCCTGCCGGACCGCTGCCGCCAGAGGTCGGCGAGGATGGTGGATTTGAGGGGAGAGCCGGGAGATGGCACATCCCCCGCCCTCCCCTCAAACTCCCCTCCCACCCCCCTGTATGGGGTTGGGGGAGGGAGTGTGAGGGAGGGGGCAGGGGCCTCTGGTCTCTGGCCCCCTCCCTCACTATTCTCTTCCCACCAATACGGCGCCGCACAGGTGACCAGGGGCACCAGGTCCAGGCCGTTCATCTCCGGGACTTCCTCCCTGACCCGGCGCACCAGGCGCTTGGGGTCCAGGTCCTCGGTGGAGAGGATGCCCCGCATGGCCCCCACGGTGCGCAGGCGTTTGGTGAGGGCCCGGGTGTCCAGGCCCTCCACTCCCAGCTTGCCGGCGGTCCTCAGATACCCGGCCAGGTCGCCTGTGGCCCGCCAGTTGGAGGGATGGCGGTGGTATTCCTTGATGATGAAGCCCTCCACCTGGAGGGCCGAAGATTCCACATCCTCCGGGTTGACCCCGTAGTTCCCCACCATGGGGTAGGTCATGGTGACGATCTGGCCGCGGTAGGAGGGGTCGGTGAGCACCTCCTGGTAGCCGGTCATGGCGGTGTTGAACACCACCTCGCCCTTGGCCTCCCCCGGCCCGGTGAAGGACCGCCCCTCCAGCACCAGACCATCTTCCAACGCCAGCAACGCCCGCACGTCCCACCTCGGTGATCCGCCAGGCGGGGTCAAGATAAAAAAGCCGGTTTGGCCCCGCCGGCACCGTGAAGTCTTCTTCTTTCGGCGGATAATGTATCACGGCCGGCCAGGGTTTCCAAACGCTGCCGCCCGGCCCGACGGTGGGGAAGGAGAGAGGCATCCTCCTGGGCCCGGAGTTGGCGGTGGCGGGCCAAGGGGAACTCAGCTGTCCGGTTGACCTGAGGGGCCGCAGGACATGTAGAGGTGCCGATGCATCGCGCTAAGGCGGATAATCAGCTTTCGGGTTGACCTGGGGGGAATTTTTGATTAAATTAACAGATGGATGGCGGGTGCGCGCCCATAGCTCAGCTGGATAGAGCAACGGACTACGAATCCGTGTGTCGGGAGTTCGAATCTCTCTGGGCGCGCCAATAAAATCAAGGAGTTAGGTCAGCAGGGATCCCCACTATTTTCCCTCGGTGAATATATAGGTGAATATTTGTCCTGCTTTCCCTCCGCCAGCAGCCGCAACTCCTCCTTGCTCACCGTGTTATAACGCTTGAAAACGCTCAGGGTCTTGTGCCCGGTGGCCGCCATGATCCGGAAATAGTCATGCCCCGCCACCCGCCAGTTGTTGATGGCCGTGTGTCTCAGGTCGTGAAAGGTGAAATCCTCAAGGTTCGCCTTTTTCACGGCCGTGGCAAAACTGCGCTTCATTTCCCCCACCGAGCTACCCCGGTAGGTAAAGACCGGAGTCCCGGGTAAGCCCCGAGGCAGGGCCTTGAACATGGCCATAAGCTCGGCATGGAGAGGGACAAGGCGGCCCTCGTTGGTCTTCGTGTCTCTGGGGCTCAGGCGAATGAAGCCCTCCTGCAAATCCACCTGGCCCCAGGTCAGGCTCAATATCTCCCCCTGTCTCATGCCAGTGTAATAGGCCAGTTTCACTACCGGCTTTAAGTGCTCCGGACAGGCGGCCGGCAGGCGGGCAAATTCCTCTGCGGACAACACCCGATTCCGTTCGTTGTTCTCCTTGAGCAGCTTGATCCCCTGGACCGGATTGCGCTCCGCTTTGCCGCTTCTGATGGCCTTGTTAAACAGGGTTTTCAGGCAGGCCATCTCCCGGTTCACGGTGGCCGGGGCCGTCAGGTCCCCTCGGCTCTTACCGGTGCGGCCGGAAGGCTGCTTTAGCCGTTTCTGCCGGTAAGCCTCCACCAGGGCGGGAGTGATATCCCGGAGAAGCCGGGTGCCAAAGAAGGACACCAGGTTGGCCACCACCCGGCGGTCCCGGTCGTAGCTGCGCTTGGCCTTCACCTCCGGCAGGTCCAGATACCAGGCCGCCAGCTCTTTAAAAGTGGTGCGGACCTCCGGGCTTTTCTGAATGTACCTGCCTTCGGCGATGGCCTTCCTGATTTCCACCAGCCTGACTTCCGCCGCCATCTTGCTGGTGCCGATACGTTCCCGCCGCAGCCGTTTCTCGTGGTCGTAATATTCAATCCACCATACCCGCCCGGAAAACTTGGCCAAGGCAAAGCCGCACTTCTTACAGACCTTCTCTTTCGGGCTGTTCCGCCGTTTGCACTCCGGGCATTCCATCAACAGGCCCATAAGCTTTCTCCTTTTTGAAGCGCTGTTCCAGGGCCTCCAGGGCCAGGGGCAGAAGGGGGGGTATCCGCCGTTTGCCCCATTCCCAGAAGGCCACCGCCATGGGGGTGACCCCCAGCCAAGCCGCCAGCTGCCGCTGACTGAGGCCATGCCGCCGCCGCCAGGTTTTCAGCTCATCTTTGTTCATGAAAAAGTCAAGAGAAATTTTTTATAAGTTTCCTTCTGTTGAGGCCAAGTGCGTCCCAAGTGTCCCAAGGCGATTTTTTTATGATATCAAGTGCTTGTCTTGGACGCTGCCGAATTCTGGGACGCGTCCCACTTCGTCCCAGGGGCGGTGGACATTAAAAAAGCTAGCGTGGCACTTGGCGTACAAAAATATCTTTCTTACTCCCAGAAATTCATGCAAACCTGCAAACTTCCCATATTTTGCAAAGATATTTAGCAGATAAAGTTTGCACGGCTTGTGCACACGTGGTGCAAACCTCTGAAAACCCAACAATCAACCTGTAAGCGCCACCGCCGCAACCTCACCGACGCCGAGATCCTGCGCTGCATCGAGGCGCAAGATAAGAAACCTGGGCCTGTAAAAGATAAATGTGGCAGTTTCCCGGCCGCCATATGGCGGCCCGGTAACCGGCAAATCAGCTCCTGCCAAAGAACCCACACAGAAGGTGGGCGTCTCCCCCCCAAAATGGAGCGGGCCCGCACCGTCCTGGAGCACGCCAAGGAACCGCTGAAAGAGGCGGTCAGGAAAGGTGAGATTAGCATTAGCCGGGCTTATCAGATTACCCAGGAAAAGCGCAAGCTGGATGCTGTGGGCAAGGCGGTTTTCAACCGTACCAACGATCGCGTTGAATGGGCCGCCTGGAGCTGGAACCGCACACCGGCTGCAGACATGGTTGTCCTTAGGCCCATGCCCAAGACGGGAAGTGTGCTCGCCTGGTTCTGGGAAGGAAAGTCTGCTCCTTGCCGGCCCTGGCTCTGACCTGCATTTTCGGAGAAAGGCTGGCGCTACACATAGGCCCGGCCGGTGACGGGCCTCGGCGGCAGGGGCGGCAGGGAAGGTGCGGATGCGCCAGAAAAGCAAAACCGGGGGACGGCACCCCCGCCCCCCGGGTTAAATATGATGGTAAGGAAATTTTTGCAAAAATTCATCTACTATTGAGATCTTTAAATGGATTCAAACCCATGCCGGATAATTTCCGCCATCAGGGGTCGACGCTGCCGGAGAAATTCCTCATAGGTCAGATATTCCCAGTCCTTGGGCAAGGCATGGAGGCGGCACATCCGGTCCCATTCCTCTTCGGTGAACCGGGA
>CALEAV010000029.1 GCA_937943575.1 uncultured bacterium | reverse complement strand
CCCCCTCCCCCATCTTTCACCGAGGAAATGCTCATGCGCAGGAAGATTGAGGAATTTCATGACGGGGGCGCAGATGGGTTGGAGCCGTTGGAGGCCCTGGATCTCAGCCGGGTGGCGGATTTTGACGAGCTGCTGGCGGCTTTGGGAAGGACGGCTTTCGGGGCCCGCAGTCTGGGGGAGGCGGCGGAGGTGCTCACCGCCATGGTGTCAGACCCGGACTGCCTGGTGGTGGGCACGTTCTCCGGGGCCATGAGTGTGGCCAAGATGGGGCTCCTCATCTGCGACATGGTGGACCGGGGCTGGCTTCGGGTCATCATCACCACCGGCGCCCTGGTGGCCCACGGCTTCATTGAGAACCTGGGCCGGGTGCATTACAAGTGCCCCCGGGACCGCAGCGACCGCACCCTCTATCTCCAGGGTTACAACCGCATCTTTGACACCCTGGAGATGGAGGCCAACCTGGATTATGCCGAGGAGATCTTCCGGGAGGTCCTGGCGGGGCTGGATCTGGGGACCACCTGGAGCTCGGAGAGCCTCTGCCGGGAGCTGGGGCGGCATCTGGCGGCCACCACCGACCAGCCGGGTCTGCTGCGCAATGCCTATCTCAAGGGCGTGCCGGTCTATATCCCGGCCTTCACCGACTCGGAGCTGGGACTGGATGTGGCGGGCTTCAACGTGCGCCAGGGGCTGGCGGCAGGCAAGGACCTGGCCGCGGCCTTAAGCCACCTGGCCCTGTCCTACAACCCTTTCCTCGACCTGGGGAGCTACGCCCGGCAGGTGTTGGGGGCCCGGCGGCTGGGCATCTTCACCGTGGGGGGCGGGGTGCCCCGCAACTGGGCCCAGCAGGTGGCCCCCTTCCTGGAGCTGCTCCACGCCCGCCTGGGCCTGGAGCTCCCCGAGGTGCGTTTCACCTATGGGGTGCGCCTCTGCCCGGAGCCGGCCCACTGGGGGGGCTTAAGCGGCTCCACCTACCGGGAGGGGGTGAGCTGGGGCAAATTCGTGCCGCCGGAAGAGGGCGGGCGCTTTGCCGAGGTGCTGTGCGACGCCACCATCACCTGGCCGCTGCTCCTCAAGGCCGTCCAGCAGCGCCTGGAGAAGCAGACGTCTGCGGCAGCGCGCTGAAGAGGAAAGCCCTCCCCTCCCCCGGGCCGGGCCGCAGCCCTGGTCAGGCCTCGTCTCGGCTCCCGCAGGCCACCGCGCCGCAGGTGCAGAGTTTCCCCTGGCGCCAGGCCTCCAGGCCCTCTTTCACCAGCACCGCGCCGATGACCAGGCCGATGGCCGGGTCCGCCTGCCAGAAGCCGAAGAGGTAGTTGGCCCCCAACCCGATGAGCAGCGCCGCGGAGAGAAAGGCGCAGGCCAGGGTCTGGCGGGAGTCGGCCATCAGACTGCGGCTCCCCAACTGCCGGCCGGTTGTGGCTTTCAGGTAATAGAGCAACGGCATGGCCAGAAGGGAGAACAGGGCAATGGCAATGCCCAGGAGGGTGGGATCCGGCGCCTCCTGATGCCAGAGCTTCTCCGCCGACTCATAGAGCACGTAGGCAGCCAGAAGGAAGAAGGTGAGGCCCACCAGCTTCACGGCCCGCCTCTCCCGGCGCTCCACGTCGGCCGGGCTCAGGGTGGCATGGGGACGGAAGCGCCAGATCATCACCATGCCGGAGAGGGACTCCACAAAGCTGTCCAGGCCGAAGCCCACCAGGGCGATGCTCCCGGCCCAGGCCCCGGCCAGGACCGACACCAGGCCCTCCAGCACATTGTAGCCCACGGTGAGGTAGGACAGGGCCAGGGCCCGGCGGTTTAAGTCCGTGCTCATGGTAAATCTTGCCGGCAAAGGGGGCAAAGGGGCCCTTTTGACCTGCTGACCCCGACCCCGTGGATGAGATGGGAAGCAGTTTCAGCTTTTAGTATAACCCCACCGGGCCCCAGGCAAAGCCGGGCCGGCCCCTTCTTCACTCCCTTGCCTGGGGGCCGTGGTAAATGAAACGCTTCAGACGGGCGAAATACTCTTTGCCCCCCACCAGATACGTATCATTGTGATGGGCCCCGGGGATGAGATAGAGCTCCTTGGGCGCGGTGGCCGCGGCATAGACCCGCTCCCCCATGGACACCGGGACGACCTCGTCGGCGGTGCCGTGAATCACCAGGAGCGGCACCCGCACTGCGCCGATCCTCCCCAGATTGTCATAGGGCACCGACGGCCGCCAGTCGAAGAGAAAGGGGGCATAGAGCCGGGCCATCTCCTGGGAGTTGGTGAAGGCCGCCTCCAGAATCAGGCTGCGGCAGGGCACCCGGGCGGCCAGGTCCGTGGCCAGGGCGGTGCCCAGCGATCTGCCGAAGAGCACAATGTCTTGGGGGGCGAAGCCCAGCTCCTCGGTGGCGGTGCGGTAGGCCGCGGCGGCATCCAGATAGGTGCCCTCCCGGGTGATGCGCCCCTGGGAGAGGCCATACTCCCGGTAATCAAAGATAAACACCTGCACGTCCGAAAGCTCGTGCAGGAGCCTGAGGTTCTCCAGGCGGTGGCTGATGTTGCCGGCATTGCCATGGAACCACAGGAACAGGGGGCAGCCCGGTTTGGGCACCAGCCAGCTGTGCAGGCGCACCCCGTCGGCGGCGGTGAACCAGACCTCCTGGTAGGGGAGGCCCCAGTCCGCCGGCGTGCCTTCCAGGTGTGGGTCCGGAAAGAAGACGATGCCTTTCTCTGAATACTCCAGGCTCATGGCTGCCCCGGGTCGGGAGGGACCCGATGGCGCCTCACCGCCCCTCCCTGCCCTGTCATGTCATTATAACATCTTACCCCCCATCCTGGTAGGGGGGGACGCCCGGGGAAGTGGGGGGGTTCCCCTTCCTCCTCCGGGGACTCAGTTCAGCCAGAATCCCACGATGTAGCGCAGGGCCAGACCGACGATGACAATGCCCAGGCCGAGGCGGATAAGGCTGCCGGGGAGGAATTTTTGCAGCCGGGCCCCGATGTACATGCCCATGAAGCCTCCCAGGCCGAAGAGCGCCCCCAACAGCAGGTCCGGGGCCACGGCCTGGCCGGGATAGTAGGGGGCCAGGCCGTAGTAGATGGCCACCCCGGCCACGGAGGTGATGAAGGTGCCCAGGAGCGCCGCGCCGGCGATGGTGTAGATGGGGAGCTGGAAGACCGCGGCCAGAAAGGGGGCGATGATGGCGCCGCCGCCGATGCCGTAGGTGCCGCCGATGAGGCCCACCACCAGGGCCAGGACGAAGACCCCGACGGTGTTGAAGGTGAAGGTCTCCCCCAGGAAGTCATAGGAAATGGCACGCAGGCCCACGACCCGGGTGCGCACCCGGGCGGCCTCCGGCAGGGGGGCACCGGCGCGGTAGCCCGCCGCCTTGAGGACCTCCTGCAGCCGCGCGCTGACCTTGGCTTCAAACTCCTGGATGGCGGCCTTCTTGCGTCTGGCCCAGGGGGTCTGATCCCACAGCAGGCGGCCGCCGATATACAGGAGGACGGCGCCGACAAAGAGCTTGAACTGCCGGGGGTGCGGCAGCCAGCGGATGCGGATGAGGGCCCCGGCGATGAGCCCCGGCAGGGTCCCCAGGATGGTGACGCCGGCCACCGGCCAGTTCATGCGGCCCTCCCGGAGGTAGCGGTAGACCCCGCTGGGAATGGCCACAATGTTGAACACCAGGTTGGTGGGGCTCACCGCCGGGCTGGTGAACCCCAGCACACTCACCTGGAAGGGGAGGAGCAGAAAGGCCCCGGAGACCCCGCCCATGGAGGTGAAGGTGGAGACCACCAGCGCCACCACCACCGGCACCAGGGGGTTGACATCCACACCGGAAACGGGAAAATGCATGGAATCCCCTTTTCATGTGAAATTTTTCTTAATTCTACGAGGGAAGGGGTTCCCGAGGCAATGAATTAAACTGAGACGGGCCACATCATGTCAAACCTGCTTTGCCGGCATCCTGCGGGAGGGACTCCATGACCCCGGAGCAATCCTACCAGCACCTGGTGGAGCATTACCGGGAAACCGCCTACCTCCGGGAGGCACAGAAGCTCCTGTTCTGGGACCAGCGCACCATGCTGCCCCCCAGGGGGCATGCCCACCGGGCCCGGCAGCTGGCGGCCCTGGCCCGGTTCATCCACGCCCGGGACACCGATCCCCGGGTGGGGGAGTGGCTGGCGGCAGTGGCGGGGAGCGCCCTGGCGGCGGACCCCCGCTCGCCTGAGGCGGTGAATGTCCGGGAATGGCGGCGCCGCTATGAGCAGGCGGTGCGCATCCCCCCGGAGCTGGCCGCCGCCCTGGCCCAGGCCGCCTCGGAAGGCCAGACCGCCTGGGAGGTGGCGAGGGCCAAAAACCACTGGCCGGGCTTTCAGCCCCACCTGGAACGCCTGCTCACCCTCAAACGGGAGCAGGCCCAGGCCCTGGGCTATGAGACGGAGCCCTACGACGCCCTCCTGGACCTCTATGAACCCGGGGAGCGGGCCCAAGCCCTGGCGCCCCTCTTCCAGGAACTGGAGGGGGCTTTGCGGGAGCTCCTTACCCGGGTGGCGGCGCCCTTCCGCCAGGGCGACCGGCTGCTGCGGGGCACCTTCCCCCGGGAGCGCCAGGAGGCCCTGGCCCGGCAGGCCGTCCAGGCCCTGGGGTACGACTTCGCCGCCGGCCGCCTGGACACCACCGCCCATCCCTTCAGCATCAGCCTGGGGATCGGGGATGCCCGCATCACCACCCGCTACGATGACAGCTTCCTGGGCGCTGCCTTCTTCGCCGCTTTGCACGAGGCAGGCCACGCCCTTTACAGCCAGGGCCTGCCTCCGGAGCACTGGGGCACCCCCCGGGGGGAGGCCGTCTCCCTGGGCATTCACGAATCCCAGTCCCGGCTGTGGGAGAACCTGGTGGGCCGCTCGCTTGCCTTCTGGCGCTTCTTCCTGCCCCAGGTGCAAGCCGCCTTTCCGGAGCTGCAGACAGCGAAGCCCGAGGAGTTTTACGCGGCGGTGAACCAGGTGCGCCCCAGCCTTATCCGGGTGGAGGCCGATGAGCTCACTTACAACCTGCACATCATCTTCCGCTTCCACCTGGAGCGGGAACTCGTCAACGGCGGGCTGACCGCGGCCGACCTGCCGGAGGCCTGGAACGAAGAGGTGCGGCGCCGCCTGGACCTCCAGGTGCCCGACGACGCCCAGGGGGTGCTCCAGGACGTGCACTGGTCCGGGGGGCACTTCGGCTACTTCCCCACCTACACCCTGGGGAACCTGTACGCCGCCCAGTTTTTTGCCCGGGCGCACGAAGAGCTGGGGGACCTGCCGGCGGCCATCGCCCGGGGGGATTTCCGGCCGCTGTTGGCCTGGCTGCGGGAAAAGATTCACCTCCCAGGCTCCACTTTCTGGCCCCGGGAGCTGGTGCGGGAGGTGACCGGCGAGGATCTGAGCCCCCGGTACTTCTTGCGCTATGCGGAGGAAAAATTCACCCGGGAGCCGTGAAAGGGGGTCAGCCGGCCGCAGGCGCCAAAAGCCCGGCCACCCAGACGAAGCTCACCCCCGAAGGCAGGTTGGGAGCGGTAAACCCCCGGGTGCGGCGCTCGAGAAGCTGCCAGCGGCGCGCAGCATAGGCGGCCCACAGCTCCGCCTCGCCGGGCTCCCGGAAGCCGGCCAGAAGGAGGCGCCCCCGGGGCGCGGCCAGGCGGGTGAGCTCGGAGATCTTGGCCCGGTGGACGTCAAGGTGCAGGTTGGCCGCCACCAGCTCAAAGGGGCCTTTCAGGCACTCGGTGGAGCCGTGGATGACGTAAAGACGGGAGGCCAGGCCGTTGGCGAGGGCGTTGCGCCGCGTGGCCCGCACTGCCTCCGGGGCGATGTCCACCGCCGCGACGGAGGGGACGCCCAGGGCGGCGGCGGCCAGCGCCAGCACCCCGCTGCCGCAGCCCACGTCCAGGAAGCTGTGCACCGGGGAGGCGGCCAGCGCCCGGGTGAGGAGGTCCAGGCACAGGCGGGTGGCGGGATGGGTGGGGGGAAAGGCCCCCTGCGGCTCCACCAGGAGCACCCCCTCCCCGGCAGGGGCGCCCGCAGGCGGCCGGCGGGTCCTGAGGCTCAGCCCGGGCCGGAGATCATAGCACCAGCCGGGGGTCGGGTCCTCCATACCGTTTAGACGCCTCACCATGTTTTTGTCTGCACATTAACCTTGTCCTTGCCGGATGACAAGGGGAGAGAACCAGGGGAGTCCCTTGGAGCCTGGGGGGGACGCAATGCTGACAAAGAAGTTATGGTTCATGGTGGTCCTGGGGCCGCTCCTCCTGTTTTTCCCGGCGGCCACTGCCTCCGATCCTCCGCCCCGGGCCGGCAAGGTCATCTGGATCGATCAGACCAGGCAGGTGGGCAGGGCCTATGAGGACGGCAGAAAGATCATGGAATTTCCCGTCCTCACCGGAGATGACGAGACCACTACACCCCCCGGCGTCTATTGGGTGCGCCAAAAGGTGGAGGATTACTTCTCCCGGAAGTATCAGGTGCCCATGCCCTACTCCCTGTTTTTTGACCTGAAACACCGCCGGGCCATCCACGCCGGGGAGGTGCCCCCACCCCCCCAGCGCCGGGAGTATGCCACCCATGGCTGCGTGCACGTGGAGTCCCCCTATATCGAGCGCCTCTTTGACTGGGCCGAGGAAGGCGCCACCCTGGTGATCATCACCGGCTGGCGCACCGAGGAGTGAGCCGACGCTGACCCCCCCGCTGCACCGGAAAAAACAGCCTTGAGGGGCGGAAACTGATAAAATAAGACATTTCCAGCTGTGAAAGGGAGCATGATCACATTACCCACAGTAGAAGTTCAAGGCGCCGCCCGGAAAGTCATCTTTGTCCAGGGGGGGATGGGCATCGGCATCTCCCTGGCCCCCCTGGCCCGAGCGGTGGCCCGGCGGGGCGGTATCGGCACCATCTCCAGCGCCGCGCTGCACACCCTGGTGAGCAAACGCCTCGGCCGGCGGGTGGACGCCCGGGAGGCTGCGGCCATCGAGGTGGCGGAGGCCAAGAGCGAAGGCGGCTTCATCGCCATCAACATCATGGTGGCCCTGCATAAAACCTTCTTTCCCTCCATCCTGGGCGCCATTGACGGCGGGGTGAACGCCCTGATCCTGGGCGCCGGTCTGCCCACCACCCTGCCCGACGAAGTCAAGACTGCCCCGGTGGCCCTCATCCCCATCGTCTCCTCGGTCAAGGCCCTGAAAATCATCCACCGACGTTGGCTGGAGCGCTACCGGCGCCCCCCCGACGCCGTGGTCCTGGAAGGCCCCCTGGCCGGCGGGCACCTGGGCTTCACCCTGGCGGACCTGCAGAAGGAGGAATCCCGGCTGGAGAACCTCTTCCCGCCCATCAAGGAGTTCGCCCAGAAAAACGGCGACTACCCCGTCATCGTGGCCGGCGGCATCTATTACCGGGAGGATATTGTGCGCTGGATGAATGGGCTGGGGGCAGACGGAGTTCAGATGGGGACCCGCTTTGCGGCCACGGTGGAAAGCGGCGCCAGCGAGGAGTTCAAGCAGGCCATCGTCAGGTGCCGGGCCCAGGACATCATCGTCAGCGACAAGCCCGGCTCGCCCTGCGGCCTGCCCTTCCGGCTCCTCAAGACCTCCCCCGGCTACCAGCTGGCCCTCAAAAAGGCCCGCCCCCCCAAGTGCAACCGGGGCTATGTGCTGAAAAAGGACGCGGAGGGCAACTTCACCGTCTGCTCCGCCAAGGACTCCTGCGAGGATTTCTGCATCTGCAACGTGCTTCTGAGCGCCCACGGCTACACCGAGGAGGAGGCCCCCATCTTCACCGTGGGCCAGCGGGCCCATCTGGTGGACCGCATCCTGACGGTGGACGAGCTCATGGACGAGCTTCTGGGCGGGGCGCCGACCGAAAGGTAGCTTGTGGGAGAGGGGGCCAGGGAGCGCCGCCCCCTGCCCACGCCCTCTCCCCCAACCCCCTACCTGGGTCTGCAGTTTGAGGGGAGGACATGGGGCCTGTCAGCCCCGGTCCACCCCTCGGCCAGCGGACTCACTTGCCGAAGGCGCAGCGGGGGTAGTGGCACTCCGGGCAGTGGCGGCACAGGCCCCCATGGCCCATGAAGGCCAGCTCCCGCCTCCCCACCCGCTCCCCGGCCAGGACCCGGGGCAGGACCAGGTCCAGCACGGTGACCGGATGGTGCAGGGCGCAGGCCGGCACCCCCAGCACCGGCACCTCCCCGATGTAGGCGCACAGGAACATGGCCCCGGGCAGCACCGCGGCGCCGTAGTGGATCTCCTGGGCGCCGGCCTCACGGATGCCCTGCCGGGTGACGTCGTCGGGATCGACGCTCATGCCGCCGGTCACCAGGATGAGGCTGCAGCCGGCCTGCAGATGCCCCCGGATGGCCCCGGCGATGAGCTGGGGGTCGTCCGGGGCGAAGCTGACCCCGCCCGACTCCAGCCCCAGGCGGGCCAGCTTGCCCTCCAGGATGGGGGCGAAGCGGTCCGGGATGAGGCCGTGGAAGACCTCGTTGCCGGTGATGACGATGCCCGCCCTGGCTGCCCGCAGGGGCAGCACCCGGAGCACCGCGCCATGCTGGCGGGCGATGGCCGCGGCCCGCTCAATGACCGCCCGCTTCATGATGAGGGGGATGGCCCGGGTGCCCGCCACCAGGTCCCCCTGCTTCACCAGGGTGTAACTGTGCAGGGTGGCGCACATCACCTCCTCCACCATGTTGAAGGCCGCCAGGGCCGGCACGTCCACCACCAAGAGACCGTCCCGCCCGGCATAGAGGTTGATGCGGCCCTCCTTGGGGTTGTTCTGCCACACCACCCCCTCTCCCGCCAGGGCCTCGGCCAGGATGGCGGCGGCCTCGTTTTCGTGGATCTCGTCCTCCGCCAGTTCGATGACGTAAAGGTGGTTTTTGCCCAGGCGCTGCAGGCGGCAGAGGTCCGCCTCGCACACCAGGTGTCCCTTGGTAAAGGCCGGGCCTTTGAATTCCCCGGGCCGGATTTCGGTGATGTCATGGGCCAGGCGGGTGCCCACGGCTTCAGACAAGGGAATCTTCTTGATCATGGTCGTCCTCAGAGGCTGACGTCAGCCGGGGAGGATTCAGGTTCTCCAGGGAGAGCGGGGGGAGGGGGCCGGGGGCCCAGTTCATCTCCGGCCAGGCGATCTCCCGGGGCCGGCGGAAATAGGCCTCGCCGGTGCAGGGACGGCAGAGCACCCGGCCGTTAAGCCGCACCTCCCGGCCGTCCCGCACCACCTGCCCGCAGGCGCTGCAGACCGCCTTGGCCCGGGTGGGGCCCGGCAGGTCCACCTCCCTGAGCTGCACCTCCACCTCCTGCACCCGGAAAAGCACGCTGTCGGGCATGCGCCGGTAGGCGATGAGCTGCCGGCGCACCTTGTCGGTCTCCTCGGGGGCATACAAAGCCGCCAGGTCCCGGGACTCTTCCGTGGAGAGGATGCGGTAGGCCCGGCCGGTCCGGAGATTCACGAAGGTGGCGGCCATGATGCCGTAATCCACAAACTTGAGGGAGCGGCGGCCCAGCCGCACCCCGGTGACGTAGGCCACCGCATCCCCGGCGCACCGGTCCATTTCCACATAGACGATGAGGTCCTTCAGCTGGGCCAGGGTGGGGGGGACCGCCAGGCCGTGGAGGCGCAGACCCAGCAGAGCCAGGCGGACCCCCACCACCTGCCCGGGGCACAGATGCCCGTGGGCCGCGGCCGAGGCCGCCAGCAGCTCGTCAAACATCGTCCCTTCTCCCCCCCGGGAGGCAGGAGCGCAGGATTCCCGCCCTTCCATCCCCTTCCCTGTGTGTCCGCGGCCGCCCGGGGGCGGGAGGGGTGCCGGAGACCGGCCCCGGCAAGGTGCGTCCCCAGCGCCCTCCCCTTCCCGCCTCCCTGCCGCCCTGCAGGTCCCTGATATCTCTACTATACCTTGACCAGTTTCACCTGGCTCTGATAAAAGACCGCGCTGCCGCCCACCGGGTCCACCAGGCCGGTGTTTTTCAGGACCGGGTCCACCCGCATGGCGGCGTTGGCGTGAATCCCGGTGGCCCGGCGGCGGTCGCCCTTGACGCGCACCCCGTCGATGAGCACCGGTTCGGCGCCGTAGGCCCAATGGCCGTGCCCCAGGGTGAAGCCGATGACCCCCGGCCGGATGCCCTCGTGGATCTTGACCCTGCCGATCATGGGCTTCTTCCAGCCGTGGCCCAGGTCCCAGACCCCGTCCTGGTTGGTGGGCGAGACCACCTTGACCCGATCCCCGGACCTAAGCCCCAGGCGCCGGGCGTCCACCGGGGAGATGTCGATGAAGTTCTCCGGATACACCGCCTGCAGCCAGTAATTCCCCGGGGTGCGGGATTTGGTGTGGACGATATGCCGGTAGGTGATGAGGGTGAGGTCGTAGCCCTCCGCCTCATCGGTGAGCTTCCGGCCCAGACAGTCATGGGGCCCCTCGATATAGGCCACATGGGGCACGTAAGGCTTGCCGGTCATGGAGTTTTTGGTGGTGGCCAGTTTGTCGAAGTAGATGCCCACCATCTTGCCGTATTTGTTGGCCAGCTGCCGGTCCTTGTAGGCTTTCTGATAATCCTGGAAGCGGCCGCCCCGGTTGAGGACATAGACCACCCGGGGCCAGAGCTCGGGGCCCACCGCCTTCTGCCAGCGGTCGTAATCGTAGACCGTGGGCGGCAGGTGGCGCCGGGCCTCCCTGAAGATGCGCATCTCCTCGGCATCCGCCGCCGGCACCATCTCGGAGCCGTCCGGTTTGTCGCCGAAGGCGATGTTGGCCACCATGCGCAGGTACATGTCCTCCTCCCGCTTCAGGTGCAGACCCGGCCCGAAGGCGTCCTCCCCGAAGCCCGGGAGCTGGAGCTTTTCCGCCAGCCCCAGGACCAGGGCCTCCAGGGACAGGGGCATCTTCTCGCCGAAGACCGTCACCGTGTCGGTGAGGGGGGCCGAGACCGGCTGCCGGAAGGGCGCCACCTTGGGCGTGACGGAGGGATGGGAGCCGGAGAACTCCCAGCGCTCCAGGTAGGTGAGGTCCGGGAAGATGTAGTCGGCGTACATGCTGGTTTCGCCGATGACGATGTCCGACGCAAAGATGAGGGGGATCTTTTTGGGGTCCAGGAGGATCTCCACATGCTTGTGCCCCGCCGGCAGGGCGTACACCGGAGAGCCCATGTAGAGAAACAGGGCCTTGATCTGGTAGGGGTACATGTCCCCGGCGCTGGGGATGATCTCCTGGTAGATGTCGCTGGCAAAGGGATACCACACCCGCTTGGCCGGAAAGCCGTTAAAGAGGGTGGTCTTGTCATAGACCGCTTCATGCCGGATGATGGAGATGCCCCAGGGCTTCAGCTTGCCCTTCTGCTTGGTGAGGTCAAAGGGCTTGCCCTCCATGCTGCCGTCGAGGTTGTAGGTGGTGGCCTTGGCCAGGCCGCCCATCCAGTCGTGGTTGCCGATGAGGGTGTTCAGGGTCATGTAGATGAGGACGTTGTAGAAGCCCGAGGTGTTCTGGGAGACGCCCCGGTGGACGTCCGCCACCGCCTTTTTGCCGTGGCTGGTGAATTCCCGGGCCAGATCTTCCAGGTCGATGGTCCTGACCCCGGCCAGCTCGGCCCACTCGCTGAGCTTTCTGGCGGTGACCGTGTCCTTGAGGATCTGGAAGACGCTCTTCACCTTGATTCCTTTGCCCGGCACCTCGGTGTCCACCAGCAGCTCGCCCTCCGCCGGCTCGGTCTCGCTGTTGGGGTCAAAGGGGACGAACTTGCCGTCCTTGAAGACCACAAAGGGGTCGAAGTCCCATTCGCCGCCATCCTTCTTGGGCCGCTTCTGGGTGGGCAGGCCCAGATCGGAGCCCCGGAGGAAGGTGGTGGGCTGGCCGTCCTTCAGCTTCACCAGCCAGGCGGTCTGGGTCCAGGTGGGCTCGTTGTCGGCCATGGCCGCGGCCTTGTTGGCATTGGCCAGGTAGCGGGCATCGTAGCGCTGGTTTTCGATGATCCAGTTCATCATCCCCAGGCCCACGGCGGCCACCCCCTGGGGCCGCACCGGCAGCCACTTCCAGGCCCGGGAGGCGGCCTTGTTGCAGCGGGGGTCCACCACCGCGATTTTCAGGCGGCCGTCGATGAGGCCGTTGGTGATCTTCACCGAGCGCAGGGGCGGCCCGTAGTTGCCCTCGTAGAGGTTGGCGCCCACAAAGAGGATGAACTCGGCATTGCCGGTGTCCGCCTGCCAGTAGAATTTGCTGCCGCCGGTGAACTTGCCCTCCACGAACTGGTCGCTCATGGCCTTGCAGGTGAAATACAACGACCCCTGGCACACCGTGGTGTGGCCGTGGGTGTTCACTGAGCCCATGGCGCTGCCCACCAGACGCTTCAGGAGCTCGCTGCGCCCGGACTTGAGCCGCCCCCACTGGAGGCAGAACTGGTTGTTCTTGGGGCCCAGGTCGGGGTGATCCGGGTCGATGAGGTATTTGAGGTTGTCCCTGTGCTTCTGCTTGAAGGCCGCCAGATCCATCTTTTTGGCCGCCACCAGCTCGGCGTCGGCGGCCAGCTCGGCGGCGATCTTGGGATCCCGCAGCACAATGATGTCCTTCAGGCCCTCCACGTGGCCTTCGCCGAAGAGGTCGCCCCCCTCCACGATCTCGGTGATGGCCTGCTCAAAGGAGATGGTCTGCCACTTGTTTTCGCCCCGCTTGCCGGCCCGCTTCAGGACCTTCACCAGCCGGTAGGGGTCATAGAGGGTCTGGATGCCCGCCTGGCCTTTGGGGCAGATGGCCCCCTCCACCGTGGCCGCCTGGGCGATGGGCGTGGTGTAGGGGAGCTGCGGTGTCATGGTCCAGGGGCTGTAGGGGTTGCCGTCAATCTTGGCCACCAGGCCGTCCACCAGCTTCACCTTGATGCCGCAGTTGGTGTTGCACTGCTGGCAGACGGAGTAGATCTGGTTTTCCGGCCGATGGTGCACGTAGGCGTCGCCCACGTCAAAGACGGGGGAACGGCCCTCCGCCGCCCAGCCCAGGCGGGGCAGGCAGCCCAGGGCCGCCACCGACCCCCCCAGCAGCGCCGAGCACTTGAGAAAGTCCCGGCGGTCCAGGGGCTTGTGCATCATCTCCAGGAGGTCGTTATCGGGAGCGAGGAACTCAGGCTTCGACATGGTGGGCTTCTCCTTTGCCGGCACTGACGATGGGGAGGTATCTGGACCCCAGCATGAAGGCCAACAGCCCCAGGGAAAACACCCACAGGCTCACCAGCCATTCGTTGAGGTTGGGGAAATACTGGTCCGTTCTCAGGCGCCAATGGTAGAAAGTGGCCTCCAGCCCCTCCAGCTTGTAGACCGCCTGGTCCGGGATGACAAAGTTGAGGCGCACGGCGATGAAGGTGATGATGATGAGGAAGCAGGCGGCGGCCACCGCATGGGCGCTCTCGTGCCGGAAAGACAGGAGATACAGGGGCACGGCGCTCCCCAGGAGGATGTGCACCACCCAGAAGACCCACCAGTAGGGCCCGAAGGCGATGATATCCAGGGAAGCCCGGTTGATGACCATCCCGGTTTTGTAGCCCACGAAGAACTGCAGGGCCTCCAGAAAAAGAAACACCACCAGCAGGAAGCGGATCACGTGCCCCAGGTAGTGGACCAGGGCGTCGTCGATCTTGAAGATGTAGGTGAGGAAGGTGGTGAGGGCCCCGCCGGAGAGGAGCGCGGTGACGATGAACAGCAGCGGGGTCAGGGCGCCGTTCCAGATGGGGCGGTTCAGGAGAATGGCGAAGATGGCGCCGTTGATGCCGTAGAAGATGAGCCCCACCGGCAGGCTGATGATGGACAGGAGGCGCACCCGCCGGTGATCCGCCACATGGTCCGCCTCGGTGAACTCCGTCTTGCCGAAGCTCAGCAGGCGGTAGAGCCAGCGGGCCGGGGTGCCCTCCCGCTGAGCCCCCTCCACCAGGTTCCTTCGCAGGAGAAAGTACAGTTCCAGGGCGTAGATGATAATCATGGCGTTGGTGAAGACGCCCATCCAGAAGATCATGGAGGTCCAGCCGGGGTTCACCACAAAGCGCCAGACCCGGGAAAAATGTCCCAGATCAAAGCTGATGATGATCACCTCGCAGGTGATGGCCACCAGCACGGTGAAGGCCGACAGGGGCCCGATGGGCGCGAAGATCTTGACCCGGAAGACGTAGGTGAGGATGGTGATGAGAAAGGCGCCGGCGGTGAGGCCCAGAAAGAAGAGATAGACCGCCACCCACAGGCCCCAGGGCACATACGACCCCAGGGCGGTGGCCCGCTTGCCGTAGAGAATGACATTGGCCACCCCCCAGGTGCCGATAATCAGACCCGCCACCGCCAAACCCACCAGAATCTTGTAGTAGCGGTTGTCGTTCATCTCCGCCCCCCTTTA
This sequence comes from uncultured bacterium, assembly GCA_937943575.1. Lineage (GTDB taxonomy): Bacteria > Desulfobacterota > Desulfobaccia > Desulfobaccales > 0-14-0-80-60-11 > JAILZL01. Next base: position 35,078 of record CALEAV010000029.1, on the reverse strand, counting down.
TTTCAGGTAATAGACCGCCGGCTGGGTGCCCAGCTCCTCCTTGAGGCGGAAGAGGCGGGGCGAGCCCAGGGCCTCAAAGATGAGGCTTTCCGGGTCGGTGCGGTCGCCGAAGATGGTGGCCCGGCCGATGCAGGAGGTGACACAGGCGGGGAGCATCCCCACCTTGAGCCGGTGCAGGCAGAAATGGCATTTGCGGGCGTTGCCGAAGGGCGAGCCGCCGTTGCGGTCCGGCCAGCGCCGGCCGTATTCCGCCGAGAGGCGCTGTTCATAGCCGGCGAAGGCGGCCCGGCGGCCGAAGAGCTTGCCCGGCAGCTCCGGCGTGTCGTTGGTGTAGCGCTCCCCGAAGTCCGAGGTGCGGGCGGCATAGGGGCAGGCCACCAGACAGTAGCGGCAGCCGATGCATTTGTTGTAGTCCACCCGCACCACCCCCTGCTCATCCGAGTAGGTGGCGTGGACGGGGCAGACCTTGGTGCAGGGCGGGTTCTGGCAGTGAAGGCAGGGCCGGGGCACAAAGCGCCAGCGCACCATGGGGTAATGGCCCATTTCCTCTTCCACCACCACCCGGTAGACCACCCCCGGCGGCAGCTTGTTCTCCGCCACGCAGCCCAAGGTACAGGCGTGGCAGCCGATGCAGCGGGACAGATCGATGACCATGCCCCAGCGGATCTGTCTGGGGTCTTTGGCCAGGGCCCGTTTCAGGTCCCGCTGCATGCGCAACAGGGCATCCTCCAGCGGCAAGACACGGGTCATGAGGCTCCTCCTTGGGGCACAGGTTTAGCGACCTCCAGCCCGGGATGACCGGGCAAAGCAGGGAGTGGGAGCGTGAGGGGGAGGGGTGAGGAAATTGAGCAGGCGGGTGGCCACACCTTGCCGGCGGGGTCCCGGGGGGGACCCCGGTGGCGCTCCACCCGCCCGGAGGGGGAGACGGAGGCGGACCGGCAAAGGAAGGACCCGGGGGAAAAACGGCGGACCATCCGCCGGTGCCGCCCCCATCAGGACTTCTCTCAGGCAAACCTGTCTTCCTTTCGTCAGTCGGCGAGGCCGTGCCTGCGGCGGTAGTCCTCGATGGCCCGGGCCAGGGCGTCCGCCCCCAGATTGGAGCAGTGCAGCTTGTTCTTGGGCAGGCCCCCCAGAACGTCGGCCACCTCCTTGTTGGTGATCCGGGAGGCTTCCTCCAGCGTCTTGCCCTTGGCCATCTCGCTCACCATGCTGGACACCGCGATGGCAGCTACACATCCGAACGTCTGGAATTTGATATCGACAATTCTACCATCTTTGACCTTGATGTAAAAGGTCATCATGTCGCCGCAGGCGGGATTCCCCACCTCGCCGATGCCGTCGGCATCCTCCATCACCCCGGCGTTCCGGGGATGGTTGAAATGCTCCATGACAATGGGGCTATACATCTCCTGTATCCTCCCACAGCCCCTGGCCCGGCGTGAGGAGGTCGGCCAGGGTGATGCTTTGCAGTTTGTCATAAAAGGCCTGGCCCGCCTCCTGCCAGACCCGGCGGGTAGGGCAGGTCCCCACCCGATGGCACAGGCTGGCGTCGGCCAGGCAGTCGATCAGCTCTTCGCCCTCCAGCAGCCGCACCACCTCCGCCAGGCTGATCTCCGTCGGCGGCCGGGCCAGAAGGTAGCCTCCCTTAGGGCCCCGGACGCTTTTCAGGACCCCGGCCTGCCGCAAGGGGATGGCGATCTGCTCCAGGAACTTGAGGGGCAGCTCCTCCCGCCGGGCCACCTCCGTCAGGTGCACCGGCCGGTTCTGGCCGTGCCGGGCCACATCCAAAAGCAGCCGGGCTCCGTAGCGGCTGCGGGCCGAAAGCTTCATAGGGCTGCGCCCTGGGCGGCCATCTTCTTGTGCCACACCGGCGAAAAGGACCGCAGCCGGGCCACCGCCGGGGGCAGATGGGTGAAGACCGCCTCCAGGTCGGCGTCGGTGTTGCCCGTCTCCAGGGTGAAGACCAGGGAGCCCTGGGCCACCGCCGGAGTGAGGCCGATGGCGCACAGGACCGGCGACACCTTCAGGGCCTTGGAGGCGCAGGCCGAGCCGGTGTTGGCATACACCCCCTGGCGGCTCAGGAGAAACACCAGGGCCTCCCCCTCCACCCCCTCAAAGCAGAAGCTGGCGTGGCCGGGCAGGCGCTTTTCCGGGTGCCCGGTGTAGATGGCCTCGGGCACGGAGCCGAGGACCCCTGCCACCAGCTTCTCCCGCAGGCCAGCCAAATACGGCCCCTTGGCCGCCAGCTCCGCCTGGGTGAGCTCCGCCGCCTTTCCCAGCCCCACGATGCCGGGGATGTTCTCCGTGCCGCCCCGGCGGCCGTCCTCCTGGATGCCGCCGTGGATCTGGGGCACCAGCCGCAGGCGCCGGCGGAAGTAGAGGGCGCCCACCCCCTTGGGGCCCCCCAGGGCCGGGCCGGAGAGGGTGAGGAGATCCACTCCCAGCACCTCCACGTCCAGGGGAATCTGCCCTGCCGCGGCCACCGCGTCGGTGTGGAAGAGCACCCCCGCTTCCCGGCAGACCTTGGCCAGCTCGGCCACCTCCTGGATGGTGCCGATTTCGTTGCTGGCCACCTGGATGGAGACCAGCACCGTGGCCGGGGTGATGGCCTTTTGCAGCCGCTCCGGATCCACCTGGCCATACCGGTCCACCGGCAGGAAGGTGGCCTCAAAATCGTGGAACTTCTCCAGATAGCGGGCGGCGTTCAGCACCGAATGGTGCTCGATGCCGGAGACGATGACATGCCGCCCCTTCTTGAGGTGCGCCAGCGCCGCGCCCTTGACGGCCAGATTGTTGGCCTCGGCCCCGGAGGAGGTGAAGATGATCTCCTGGGGCTTGGCCCCGATGAGCCGGGCCACCTTGGCCCGCTGCTCCTCCAGCACCTCCTTGATCTCACTCCCCAAATCATAGACCGCCGAGGGGTTGCCGAAACGCTCCCGGAAATAGGGGAGCATCTCCTCCAGGACCTCCGGCCTCACCGGGGTGGCGGCGGCATGGTCAAAATAGGCGATCCCCATGGCCCTCTCCTTTACGCCACCTTGCGGATGTACATCCGGTAGCAGTGGTCGCAGTCATCCTCGCACAGCCCCAAAAACTCCTGGCCGTGTTTGGCGCACCAGGCCGGGATGTCCTCCAGGGCGCCGTCGTAGTCGGTGAGAATCTCCAGCACCTGGCCGGGCTTCAGATCCTTGAGGAGCTCCGCCGGCTCCAAGAGGTGCATGGGGCAGACCCGGTACACCAGATCGGCGGTGACATCCGCCGGACACGCCTGTTCGAGGAACTTCATCTCTGACCTCCAGATATTCTTATTCTTATTATCTATACTAATTTAGTAGGCTTTGCTTGTCAAGGAGGCCCCAAATTTTTCCTTCTCCCCTCAGGGCTGGCGGAAAAGGCGGGCCGGGGGCGGGTCCCCGGAAGGAAAGGGCGCATCGCCCCAGGAAGTGGCACGCGCAGGGGGCCCGGATAAGGGCGCGCCCCTGGGAGCCTGGGGCGGCCTTGCTCCCGGGCTCCCCCGGCGTCCCCGGAGCCCGGCCGGCTCTCCGGGCGGTAGCGGGCTGCGGCAGGTTGTGGAACGGCGGCAGGATTCTAAGGGAGGGGCGGGGGATGGCGGGCGGGGCGACCGAGCCGGCGCACCGCGGGAAAATAGTCGATTTGTCCCTCCGGGGGTGGGGCGGATCCGGGGAGGGCGCCTCTCCTCCACCCCCCCCTGACGCCTTGGTCGCGGCAGCCCGAAAACAGGGAAGAATCAGCCTTGGCGGGAGAAGGCCGCGGACGCCTGCCCCCCGCCGCCTGCCGGTAGAGTTGAGGCCGGCGGGGTTGCGGCCCCCGTTCCTCTCATTGGGCCGCCTTCTTCTTGTCCCCCTCCAGCATCTGGCTCTGCAGTTTTTCCAGGGCCCGGTCCAGGTTGACCTTGGCCTCCTGGTAATGGGTGGGCCTCAGCTCCAGGGCCTTCTGGAAACACTTGGCCGCCTCTTCGTATCTGCCGTGCAGATAGAAATGCACCCCGACATTGTTGTAGGCCTGGGCTTCATCCCCGGCCTTGAGGAAAGCGGCGAAGGCCTCGTCATAGCGCTCCTGGCCGGCCAGGGCCAGCCCCAGGAGATGGTTGAGCTTCTTGTGGCTGGGGTCGATCTCCAGACCCCGCTTCACCCAGCTCTGGGCCTGGGCGGGGTTTTTCAGGTCCAGGTAGGCCTGCCCCAGCGCCGCGAAGGGCATGGGGTTTTTCGGCTCCAGCCGGCCGGCCGCCTCCAGCTCCGGGATGGCGTCCCGGGGCCGCCCGGCGAGCAGGGTGGCCAACCCCAGGAGATAGCGGGATTTGCCCCGGCCGGGGTCCTGGGCCACCAGCTGGCGGAATTCCTGGATGGCCTCGGAGTTCTTCTTCTCCTGGAGATAGGCCAGCCCCAGCCCTTCCCGGGCCTCCAGCATCCGGGGCTGGGCCGCCAGCACCCGGGAGAACTCCTGCCGGGCCGCCTCATATTGGCCCGTGAGGAGGAGCGCCACCCCCAGCTTGTAGCGGATGTCATGGCGCTCAGGCTGCTCGGCCAGAACCTGGAGGTAGGTCACCAGGGAGCTGTCATACTCCCGCTTGGCCAGGAGCATATCCCCCAGGGCCTCCTGCCGCATGGGGAGGAGGCCTTTGATGTCCTCGGAGGGGGGCTCCAGTTTGCCGGGGCCGTAGATGCGCTGCAGTTTGGCGATCTCCGACTGTTTGAGGGACCGCACCGGGGCCTCCGGCTTTTTGCTGCAGGCCGCCAGCATCAGGGCCACACATGCCAGGGCCGCCGCCTGGGCCAGATGTCTGCCGCTCATCTTCTCACCTCTCCGGGTGCCAGTGTAGCGGGAATGACCCCGCTTGGCAACGCCTTCCCGGGTGTAAGCCATGAACGCCGGCCCTCAGGCCCGGAGATGGTATTTTTTCAGCAGGGCATAGAGCCGGGGCAGGGAGAGGGCGGAGAGGCGGCAGGCCTCCTTGACGTTGTGCTGCACCCGGATCATCAGGGCTTCCATATAGGCCTTTTCAGCCTGGGCCACGACCCGGCGCCGGTATTCCTTGAAGCTGACTTCAGCCGGGAGGCCGGGGTCCGGTGCCGGGGGGGGGTCCGCAGAAAGGGGGGATCGGACCGGCCGCAGGCCCGGGGGCAGATGCCAGGCCCTGAGCACCGGCTCGGCCCCCGCGGCCCGGAGGGCCTGGGTGAGCACCTCCACCAGCTCCGCCACATTCCCCGGCCAGGGGTAGTCCACCAGGGCCTCCAGAAAATCGGGCCCCAGGCCTTTCCGGTTCCCGGGGGGACAGAGGCGCATCAGGTGAAAGAAGGCCAGCTCCGGGATGTCCTCCTGCCGCTCCCGCAGAGGGGGCAGGCGGATTATCAGCCCGGCAAGGTGTTCCCACAGCTCCGGGAGGAAGGTGCCGTCCCGGGCCAGGGCCCCCGGATCCAGAGAGCCGGCCGCCACCAGCCGGAAGCCCACCCCCGGGGCGGCCTGGCGCCGGGAGAGCAGATGTGCCAGGCTGTGCTGGAGCTGCGGACTCAAGGCCTCCACCTCCCGGAGAAAGAGGGTCCCCCCCCGGGCCTGGCGGCTGAGGGTCGGCCACGGCGAGGCCGGGGCAGAAGGGAGATGGCCCTCCCCGGTGCTCAGGGCTGCAGCGGAGACGCTCACCATGGGGCCTAGGCTGCGGCGGCTGTGGGCATGCAGGAGGCGCGCAAAGAGACTCCGGCCGGTGCCCGCCTCCCCCAGAATCAGGACCGGCTCCTCCTGGCCGGCGGCCCGGGCCAGCGCCTCAAAGCAGGGCCACATGGCGGCACTGCGGCCCACCACCTCCGCCAGCTGCAGCGGCAGATATACCGCCTCCGAAGACGAAGACTCCCGAAAAGCCAGGGCCTTCCTCAGGAGGGTGCGGGTCTCCCGGAGAGAGGCGTTGCGCCGGATAAAGCCCTCCACCCCGGCCAGTGGCGGGGGCAGCTCCGGCACCCCCTCCCCGGCCGCAAGAATCAATAAGATTCGGGGAGGACGGGGTAATCGCTGCAGGGAAGGGAGGAGTTCCAGGCCGCTGCCATCGGGCAGCCGCAGGTCCACCAGCACCAGATCCCAGGAGTCCTCTGCGGCCTTGGCTCCCCCTTGAGCCACACTGGCGGCGGTCTCCACCCGATGCCCCATCTCCTTCAGCAGGTCCGCCAGCATCTCCCGGAAAAGGTCGTCATCCTCAATGAGCAGGACCCGGGCCTGGCCGCCCCAGACGGAAATTCCGGGCTCGGACAGGTGAGACTTCCTGATGGGGGCGTATGACATGGCCGACACCTCCTGGCCTCCCCCCGCTTAAGAGGCCAAGCCCTTCGGTCGGGGAGGGGGCAGAATCCGGTCCAGGGCGGCGGTGAGTTCACTTAAGGACCACGGTTTCAGGGCGAAATCCTGCACACCGGCGGTTTTGGCCCTCTCCAGGGTGACGAGATCCAACGGGTCAAGACTGAGGATCACCGGCAGGCCCGGAAGGAGGGACCACACTTCTTGGGCCAGGTCCAGACCGCTTAAGGGGGCCAGATCCTGATCCGCAATCAGCAGATCCACCTCCTGCGGCCGGGTCCGGAGAAGCTCCAGGGCCTCCTGGCCGTTGAGGGCCAAGTGGACCTCAAAGCCCAGACTGTGGAGGATCTCCCGCCAGAGGGCCCCCTGGCTCTCCTCCCCGGCGGCCAGAAGAATCCGCCCCCGGGCCTGACGCGGAGGAGCCGGCCCTCCAGGCTCCTCTCTAGCCTTCTCGGGCTGGGCCCCCGGGGCCGGCGGCCGGCGTTCCCAGGGGCGGCTGAAGGCCAGAATCTGCTGCACCAGGTCCCGTCCCCGGCGGCCGGCCTTCAGCACCTGGGCCAGTCTGGCCTTGGCCGGATCCTCCTTTGGCAGGGCGGCCTGGGCCATCTCCGTGTAGCCCAGCATCACCCCCAGGATCTGGTCGAAGTCCCGGGCCAGGGAGGCCGCCAGACTCCCCAGGGCCTCCAGGCGCTCCCGCCGCAGGCGCTCGCCCTCCTCCGGGGCCGGAAGCGAGAGGCCTCGGCCAACCCGCTCTCCGATATCCCTTCCGCAGACGTCCCCCGGGGATGCCGGCACTTGCGCCAGAGGCCGCAACACCAAGAGGCCGCCGTCGGCCTCTCCCTGGTCATCCCGCAGCGGGGTCAAAAGCGCGTCATAACCCGCCGGGGGCATTCCCGGGTGCAATGGCACCGGCCGGCGGAGATCGGGGAGCGGCTGGGTCTCCCTGAGCCCCTGGAGGTCCACCGCCGCCGCTAATCCCGGCAGCACCCGGCCCAGCTCCCGGCCGAGCACCTCCTCCCGTCTCAGGCCGGTGAGAGCCTCCAGGGACCGGTTCCAATGGGTCACCCGGCCCTCCCGGGTGAAGGCCGCCACCCCCGCCTCGCAGGCCGCCAGGGCGCTCTCCGCCACCTGGCGCTCCCGGGCCAGTTCCCGGTTCACTTCCTCCTGTTCCGCCTGGGAGAGGAGGCTGGCTCCCAGATACCGCTCCTTGAGAACCCGATGCGACTGCCGCAGTTTGGACAGCTCCTCCTCCAGGTCCCGGCAACGGCTCACGTCCACGGCCACCCCGGCAAAGACCTTCCGGGCCTCATCCCACTCCCCCCACAGGCGCAAGGTGGCCACCGTGTCGTCCCGGCGGCGGAAGGGGACCTCCACGCCCGCCACCCGTCCCCGGGCCGCCTGCGCCAGGAGGCGTTCCCAGGCCGCGGCCTCCGCCACCCTCTGGGAGGGGACAAATTCCCGCAACAGGCTGTCGGCCTCCGGCCAGCCCAGCAGGCGGGCCAGGGCCTCATCGGCGGCGATCAGACAGAAGCCGGGCAGGCGGGCCTGAAATCTCCCCACCCCGGCTTCCCCCTCCCATAAAATCCCCGGGGCTGCGGCAACAGCCTCCCGGCTTTGGGTCTCATTCTCCCGCCGACCCACGCCCTCCTCCTTCTCCCGCCGGGCCGCAAGTCCCGCCGCCGCCACGACTGCCAGAAGCTCGGCCAGGTCCTGCTGCTCGCTGCTGAACCGCCACTCAGCGGGACCCAGGAGCGCCAGCACTCCCACACTCCTGCCGGCCACTTGCAGCGGCACCGCCAGGCAGGCGCTCAGCTTTTCGTCCCGAAGGGCCGTGGCCCAGGGGGGCGGCGCCATGCCCTCCCCCCACCGGGTGTGCCAGATGGTGCTCCCGGAATGATAGGCCTGACTGAAAGGCTGCCCCGAGTCATCCTCGAGGCCGAAGGTGGCGGCAAGAAACGCCGGGGGCAGGGTTCCGGCCCAGGCGGCCGGCCGCAGCCTCCCTTGCCGGGGAAGAAGGATCACCGCGGCGGCTCCACCCGCGGCTTCCACTGCCAGACGGCAGAGGTCCCGGAGAAAGGAGCCCTCCTCCCTCCGGGCGGCCAGGAGCTCCAGGGCCCGGCGGAGAGATGGAGGCACCGAGGGGGGCGGGGAGCCCCCCGCCTCCTGGTCCGGGGTTGCGCGGTCAGCCGTCATCGCCGGGGTCGCCTGAGTCGCACCCGCCCTGCCGCAGAAAAAGGAAAGGGAGGGAATAACCTCTCACATAGCAAAAAAATTCTCATCTTTAAAGAAAAAATGAGCATGGTTGGCGAAGTCGGGGCGGGTATTCTTGTGGAACAAGAAAGGCCGGGGGACAGGAATGCCAGGGAGTCATCATGGCGGCAGTCCCTGCAAGCCGGGAGCAGTCTCCCCTCATGGTCACAGAGGGAGCAGCTCCACCCGGCCCCAGGCGCCCAGGGTCCCCCCCACCACCACTACCGCGCCCAGGGCGCCGGGGATGTCCGCCAGCCAGGCCAGGGCCGGGTCGATATCCTCCGGTCTGCGCACCCGGTTTCCCAGGGCGGTGGCCAGGGCGTCGGCCAGCGCCGCGCCGGGCGCCAGCACACAGGCGGCGTCGGCCCGGCCGAAACTGAGGGAGTGGCCCACCGTCCCCGACGAGGTGCACACCCCCAGGGGAGTGTCTTCAGGCGCGATTCTGAGGCCCACCCGGCGGCTCAAGGGCGAGGCCCCGGCATACAGGGCCACGGTGGCCGGCCGGGTGAGGACCAGAAAGATGTCCCCGCCGTTTTCCACGATGACCTCGGCGCTGAAGGGCATGAGGGCCCGCCCCACCCGCTCGGCCAGGGCCCCGGCCACCGCCGCCATGGGGCCCACCTGGGCCACCCGGCTGGCGGCCGCCATCTCCCGCACCACCGGCGGCGCAAAGGGGTCCTCCGACCAGGGGGTCAAGGTGCTGAGAAAGTCAGGGTGGGCGGCGATGTAGCTCTCCAGCCTGGCCCGTTCCTGCACCACCGTCTCCCGGGCCAGATCCTTCAGCTCCCGGGCCGCCAGGATGAGGAGATCCGTCTGCTGCACCGCCACCCGGAAGGCCACCAGACCCTCCCGGGCCATGCGGGTGCGATAGGTGCGGGGTTCAGGGGACGCCATCGGCTTTTCTGAAGCACATGGAGATTTGGGAGCCTCAATTTGAGACTGACAACCATGAACTGTTGCGAAAGTGTCTTTTGAGGGAATGGCCACAGAACCGGGGACACCCCGTCCTTCCTGGCGGCCCTCTCTCACCCCCCGAAAACGTGGAGAATCGAGGCCAAGGTTGAGGTGAAGAGGAGAACACCTTCCCCCGTCTCTCCCCCTCTAAAACTTCAGGGGCGGCGGAAGAGAGGTCGTCTGCCCTTTTCTCCACCTTTCCCGCCACCCTTGATTGGCTGGCCAGCATCGTTTCAGATTGGCCGGTCCCCTGGAGGGTCCTCAGCCCCGGAGGGCGATGAGCACCGCACCCCCCACCATGAAGAGCACCCCGGCCAGCCGGGGCAAAAAGGGCCGTTCATGGAGCCACAGGCCGCCCAACAGCACCCCGAAAAGGAGGCTTAAGCGCTTGACCCCGATGAGATAGGCGGTGGAGGTCAGCATCACCCCGAAGGTGAAGCACAGGATGCTGGTGACCACGCACACTCCCAGGCAGATCCCCCACAGCCAGCGGCCCTGAAGCGCCTTTGCCAGAGGCACCCGGCTCAGAGGGTAGCCCCCCAGCATCACCCCGCCGAACCACAGCGGGTAGACGATGCCCATAAAGAGGGGCCCGGAGTGGAGGATGGCCAGTTTGTAGAGGGTGGCGGTGAAAGAAAAGATGAAGGCCACCATAAGCATCATGCGGGCGCCCCGCTCCCGCAGGAGCGCCGCCAGCGGCCCCCAAAACCCCCTGACCCCGGTGCCCAGGCTGAGAATGTAGCCCCCCACCCCGATGAGCGCAATGCCCACCAGACCCATGGGTCCCGGCATCTCCCCCAGCAGCAGCCAGCCGGTTCCCAGGATAAAGACCGGGGTGAAGGAGAGGAAAGGGATGCACAGGGAGAGGTGGCAGCTCCTGAGGCTGGCCATATAGAGCAGCGAGGAGCTCACCTCCAGCGCCGTGAGGGCCGCCAGGGTCAGAAGCAGCTGCCAGTGAAAGGCGGGCCATTCCACCAGGACCGTCGCAGCCAGGAGGAAAGGCGCGGCGCACAGGGTGCGGGTCAGGCCCATGCCATAAGGGGTGAGGTGGCTGAAATGGCGCTTGATGAGGGCGTCCGCCCCGGCGTCCCCCAAGGCCGCCCCCAACCCGAAGAGGAGCCAGGCATACCCCACCGTCTCAGGCCTCACCCGGTGCCGTGGCGGCTTTCCTGGCCGCCAGGTGGTTGGCCAGCGCCACATACTCCGCCACACTCACGGTCTCAGGGCGGCGGCGCGGGTCGATCCCCAGGGCTGTGAGGAGCCCCGGCACCCTGGCGGCTGACAGCCCCAATTCCGGAGCGCCGGCCGCCAGGCTGTTGGCCAGGGTCTTGCGCCGCTGTCCGAAGGCCAGGCGCACCAGCCGCCGCAGCAGCTCCGGATCCGCCGCCGCCGGCTCATGGGGCCGCGGCCGCAAGCGCACCACGGTGGAGGTGACCCGGGGCGGGGGGTAGAAATTCCCCGGCCCCAGGGAAAACAGGGACTCCAGGGCGAAATGATACTGCAGGAGCACGGAGAGGATGCCGTAATCCCTGCCGCCGGGAGCCGCCATGAGCCGGTGGGCCACCTCCTGCTGCATCATGAGCACCGCCCGCTCGATGGCCGCCTTTTCCGCCGCCAGCTTGAAAAGCAGGGGCGAGGTGATCTGGTAAGGGAGATTTCCCACCACCTTGAGGGACCGCCCCACCTCCCGGGCCAGGGCGGTGAAGTCGTAGGTGAGCACATCCTGGCAGAGGATGAGCACCCGGGGGTGGGACTGAAATTCCCGGGCAAGAAACTCCGCCAGGCGCCGGTCCAGCTCCAGGGCCACCAGGCGGGCGGCCTCTTCCGCCAAAGGGTGGGTGAGGGCCCCCAGCCCCGGCCCCACCTCCACCACCACGTCTTCCGGCGCCAGTTCCAGGGCGGCCACAAGGCGCCGGGCCTGCTGGGGCTGGGCGAGGAAGTGCTGCCCCAGGGATTTTTGGGGCCGAAGGCCCAGGCGATCAAGGAGCGTCCGGGGAGAGAGGCTGGACACAGACCGTCCCGCTGCGGCGGCGCTGCCGCTGGCGCCGCACGGCCCACAGGGTGAGGAAATAGGAGGCCACCGCCGGCGGCAGGGCGATGATGACCCCGCCCACCTGGAGCGCCAGGCCCCCCCGCCACAGGACCTCCAGGGCGCTCTGCCAGGTCCAGGCCTCCGGCAGGGTGAGTACCCCGCCGGGGAAGAGCAGATAGGCCCCCACCTCATAGGCCAGGATATACAAGGGCACGATGGTCAGCGGATTCATCACCCAGATGCCCAAATAGGCGGTGACCACCGAAACCCGGAGCAGAGGTGCCAGGGTCAGCACCATCACCATGTGGAAGGGGACGGTGGGGGTGAGGCCGACAAAGACCCCCAGGGCCATCCCCCAGGCGAGCTTGCGGGGATCGCCCCGGAGGCGGCTGAGCCTCAGCCAGTAATAGCGCAGCAGCCGTCTCAGTTTCATACCGGCCCGGATGCCGCCGCCGGCGGGTGCCTCTCCTCCCTCAGGCGCCGCCGGAGCACCTTGCCCACGGCGCTTTTGGGGAGCTCCGCCCGGAATTCCACCCGCCGGGGCACCTTGTAGGCCGCCAGGCGTTCCCGGCAGAAGGCCTGCACCTCCTCCGGAGTGAGCTGCGCCCCGGGCTGAGGCACGATGACCGCCTGCACCATCTCCCCCCGATAGGGGTCAGGCACCCCCACCACCACTGCCTCCTTGATGCCGGGATGCCGGAAGAGCACCTCCTCCACCTCCCGGGGGAAGATCTTGTAACCGGCGCTGATAATAAGGTCCTTCTTTCTGTCTATTATATAAAAATAACCCTCCTCATCCATCCGGGCCAGATCGCCGGTATAAAGCCAGCCGTCCCGGAGCACCCGGGCCGTCTCCTCGGGCTGGCGCCAGTAGCCCTGCATCACCTGGGGGCCCCGGACGACGAGCTCCCCCACCTCGCCGGGGGACAGCTCCCGTTCCCCGGCCACGGCATCCACGATGCGGGCGTCGGTGCCGGGGAAGGGCACTCCGATGCTGCCCAGCGGCCGGCGGCCTCCAAAAGGCATGAAGTGGGTGACGGGGCTGGCCTCGGTGAGGCCATAGCCCTCCAAAATCGTGCAGCCGGTGAGGCGCTCGAAGCTTGTCCGCACCTCGGCCGGCAGGGGGGCGGAGCCGCTGACGCAGGCCCACAGGGAGGAAAAATCCACCTCACGGATCTCCGGGTGGTGGATGAGAGCCACAAACAGGGTGGGCACCCCCGGCAGCAGGGTGGGGCGCCCTTTCCGGAGGAGGCCCAAAAACTCCCGGATCTCAAAGCGGGGCACAAGCAGGACCTGGGCCGCCACTGACACCGGCCAGTTGAGGCAGACGGTGAGGCCGAAGGCATGAAACAGGGGGAGCAGGCCCACCAGGCGCTCCTGACCCGCCCTCACCTGGGGGAGCCAGGCGTTGATCTGGGCCACGTTGGCCATGAGGTTGGCGTGGGTGAGGATGGCGGCCTTGGGCGTGCCGGTGGTGCCGCCGGTGTATTGCAGCACCGCCACGTCCGCCGGGGTGGGCCGGGGGGGCTCCGGCCTGGGGGGCGACGCCAGCAGGCGGGCGTAGCGGACATGCCCCACTCCTTTGGGGTAGCCCCGGGGCAGCCCCTGGCGCCAGGCCTTCAGGGGATAGAGCCAGTTAAGGGGCCAGGGCAGGGCTTCCGTGAGGGAGGTGACGATGATGCGCCTGAGGGCGCCGTCCGCCAGCAGCCCCGCCGCCTTGGGGAGAAGGTGGTCCAGGGCCACAAGCAGGCGGGCCCCGGAGTCCTCCACCTGGTGGCGCACCTCATGGGGGCTGTTCAGGGGGTTGATGAGCACCACCACCGCGCCCAGGGAGAGGGCGGCGAAATAGGCGGTGACCAGCTGGGGGCAATTGGGCAGGAGAAGGGCCAGACGCTCCCCGGGGGCGAGGCCCAGCTCCGCCAGGCCCTGGGCCAGTCGGGCGGCCTGGTCCCTGAGCGTGGCATAGGTGGTGAGGCGGCCGTAAAAATTCAGGGCCGGCCGGTCCCCAAAGCGCGCCGCCGCCCGCCACAGGAGCCAGGGGACGGAGTCCGCCGGCACGCTTATTTCAGGGGGCACCCCCGGATCATAGTGTCGGAGCCAGGGCCGGTTCATGGCCGCGGGTCAAGGCGATACGGCCGGGGAAAGGAGGCCTTCCCCGATCCATAAAACTCACCCTCGTTATGGCCTGCTCGCCACCGCGGGGCTGCCGCCACGCCCGCATCCCCCCGGATGCCCCTGATGCCCCGAGGGTTCGGCCGGCTCAGGCGGGGCCGCCCCCGGCGCTGCAGGCCTCGCAGGTGCAGGCGGCCCGGTCCGCCGCCGTGGCCTCCCGCACCTCCCGCACCGTGACGTTGACGTCCAGGGCCTGCCCCGCCAGAGGATGGTTGAAGTCCACCACCACGGTGTCATCTTTCACCTCCAGGAGAATGAAATACACCGGATGGCCCTCCTCATCCTCCGTCTCGAAGACCACCCCGGGGGTGAGCTCCACGGCGGGGTCGAACTCGGATTTGGGGATTTCGACGATGAGGTCCTCATCCACCTCGCCGTAGGCCTGCTCCGGGGTGAGGTGCACCGTGCGGGAGTCGCCCACCCTGAGGCCCACCAGGGCAGCCTCCAGATCCGGCGGCATGATGCCATGCCCCATGCAGAAGGAGAGGCGCTCCGGCGTGCCGCCGGGGGGAAAGCTCTGCCCGCTGGGCAGGCGGATGAGGTAATCCACGGTCACAAAGGAATCTGGGGTGATCTGCACACGCTGTCCTTTTTCGGTGGTCCCGGGGTGAAAAGAAAAGGGGAGCCCGCCCCGGGCTGCCCCTGGGTCATCAAAAACGGCGGAAGGCCAAGGCGGGGATCAGGCCCCCTTGTGCCCGAGGATGATGCGGCCGGTGTTGAACAGGTTGCACGGGATGACCTGGTCGATGACAATGCCGGCCTCCTTCATCACCCCGATGACATCCAGGTCGGTGGTGAAGCCGATGCGCACAAAGATGGGGGCCAAGAGTTCTTCCAGGCGCCCCCAGTAGTAGCCGTTATTGCTGCGGGTGTGATTCACCACAATGAACTTGCCCCCGGGTTTCACCACCCTCAGCATCTCCCGGCAGACCCGGTGGGGGTCCGAGACCGTGGTGATGACGTAGGCGCTCATCAGGGCGTCGAAGGTGTTGTCGGGGAACTCCAGGTTGGCGGCGTCCATCACCTTGAGGGTGAAGCGGCAGCCGCTGTTGAGGCGCTGGGCCTTGGCCTTGGCCTGCTCGATCATGGCCGGCGAGATGTCAATGCCCACCACCTCGGTCTGGGGTGGGTAGAATTCCAGGGTGGAACCGGGGCCCACCCCGATCTCCAGGATCTTCTGGTTGGGCCGCCGATCCAGGTAGTGAAAGGCGCGGCGCCGACCCGGGCCCAGCAGATGGCCGAAGATGTGATCATAAAAGGGGGAATAAAAAGAATATAATTTTTCCATATATGAAGGGCAGACCTTGCACTTCATGGGCAAACCTCGCTCACGTGGATGTGGCTGAATAGTGGGGAAAGAGGCCAGGATTTTAAACAGGCCAATTGTACTGCAGGTCGATTCGGATTGTAAATGGATTTTTTCGGCGGCGGCCCCTGAAACGCCAATTTTTTCCCGCCGGGAAGGGGCTTCCTCCTCTGAAGCCCCGGACCGCCGAACCGGGCAGGCAGCCGCTGCCGCCGGCCGGTCAGCTTTCCCTCTGCCGGCCCCCGTCGCCCTCTGGCCCCGCTCTCCCCGGTTGACAGTCTCCCTCGCTTCCGGGTATGGTGAATGCTGTCGGAGCGCTGAGGAGAGGGCCGGCCCGCAGGATCCCCCCCGCCAAGAGCCGGGCAGAGGGAAAGCCGGACAGTAATGCTTCCCGGGGACCGTCGGCCGGCCAACTCCCCTGGGGCGGATCTGCCCGGAATCTGATACAGTAAAGCAACCGCGGTCTGACCCCGAAATCTGGCGGAGGAGAGTGC
Source organism: uncultured bacterium (assembly GCA_937943575.1). Lineage (GTDB taxonomy): Bacteria > Desulfobacterota > Desulfobaccia > Desulfobaccales > 0-14-0-80-60-11 > JAILZL01. Next base: position 19,570 of record CALEAV010000029.1, on the reverse strand, counting down.
ATGGCCAACAACAAACCCCAGGGCCTGCGGCGGGTGGTGGTGACCGGGCTGGGCATGGTCACCTCCATGGGCCTGGACGTGGAAACGGTCTGGCGCAAACTTCTGGCGGGGGAGTCGGGCATCCGGCGCCTCAGCCCCCGCTACGAGGAGGCCGCCCGGGCCTTCAAGGCCCCGGAGGACTTCCCCCTCATCGGCGGCGAGATTGTTGACTTCGACCTCAAGGCCCTCATGGAGGCCCGCAAGAAGGTGGTCACCAAGGAGGACCTGAAGCAGATCAAGTACACCGACCGCTTCACCCAGTATGCCCTGGCCGCCAGTCTGGAGGCCATCAGGGATTCCGGCATCGATCTGGAGGCCGAGGACCCGGAGCGGGCCGGGGTGATCATCGCCAGCGGCATGGGCGGGGTGTCTTCCTGGGAGGAGTCCATGATCCGCATGCTCAATGAGGGGGTGCGGCGGGTCTCACCCTTTCTGGTGCCCAAGATGATCCCCAACCTGGCCGCCGGCAACGTCTCCATCAGCTTCAAGGCCAAGGGCCCCAACATCGCCCTGTCCACCGCCTGTGCTGCGGGCTCCCACGCCATCGGCATGGCCCTGCGCTCCATCCAGTTGGGGGAGTCGGACATGATGGCCGCCGGCGGCAGCGAAGCGGCCATCACCCCCCTCACCATCACCGGCTTTTACCGCATGGGGGCCCTGGCATTGGGCTACAACGACCGCCCCCAGGCCGCCAGCCGCCCCTTTGACGTGCATCGCTGCGGCTTCGTCCTGGCCGAGGGCGCCGGCATCCTCGCCCTGGAAGAGCTGGAGCACGCCAAAAACCGGGGCGCCCGCATCTATGCCGAGGTGGCGGGCTTCGGGATGACCGGGGACGCCCACCACATCACCGACCCGCACCGGGAGGGGGCCGTGCGCTGCATCCGGGCCGCTCTGGAGGACGCCGGGCTGGCCCCGGAGGACATCGACTACGTCAATCCCCACGCCACCGCCACGCCGGTGGGGGACAGAAACGAAGCCCAGGCCCTGTGCGAGATCTTCCCCCTGGGGCATCGGCCCCTGGTGAGCGCCACCAAGTCCATGACCGGGCATCTCCTGGGGGCCGCCGGCGCGGTGGAGGCCATCTTCACCATCCTCTCCATCCGGGACGGCGTCGTGCCCCCCACCATCAACCTGGAGGAGGTGGACCCGGAGTGCGACGGCCTGGACTATGTGGCGGGACAGGCCCGCAAGGCCGACATCCGCTGCGCCCTCTCCAACTCCTTCGGGTTCGGCGGCACCAACGCCACCCTGGTGTTTAAACGCTACGAGGACTGAGGGGACCGCCTGCAGCGGCGGCCGCCCTCTTTGGCCTGAGCCCCGCGCCGGGGCGGAATACGGAGAGCCACGGACCGGGATCTTTTTCCCCATGAACCAGCCTCCCGCCACCATCCGCATCGCCGTCATCGTGGACCGCGGGCCCTGCGGCTGCCTGCCCCTCCTGCTGCCCTTTTCCGTGGCGGGCTACCCCCTGGTGGAGGTGGAATTCTTTCAGGCGCCGCACCAGGGCGAGGGGCCCCCGCCCCGCCCGGGCCCCCGGGCCTTCCCCGAAGCCCTGGAGCTGGGGCTCATCCAGGACCGTCCTCTCTCCGCCCTCAGGCCCCTGACGGAACTCAAACCGGAGGACTTCGACCTCATCCTGGACTGGCAGAACTGGCTGGAGCGGGTGCTGGGCATCCCCCCGGAGCGCCAGGGCAACCTGGTCACCGGCCCCGGCACCGCCTATCTGGGGGAGATCATCTGCCAGTTTCAGGAGCTGCGCCAGAAGATGGAGCTCTCCGGGGCCATCCTCCTCAACGTCACCGACGCCATCGTCACCATCAATGAGGACCACATCATCATCGGCTACAACTACGGCGCCGAAAAGATGCTGGGATACAGGCGGGAGGAGGCCCTGGGCCAGGATCTGAGCCTCATCATCCCCCCGCCCCACAAGGAGCGGCATAAAGAGTATGTGCGGCGCTATCTGGCCACCCGGGTGCCCCGGGTCATCGGCAAGCACCTGGAGCTCACCGCCCAGCGCCGGGACGGCAGCGAGTTCCCCATGGACATCTCCTTTTCGGTGGCGGAGATCCGGGGCAATTTCTATTTCACCGGCATCATCCGGGACATGACGGAAAACAAGCGCATGGAGGAGCTCCTGCTGCAGAGCGAGCGCCTGGCGGCGGTGGGCAACACCGTGAGCCACATTGCCCATGAGATCAAAAACCCCCTGGCCATCATCGGCGGCTTTGCCCGCCAGCTGGCCAAGGCCGAGACCCTGGACGACAAGGGCCGCCAGAAGCTGAACATCATCGTCGAGGAGGTCTCCCGGCTGGAGGGGATGCTGGCCCAGATGCGGGACTTCGTCAAGCGCCCGCCGGCCCGCAAGTCCGTCAATGACCTGGAGAAGCTCCTCGATGAGGTCCTCGACCTCTTCCAGGACACCTTCCAGGAGCATCACATCGCCGTGGCCCGGGTGAAGGAGGCCGAGCTGCCCCTCCTGGAGTTCGACCGGCAGCAGCTCCACCAGGTGCTGGTGAATCTCTTCAAGAATGCCCTGGAGGCCATGCCCCGGGGCGGGGAGCTGAAGGTGGCCACCGGCCTCAGCGACGGGCAGGCGGAGATCCGCATCACCGACACCGGCGAGGGCATGCCCCCGGAGGTCCTCTCCCGCATCTTCACCCCCTACTTCACCACCAAGGAAAAGGGCACCGGCCTGGGTCTGGCCATCTGCCGCAACATCGTGGAAGAGCACGGCGGCTGCCTCCTGGCCGACAGCGCCCCCGGCCGGGGCTCCACCTTCACCATTCGCATCCCTCTCCCCGACGCGCCCAAATCGTGAGCCCCCCTCCCCTGCTGGCCCTGCATGACCTGGAGGTTCACTTTCACCTGCCGGCCGGGCGCCTGCAGGCGGTGGGCGGGGTGAGCCTGGAGCTCTTTCCGGGGGAGACCCTGGGGCTGGTGGGGGAATCGGGCTGCGGCAAGACGGTGAGCGCCCACGCCGTCCTGCGCCTGCTGCCGGAGACCGCCGAGGTGCGGGGGGAGATTCTTTTCGACGGGGAGGACCTCCTGTCCTGGCCGGCGGCGCGCCTGCGGCAGGTGAGGGGCAACCGCATCGGTATGATCTTCCAGGAGCCCATGACCGCCCTCAACCCGGTGTTCACCATCGGCGAGCAGGTGGCGGAGGTCCTCATGGTGCACCGGGGCCTCTCCCGGGGGGCGGCCCTGGAGGAGGCGGCCCGGGCCCTGAGCCGGGTGGGGCTCACCGATGCCGGGCGGCGTCTCAGGCAGTACCCCCACCAGCTCTCCGGGGGCCTGAGACAGCGGGTGCTCATCGCCATGGCCCTGGTGCTCTCGCCGGCTTTGCTCATTGCCGATGAGCCCACCACCGCCCTGGACGTCACCATCCAGGCCCAGATCCTGGAGCTGCTCCGGCGGCTCAAGCGGGAGCTGGGGCTGGCGGTGCTCTTCATCACCCACAACCTGGGCATCGTGGCCCAGGTGGCGGAGAGGGTGGCGGTGATGTATGCGGGGCTCCTGGTGGAGGAGGCCCCCACCCCCCGCCTCTTTAAAACCCCTTGCCACCCGTACACCCAAGGGCTGCTGGCCTCCGTGCCCCGCCTGGACTTCACCCGGCCGCCCGGCGCGCCCCTGCTCCCCATCCCCGGCCAGGTGCCGGACCTCTTTCGGCCGCCCTCGGGGTGCCGCTTTGCCGAGCGCTGCCCCCGGGCCTTTGCGCCCTGCGGGGAACCGCCCCCCTGGGTGGGGGCGGCCCCGGGCCACCGGGTGCGTTGCTGGCTCTACACCTGAGATGTGGGCCCCTCGGCCGGGGGAGGGCTGGCTTCCTCTCCCTTCCCCGACGAGGCCCAGGTCCCTTCCCCTGCCCTGCCCGGCGCAGGTATACTTCTGTCCATGGCCAGAATCATTTACGGCGTCCAGGGGAGCGGCACCGGCCACGCGGTGCGGGCCCTGACGGTGGCCCGGCGCTTCCCGCAGCACGACTTCCTCTTTGTCAGCTTCGGGTCCGGGGCCGAGGTGCTTAGGGCCGAATACCCCGTGGCGGTCCTGCCGGCGCCGGACACCATCTACCGCCGGCACCGCCTGGTGGTCTCCGCCACTGTGGCGGCGGCCCTTCGCTACGCCGGCCGGGACCGGGAGAACAAGGACCGCCTGCTCAGGCTTCTGGACGCCTTTCAGCCGGAGGCGGCCATCTCTGACTATGACTATCTGGTGCCCTGGGCCAGCCGGCGGCTGGGTCTCCCCTGCCTGGGGCTGGACCACCAGCATGTCATCACCTGCTGCCGCCACCGCCTGCCGCCTTTAGCCCGGCCCACCTACTGGGTGACCGCGGCTGTCATCCGCCGGCTTTATGGGGAAGTGAGCTGGCGTTTGGTGACCTCCTTTTTCCACCCGCCCCTGCGGGACGGGGTGCGGGCCCGGCTGGTGCCGCCGCTGCTCAGGGAAGGCGTGCTCAGGCGGCAGCCCGCCCCGGGGGAGCACGTGGTGGCCTACCAGAGCGTCTCCACCTTCCGCCGGTTCCTGCCGTTTTTGAGGTCCATCCCCCGGCCGGTGTATGTCTACGGCCAGGGCGACGGGGGCAGGGCGGGCAATCTCCACTTCCGGCCCCGCTCGGAGGAGGGATTTCTGGACGACCTGGCCTCCTGCGCCTACGTGGTGGCCGGCGGCGGCCACACCGCCATGTCCGAGGCCCTGTATTTCGGCAAACCGGTGCTCTCCTTTCCCATCCGCCGCCACACCGAGCAGTTCCTTAACGCCTACTACCTGGATCGGCTGGGCTATGGGATGAAGGTGAGCCGCTTCCGCCCCGGCCCCGGGCTCTGGCGCCGCTTTGAGGGCCGGCTGGCGGAATTTTCCCACCGCATCCGCAAGGGGAGTTTTGCGGGCAACGAGGAGATCTTCGCCCGGGTGGCGGCCTTCATTGACAGCGGGGGCCGCCGGATCGGAGACGGGGATGGCCGCTGACCGCCCCTTCAAGGTGGCCGTCACCGTGGATGTGGAGGAGGAAGGCCTCTTTGTGGGCCGCTTCCCCCGCCAGGCCGCCGGGGTGAGAAATGTGGCCTTTCTGGCCCGGGTGGCGTTCATCTCCCGGGACTTCGGCCTGCCCCTGACGCTCCTCGCCACCTGGCAGGTGGCCCGGGAGCCGGCCGCCATCCGGGTGCTGCAGGATTTCCGGCAGCGCTACGGCGCCGAGGTGGGGGCGCATCTCCACCCCTGGAACACGCCGCCCTTCCTCCCGGGCCCCGAGCCTCTGCGCTCCGAGGCCCTGCCCCGGGAGCTTTTGGCCGCCAAGCTGGACACGCTGCTGGCCGCCTTCAGGGGAGCGGGCTTGCCGCCGCCGGTCTCCTTCCGCATGGGCCGCTTTGACTGGGGGCCGAAAATCCTCTCCCTCCTGTCGGAGTTTGGCCTCAGGGTGGACAGCAGCATGGTGCCCCTGACCCAGGTCATCGGCGGCCCGGACCATTTCCTGGCGCCCCCGGACCCTTTCTGGCTGGCGGACGGGGGGGGAAAGCCCCTGCCCCTCCTGGAGGTGCCCCTGACCCTGGTGGCCCTGTGCCCGGCGGCGGCCCGGGGGGTCCACCGCCTCTCATCCCGGGCCCCCGGCCGCCTGGGCCATCTCCTGCGGGCCTGGTTTCCCTATATCCTGAGCGCCGGGGTGCAGCCGGTGTGGTTCCCCCTGCCCTGGATGCGCCTGGCGGCCCGACTGCACGCGGCCCGGGGCGGCCGGGTGCTCTGCCTGTTTTTCCACTCCTCGGAGCTCATGCCCGGCGGCACCCCGCACACCCGGACCGAGGCCGCAGCAAACCGCCTGGCGGGGAAGATCCGGGCCTTCCTCGCCTGGCTCACCCGGCACTTCCGGATCACCGGGGTCACCCTGGGGGAGCTGGGGGAGGACCCGCCCGCACCGGAGCGCCCAGATGTCCGGGTCTGGTCCCCGCCGGATTTTCGCAGGTGAATAAGATAAGACCGCCCAGGGACGAGGCCAGGTCACGGGGGTCGGCGCCTGGTTCTCACCCTCCCCTTCCTGTCCCCTCAAGCCCCGGGCCATCGGGGACGAGGCTGCCGTGAGAAACCAGGTTGAGGGGGGTGGAGGCCAGGGGGGAGGTCAGCGATCCCCGGCCCTTCCCCTGAAACAGTCTTGAAATGACCCCGGGGGGAGCGGGGCCCTCCGCCGCCTTCGGGGGTGCGGCCCCCCCAAAAATTTTATTTGACAACAACCGGATAAACGGTTATATGAAAAGCCATGAAGTCACAGGCCCGCTTCTTCAAATCCCTGGCCGATGAGACCCGGCTGCAGATCCTGTTTTTGCTGTCACAAAAAGAGGAGCTCTGCGTGTGCGACATCATGGAGGCCCTGGGCATCACCCAGTCCAAGGCCTCCCGCCACCTGCGCACGCTGTATCATCAGGGCTGGGTCATCGACCGCCGGGAGGGGGTGTGGATGTATTACCGCCTGAATCTCACCCCCGGCAGCCCCACCGAGCGGCAGCTGAAGCTTCTCCAGCGCTGGTGGCAGGACCTGCCGGAGGCCCGGGAGCTCCAAGCTGGCCTGGAGCAGTGGCTGACCGCCAAGGGCCGGCAGACCCGGCCGGCCGCCCGCATCGCTGCCTGCACCTGCAGTTGACGACGGGGCCCGGCGGCAAGCACCCGTACCCATCGCCGTCCGGGAGAGAGGGAAGAACTGCGGACCCAAAAGACCGTCTCGGCTGACTGACCGGGGCACGGCAAAATCCCAACAGGAGCCGTTAAATGGCTGCAAGCGTTGCCAAGCGCCTGGGATTCGTGGAACGTTTCCTCACCCTCTGGATCATCCTGGCCATGGTCCTGGGGGTGCTTGTGGGCTACGTCTTCCCCAAGGTGGCCAAATTCATTGACTTTTTCACCGTGGGCACCACCAATCTGCCCATCGCCGTGGGCCTCATCCTGATGATGTACCCGCCCCTGGCCCGGGTCAACTACCATGAGCTGCCCCGGGTCTTCTCCCAGGTGCGGATCCTGGCGTTTTCGCTGATCCTCAACTGGTTCATCGGGCCGGTGCTCATGTTCACCCTGGCGGTGATCTTCCTCTCCGGCTACCCGGAGTATGCCGTGGGGCTCATTCTGGTGGGCCTGGCCCGCTGCATCGCCATGGTCATCGTCTGGAACGAGCTGGCCGGCGGCCACCGGGAATACTGCGCCGGGCTGGTGGCCTTCAACGCCATCTTCCAGATGGCCCTGTATGCCATCTACGCCTATCTTTTCATTTCGGTCTTCCCCAAGTGGCTGAACCTGGCGTTCGCCCGGGAAGTGCACGTGGGCATCCTGGATGTGGTGGTGACGGTGCTCATCTACCTGGGCATCCCCTTTTTCGCCGGCCTGTTGAGTTACTTCATCCTGGGCGGCATCAAAGGCCGGCAATGGTATGAGACCAAATTCATCCCCCGAATCAGCCCCATCACCCTCATTGCCCTGCTCTTCACCATCGTGGTGATGTTCTCCCTCAAGGGGGAATATATCGTCAACCTGCCCCTGGACGTGGTGCGCATCGCCATCCCCCTGGCCATCTATTTTGTGGCCATGTTCCTCCTCACCTTCTTCCTGGCCATGCGGCTGGGGGCCGATTATCCGGTGTCCACCACCCTGTCCTTCACCGCCGCCAGCAACGACTTTGAGTTGGCCATTGCGGTGGCCATCGCGGTCTTCGGCATCCACTCCGGCATGGCCTTTGCAACCGTCATCGGGCCGCTGCTGGAGGTTCCCATCCTCCTCTCGTTGGTGCACGTGGCCCTGTATTTCAGGCGCAAGTATTTCTCCTGCGCCGGCTGCGGCCGGGAAGCCGGCCTGGAGATGTTCTTCCGCTTCCGCCAAGCCAGCCGGGAAGGCTACCTCTGCCCGTCATGTGTCCAGTCCACCCTGGCGGGCGCCAACCCCAAACGCTGAGGTCCGCCTCTTCATAATAAAGGACAGCCGTCATGTTTGAAAAAATCCTCTTGGCCACCGATCTCTCCCCGGCGTGGGATGAAATCATTGCCTGTGCCGGCGAGCTCAAGGTCCTGGGCGCCCGGGAGCTCATTTTGGCCCACGTGGTCACCGTGAAGTTCCTGGGGGGGATGGAGGGGCAGATTTTACAGGAGGCCGAACCCCGGCTGGCGGCCCAGAAGGAGAAGCTCGCCTCCCAGGGGTTCCAGGTCGCCGCCGAGGTGGCCACCGGCCTGCCGGGCTATGCCTTGTACGATGTGGCCCGCAAGCACGGGGCCCAGCTCCTGGTGGTGGGGCCCCAGAAGACCTCCCGCTGGCAGGAGCGCCTGCTGGGCTCCGTCACCAGTGCGGTGCTGCACCGGGCCGAGCTCCCCATTCTGCTCCTCAAGGCCCGCATCACCGAAGAGATGCCCGAGGGCACCTGCCGCCTCGAGGCCAAGGAGCTCCTGCGCCATCTCCTGTTCCCCACGGATTTCTCCGAGACCGCGCAGCGCGCCCTGGAGGTGCTCCAGGAACTGGGGTCCCGGGGGGTGGCGAAAGTGAGTCTGCTCCATGCCCTGGATGTGCCCGGGGGCTTCCAATACCCGCCGGGCTTTCAGGAGCTGGCAGTGGCCCAGGCCCAGGAACAGCTGGCCGACTGGGCCGGGAAACTCAAGGCGGCCGGCATCCCTGAGGTGCAGACGGTCTTTGACCCCGGCCGGCCTCTCCCCGCCATCCTGCAGGCTCTGGAAACGGAGGACATCTCCCTCATCCTCATGGGCACCCAAGGGAAGGGCTTCCTGAGGGAGCTCTTTTTGGGCAGCGTGGCCCACAACGTGGCCCGGCTGGCTCCCTGCCCGGTGCTCCTCATCCCGCCGGCACGCATGTGAAAACGGAAGCGGCGGGCAAGGGAAGGTCCTCCGGGGCCCAGGCCCGCATGGGAGCCCCCGGACATCGATCACCATGAGCCTGGAGAGGAAACCCGCCTGATGTGGAAACGAACGGCGATCACCACTGGGTTTGCGCTTCTGGCGGCGGCCCTGATGGCGGCCTGCAGCTCGGAGACGGAGAAACCGCCCGCCGCCGGCGGGCCCCTCACCACCCCCGGGCGGCCGGCGGTGCTGGAATTCGGCGCCAAGACCTGCCTGCCCTGCATCCAGATGCAGAAGGTCATCGCCGACCTCACGGCCAGTCACGGGGAGCAGGTGGACTTCCGCATGATTTATGTCGATGAGCAGCGGCATCTCTTCCCCCGGTTCCGGATCACCCTCATCCCCACCCAGGTCTTTGTGGACGCCCAGGGCCGGGAGGTGGAGAGGCACATCGGCCCCCTCACCCGGGAGGAACTGCTGGCCAAACTGAGACAACTGAATTTTATTCAATAAGGGAGGACATGGTGGGGCTGAATGAATCATTGGGTCAGGTTCTCCTGGCCCATCCCTTGTTGGCCTACGGCGCGTCATATCTGGGCGGCGTCATCGCCACCGCCAGCCCCTGCATTTTGGCCAGCATCCCCCTGATCATCGGCTTTGTGGGGGGCTATGCCCGGGACAGCAGAAGCCAGGCCTTCCTCTACTCCTTCACCTTTGTGGTGGGGCTGGCCGTGGTCATGTCGGTGCTGGGCGCCCTGGCGGCCCTCATGGGCACCCTGCTGGGCGACATCGGCCTCTATTGGTATTTCATCGTGGCCGCCATTCTCATCCTCATGGGCCTTCAGCTCACCGGCGTCCTGAATCTGAATCTGGGCGGGAAGTCCCGGCGCCTCCTTTCCCGCCGGACCGGGTTGCTGGGCGCCCTGATCCTGGGCATGCTCTTCGGCCTGGTGCTCTCGCCCTGCGCCAGCCCGGTGCTGGCGGTCATCCTCACCCTGGCCGCGGTCCACGGTCAGGTGGCCTACGGCAGCACCCTGCTCTTTACCTACGCCCTGGGCCAGGGCACCCTCATCATTCTGGCCGGGACCTTCACCGGGGTCATCAACGCCTTTCTTCAGTCCCAAGGGGCCAGGGCCGGGGCGCTCATGCAACAGGTGGCCGGCCTCCTCGTCTTTGCGGCCGGGGTCTATGTTTTCATACAAGGAGTCCGCAGTTGGTGAAACGGCCCTCATCTCCCTGTGACGCCGCCCTGGAGGTCAGCCGCATCCTGGTGGGCCGCCTCCCCGTGGGCATCACCGGCCTCAAGGCCGCCATCGAGGAAGTGGCCGCCCTGGGGGAGCTCTCCGACGCCGAGATCGCCCAGGCCCTCTATGAGCGCCTCAAGCCCCTGAACTACATCCCGCCCCGGGCGGCGGAGGACTACAAGCAGGCCTTTCTGCGGGAATTCAAAAAGGCCCGGGGTGAAGCCCTGCCCGAGGAACAGGGCGCCCTCACCCTCACCATCCTGGGACCCGGCTGTCCCAACTGCCACCGGCTGGAACAGCTGGTCTATGAGGTGCTCACCGAGCTGCACCTGCCGGCGCAGGTGGAGATGGTGACGGATCTGGCGGAGATCACGGCCCGTGGCATCTTTGCCACCCCGGCCCTGCTCATCAACGGCCAGGTCAAGGCCATGGGCAAGGTGCCCTCCCGGGACGCCTTGAAGGAGTGGCTCCGGGCCCTGGCTTCCTAGCCCCTGCCTCCGGAAGGCCGGGGTTCAGCGGGCCTGGGGCCGGATCGGTGATGTGCCTCTGTGATGCAGGTTCCCCTGCTCCCTGAAGGACAGGGGCAGCGGGTTTGGATTCTCACCTCAGCCTGCAGGCTGAGCGTGCCATGTAAAGGAGTTTTTCAGCGCCATGGAAAAAAACCCCGGGAAGGTCCTCACCGGGACCGCCCCCGTCAAAGAGAGCTATTGGATCGCCGCCTGGAAGGCCGGCAAGGACTGGCTCCTGGGCCGGGAGGGCAAGATCTTCCTGTTGTTTGTGGGCATCTTCCTCTTTGCCTATTACCTGCCTCTGAGCAGCCATAAGGTGCAGGAGGCCATCCTGGAGGCCTTTCTCATGCTCCAGGCCTACGCCCGCAACCACACCCTCACCTGCGTGGTGCCGGCCCTGTTCATCGCCGGGGCCATCATCACCTTCCTCTCCCAGGCCTCGGTGATGCGCTATCTGGGCCCCACCGCCAACAAGGTGCTGGCCTACTCCGTGGCCTCGGTCTCCGGCACCATCCTGGCGGTGTGCTCCTGTTCGGTGCTCCCCATGTTTGCCGGCATCTACAAGATGGGTGCCGGGCTGGGCCCGGCCTCGGCCTTCCTCTACAGCGGCCCGGGGATCAACATTCTGGCCATCTTCCTCACCGCCCGGGTATTGGGCTTTGAGCTGGGGCTGGCCCGGGTGGTGGGCGCGGTGGGCTTCGCCTTCCTGGTGGGGCTGAGCATGGCCTTCATCTTCCGGGGGGAGGAGAAGAGCAAAGTGGCCGCCGCCATGGCCCTGCCGCCGCCGGAAGCCCCCCGGCGGCCCTTCTGGCAGACCACCGTCTTCTTCTTCAGCCTGGTGGCCTTCCTCATCTTCGCCGCCTGGGTCACCCCCCGGGACGTCACCATCCACCTCACCGACGGCCGCCAGGTGAAGGCGGTGGTGCTGGAGGAGCGCTCCCTGGACATGATCTTCCAGCTGGCCCAGGACTTCGACGGCAAAAAGAAAGATGAACAGCTCATTCTCCCTAAGGAGCGCTTCACCCGCCTGGAGCGCGAACCCAGCCTGGCCCTCGCCGTCGCCCAGGTGAATTTCTACATCGCCGGCGCCATCCTCCTGGGCATCCTCCTCATGCTCTGGCGCTGGTTCACCAAACCGGAGATCGACGAGTGGCTGCACCACACCTGGGAGTTCACCAAGCTCCTGGCGCCGCTCCTGTATGGCGGGGTGCTGGCGGTGGGCTTTGTCTCCGCCCTCATCCCGCCCCAGTATGTGGCCTCCCTGGTGGGGGACAACAGCCTCCTGGCCACCTTCCTCGCCTCGGTGATCGGGGCCCTGTGGTACTTTGCCACCCTGACGGAGGTGCCCATCACCCAGGCCCTGATCAAGATGGGCATGGCCAAGGGCCCGGCCCTGGCCCTGCTTTTGGCCGGCCCGGCCCTGTCCCTCCCCAACATGATCGTCATCAGCCGGGTCATGGGCTGGAAAAAGGCCGCGGTGTTCGTGAGCATCATCGTCATCGTGGCCACCCTGGTGGGCTTGGGCTTCGGCTGGCTGATGGGGTGAAAAGTGAGGAGAATAATGGCGGCGCCCGGCTCCCTTCCCCCTCATCCCCTCTCCCCCGGGGGCGGCGGAAAGAGGGCAGGGGCCGCTGGCACCCAGCCTTCAACAGTCTTAATTTTCCTTACAGGAGGAGTGATATGAAAAAGATGCAGATTTTGGGACCCGGCTGCCCCAAATGTGAGCAGCTGGCCAAAAACACCGAGGAGGCGGCCAAGGCCCTGGGACTGGAGTATGAACTGGAAAAAATCAAGGATCTCAATCAGATGATGGCCATGGGGGTGTTTATGACCCCGGCCCTGGTGGTGGACGGCGAAGTGAAATCAGTGGGCAAGGTGCCCACGGTGGAGGAGCTGAAAAGCCTCCTGGCTTAAGCCCCGCCCCTTTCAGGAGGAGGGCGATGTCGCAGCCGGAAAGCCCAACCCAGCCTCGGGGACTCCTTCTCCGGCGCCCGGAGGACCTGCGGCGCCTGCTGCTGCCGCCGGTGCAGGGACGGGTGGCGCTGGCGGGCGGGGTACCGGGGCCACCCCCTGCAGCCCGGGACCGCTCGCCGCACCCCCTCACCCGGCTCCGGGCCTGGCTCCTCCCCTATCTGGCCTTTTTCGGGCTCTATGCCTCGTCCTCGGTCTGCGTCTTCTGCGGGAACCCCGGCTGTCCGGTGGGGGCCGGGGCCGCGGCGGTGGCCGGGGGCTTTTTTGCCGCCCTCTGGCAGTGGGGGGCCAGTGGGGGCCGGCAGGTCCTTCACCTCCTGGAACGGCTCCGGGGGGCCTCCAAAGGAGGACGTCATGTTGCTGGAGAAAGTCAAAAACTATGAGATCTTCCGTCCCAAGTGCGACTCCTCCAAGGAGGTGCTGCACAGCATCGCCACCCTGGAGGAGGACATCTCCCCCGTCTTTCCCTATCTCAACGCCGAGCTGGGGGGCTGGGATTACAACCAAAGCAACCAGGTCCTGCTCCTCAAGCTCTCGGAGGGCAAATGGATCACCCTGCACCCCCGGGAGATTGCCATCCGGGGGGCCCGGGATATGGAGGAGTCCCAGGCCCTCCTGGAGTGGATCAAGGGCCAGATCAATGACATCTGGGAGCGCCGGGACCAGATCCAGCCCCGGTACACCTCCCAGGCGGGGCTCAAGGTCATGGAGATCCTGAAACTCCTGCCCCTGACCAACTGCAAGGCCTGCGGCTATGCCACCTGCATGGCGTATGCCGCAGCCCTGAGGGAGGGGGAGACGAGGCTGGAGGACTGCCCGCCCCTGTGGGAGGAGAAATACCGGGAGAAGCGGGAGAAGCTCCAGGCCTATCTCAATGAATACGGCTGGCGGCCACTGGACGAGTTCTGAGGGCTGCCGGCCCCGCCCTCTTTCCGGGAGGCCCCCGGAAGAGGCTCCACCACTTTGGCCGGCCACCCGCTCATGGGATCCCTCTCCCGGCCTGCCAAGGGATTTCGCGGGCTCACCGTAAGGAAAAGTCTGTACTCTGCCCTGTCCGGCCCGCCGGGCGGTCGCCGGGGATGACCTGCTGTAAACTGCCGGGCGTCCCCGGCCGCCCCCCCGACCATCTCCCGGGCCACAGCAATCTCAGGGGCAAAAGCCCTGGCCCCCCTCCGCTCCCCGGAATGGCCCCCTCCCGCCCCCCACTGCGGCTGATCAGGATGCCATCAGCGGCCGAAATCCTCCGGTTCCCCCGGGGCGTGCCGCCGACCGGCCATGGCGCCTCCCGGCAGGGCGGGCGCCGGGCATGACCAGGCAACCGGGGCCGAGCCACCGCCCAACTTTTGCGGCCGGTTGATGGGGGCGCAAAACCGCCCTCAGGCCGCCGGCGGGAAAACCGGGGGCTTCCCCGTGCCCCGGGGTGGTGGCATCCTCAATAAAGCCCGGGGCCAAATCGGCCGCCATCCCCGGAGAGACCCTCCGGAAACAGGGCCGAACCCGGGTGAGGCATCCCCGGCGCGCCACCCCCTTGCCCTCCTCAAGGGCCCGGGCCGGAGCTCAGGCAGCCCCCCTGAAGGTGAGCTCCCCCCGGCGTAAGCGGTCTTCTCATGGTCCGGCAGGCCAAGGGCGCTTAACGCCGATGCCGGTCTCCCCGGGAGGGCCAGGGCGCCGGGCCGGGCACCCTCCTGCTGTCCGGCTGGGGGCCTCTCTGCCGCCCGTAACGGGGGTTGGGTCGGCTCACACCTTCCCGCCCTCCCCCGGGTGGCCCGTCCCTCCGGAGTTCGTCGCCGGCCACCCCGGCGTCCCTGATTCCCGGGCCCCCAGGACCCAAAAAGGTGGCCGCAGCCGCCGCGGCCGTTGCGGAACCGACGCAGAGCCTCTACAATAGAGGGCGAAGCCGGCATAGCTCAGAGGTAGAGCAGCTGATTCGTAATCAGCAGGTCGGGGGTTCGAATCCCCCTGCCGGCTCCAATGAGTGCAACGCCCCTCCTTACCCGGGCCGGGCTGCCATCGGGCTGCCATTTTCACCCGCATTGTTCCTCATTTTTTTATCAACTCGAGGCTTCCACTAGGGCTGCCACTTTGCCCCCAGGAGCCTGGAATCCTCCCCCCTGTCCCGCCGCCTGCACCATGCCTGTGCTCGTCATGGGGCCGCCCGGCCCCGGCGCAGGTTTTCTTAGTCTGCCTTGTAGCGACTGGGCTCCCCAAAAACGTCCACCTTTCGGGGCGGCCGCCGCCAGGCCCCGCCCCCCGCGCTCCGGGGCTGATGGGGCACTGGTGCACCCACCCGTTATCAGGTTCTATTTCCTCCAGGGCTTCTCCCGATCCGTTTCATGCCACCGGAAAGACCTCGGCTTCCCTTCCAAGCTAACCCGGGGCAACCTGATCATGCGGGCCGGCGGGCCCATCTCCGGGAAATGATACGCCGTTCTCTCAGGAGCCTTGGGTGAAGGGGCGCCGCCGCGGGCGACAATGGTGTCGGGCCCGCACCTTGGGAGGCTCAGCCCCCTTCCCCACCCTCCTGTCCGGCGTGCCCTTTTTTTCTTGACTTAATGAGCCAAAGCACAGAATAATGGCCGGGGTTGGCCCTTCCGGGACCCGCCGGCTGATCATCGTTCTTATGCACTTTGGGGAATATCGTTTCCACGCCGTCCTGGAGGAGGAGGCCCTGCTGCCGGCCTACAAAGGCTCCACCTTCCGGGGGGTCTTCGGGCTGGCCCTGAAGCAGGTGGTCTGTGCCCTGCGCCACCAGGAGTGTTCCTCCTGCCTCCTCAGGCAGCAGTGCCTTTACCCCCGCATCTTTGACCCCCCCGCGGTTGCCGGCGGCCATCCTCCCCCCCATCCCTTCGTCATCGAGCCGCCCCTGGAGACCCGCACCCACTACCGGCCCGGGGACGCTTTTGACTTCACCGTCCTCCTCTTCGGCTGGGCCAACGACTGTCTGCCTTACTTTGTCTATGCCTTCCGGGAGATGGGACGCCTGGGGATCGGCCGCCGGCTGGGGGGACGCCGGGGCCGCTTCCGCCTGGCGCAGGTGACCTCCCCTGACGCCGGGGTCCTTTACCGGGAGGAAGAGGGCACCCTCAGCGCCGCCCCGCCCCGGCTCCTGCCCACCCCTGCGGCCGACCTCCCCGGCGGCCCCGAGGAGGAGCTCACCCTGACCCTCATCACCCCCTTGCGCCTCAAGTTCCAGAACCGCCTCCAGGCCCAGCTCCCCTTCCACGTGCTGATGCGGGGGGTGCTCAGGCGCCTGGCCGGCCTGTGGCAGCACTTCGGCGGCGGCGAGCCGGCCCTGGATTACCCGGGCCTCATCCAGCGGGCGGAGGAAGTGGCGGTGGTGCGGGACCGCCTCCACTGGTTCGACTGGCGCCGCTATTCCAACCGCCAGGAGGCGGAGATGTATCTGGGGGGAATGACCGGCGAGGTCACTTACCGGGGCCGGCTGAGGGAATTCCTCCCCCTCCTCCGCCTGGCGGCCCTGCTGCATCTGGGCAAAAACACCACCTTCGGGTTGGGCAAGATTTCCTTTTCCGTTCTTCCACCGTAAAAGGACCAAGGAGAAACGATGCGCCACACCCTCATCTGCACCGTGGGCACCAGCCTCAAGGGCAATCTGGAGCGCCAGCGGCCGGAGTGGCATGACCTGTATGTCCGGAGGCGGCTGCGGGATCTGGCCCGGGCCCTGGCTGCGTTGGATCCTCAGGACCGGCTGCTGGGCGCCGAGATCAATTCCATCGACAGTATCATCACCAAAGGGATTCTGGGCCGGCCCCTCAATCTCTATCTGCTGGTGTCAGACACCGAGGACGGCCAAGCCACCGGCGAGCTCCTGAAGCTGTATTACCTGGATGCCGTAAATCCCCGGCGGTTTGAGCAGGCGCACTGGCAGACCCTGGCCGGCCTCACCGATGCCTCCCACGAGCGCTTCCGGCGGGAGGGGCTGCGGAGCCTGGTGACCGCGGTGGCCAAAATTGCCCGGACCTGGGGCCCGGAGCAGGTGGTGATCAACGCCACCGGGGGCTACAAGGCCCAGATCTCCTTTGCCGGCCTCATCGGCCAGGCCCTGGACATCCCGGTGTGCTACCTCTTTGAGCGCTTCTCCGAGGTTATCACCCTGCCGCCCCAGCCGGTGTCCCTGGACCTCGGTTTCTGGCTGGCCCATGCCCCCCGGTTTTACCTGTTGGCGGCGGACCAGGGCGATCCGGAGGATTACGAGGCCCTGGATCCCCGCTTCGCCATCCTGGTGGAGACGGTGGAGGTGGAGGGGGAAAAGCTGGCGGGCCTTACCGCCATGGGACAGCTCTTCCATGAGACCTTCCGGCACCGCTTCGGCCTGCAGCGGGCCCAGCTGCTGCCGCCGGACTCCGGCCTGCCCTCCGCAGCCAAAAAGATTACCTATGAATCCGGCCTCGGCCCCCGGCCCCCAGGGCTGGAAACCTGGTTCGCCCGGCTGCTGGAGGTCCCTTACGTCACCCGGATCAACACCTTTAAGTACATTCCCGACCTGGCCCGCCCTTCATACTTCCGTCCTTCTGCCAAAGGAAAGGTGGACCGCCTGGAGGGGGGCTTCAGCGACGGGTCCGCCACCACCAAGTTCACGGTGTTCATCACTGCCGCCACCGAAGCCCAGCGGGACGCCGCCCTGGCGGATCTGTATGAACGTTTTATCAATACTTAGCCGGCAGAGGAGCAGACAGTCAGGCTGAAGGAGAGCAATGATGGATCCCACCTTACTCAAAATCGCTGCCGCCGCCTTGCTGCATGACGTGGGTAAGTTCGCCGACCGCACAGCGTTGGCGGTCAGCGAGGCCTACGTGCAGAACAATGCCGATCTCTATCAACCCTTTAATAGGAGAACCGGCAGGTATACCCATCCTCATGCCCTGTCTACAGCGGCGTTCATCGAAAAGCTGGCCGACCTGCTCCCGTGCGAATTTAACGCCAGAGAATGGGGAGAGGGGGAGCCGCTCATCAACCTGGCCGCCGGGCACCACCGTCCCGAAGACAGCCCCTGGCGCTGGATCATAACCGAAGCAGACCGGCTTTCCAGTGGCTGGGAGCGCCGCGACAAACCCGAGGGGGAGGAGCCCGCGGCTGACTGGGCCGAATACCAGAAGACCCGCTTGGCGGCTATTCTGGCTGAACTCAGCCTCCCGCAAGGCCACGGTGGTTCCGGGCAACGTCCCCAGAGGTCCCAGGCCGTGGGCTATGCCCTCCAGGAGCTTTCCCCGGAGAGCATCTTCCCCGGCCCGCTGGCGGAAGTGGCGCCGGCCGACAAGACAAAGGCCAGAGAAGAATATCTTCGGTTGTTTGACCGGTTCAAGGCAAGCCTGGCAGGGCTGGCCCACCGGCAAGAGAGCCTGGAGCTCTGGCTGGAGCACTTTGACAGCCTGCTCATGGTGTACAGCGCCATGATCCCCGCTCTTCGGGCTGGAGCAGTGGAAGCCTCCCGGGACGTGTCCTTGTATGACCATGCCCGCACCACCGCCGCCTTGGCTGCGGCTCTGTATGCGTATCACCGCCAACAGAACAGTCTCACGGTGCCTGCCATCAGGAATGGTGCAGAGAAGAAATTCCTTTTCATCAGCGGGGATTTTTATGGGATCCAGGATTTTATTTTCAGCTCAGGGGGGGAAACCCGCCGTTATCGGGCCAAGCTGCTTCGGGGACGCTCTTTTGCCGTGTCCCTGCTTACGGAGCTGGCTGCGGATCTGGTGTGCCGCCGGCTGGGCCTCTCTTTCTTGTCTGTAGTCCTGAACGCCGCCGGCAAGTTCACTCTTTTGGCCCCCAATACTGAGGCAGCCCGCAAAGGCGTCAGCGAGGCCGAAGCCTCGATGAATGAGTGGCTTTTCCATATTTCTTTAGGGGAAAACGCCATAGGGCTGGCCACCCGGGAGGCCTCCCCGGATGACCTTCTGGCTGGCATGTTCACCGATCTCTGGGAGGCCATCGGTCGGGATTTGGAGCGGAGAAAGCTTTCCCGGCTGGACCTCCAGACCTATGGCGGCGCCAAGCAGGGTTACCTGGAAAGCTTTCGCAACGACCTGGAACCTTCTTTGTGCCCTCTGTGCGGCAAGCGCCCGGCCAGCCTGCGGGGCGGGGAGGGAGGGGATCCCTATCTCCGGCAAGTGGGGGCAGCCTGTGCCATCTGCCGGGACCATATCTTCCTGGGGACCAACCTGGTTAAGAAAAACCGCCTGGCCGTCACCACCCATGAGGCCGACCTGAGAGATGAAAGCAACCGCCTCCGGGAACCCCTGTGGGGCTGCTACCAGGTCGCTTTTGCTGAAGGCTACTTGACCGACTTGGCCCGGGAGGGGAGCTTGGTGAAACTGTGGGATATCTCGCCCCCGGGAGACCATCTTGCTTCCCCCCTGACGCGGAAATTCATCAACGGTTATGTTCCGGTATGCCGGGAGGAAGATCTCCAGGATGACCGGCTGCAAGACCTGGAGGAGGACCTGGAGCCGGGCGATCCGAAAACTTTGGGTCAGCTTGCAGCCCTGGCTCTCTCCCACACCGCGACCCCGGGTAAGTTCCAAGGCCTGGAGGCCCTGGGCGTCCTCAAGGCCGACGTGGACAATCTGGGGCTTTTGTTGACCTGTGGCCTGCCGGAACACAAGTTCACCCTTTCCCGTCTGGCCACCGTAAGCCGGCAGCTCCATTTCTTTTTTTCCTTATACCTCCCCAGGCTTGCCCAAACGGAGTTTCAGGACACCTACACGGTTTTTGCCGGGGGCGACGACCTCTTTCTCATCGGCCCCTGGAACCGGATCACCGCCTTGGCCAGAGTGATTCAGGAGCGCTTTGCCGCCTATGTGGCCCATAACCCCCAAGTCCACCTCTCTGCCGCCCTCACCCTGAAAAGAGCCCACACCCCCGTGAACCAACTGGCCGCGGCGGCGGAGGAGGCCCTCAAGGAAGCCAAAAACGCCGGCCGTAACCGCCTCGCCCAATTCGGGGAAACAGTTCCCTGGGACAAGGTGCGGGAACTGGATCA
>CALEAV010000028.1 GCA_937943575.1 uncultured bacterium | reverse complement strand
CTGCCCTCCCCCCAAGCCCCCCTCCCAACCCTTAAAGGATTTGGGGGTGGGGGCTTGGGGGGGTAAGGGCCCATGGCCCTTAGCCCTCTTCCCCGACACTCCTTGCCGCCTCCATGAAAGCCTTCAGCTTGTCCGGATCTTTTTTGCCCGGCGCCGCCTCGACGCCGCTGGCCACGTCCACGGCGGCGGGTTGGGCAACCCGGATGGCGCCGGCCACGTTCTCGGGGGTCAGCCCGCCGGCCAGGATGAGGGGGCCGTAGGCCTTGGCCTGGCGGGCCAGCTCCCAGTCGAAGGTCTCGCCGGTGCCGCCGGGTTTCCCGGGCTTATAGGCGTCCAAAAGAAAGGCCTGGACCGCCCCCTGATAGGGGGCAAGCTGCGGCAGGCTCTCCTCCCCTTTGACCCGGAAGCCCTTGATGACCCGGCGCCCCACGGTGCGGCAGTAGTCAGGGGATTCGGCCCCATGGAGCTGCAGCCAGTCCAGGCCGGCGTATGCGGCAATCTCCTCCACCCTGGCCGGCTCATCATCCACGAACACCCCCACGGTGAGGACAAAGGGGGGCAGCCGCCGGATGATCTCCCGGGCGGCCCCGGGGCTGACGGCCCGGGGACTTTTGGGATAGAAGATGAACCCCAGGGCGTCCACCCCCAGCTCTGCGGCCAGGAGGGCGTCCTCAAGGTTGGTGATGCCGCAGATTTTGACCCGCACCATCAGGGCGTCTCCCGCCAGTCCAAGGGCCACCTTCGGGGCCGCTCACGGAACAGGCAGTCAGGAATGAGCCGGAGATAAAGCACCATGCCGCAGAGTTCCACCAGGGACTGAAAGACGATGACCACCACCGCCAGCTCGTAGGCCTCCGGCAGGGCCAGGGCGACGGGCAGGACGACAAAGGAATTGCGCGTGCCGAAGCTGAAGGCCAGCACCCGCCCCTGGAAGGCCGGCAGGCGGAAAAGCCGCCCCCACAGGCGGGCCAGGAGCGCCGCTGCCAGCAGGAACAGGACATACACTTGCAGGACCTGGACCAGAAGCCTGCCGGCCCCCAGGACGAGGTGCACCTGGGTGGCGGCAATGGTAAAGACCACCAGCGCCAGCAGGGGCACCGGCAGCCACCCCAGCCCTTGCGGAAACCAACTCCACTGAGGCCTTTTCTCCACCCATCTCTCCAGCAGGAAGGCCAGGGCCAGGGGGGCGAGGATCAGCCCGGCAAAGGCCTGGAGCATCTCCCGGGAGGCCAGGGCCGGGGCGAGCTCCGCCCCGAAAAACCACCAGAGATAGACCGGCAGAAGGACGAGCTGGAGCAGCAGGCTGACGGGCGCAAAGGCGATGGCCAGGGGGGCGTCCCCTCCCCCCAGTTTGACAAAGGTGATGAACCAGTCGGTGCAGGGCACCACCAGGACCAGGAGGATCCCCAGGCGCACCGCGGGGATGGGCGGGGCCAGGGCAAGCAGGCCCCAGACGATGAGGGGCACCACCAGGAAATTGCCGGTGATGGCCGCGGCCAGAAAACGGACATCCAAAAAGGCCTGGGGCAGATGCACCAACGGCACCTGGGTGAAGGTGGCAAACAGCAGCACACCCAAAAGCGGCCACAGGGCGGTTTCCCAGGGAGCCAGATGCTCCGGGAACCGGATTCCCGCCGCCAGGCCGGCGAGGAGGGCGAGGGAGTAAATAACTACCTGATATTTTTCCAGAATGTCCTTGGTCAGCATTGCGGTCACTTCAGGGCGCCACCCCTTGGCCGAGAAATTCCTCCAGGCGGGCACCGGGGTCCGGGGCGGTCACCAGGCTCTCGCCGATGAGGAAGGCCCGGATGCCGGCCTGCTCCAGACGGGCCAGATCCGCCGGGGTCTTGAGGCCCGAGGCGGCCACCAGGGTCACGCCCGGGGGGGCCAGGGGGGCCAGCTCCAGGGCCCGGTCCATGTGCAGGGCAAAGGTGTGCAGATCCCGGTGGTTGATGCCGATGAGCTCTGCCCCCGTCATCAGGGCGGTCTCCATCTCCTCCCGGGTATGCACCTCCACCAGGGCCTCCAGACCCAAAGAGCGGGTGAGCAACAGGAGCGCCCGCAGTTTGCCGGCGTCCAGCACCTGAGTCAAGAGAAGCAGGGCGTCGGCGCCGATGGCGGCGCTTTCATAGACCTGGATGGGCTCCAGGATGAAGTCCTTGCGCAGCACCGGCACCGAGACCTCCAGCCTGATTTCCTGGAGGAAGGCCGGGTCCCCGTGGAAATAGCGGCGCTCGGTGAGCACCGAGATGGCCGCGGCCCCGTGTTGTTCATAGGTGCGGGCCAACTCCACCGGGTCCCGCTCCATGGCCAGCTCCCCCTTGGCCGGGGAGGCCCGCTTCACCTCCGCGATGACGGCCCGCCCCGGCGCCCGGTCCAGGGCCTGCTTCAGGCTTTTCGGCCGGGGCCGCGTGGCCAGCGCCGCCTTGAAGGCCGCCAGCTTCCCGGATTCAAAGAGCTCCAGGGACTCCTGAAGCTTGTGAGCCACAATTTTGGCTAAGAAGTCCATGTCGATCTCGTGACTGTGGTTGGGGGGAGGGCCAGGGGACGCAGTTCCCCCCCCTCCCCCAACCTCCCCTCAGTCCCCTCCCCCGAAGCTCTTGCTTTTGGCCACCAGGGCCTCCAGTTTGGCCAGGGCCTTGCCGGAGTGGATGACTTCCCGGGCCAGAGCGATGCCGGCGGGGAAATCGGGCGTGAGCCCCGCGGCGATGAAGGCTGCGGCGGCGTTCAGGGCCACCATGTCCTCTTTGGGGCCCCCCTCCCCTTTCAGCACCCGGCGCACGATGCGGGCGTTCTCAAAGACGTCGCCACCCCGGATGTCCTCCAGGGTGGCCCGCTTCAGGCCGAAGTCCTCCGGCGCGATGGTGTAGGTGCTCACCTGGCCGTCTTTGAGTTCGCTCACCCGGGTGGGGCCCACGATGCTGATCTCGTCATAGGAGCCCTCGCCATGGACCACAAAGGCCCGGCGGGTGCCCAGGTTCCCCAGCACGTGGGCCAAGGGCTCGGTGAGGCCGGGGTCATACACCCCCAGCACCTGGACGTTGGCCCCCGCCGGGTTGGTGAGCGGCCCCAGGATATTGAAGATGGTGCGGATGCCGATCTCCCGCCGGGGGCCGATGGCAAAGCGCATGGCCCCATGGAGCTGGGGGGCGAAGAGAAAACCGATACCCACCTCCTCGATGCATTGGGCCACCTGCTCGGGGGTGAGGGAGAGATTGATCCCCAGGGCCTCGATGACATCGGCACTGCCGCAGCGGCTGGAGACCGCCCGGTTGCCGTGTTTGGCCACCTTGAGCCCGGCGCCGGCCACCACAAAGGCGGTGGTGGTGGAGACATTGAAGGTCTGGGTGGCGTCCCCGCCGGTGCCGCAGGTGTCGACGATGGTCTCCCAGTCCACGTTGATCTCGTCCCGGTCCAGGTCCACCAGGTTGTCCCCCAGAGGGATGCGGGTGGCCTTGGCCCGCATGACCCGGGCGGCGGCGGTGATCTCCGTCACCGTCTCACCCTTCATGCGCAGGGCGGTGATGAAGGCGGCGATCTGAGCGTCGGTGGCCTGCCCGCTCATGATGGCCTCCATGGCCCCCACCATCTCCTCCTCGGTGAGGTCCTGCCGGGTGACGACTTTGTAAATGACTTCCTTTAACATATTACCGCCTCAGGTTTTTATTGCCTTGTTTAACCGGCGCTTTGTCCGCGGGGTGCTGTGGCTCATAAAGCCAAAAATTAAATGGTTTATCAGGCTTAAAACAATACAGTCCATTTTTCTTCCGAAGACTTACATATAAATTATGTTTTTTACATTTTTCATTAAAATCGTCTAAAACTTCGAATCTAACGATGTCAGCCTGGCTGTGCTGATATTCTGGTGAGTTATCATATAGCCCAAGCTGACCTGATTTTTTACTGTCCCAATTTAGGTAATTATCAAACTTCGTTCTTGAAAAGACGGCCATCCCGGAAAAGAGATCTGACAGTTGAATGAGAGGCTCTTCATAAGAGTTCACCGGAGCGATTGAGACGATATTGAATTTCTTTCTAATAATAATATTAAAATCACGGTCTGTCTGAAGGTTTCTCTTAAAATCAATCTCCGTCTCTTTATGCTTAAGATAATTTTTAATTTCCTTCCAATTAATTGCAGTATGTTCATCAGGATGCAAGCGCCAGATACACCCGTCAGGCCAGCGTTCTTTCATTACATTTAAAAACAATTTATAGTACATACGCTACAGATTAGCCACGTCATCACGCCTTTTTATTTTATGACGGCTGTCCTCATTATCCCAGGCGAGAATATCAAATCTTATTAATTTATTTAATGCTGATTCTATACTAAAATCAATTATCTTAAAAGCTGCAAATTTCTCCCTTGCACTTCTCAGATTATTCCATTTAAATTCTTTAACTTCTGATTCCTTTAATATATTTTTTAACTTCTCCCTTAAATCATGATAATGTTCTATTCTAAGAGTCACTAAGCCGATGGCCCGATATCTTCCTTGACTCCAGTGGGATTCATCTCCAAAAGCCAGATGGGTCGCTTTTCCTGACTGATGCATTCTATCTCAATCTCAGGTTGTTAGGCCTTGCCTCCGGCTTCCTTGTCTGCCGGGCGGAAGAGGAAGCCGCCGGCGGCGAGTTTTTCCGGCGCGCCCAGAAGGATGAGGAGGTCCCCGGGCAAAAGCTCCAGGTCCGGGTCGGGGTTGAAGACCAGCTCCCCGTCCCGGCGCACCGCCAGCACTGTGAGGCCGTGTTTCTTGCGCAGCTCCATCTGCGCCAGGGTCCTGCCCGCCAGGGGCGCGCCGTCGGCCAGCCGCACCGTGGTGATCTCCATGTCCTTGAGGTGGGGCCGCAGATCCGCCAGGGAGGGGGTCTCCGCCGGCAGGCTGCGGAGCCTGCGGTAGCCCTCGGCCCGCACCTCCTGGACAAAGCGCTCGATCTCATCCTTGGGAAGCAAATACTTCCTGAGCACCCGGGTGAAGATCTCCACCGAGGTCTCGAACTCCTCGGGGATGACCTCATCGGCCCCCAGCTCATAGAGGGCCGGCATCTCCAACAGATACCGGGTGCGCACAATGAGGTAGACGGTGGGGTGCAAAGCCCGCACCCGCTCGATGATGCGCCGGGTGGCCGCCGGATCGTTGATGGCCACCACCACGATGCGGGCCGCGGGAAGATGCGCCAGCTCCAGGATCTCGGAATTGGTGGCGTCCCCGAAGTAGATGGGCTCCCCTTTCTGGCGCTCCCGGCGCACCGTCTCCGGATTCATCTCAATGATGACATAGGGGATGCCCCCCACCTTGGCGGCCCGGGCCAGGTTGCGGCCGGTGACCCCGTAGCCCACGATGACGAGGTGATCCCGGACCGCAGCCCCGGATGGGGCCGCCGGCAAAAAGGAGCCCGTCCGCCAGCGGGCCGGCAGGGGCAGGCGCAGGACCAGGTCCGCCACCCGGGGCGCCGCGGCGATGATGAAGGGGGTCAGGGCCATGGTGAGCACCGACACGTCCAGGAAGAGCTGATAGTTGTCCCCGGACAGCAGCCCCTGGGCCACCCCGGCCTTGGCCAGCACAAAGGAGAACTCCCCCACCTGGCACAGGGTGAGGCCCACGATGATGCCGGTGCGCAGGGGATAGCCCAACAGCAGGGTGGCCCCGCCGGCGATGAGGGTCTTGGCGGCCAGCACCAGGGCCGCCGCCAGGACGATGCTCAGGGGATGGCGCAGCAGAAACTCCACATTGAGGAGCATGCCGATGGAGAGAAAGAAGATGCTGGAGAAGGTGTCCCGGAAGGGCAGGATGTTCCCCAGGGCCTGGTGGCTGTACTCGGTTTCGGAGAGAATCAGCCCGGCCAGAAAGGCCCCCAAGGCCAGGGAGAGGCCCGCGGCGGCGGTGACCCAGGCCACCAGAAAGCACAGCACCAGCACTGCCAGGAGAAAGATCTCCCGATCCCGGGTGCGGGCGATCTGATAGAGCACCCGGGGCGCCACGTATTTGGCCGTGACGATCACCCCGGCCACAATGGCCGCCCCCTCCAAAAACAGCAGCAGGAACTTGCGGCCCACCGCCTCCCCCCCCACCCCCGCCAGGAAGGGGATGAAGAGCATCATGGGCACAATGATGATGTCCTGAAAAATGAGAATGCCCAGGGAGGTGTTGCCATGGGGGGATTCCACCTCCCCCCGGCTCTGCAGGACCTTGAGGACAATGGCGGTGCTGCTTAAGGCCATGAGAAAGCCCACCAGGACCGCCTCCCCCACCCCCAGGCCGCCCACCTGCCAGGCCAGGAAAAAGAAGAGGAGGCAGGTGAGGCCCACCTGCAGCGGCCCCCCCACCAGGACCGAGCGCCGCAGTTGCAGGAGATTGGCAAAGGAAAATTCGATGCCGATGGTGAAAAGGAGGAGGATGACCCCGATCTCCGCCAGGGTCTCCACCTCATGCACGGCGTGGATGAGCCCCAGCCCCTGGGGCCCGGCCAGCACCCCCGTGAGGATGAAGCCCACCAGGGGCGGAATCCCCAGCCGGTGGCAGACCATGATGACCAGCACCGCCAGGACATAAACCACCAGCAGGTCAAAGAGGATCTGCATCGCTCTCCGTCGGTCGGTAGGTCTCTTTCTGCGCCAGATGCTCCCGGGCCGCCAGGGCTCCCACCTCCAGGGCCGCGAGAGCCTTCTTCCGGTGCCCCTGAGGCACCCGGGTCTGCACCGCCGCCTCCAGGCTTTTAAGGGACACCACCCCCGTCAGTGCCGCCAGCGCCCCCAGGGCCACCATGTTGGCCATCAGCACCTCCCCCACCTGTTCCCGGGCCAGGCGGGCAAAGGGCAGGGCCACCGCCCGGGTGGTGGGCAGATGCTGCACCAGCTCCGCATCCACCAGGATGGTCCCGTCGGGCTTGAGGTCAAACACGTACGCATCACAGGCCCGCTGACTCAGGCACAGCAGGATGTCCGGCTGCATGGCCTTGGGATAATCAATCTCCCCGTCACTGATCACCACCTCCGCCCGGGCGGCCCCGCCCCGGGCCTCCGGCCCATAGCTCTGCGTCTGCGCCACCTCACGCCCCTCATGAATCCCCGCCGCCTCCGCCAGCACCACCCCCGCCAGGATCACTCCCTGCCCTCCCGACCCCGCCAGCCTGATCTCCAGCCTCTCCGCCATCGGTGCTCCTCGGGGTTTCTTGGGGGAGGGGGCTGAGTGCCGTGGGCCCTTACCCCCTCCCCCTTCGCCCCCACCCCCAAACCCGGACAGGGTTGGGAGGGGGGCTTGGGGGCAGGGCAGGGAACTGCCTTCCCTGGCCCTCCCTCCAAAGCTCCTCAGCCTTCCTCCATCGCGGCCCGGGCGGCTTGTTGGATTTTTTTGTATTCCCGGGTGTAGCTGGGCAGGTCCCGGTCGGCCAGGATGCCGATGGTGATCTTGCCGCGCAGCTCCTCGGGGGACATGGTGCGGGCCTTCTCCACCCGGACGGCCACCTCCTTCTGCCAGCGCATCATCTCCGCCGGGCCGCCCATCCTGTTTCTGCGGCCGAACTGGGTGTGGCAGTGGCTGATGACCTCCACCACCGCGAAGCCTTTTTTGAGGATGGCGGCTTCGATGAGCTGATCCAGGTGGCTGGCGTGGTAGACGGTGCTGCGGCCCACCCAGGCGGCGCCGGCGGCCACGGCCAGCTCGGCGATGGCGAAGGGCTGCTCCAGGTGGCCATACAAGCTGGTGGTGGTCTTGGCGCCCATCGGGGTGGTGGGGGAATACTGCCCGCCGGTCATGCCGTAGATCTGGTTGTTGATGATGAGGGCGGTGAGGTTGAGGTTGCGCCGGGCGGCGTGGATGAAGTGGTTGCCGCCGATGGCGGTGGCGTCGCCGTCGCCCATGACCACGATGACCTGGAGGCGGGGGTTGGCCAGCTTCACCCCGGTGGCGAAGGTGAGGGCCCGGCCGTGGGTGGTGTGCAGGGTGTTGAAATCCACATACACGCTCATGCGGCCGGCGCAGCCGATGCCGCTGACCAGCACGATGTCGTCTTTGGTGAACCCGGTGCGGTCAACGGCCCGGATCAGCGCCCCCAGGACGATGCCGTTGCCGCAGCCCGGGCACCAGACGTGGGGGAACTTCTTTTCGTGCCGCAGGTATTTGTGGATAAGTTTGGTGATTTCGGGCATGGCTGCGAGCTCACAGCGGGCAGCGGTCAGCCTCCGGTTACGGACACTGCCCGACAGGACTCATTTCTTTGCCAACAGCTTAACACAGCACAAAAACCTTCAATTTTCTCTACCAGCTCTCATGTTTCGGCTTTTTCTGGGAAAGCTTCGGGAATGTCCCAGGTTCACCAATTAATTTTTCGTGCCTGAAAGGCATTTTTATTATTGGTATTATTATTTTATCATTTTCCTTAATTGTAGAAAATATATCAACAAGTTGGCTTATTCCATATGGGAGGTCAATGGCTTCATAACTGTTAATTCTGCAGGACCATGGGCGCTGAATACTGCCCTGATAAATAGTGGGTTGAAATAAGCCATTTTTAAATTTTTTTCAATATTCACCAAAAATGCCCTGAACTCTTTTGCCATGATCGGTTAAATATTTTCTACTTTAATTATGATATAATACCCTTCAGTAATGCCAACACAAGATGAAACCGAAGTTCTGGCAACGCAACCGTCAATATGTTTGCCAAAGGAAAGCCTCAGCTCAGGCCCCCAAAACAAGCGTTTGACCCGAGGCAGATAAAGAGCAAATGCTGCTCCAACAAATCCACTGAAAATTGATGTGAAGATTTCATAAAACCAACTGCCGCCGGCGCCCGCCTCCATAATTCACCGGTGTAATTTTAACAGAAGGTCCAGAACCTGCTCCGGCGGGATCAGCCTCCCGTCGATGCGGTTTAAGGTCTCCACCCGGGTGAGGCCCCGGTTGATGCGCTTCACCTCCCGGGCCATCTGGCCCATGTTCAGTTCCGGCACCAGCACCGTCCGTACCCGGCCAAGATGCGGCTCCAGCAGCCGCCGGGGGAAGGGCCACAGGGTGATGAGGCGCACCAGCCCCGCCCTGACTCCCCGGGCCCGGGCGTCGATGACCGCCCGCCGGGCGGAGCGGGCCACGCTGCCGTAGGCCACCACCAGGAGCTCGGCGTCCTCGGTGAGGAACTCCTCCACCCGGCAGATCTCGTGGAAGTGCTGGCGGATCTTGCGGAAGAGCCGGTTCAGGAAGGGCACGATCTCATCCGGCCGCTCGGTGGGAAAGCCCCGCACATCGTGGATGAGCCCGGTGACGTGGTAGCGGTAGCCGTCCCCGAAGCTGGCCATGGGGGGCACCCCCCGGGGGGTGTCCTCGTAGGGGATGTACCACTCCGGCGGCATGGTGGGCTTGAGGCGCTCCACCACCTCGATTTCGCTGGGGTGCGGCAGACAGACCTTCTCCCGGGTGTGGGCCACCACCTCGTCGGACAGCAGGATCACCGGGATCCGGAATTTCTCCGCCAGGTTGAAGGCCAAAACGGTGAGCTCGAAGCAGTCCCGGGTGGTGGCCGGGGCCAGCACGATGATGGGATGGTCGCCGTGGGTGCCCCAGCGGGCCTGCTGCACATCCCCCTGGGAGACGTGGGTGGGCAGGCCCGTGGAGGGCCCCCCCCGCATGACGTTGACGATGACGCAGGGCACCTCGGCGATGATGGCGAAGCCCAGGTTTTCCTGCATCAAAGAGAAGCCCGGGCCGCTGGTGGCGGTCATGGCCTTGGCCCCGGCCAGGGAGGCCCCGATGACCGCCCCCAGGGCGGCGATCTCATCCTCCATCTGGATGAACACGCCCCCCGCGGCCGGGAGCTTCACGCTCATCACCTCGCTGATCTCGGTGGCCGGGGTGATGGGATAGCCGGCAAAAAACCGGCAGCCCGCCGCCAGGGCGCCTTCCACCACCGCTTCGTTGCCCTGCAAAAGTAACGGCCGGCCGGGGTTGCCTTTTTCGGACATCAGCTCAGGGGCGCCAAGGTGAGGGGCCACAGTCCCACGGTTGAACTCACAGGCCACAGTTGACCAGGTTTTTTGATTCCGGTGGCCACCTTCCCCTTGCCTTATCTCCCATTTGAACCGGGATGCGGAAAACTCCACAATGACTTTGGGGGATGACGCAATAATTTCGGTCTGTCGCCTTATTCGGCATCCTCCGCCGCAGGCTTTTGGTCGCACTCCCGGACGCTGATGGCGAAGTCCGGGCAGTGCAGCTCGCAGAAGCGGCAGCCCACACAGGCGGCGGCGTCGGCCACCACCGGGCGCCCGGCTTCGTCCAGCTTCAGGCAGCCGGTGGGGCAGAATTCGGCGCACAGGCCGCACTCCTTGCACCAGGCCCGGTAGATGTCGATGACAAACCGGGGCGGCGCCGGACCCTGGGGGGTCTCCCGGGTCTCCGGACCCTCGGCCCTGGGTGCGGCTTTGGCCCGGCGGGGCTTCTTGTCTGGGCTCATGCCGATCCCCCCGCCTCAGCCTTTCTGGCGCTTGAGGAAGTTGCGCAGCAGATTGAGGCCCTCTTCCGTCAGGATGGATTCCGGGTGGAACTGCACCCCGAAGATGGCGTGGGAGCGGTGGCGCAGGCCCATGATCTCCCCCACCGCGGTCTGGGCCGAGACCATGAGGCAGGCGGGCAGGGTCTCCCGCTCCACGATGAGGGAGTGGTAGCGGGTGGCCTCGAAGGGGTTGGGCAGCCCCTGGAAGAGGTCCCGGCCGTCATGGTAGATGAGGGAGGTCTTGCCGTGCATCAGCCGGGGAGCCCGCACCACCCGGCCGCCGAAGGCCTGGCCGATGGCCTGGTGGCCGAGACAGACCCCCAAAATGGGCACCCGGCCGGCAAAATGCCGGATGGCCGCCACCGAGATCCCCGCCTCATCCGGGGAACACGGGCCCGGGGAGATCACCAGGTGGGTCAGGGGCAGCGCCTCCAGGCCGTGAAGATCAACGGCATCATTGCGGAACACCCGCACCTCGGCCCCCAGCTGGCCGAAGTACTGCACCAGATTGTACGTGAAGGAATCGTAATTGTCGATCATCACCAGCATACTCTGTCCCCCCGGCGCCGGCCCACGGAAAAGGGTGGGACCCGGAGCCCCTCCCCCGTTTCACCACAGGCCCGCTTCCGCCAGCTCCAGGGCCCGCATCAGGGCCATGGCCTTGTTCACCGTCTCCTGGAACTCCCGTCCCGGGTCGGAATCGGCCACAATGCCCGCCCCCACCTGGAGATACACCCGGCCCCGGTGCACGGTGAAGCTCCGGATGGTGATGCAGAAATCCAGATTGCCCCCGAAGGCGAGATAGCCCACGGCGCCGGCATAGGGGCCCCGGCGGCTGGGCTCCAGCTCCTCGATGATCTCCATGGCCCGGACCTTGGGGGCGCCGGTGACGGTGCCCGCCGGGAAGGTGGCCTTGAGCAGGCTGATGCCGTCCTCACCCTCGGCCAGCTCCCCCTCCACCTGGGAGACCAGGTGCATGACGTGGGAGTAGCGCTCCACAGTGAAGAGCTCCGGTACCCGGACGCTGCCGATGGCGGCCACCCGGCCCACGTCGTTTCTGCCCAAATCCACCAGCATGATGTGCTCGGCCCGCTCCTTGGGGTCGGCCAGCAGGTCCTGCTCCAGGGCCAGGTCCTCCTCCGGGGTTTTGCCCCGGGGGCGGGTGCCGGCGATGGGCCGGTAGGTGATGCGGCGGTCCTCCAGGCGCACCAGGATCTCCGGGGAGGCCCCCACCAGCTTCAGGTCGCCGAACTCCAGGAAAAACATGTAGGGTGAAGGGTTGATGCAGCGCAGCGCCCGGTAAAGATCCAGGGCGTCATGCTCAAAGGGCGCCTGGAAGCACTGGGAGAGCACCACCTGGATGACGTCCCCGGCGGCGATATAGTCCTTGGCCCGGTGCACCATGGCCTCGAACTGCTTTTTGGTGACATTGCTGGCAAGCTTCGGCCCCCTGCCCGGTGGCGGGGGCTCAGAGGGCGGCACCGGCTGGCGCAGCCGGGCGATGATCTCATGGATGGCGGCCACCGCGGCCTCGTAGCGGGCTTCGGGCCGCTCCCCGCCGCCCAGGCACACCAGCGCCACCACCTTGATGGTCTGGCGCAGGTTGTCAAAGATGAGGAGATGCTCCGGCAGCAGCAGGCAGGCCTCCGGCAGCGGGCTTTCCGGGGTGAGCTCCGGCAGGCGCTCAATGTAGCGCACCATGTCATAGCCCAAAAACCCCACCAGCCCCCCCCAGAAACGGGGCAGGCCCGGCACCGCCGCCGGCCGGAACCCTTGGAGGAGCCGGGCCAGATGCTCAAAGGGGCTGAGGCCCGGATCCAGGAGGTCCTCCCGGCCGTCCCGGTTGAGGAAGCACTGATGCTTCTGCACCCGGAACGTCAGCCGGGGATGAAAGCCCAGGAAACTGAAGCGGCCCCACTTCTCCCCGCCCTCCACGCTCTCCAGGAGAAAGGAGGGCGCCGCAGTCCGCAGTTTCTTGTAGGCCGAGACGGGAGTCTCCAGGTCCCCCAAAATCTCCCGGTAGACCGGGATGACATTGCCGTGGGCAGACAGCTGCCGGAAGGTTCGGATGT
This sequence comes from uncultured bacterium, assembly GCA_937943575.1. Taxonomy (GTDB): domain Bacteria; phylum Desulfobacterota; class Desulfobaccia; order Desulfobaccales; family 0-14-0-80-60-11; genus JAILZL01. The sequence continues at coordinate 54,344 of CALEAV010000028.1, read as the reverse complement.
CCGGAACGACCATCTCGTTTTGCCTCGTGTTTCTTACCCTTTTCGAGCTTCAGGGAGAAAAGGTCAGAGGCATTGGCCCTGTCCGTCTCCCAGGCCCCGGGCCGAGCCGCAGGACGCAACCCCATTCACCAGTGCAGGTACGCGCCCCCGGCGGACTCTTGTTTTCGGCAGGCCTCTTCGGCCCCCACCATCAAAAAAGCCGTGACCCTGCTGGAGCCACGGCTTGCGCTGAAAAGCAGAACCGGGGCCCCCTCCCGTGAGGGGCCCCGGCTGTCGGCGGTCAGAAGCGCTGGGTGCACCTCACGGGCTCGTCAGGCGCCACCAGCACCAGTTCCCGGTCTCCGGGAGGCATGTCCGCTGCAGTTGCATGGGTTCAGCTTAAATCACCTCCCCGGTGCCTGTCAAGCCCCCATTGAAGGCAGTCCGCCATCCTGCGGCGGCAGACCCGTGGCGGCCCGGGGAAGAGGAGCCATCGCCCCCGGGGGGCCAGGGAAGGCGCCTGGGGCACCCCGCCCTTATTTTTTCGGCGTCTCCAGGTCCGGCGGCAGGCAGGCGTCCTCCTGGGTCACCGTCTGGCGCTGCCACAGGCTCCGGGCCCGGGCCTCATAGGTGCGGATGCTGCAGGGGTCGTGGCCGCACACCGGACACACCGGCTGGGTGCAGGGGTCCAGGTGAATGAGCAGATCCGCCTGGCCGTCAAAGGCCTCGGCAAAGAGGCGCTCCAGCTCCTTGACCTCGTGGTGGGCCTCCTCTAAGGGGAGGTCCCGGGGCAGGGTGAGGTGGAAATCCAGCAGCACCCGATCCCCGGCCCGGCGAGCCCGGAGGCGGTGCACATCGATCCACAACTCCTTGCGGTGCTCGGAGAGCACCTGCACCAGGCGCTCCAGCAGCGCCGGGTCGGACTCATCCAACAGGCCGCCCACAGAGCGGCGCAGCAGCCTGCCCCCGGTATAGAGGATGTTGGCGGCCACCACCAGCGCCACCAGCCCGTCCAGCCACAGGCGGCCGGTGAGATGCAGAAGCCCCAGCCCCGCCAGCACCCCGACGCTGGTGTAGACGTCGGTGAGGAGATGCTGGCCGTCGGCCACCAGCACCAGGGAATGGGTGCGCCGGCCGAAGTGGATGAGGGTGAGGCCCATGGCCAGGTTCACCAGGGTCACCCCGGCCACGAAAAGCAACCCCAGCTCCAGGCGGGGGAGCTCCCGGGGGGAGAGGAGCTGGGGCAGGGCGGCGAGGATGATCCCCAGGGCCGCCAGGATGATGAGGGCGCCTTCAAAGCCGGCGGCCAGGTACTCCACCTTGCCGTGGCCGTAGGGGTGGCTGGGGTCCGGGCTCTTGGCCGCCAGCACCACGCTGAACAGGGCAAAAGCGGCGGCCGCCACATTGATGATGGACTCCAACGCATCGGAGAGGATGGCGGCGGAGCCGGTGAGGTGATAGGCATAGAATTTCGCCCCGGTGAGACAGACGCTCACCGCCAGGGCGGCGGCCATGACCCCCTGTCGGGTGCGCACCCGCCGGGTGACCGGCATGACCTCGGCCATCTGCCCCCCTCCCCTTCCCCTTCAGAGGCCGGCGGCCGCCGGGTCGATCTCCAGGGCCGCCAGCATGGCCCCGTGCAGCCGGCCGTTGGTGGCCACAATGGAGGGGGCGAAGAGGTCGTAGGGCCGACCCTCGAAGGTGCTGAGGCGCCCCCCCGCTTCGGCCACCAACAGCACCCCGGCGGCGGTGTCCCAGGGTTTGAGGCCCTCCTCCCAGAAGCCGTCGAAGCGGCCGGCGGCCACATAGGCCAGGTCCAGGGCGGCGGAGCCGGCCCGCCGCACCCCCTGGGCCCGGGCGATCAGATTCCGCAGCCGGGCCATGGTGGCGGGCAGGCGCTCCCGGATGTTGTAGGGAAAGCCGGTGACCAAAAGCGCCGCCTCCAGCCGCTCAGTGGACGACACCGCAAGCCGCCGGCCGTTGAGGAAGGCGCCGTGGCCCCGCCGGGCTTCAAAGAGCTCCTCCCTGAGAGGGTCGTAGATCACCCCCACCTCCAAGCGACCCTCCACCTCGCAGGCCACCGAGACGCAGAACATGGGAAAGCCGTGGGCAAAGTTCACCGTGCCATCCAGGGGGTCGATGATCCAGCGGTGGGAGGCGGCGGCCTTCCCCCCCGGAGCTGCCGCACCGCTGCCCCCCCCGGAGCCGGGAAGGTCCTCCTCCGCCAGGAAGGCGTGGTCCGGAAAAACTTGCCGGATGAGGGAGATGATGATCTCCTGGGACTGGAGGTCGCTTTCGGTGACCGGGTCGATGACCCCCTTGAGGGTGATGTCGTGGGGCCGGTCAAAATTGAGGCGCAAGAGGGCCCCGGCGGCCACAGCCGCCTGGCGGGCGACTTTGAGAAGGGCGTCGCTCATCTCGGATACCCTGGGTCGGTGGTCACCGGCTCTTATGGGGATGGCGGGAGGAAGTCTCCCCCTCCCGGCAAGCATTCATCGGCAATTTCCCTTCATCACACCGGGTGGGGGAAGGGGCTGGGGCCAAGGGGCCTCCACATCCCCACCTCTCCTTTCGCCACCCGCTTTCGCCCGGCCCCATGGGTCCCCCCCGAAAGGTCTTTGGCCTCTGCCTGCAGTCGTTCAATCCTCCGGCCCCATGGGCTCCCCCGGCAGGGTCAGGAGCGGCGGCGGTTGCGGCTCGGCCGCCGCCTGGGAGCGGACCGCAGCACCTCCGTCACCGTCTGGCGTTGCAGCCGGGGCTCCAGCGGCGTAAACAGATTGACGGCCAACAGCCCGGTGGCGAAGCCCCCCAGGTGGGCCACCCAAGCCACGGTGCCGCCCTGGCGCAGGCCGTAAAACTGCAGGCCCAGCCACAGAAGGAGCCAGACAAAGGCCGGCACCGGAATGGTCTGCAGCCGCAGGCGCCAGAAGACCAAGGTGAGGATGGGGGTCTGAGGCAGGCGCAGGAGATAGGCCCCCATTACCCCGGCGATGGCACCGCTGGCGCCGATGAGGGGGGCGTCCAGGCGGCTGGAGGCCAGCACATGGAAGAGGCAGGCGAAAAAGCCGGAGAAGAAATAAAAAAGGAGGAAGCGCCCATGCCCCAGGTCGTCCTCCAAAGCCTCCCCAAAGACCCAGAGAAACCATAAGTTCCCCAACAGGTGCACCCAGCCGGCGTGCAGGAAGAGGGAGATGAACATGGTGGCCAGAAGGGACAGGGACCCCTGGGAGAGGAGCTTGAGCTGGCTCAGCTTGGCCGGCACCGCGCCGCCCTTGAAGTAGAGGTGGAGGGTGGCCTGGGGGCCGATGTAGAGGGTGTAGAGGAACACCAGGACGTTGGCCCCGATGAGGCCCACGGTGATCCAGGGAAAGCGTCCTTTGGCCGCGGCGCCGCGCAGAGGAATCATGGCCGGGCTGCTGTGGGGCCGGGGTAAATCCCCTGCCGCCTTTTCCCCCTCCTGGTGGGGATTTTACCCCGCCCGGACGGCCTTGTCCAGCGGCAAGGCTCCGGCAGGGCCCGGTTGACAAGGCCGGGGGATTCGGATTTAATAAGAGCCATGGCGGCTCCGAAAAAGAAGCTGTATCTGCGCACCTTCGGCTGTCAGATGAACGTGGCGGACTCCCAGCTCATGGCCCAGGTGCTGGCGCCGGAGTATGAGCTCACCTGCGACCCGGAGGAGGCCGACCTCTATCTCATCAACACCTGCGCCATCCGGAAGAAATCGGAGCACAAGGTGCTGAGCCTCCTGGGGAGCCTCAAGGCCCTGAAGCGCCGCCGGCCCCACCTCATCGTGGGGGTGGGGGGCTGTGTGGCCCAGCAGGAGGGGGAGCGCCTTGTGGCCGCGGCGCCCCACCTGGACCTGGTCTTCGGCACCCACGGGGTCTGGCGCCTGCCGGAGCTGGTGCGCCAGGCCGAGGTGAGCCGCACCGTGGACGTGGAGCTGCGGGAGGGCCTCTTCGGGCTGCGCCGCCGGTGGCCCGCCGGGGTCATCCAGGGCTACGTCACCATCATGCAGGGTTGCGACAACTTCTGCACCTTCTGCGTCGTCCCCTACGTGCGGGGCCGGGAGGTGAGCCGGCCCCCGGACGACATCGAGGCGGAGGTGCGGGATTTTCTGGCCGCCGGGGGCCAGGAGGTCACCCTCCTGGGGCAGAACGTCAACTCCTACGGCCGGGGCCTGCCGGAGCCCCTCACCTTCCGGCAGCTTTTGGACCGGCTGGCGGCCTTGCCGGGGCTGGCCAGGCTCAGGTTTGCCACCTCGCACCCCAAGGACCTCTCCGAGGAGCTCATCGCCGCCTTTGCGGAGCTGCCGCCTCTGTGCGAGCACCTGCACCTGCCGGCCCAGTCCGGCTCGGACCGCATCCTGGCGGCCATGAACCGGGGCTACACCCGGGCGGCCTATCTGGACAAGGTGGCCAAACTGCGGCGGGCCTGCCCGGAGATCGCCCTCAGCACCGACCTCATCGTCGGCTTTCCCGGGGAGACCGAGGCGGATTTTCAGGCCACCCTGGAGCTGGTCCAGGAGGCCGGCTTTGAGGCCGCCTTCTCCTTCAAGTATTCCCCCCGGCCCCGGACCCGGGCCGCCAGCTTCCCGGATCAGGTGCCCGAGGAGGTGAAGAGCGACAGGCTGGCGCGGCTGCAGGCCCTGCTCTCGGAGCTTACCCTGGCGGCCCACCGCCGGCTGGTGGGGCGGACCGGGGAGGTGCTGGTGGAGGGGGAGAGCAAGCGGGGCGGCGGGCTCACCGGGAGGCTCAGGACCAATCAGGTGGTCAACTTTGCCGGCCCCCGGCACCTGGTCGGGAAGCTGGCGCAGGTGGAAATCACCGAGGCACACCCCCATTCCCTCAGAGGGAGGTGGGTGCGGGAGGCGTAGGGCCGCTTGGGATCTCAGGGGTCCGGCGCTCCGAGGAGGTAGGTATGTATCGGCAGATGGTGGTGTCGGGCCTGACCATTGACCCCTTTACCAACAGCCCCATCATGATTCTCAAGGATGTGGACTCGGACAAGGCGGTCCCCATCTGGATCGGTTTGCTGGAGGCCACCGCCATTGCCAGCGAGCTGGAGAACATCAAATTTTCCCGCCCCATGACCCATGACCTCCTGAAAAACATCCTGGACACCACGGAAACCAGCGTCGTCAAGGTGGAGGTCTGCGATCTCAGGGACAACACCTACTTTGCCCTCATCCACCTGTTCCGGGACGGCCGGGAGCTGACCATCGACGCCCGCCCCAGCGACGCCATCGCCTTGGCGTTGCGGGCCAAGTGCCCCATCTACGTGGCCGAGGAGGTCATTCGCAAGGCCCGGCGGGTGGATCTGGCCGCCCAGGAGGCCATCACCAACGACGAAGCCAAGAAGTGGACCGAAATCCTGGAGTCCCTGGATCCGGAGGACTTCGGGAAATACAAGATGTAGGGCCGGTGGTGCGCCCAGGGCGCCCAAGCCGAAGGTGTAGGTCGGGGGCGGGGGGTGATCCGGCCTTTGCCTGCCCCAGGGGGGCCTCGACCAGGGCCGCGGCCAGGGGAGGAGGGGGAAGGCTGGCGGCCCGTTCTTCATCTGCATGATTGATTTGCACACCCACACCCTCAACAGCGACGGGGAGCTGATCCCCGCGGAGCTGTGGCGCCGGGCCCAGGTGAAGGGCTACCGTTATCTGGGCATCACCGACCACGTGGACGCCAGCAATTTCAGGGAGGTCTTCGCCCGCCTGGAGGTGGCGGCGGCCAGCCTCAACCGGGGGCTGGCGCCGGTGCTCATCCCGGGGCTGGAGTTCACCCACGTGCCGCCGGAACAGATTGGGGGGCTGGTGGCCCAGGCCCGGGAGCTGGGGGTGCCCCTCATCGTCATCCACGGGGAGACCCTGGTGGAGCCGGTGGCGCCGGGCACCAACCGGGCCGGGCTGGAGGCGGACATCGACATCCTGGCCCATCCCGGGCTTCTGACCCCCAAGGAGGCGGACCTGGCCGCCGCCCGGGGCATCACCCTGGAGCTCTCCGCCCGCAAGGGGCACTCCCTGGCCAACGGCCGGGTGGCCAGGCTGGCTGTGGCCGCCGGGGCCGCCCTCACGGTCAACACCGACGCCCATGCGCCCGGCGACCTCATCACCCGGGAGGAAGCCCGCCGGGTGGCCCTGGGCGCCGGGTTGGAGGACGCCGAGGTGGAGGCCCTCTTTCAGCACGCCGAGACCCTGGCCCGCCGCCTGGCAGCCCGCCTCAGGTGAGGGGAATGCTCCTCGCCGCGCTCAGGGATTCCCTCAGAAATCTCGCCGCCTACACCCTGGATTTTTTCCTGCCCCGGCTGTGCCTCTTCTGTGGGGAGGCGGTGGCCCCCCGGGCCCCGGCGGCCCTCTGCCCCGCCTGCGAGGCCAGGGTCCCGCGGGTACAAAGCCCCATGTGTCCCCGCTGCGGCCGCCTGTTTATCCATCGCCAGGGGCCGGACCGCCCCTGCGGCTGGTGCCTGAAGGAGCCTCCGCCCTTCGCGGCGGCCCGGGCCGCGGTGGTCTATGAGGAGGAGGGCTTAAGCGGCCAAGCCATCAAGCAGTTCAAATATCACCGCCGCCTGGAATACCTGCCGCTCCTCACCCATTGGCTGACGGAGCCCGCCTGCCTCGGGTTCGCCGCCGCCTGCGACCTCATGGTGCCCGTGCCCCTGCATGTGCGCCGCTTGCGGGAGCGGGGCTTCAACCAGGCGCTGCTGCTGGCCCGGGCCCTTCCCGGCCGGCTTCTCCGGGACGCCCTGGTGCGCACCCGGCACACCCAGCCGCAGACGGGGCTGAGCCCCACGGCCCGGCGGGAGAACGTGCGCCGGGCCTTTGCGGTGCGGCGGCCGGAAATGATTCAGGGGAAAAGCGTGCTTTTGGTGGACGACGTCTATACCACCGGGGCCACCGTTAGGGAGTGCAGCCGGGCCTTGCTGGCCGCCGGGGCCCGGGAGGTGCGGGTCCTCACCGTGGCCCGGGTGGCGCCCCCCGGCTTCCGGGCGGGATGAGCGGATGTTTGGGCCGCCGGCCGTCGACCCCGGGGGAGGTGGCGAAGCTCCTGGAAGAGGGGGCCGGGGGAGGGTTGATGAGCGACACAGTGCCGAGGCCCGCCCCTTGCTGCACAAGTTTTGGGAAAGGGGGCCGGGAGGTGGTTCCCCGCCCCCTCCCCCGTTCAATGGGCAGGCCTCCGAAGGGGGAGGGGAAGCTCTAAGCAGGGCGGAGGGGCCCCCGGCCCCCGTTCCACCTGAGCCCCGAAGGGGCGCTCCTGCCCGCCCCGCCCCGGGGGCTAAGGGAGGGGAGGCAGGGGAGGAGCGCGGGGCCAGGCTTCCGGGCACCTGCGCCCCACCCGGGTGCATCGCCGAAGGTTCCGTTCCGCAAGGAGCCCTGCCCAAGGGAGAGTGGGACAGGCCATGACGGCAGGAAAGATCCTCAGCCGGGGGGAGGCGGTCCGCTGGGTGAAGGCCGAGCAGGCCCAGGGGAGGCGGGTGGTCTTCACCAACGGCTGCTTTGACCTCCTGCACCGGGGCCATGTGGAATATCTGGAGGCGGCCCGGGCCTTGGGGGACGCCCTCATCGTGGCGGTGAACACCGATGCCTCGGTCCGGCGCCTGGGCAAGGGCCCCGGGCGGCCCCTCAATTCTGAGGCCGACCGGGCCCGGGTGCTGGCCGCCCTGGCCTGCGTGGACCGGGTGGTGCTGTTCCCCGAGGACACCCCCCGGGAGCTCATCCGCGAGCTGGGGCCCGACGTCCTGGTGAAGGGGGGGGATTACCGCCCCGAGGAGGTGGCGGGCCGGGAGGAAGTGCTGGCCCGGGGCGGCCGGGTCATCATCATCCCCTATGTGGCGGGGTATTCCACCACCGGGCTTCTCAGGCGCCTCCAGGACAGGGGGACAAAAGAGTTTTAAGTTCGCGGTCTTGAATGCCGATGAGGGGGGAAAAGGTCTGGGAAGGGAGCCCCCATGACCCCCCGGATGCCCCTCTTCGGCTTGTGGCAGGCGGACGACGGCGCCAGCAGCGTGGAATACGGCCTCCTCATCGCCGGCATTGCCCTGGCCATCTTCGCTTCGGTGGTCTTTCTGGGCCAGGTGGTTATGAACCGCCTCTACGGCCCGGCCCAGCTCCTGTTTTCCTGACCATCCCGGCGGGCCGGTCCGGCTGCCTGCCCACGATCCTGGCGGGCGCACCCGGCGGTTTTCCGCACCTGGTCCCGTGGCGGTCTTATCGCTTCTGAGGGTTCTCCCTTCAGCCGGGCATGGCAGGTTCCGGTCCCCTTTGATAAAGACAGCGACCTGAAGATAACGCGACGCCGGCTGCTCCGGGGGCTGGACAGCCGAGCAGGACACCCTTGATCAAGAAGGGACCGGCCTGGAAGGCGGCGCCTCCCGGTGGCGGCGCAAGTCCACCAGGCGATACTCCCCGTCCAAGGCGACCGGCATGGAACGCCGCGCCTCCTCCCAGGCTGCCGGACCCTGACCGGCGCCCCCTTTGTCTTTCCTCTCCCCTGCCTTTGGGATATATTCGGACATCATCCCTGACATCCCTGACCCTCAGCGCCTGACGGCCCCCTGCACCCCTTCTGGGAATGGGCCGGGGGTGGGGAGGAACTGCTGATATGCCCCGGAGACTGGAGATCGCCTGGCGGCCGGAACTGCCGGACGCCGACGGCGCCGTCGTGGCCCGCAAGGCCGCGGAATATTTCGGCTTTGCTTTGTCGGAGGTGCGCGTCATCCGGCTCCTCACCCTGGATCTGGACCTCACCCCAGTGGAGTGGGAGGCGGTGCGCACGGAGATCTTCACCAACCCGGTGACTCAGGTGAGCAGCTACGCCCCCTTGGCCCGGGACCCGGACTGGGCGGTGTGGGTGGGCTTCCGCCCCGGGGTCCGGGACACCGCCGGCGCAGTGGCCAAGGAGGCCGTCGCCGCCTTCCTGAGGCGGCCCCTGCCCCCGGAGGCCCAGGTCTACACGTCCCGGCTCTACGTCATCCGGGGGCCGGAGCTCACCCGGGCCCAGATGGAGCGCCTGGCCAGGGAGCTTCTGGCCAACGACCTCATCCAGGAATACCGGGTCTACTCCCGGGCGGACTGGGACCCCGCCGCGGGCGTGGGCCTCATCCTCCCGAAAGTGGAGCTGGCCCACGAGCCCAGGGTGCAGGAGTTCCCCCTCACCTCGCCCCGGGAGCTGGCCGCCCTGAGCGCCGCCCGCCACCTGGCCTTGCGGGAGCAGGACCTGCCCGTCATCCTGGAGTATTTCTCCCGGCCGGCGGTCCTGGCCCGGCGGGCCGAGCTGGGGCTGGGGCCCTTGACCGACGTGGAGCTGGAATACCTCGCCCAGGCCCGGAGCGACCACTGCAACCACAACACCTTCCGGGGCCGGTTCCACTACACCGATCTGGCCACCGGGGAGCGCTTCCTGCTGGACAACCCCTTCGAGCACTGCATCAAAGCCCCCACCCTGGCCCTGGCCAAGGAGAAACCCTGGGTGCTCTCGGTCCTGTGGGACAACGCCGGGGTGGGCGCCTTTGACGAGGAGTTCTGCTATGTCATCAAGGGCGAGACCCACAACTCCCCCTCCAACCTGGAGGCCTACGGCGGCTCCCTCACCGGCATCGTGGGGGTGTATCGGGACCCCCTGGGCACCGGCCAGGGCGCCAGACTCATCGCCGGGCTGTATGGTTTCTGCGTCGGCCCCCGGGACTACCCCGGGCCGCTGACCCCCCGGCTCCACCCCCGGCGGCTCCTGGACGGGGTCATCGAAGGTGTGAGGGACGGCGGCAACAAAAGCGGCATCCCCACGGTGGCCGGGGCCCTCTATTTCGACGAGAGCTATCTGGGCAAGTGCCTGGTCTTTGTGGCCGCGGTGGGGCTCCTGCCCCGAGAGGTGGCCGGCCGGGCGGGCTTTTCCAAGGCGGCCCGTCCCGGGGACCTCATTCTCATGTGCGGCGGCCGGGTGGGCGCCGACGGCATCCACGGGGTCACCGCCTCCTCGGAGGTGGCCACCCCCGGGACGCCGGCGGGCCACGTGCAGATCGGCGACCCCTACACCCAGAAGAAACTCCACGATTTCCTGCTGGAGGCCCGGGACCGGGGCTATATCCGCTTCATCACCGACTGCGGCGGCGGCGGGCTCTCCAGCGCCGTGGGGGAATCCGCCCGGCTGGCCGGGGGCGCCGAGGTCTGGCTGGAGCAGGTGCCCCTGAAATACACCGGCCTGGACCCCTGGGAGATCTGGGTCTCCGAGTCCCAGGAGCGCATGGTGGTGGGGGTGGCCCCGGAAGATGAGGCCGCCTTTCGGCAACTGGCCCGGCGCCACGAGGTGGAGGTGGCCGCCATCGGCCGCTTCACCGACACTGGCCTCCTGATGGTGCGCTACCAGGAGAAAACCTGCGCCGCGGTGGAGCTCTCCTTCCTGGAGCAGGATTTCCCGCCCTGGGAATTTGAGGCGGAGTGGATCCCGCCGGAGATGCGCCTCAGCGAGCCGGTCCTGGGGGAGGTGGAGGATCATACAAACCTCCTCCTGGCTCTTCTGGACCGGCCCAATCTCTGCTCCCGGGAGTGGATCCCCCGGCAATACGACCATGAGGTGCAAGGGGGAAGCGTCCTCAAGCCCCTGACCGGCCGGGCCGTCGCCATTCCGGCGGACGCCGCGGTGCTGCGGCCCCGGCTGGACTCCCGCCGCGGCCTGGCGGTGGCCCTGGCCCTGAACCCCGCCTACAGCCGCATCGACGCCTATCACATGGCCGCGGTGACCATCGACGAAGCAGTGCGCCGGCTGCTGAGCGTGGGCGCCTCCCTGGAGCACCTCGGCGGGGTGGACAACTTCTGCTGGCCCAGCATCGAGTATCACCCGGAGCGCAACCCCGACGGCAGGTTCAAGGCGGCCCAGCTCATCCGGGCCTGCCGGGCGGTGAAGGATCTTTGCCTCGCGTACGGCGTGCCGCTGCTCTCCGGCAAGGACAGCATGTATGTGGACGGGGTGCATCCGGGGGCCTTCGGCGAGACCCACCGGGTCTCCGGTCTCCCCACCCTCTTCTTCACCGGGGTGGCCCCTGTGGACGACCTGGCCCGGGTGACGGGCCCTGAGCTCAAGGCCCCGGGCGATCACCTCTATGTCCTGGGCCGGACCCAGCCGGAGCTGGGGGGCTCCGAATTCTATGAGCTTTTGGGCTATACCGGCCTGAGCGTGCCGAAGGTCCGCAGCGACGACTTCCTGCCCTACTATCGCAGGCTGGAGGAGGTCCTGGCCCGGGGGCTTCTCGCCTCCTGCCGGGCTCTCTCCCGGGGCGGACTGGGGGTGCACCTGGCCCTGGTGAGCCTGGCCGCCGGACTGGGGGTGGAGGCGGAGGTCGGCCCCGTCCTCCCCGGGGGACCGGCCCACGCAGCGCTCTACTCCGAATCCGCCGGGCGGTTTCTTATCAGTGTCGCCCCGGAGCACCGCCAGGAGGTGGAGGCCCTCTTTGAGGGCAGCCCCCTCATCCACCTGGGCCGGGTGCGACCCGACCGGACCTTTCGCCTGTCTTTTAATTCCAGTAAAATTATAGACATCAGTCTGCCGGAGCTGGCCCGGGCCTGGCAGCGCCGCTTCGGCGGGCTGGTGTAGGGCTCCCTGGAGCTTTGGTAATCTCAGCCAAAGCCCGATTTTCTCATGGGGCTGCCAAATCAATGGCGAAATCGACCTCACCTCGCAATTAACGTATAAGGGGTTGGGGGTGTGAGTCTGGGAGCGGGGGCAGAGGTCCGTGATCCCTGGCCCCCTCTCCCAGAAGGAACGCGCCAGTTTCAGCCAAGGAAAAACCATGCACGCCGAGATGCTTATGCTGCGGTTTTCCAAAGAGGTGGTGGACAAACCCATCATCTACCGCCTGGTCAAGGATTATGACCTGGAATTCAACCTCCTCAAGGCCACCATCACCCCGCGCCAGGAGGGGCTGATTGTCATGGAGCTCAGGGGTCATCCCAAGAACTTCCGCCGCGGCATCAAGTATCTGAAGGAGGCCGGGGTGAAGGTGCAGCGGGTGGCCCATGAGGTGCGGCGCAATGAGGAGCGCTGTTACCAGTGCGGCACCTGCACCGCCATCTGCCCCTCCGGGGCCCTTTACGTGGAGCGGCCGGAGATGTCGGTGGCCTTCGATGCCGCCAAGTGCAGCGCCTGTGAGATGTGCTGTGTGGTCTGCCCGGCGAGGGCCATGGAAGTGCGCCTGAATCAGAAGGCCCTGGAGCGCTGACGCGATTGCTGCTGAACGTCTTCATCGGCGCGTATGCCCTGGTCATCGCCGCCCTCTATTTCTTTCTGCCCCTGTATCTCAAGGGCACGCTGGGGTTCAGTGGCGCCCGCATCGGGCTGCTCTACGCCACCCTCAGCATCACCTCTCTGTTGGTCTCCTTCCCGGTGGGGGTCACCGGGGACCGCTATCCGGCCCGCCTCCTGACCCAACTGGGGCTGGGGTGCACCGCCCTCAGCCTCCTCGGGCTGGCCGCCGTCACCGGCTTCTGGCCCTTCCTGGCGGTCTTCTGGCTCTTCGGGCTGAGCCTGCAGCTCTTCCGCCAGTCCCTGGACATCCTGCTCTTTAAGGACAATCCCGGGGGCGATGCCCGGCGCTTCGGCGGCTACACCGCCTGGCGCATGAGCGGCATGCTGGTGGGCATCCTGGTGGGCGGGCTCATCCTCCAGACCCTGCCCTTCCCCACCCTCTTCCGCCTCTTCGCCCTGGGGCTGGCGGGCCTTTTCTGCCTCACCTTCTTCCTGCCCCACACCCGGGGCCGGCGCATTGAGCTCCGCCAGTACGCCCGGGATTTCAAAAGCGGCCCGGTGCTCTTTTTTGCCCTGTGGCTCTTTCTCTTCACCCTGCACTGGGGCGCCGAGGGCACCAGCCTGGGCCTCTTCCTGCAGGAGGGCCTGGGCCTCACCCCCTGGGGCATGGGCCTCTATCTGGCGGGGGAGTTCGGCACCGTGGCCCTTACTTCCTACATGTACGGCCGCTTTCTGGAAGGGCGCCTGCCGCCGCTGGTGTTTCTCATCCTGGGCCTGGCCGCCTCCGGGCTGGGCCACCTCTTCATGACCCAGCCTCCCGTGGCCTGGTCTTTTGCCTGGCGCCTGGTGCACGGCGTGGGGGACGGCCTCATCGCCCTGCTCACCTACACCACCATCGCCCGGCTCTTCCACGTGGACCGCATCGGCGGCAATTCCGGCCTCATCTCCCTCACCACCACCCTGGGGGTGCTCACCGGCTCCCTCATCTTCGGGCCCCTGGGCGCGGCCTGGGGCTACCGGTGGCCCCTCATCCTCTCCGGGGCCGTCAGCCTGGCCCTCATTCCTCTGGTGTATCTGGGGCTGAAACGACCGGCGCCGGCCGCGGCCGCCTAACCGGCCTTGAGCAGGAGGGCCCCGAAGAAGGCGTCCAGCCCGTGGACCGCGGGCGAGGTGCGGAACCAGCCGGCGGCGTCAAGGAAAGGGCGCACCGTTGGGGGAAAGCCCCCGGGGTCGGTGAGGCGGCGCCATTCCGTGTGCTCCGCCAGGAAGGCGGCCACCACCTCTTCGTTTTCCTCCGGCTCGGTGGTGCAGGTGAGGTAAAGAAGCCAGCCCCCCGGGCGCACCGCCGGCGCCGCGGCGGCCAGCATCCGGAGCTGGCGGGGCGGGAAGGTGGCCAGGTCGGCCTCGCTGAGGCGGGTCTTGATCTCCGGATGGCGCCTGAGGGTCCCCAGCCCGGAGCAGGGCACATCCACCAGGGCGGCATCGAAGGCGGCTTCCCGGAACGGCAAGGCCCGGCCGGCATCGGCTTTGACCCCCGCCACCACGACGGCGCCCCAGGCCGCACAGGTCCGGCGCAGTTCCCGCAGCCGCGCCGGGTTCACCTCCACCGCCGCCACCAGCCCCCGGTTTCCCAGGCGCTCCGCCAAGTGGGTGCTTTTGCCGCCCCGGCCGGCCCCCAGCTCCAGAATCCGGTCTCCGGGAGAGAGGGGCAGCAGCAGCCCCGCCAGCATGGCCGCCTCGTCCTGGAAGCGCCAAAGCCCCTCCCGGAAGGAGGGCGCCTCCGGGGGCGGGGTGCGCCAATGGGTGAGCACCAGGCCCTGGGGGTAATTTGGGGTGGGAGCCGCCGCCATCCCCTCCGCCGCCAGCCTTTGAAGCAGGGCTGTGGGCGTGGTCTTCAGGGCATTCACCCGGACGGTGAGGGGGGGGAGCTGATTGTTGGCCGCCAGCCGGGCTTCGGTCTCCTCGGGGCCATGCCGGCGGAGCCAGCGCTCCACCAGCCAGGGGGGGTGGGCGTGGGCCAGACTCAGGTGGGCCACCGGATCCTCTTCCCGGGGCGGCAGGGGCGGCGGGCCCTCCCGGGCCAGGCGGCGGAGCACCGCATTGATCAGGCCGGCATGCACGTCCGGCAATCGGGCCGCCTTGGCCTGGGACACCGCTTGGTGGATGGCGGCCCGGGCCGGGATGCGGTCAAGGAAGAGGAGCTGGTAGGCGGCCAGCCTCAGGATGAGGAGCACCCGGGGGTGGAGCCGCCTCAGGGGCTGGGTGAGGAAGTGCTCCAGCACCCAGTCCAGGCGGATCTCCCAGCGTTTGACCCCCTGCACCAGCTCCAGGAGCAGGGCCCGCTCCGGGGGCGGCAGCCCCGGATGCCGCCGGAGCGCGGCGGCCAGGGCCTCCTCCACCCACACCCCCCGCCGGTTGGCTTCAGAGAGCGCCCACAGGGCCAGATCCCGGGCGGCGGGCGGGGACGCCATGGGAGGGGGGGTCAGCGCAGGGACCGGTAGCCGCCGGGCACGCCCCGCTTCGACAGGACGATCTGCCAGACCTGGTTTTTCCGCACCCGGAAGGTGGCGGCCGACGACAGGAGATAGTACTTCCACATGCGGAAGAAACGCTCCCCGTAGCGGGGCTTGAGACTCTCCCAGTGCCGCCGGACATTGTCAAACCAGGCCATCAGGGTGGGGTCGTAGTCGGGGCCGAAGTTGTGCCAGTCCTCGATGACAAAGAGGCCCTCCACCGCCTGGGCGATCTGGGCCGCGGAGGGAATCATGGAATTGGGGAAGATGTATTTCTCAAACCAGGGGTCCAGGGTGCGGCTGGAGATGTTGCTGCCGATGGTGTGCAGCAGGAAGAGGCCGTCGTCCTGCAGGTGCCGGGCGGCCACCTGAAAGAAGGTGCGGTAGTTCTTGTAGCCCACGTGCTCAAACATGCCGATGGAGACCAAGTGGTCGTAGGTGCCGGTCATCTCCCGGTAATCCTGATAGAGCAGCTCCACCGGCAGGCCGGCGCACAGCTCCCGGCCCAAAGTCAACTGCTCCCGGGAGACGGTGACCCCGGTGACCCTTACCTGATAACGCTCGGCGGCGAATTTGGCGAAGCTCCCCCAGCCGCAGCCGATGTCCAGGACGTGCTGACCGGGCTGAAGATCGAGCTTGCGGCAGACCAGGTCCAGCTTGGCCTCCTGGGCTGCGTCCAGATTTTTGGCCCCGTTCCGCCAGTAGGCGCAGGAATAGACCAGCCGCCGATCCAGCATGGCCTGGTAGAGGTCATTGCCGATATCGTAGTGGTGCTCACCGATCTGGTAGGCCCGGGAGCGGCGCTGGGGGTTGAGGAGTATTTGCCCGGCGCTGAGGAGGAGCTTCTTGACCCGGCCGAAGTTTTCCCTCTCCAGGCCGGCGCTGAGGACTTTGGCAAAAAATTCATCCAGGCGCTCGGCCTCCCACCAGCCGTCCATGTAGGACTCCCCCAGCCCCAGGGAGCCTTCCCGCAGCACCCGGCTGAAGAGTCGGTCATTGTATACCTGGAGGTCCCAGGGCCGGCTGCCGTTGAGGCGGATGTCGGCGCGCTCCAGGATCTCCTCCACCAGGGCCCGCGGGGTTTTGATGAGTCTCATGGCTGGCGCATCCTCGTCTGTAAGGTGAGGACCGAAGTAAGCTTCACCCTCCCCCTCCCCTGCCGCTTTTCTTCCCCTTGGCATGGGGTTGGGGAGGGGTGTGGAGGGGCAGGGGCAAGGGTCCTCAATCACTGGCCCCTCCTGCCTGGTTTTCTGTTTCTATCTTAAAGGGTGGGGAAACCTGAGTCAATGTGCACGAAATCCGGAGCAGAAAGAGAGGGGGGGATGCGGGTGCGGAGGCAGGGACAGGGGTCCTCGGCCTCTGGCTCCCTCCCCGCAATGGCTGAATATGTTCTTACGACCGCGGCTTCTCCTGGGAGCTGCCAGGGGACGGCACCAGAAAGGTGGTCAGGGCCTCCTCCACCCGGGCCAGGTCCACCTGGGTGTCATAGCAGGGGCCGAAGGGACGCCGGTTGGTGATGCCGAAGACGGGGAGAGGGTAGCTGTCCTGGATGCCGCTGGCCAGATCCCGCTCGCAGGCCACCGCGATGATGAGGCGGGGGCGGCGCTCCACCACGATGCGGCGGGCCAGGGTGCCGCCGGTGGCCACCGCCAGGCCGACGCCGTATTTCTCCGAGAGCTCCGCCAGCCCCTTGATGGGGCACTTGCCGCAGCGCTTGCAGTGCAGGACGTTGCCGGTGATGCGGAACTGGCATTCGTGAAACTGCAGGCAGTGGGGCATGAGGAGCAGCAGCTGCTCCGCAGTGGCCCGGGGCCGCTGCGCCAGCACCAGTTGGTTGTTGATCTCGATGAAGGAGCGGCGCACCCGGTCCTTGCTGATGCCCAGAAGCTGTCCCACCCCGCTCATGAGGGGCAGAAGCAGCTTGATGAGCAGGCCCCGAAGGGAACGGGAGAAGGGGAGATCCCGGCCCAGGGCCACGGTGAGGCCGAGAATGCCCACCGCCACCACCACCGCCAGGGCCAGGGCGGCAAACAGCAGCCCCAGGATGAGGGGCAGACGGGGATGCAGGGTCTGCAGCCCCACATACGGCACATACCACAGCAGGGCCAGCAGCAGGATGAAGAGGCAGGTGGTGAGGACCAGGAGCCCGAGAAAGGTGCGTTTTTGAGGCTTGAAGGAGTTGCCGCCGCTTAAGGTGGGGGTGTCCGTCATCTAATCCCGTCCCAGAATTCCGCCCGCCAGGGGCCGGCCCCGGAGGAAGTCCGCCGCCGGCAGGCGCTTGCGGCCGGGCAGCTGCAATTCCCGCACCGTGACCGTGCCCCGGCCGCAGGCGATCTCCAGGCCGTAGGGGGTGAGGCCCAGGACGGTGCCCGGCGGCGCCGGTGAGCCGGTTTCCCGGGCCACCCGGCCGCCGAAGAGCTTCAGGCGCTGCCCCTGAAAGAGGGTGTAGGCCCCGGGCTCCGGGTCCAGCCCCCGGATCCGGCCGGCCACTGCCCTGGCCTCCCGGGTGAAGTCCAGCCGCTGCATCTCCGGCGTGAGGGGCGGCGCGTAGGTCACCCCGGTGTCGGGTTGCGGAATCCTGACGGCCTCACCCCGACGCAGCCTTTCCAGCGCCGCCGCCAGGAGCCGGGCCCCCACCTCCGCCAGCCGGGCGCTTAAGGTGCCGGCGTTGTCCTCCGGCCCGATGGGCACCCGCTCTTGAAGAAAAATGGGGCCGGCGTCCAGCTCCGCCACCATCCACATGATGGTGACCCCGGTCTCAGCCTCCCCCTCAATGAGGACCCACGCCACCGGCGCCGCCCCCCGGTAGCGGGGCAGGAGCGAAGCATGTACGTTGAGGCACCCCACCCGGGGCAGCGCCAGCAGCTCCGGGGGCAGCAGGCGGCCGTAGGCGGCCACCACCAGCAGCTCCGGCTCCAGTTCCCGCAGCCGCGCCAGAAACTCCGGATCCTTGAGGCGGCCGGGCTGCAGGACCGGCAGCCCCAGGGCCTGGGCCCGCACCTTCACCGGGGGCGGCAGCAGCCTCCGGCCCCGCCCCCTGGGCCGGTCGGGCTGGGTGACCACCGCGGCCACCTCCTCCCCCGCCGCAACCAGGGCCTCCAGGGTGGGCACCGCGAAGTCGGGGGTGCCGAAAAAGACCAGCCGCCAGGGCCGCTTCACGCCGCGGCTTCCCGCTGCAGTTTCCTGAGACGCCTCAGGTAAAGATTCTTTTTCAGGCGGCTGATGCGGTCGAGGAAGAGCCTGCCCTCCAGGTGGTCCAGCTCATGCTGCAGGACGATGGCCAAAAGTCCCTCTGCCTCCAAACAGACGGGGCGGCCCTCCCGGTCGAAGCCCTCCACGCACACCCGGGCGGCCCGCCGCACCTCGGCGGAGTAGTCCTTCACCGACAGACACCCCTCATTATAAACGATCTCCCCCTCCGCAGCGGTGAGCACCGGATTGATGAGCACCTGCAGGCGGGGCGAGCCCTCCTTTTGGTCCACGTCAAAGACGATGAGGCGCTTGAGCTCCCCCACCTGGTTGGCGGCCAGCCCCAGACCCGGGGCATGATACATGGTGGCCGCCATGGCGTCGATGAGGGCCTGCAGCTCCCCGTTGATGTCGGTGATTTCCCGGGCCGGGGTCACCAGCACCGGGTCGGGATAGAGGCGGATGGGCAGCACGGTCATGGGCTGTGAGGTCTCTCCTGGGGGCAGGGCTCCTGGACAAAGGCGCCAACTTGCCTGCCGCCGATTTTGGTCACCGGGCTGAGATCAAGGTGACCGGCGGTGGAGAAGGGCCGGGACCGCGCTTCTTGACCCGCCCCCGCCTCACATCTCCCTTCCCCCCTCGACAAGGGCTGCCGGAGAAGAGCGAGGGCCGGGGGGCAGCACTCCCTGGCCGCGTGAATTCTTCCCACCATCTTCTAATTTAAGATGTAAGGGGCTGAAGTGCAAGGAAGAAATCGTCAGCAAAGGCAAGCCTTGCCGGCCGCAAAGAAAGGGGAAGGATCCCCCCCCAGGACCCTTCCCTGCAATGCAGGGGCCCACATCACCCGGCAGCGGAGCCTGGCCGCCCTTCCCCTGCAAGCCACGGGCCCACTCCTCACCCCGGGGGATCACCCTCGCCTGCCCCCACCCCGCCCAGCGGCCCCCCCGGGTTCCTTCCCCCCTGCCCGGGGGCCTGCACCGGGGCTGGGCTGGGGGTTATTCCAGGCCGGGCTCCAGGGCCAGGATCTCCTCGCCGAAGCCCATCTCCAGATCGCTCCGGGGACCCGGCCCGGGAGGAGGCATCGGTCCCGGACCCATGCCCCGGCCCATCCCCGGGCCCAGGCCCCAGCCTTTGCCCATGCCCCAGCCCCAGCCCCACATGGCCGCCTGGGGGGCGATCTTCTTCAGGGCCAGGCGATGGGCCACGCCCTTCTCCATGAGCTGACCCTTCAGGGCGTTGAGCTCCTTGAGCTTGGCGGTGATGGCCTTCTCATCGGGGTTTTCCGCCTGCCACAGGGCCATAAGCTCGGCCCGCTTGACGAAGATCTCCCTGCGCAGGGCGGCGGTGTCGTTCAGGAATTTCTGGCGCAGATCAAAGACCTGGGCCGCCTGTTCCGGGGTGAGCTGGGCCCACAGGCCCCGGCCGCGGCCGGGCTGGGCCGCCGCCGGCCAGGCCAGGGCCACCACCAGCAGGGCCGCCACCGCCAGGAGAAAACCGCGCTGCCGTATCAATGTTGCCATGGATTCCACTCCTTGCCGCGAAATGGAGGAAAAAAATCTCCTGTTGTTTCCAATTAACCCGAAGGGTCCGGACATCCGGCGGAAAAATTTTTCCCGCCAAACCTCTGCCCGGAATTTTGCTTCGGGTGTATTATGAGCCTATGGCTTTTAGTTGAGACCGGGGCGGAAGTGATTTTTGGGCGGAGAGCGGGGAGATCAGCGGACCCCCGCGCTGCTCACACTCCCTTCCTCACCGCCCTGAAGCTTTGGGCAATCCAGGCCCGGTCTACATCAAGGGGGTGGGGGGGAGGGCTTTGGAGAGGGGGCAGGGGCCACTGTTCCCTGAACCCTCCTCCTACGAAACCTACCAAAGGAGAGGCATATGGCGGTGTACCATATTCACCCCCTGGTGGTGGGCATCAACGAGACCGACCAGGGCATCCTGACCTACCTCAAAGGCTACGGCAAGCGCATCTATCTCCCCATTTACGTCTTTTACCTGGAAGGCGGCCCGGAGCGCATCCTGGTGGACACCGGCATGGAGCAGTTCATGGTGCCCCCGGGCGTGGAGGAGGAGCTGGGCCTGGAAATCCTGGAATTCGAGGACGCCTTGGCCAAATTCGGCCTCAAACCCGAAGACATCGACATCATCATCCACACCCATCTCCACAACGACCACTGCGAAAACGATTACAAATGCACCAACGCCCGGGTTTACGTGCAGAAGCGGGAGTATGAGTTTTTCAAAAACCCCCATCCGGCAGACCACCGCTATTTCCCCGATCTTCTGGATGAGAATGAGGTGGTGACGGTGGACGGGGACGCCGAGATCGTCCCCGGCATCCGGGTGGTCCTCACCCCCGGCCACACCGTGGGGGGCCAGTCCGTGGTGGTGGACACCCCCAAGGGCCGGGCGGTGATCACCGGGTTCTGCTGCAATGACCAGAATTTCCCGAGCTCGGGGCCGGCGGTGCCGCCGGGGGTGCACCTCAACCTCCTGGAGGCCTACGAGAGCGCCCAGCGGGTCCGGCAGCTGGGGGACATCCTCATCCCCAACCACGACCTGAGTGTGGGCCGCCGGCGCACCATCCCGGAGGACTGAGGGACCGGTAGGGCTGAATAAACTGCCGCAGGAAGCCGATGATGAGGAGGAGCACCCCCTCATCCGGAGGAGGTGGGAGACATGGCGGTGAGGCGATGGCTGAGGGAGGCGCCGGGGAGAATGGCGCTTTGGTCCCGAGAGGGGAAGCGGGGCATGCCAGGGAGTCGCTGGTTGCTGGCCTTGGTAGCGGTGGCACTATTATGGGCGTCTCCGGGGTGGGCCCAGAGCCCCCGCATCATCCCGGTGCCCCCGGAGGTCACCCCCCGGTGGCTGCCAGCGCCGGGCTCCCCCATGGTCTACTACGCCCCCAACATCCCCACGGATGTCTTCCGCTACCGGGGGCAGTATTACTTTCTCTGGGAGGGGGTCTGGTATGCGAGCCGGAGCCTCAAGGGGCCGTGGAGACGCACCCAGCCCCCCTTGGCCCTGGAGCGGCTGGACCCCCGAGCCTTCAAGATGGCCCAGGTCCCCGGCAGGCCGCCGGCAGCGCAAGGCGGCCGGGGCTTACCCGGGCCGGGCCTGCCGGAGGGCTACGAAGGGCCGTCGGCCAAGGGTTTCACCCTGCCGCCCCCGGACCTGGACGACCGCTTCAAACCGCCCCCCTCTTTCCGGGGCCCGGGCGCCCAGGGGCCTTCCCCCGGTCTGCCCCCGGGCGGGAGCCCCCCCGGGCCGGAGGCCACCCCGGCCCCCTATCTCCCCCTGCCGGATGAAGACGGGTCCCCCCCGATGCCCCCACCTGACCCGGAGCCCCGGCCGGCCTCCGACCCCCGGGTCCCCAAGGCCATGTGAGCCTGCGGCGGGCGGAGGGGCCCAAGGAGCTGTTGCCCCCTGCCCCCTCCTCCAGCCCGGGGGGAGGAGCGGGCCAGGGTGCGGCCCTCCGCCCCCTCCCTAAAAATCATATCGGGCCGCGATGGGATAGCGCCGGCCCATGCCGAAGGCCTTGGAGGTGACCCTCAGGCCCGGCGCCGCCTGGCGGCGCTTGTATTCGTTGTGGTCAATGGCCCGGATCACCCAGCGCACCGTCTCCGGTTCAAAGCCCTGGGCCATGATCTCCTGGGCCGAGCGGGACTCCACCAGATAGAGCTGGATGATCCGGTCCAGGATCTCGTAGGGCGGCAGGGTGTCCTGGTCTCTCTGGTTGGGGCGGAGCTCGGCGGAGGGCACCTTGGTGAGGATGGACTCGGGGATGAGGGGCCGCTCCCGGTTGAGGAAGCGGGCCAGTTCATACACCATGGTCTTGGGCACGTCCGCCAGCAGCGCCAGCCCGCCGCTCATGTCGCCGTAGAGGGTGCAGTAGCCCACCGCCAGCTCGCTCTTGTTGCCGGTGGAGAGCACCAGATGGCCCAAGCGGTTGGAGAAGGCCATGAGGATGTTGCCCCGGATGCGGGCCTGGATGTTCTCCAGGGTGACGTCGATGGGCTCCACCGGGAAGTGCTCCCCCAGGCTCCGCTTGTAGGCTTCATAGATGGGGGTGATGGGCACCACCTTGAGCTCAATCCCCAGATTGGCGGCCAGGGTGCGGGCGTCCGCCAGGGAGGCGGGCGAGGAATAGGGGGAGGGCATGGCCACCCCCAGGACGTTGGCCGCCCCCAGGGCCTTCACCGCCACTGCGGCCACCACCGCCGAGTCCACCCCTCCGGAGAGGCCCACCACCACCTGGCGGAAACCGCATTTGCGGAGATAATCCTTCAGGCCCAGAATCAGGGCGTCGCACACCGCGGCGATGGGCTCCTGGGGCTCATACAGGCCCGGAGTGCCCGGCCGGGTCAGGTCCACCGTCACCACCGCCTCTTCAAAGGCCGGCAGCACCGCCAGGGGGTCCCCCCGGCTGTCAAAGGCCAGGCTGCGGCCGTCGAAGATGAGCTCGTCGTTGCCCCCCACCTGGTTGACATACACAAAGGGGCGGCCGTACTTGCGGGCGTGGCGGCCCATGAGGCGGTAGCGCACCTCCTCCTTGCCCACCTGGAAAGGCGAGGCGGACAGGTTGATGAAGAGTTCGCTTCCCTGCTCCGCCAGCAGGCGCACCGGGTCGTGGGTGTAAAGCCGGGAGCACCAGGTCTCCTCCTGGGCCCAGGCGTCCTCGCAGATGGTGATTCCCAGCCGCACCCCTTTGAAAGGCACCGGCTTGATGACCGGGGAGGGGTCGAAATAGCGGGTTTCATCAAACACGTCGTAGGAGGGCAACAGCGTCTTGTCCCGGCAGCCCACCATCTGGCCCCGGTAAAACAGCAGGGCGGAGTTGTACAGCCCTTTGCCCCGGGCCTGGCCGGTGGCCCGGGGCGCCCCCACCAGGAGGCCCGATTCCGGGTATCGGGCCGACAGCCGGGCGATCTCCTCCAAAGCCCGCGCCACCGCCTCCAGCAGGGCCGGGCGCTCCAGAAGGTCCCGGGGCGGGTAGCCCACCAGATACAGCTCTGGAAAGATGACGAGATCGCTGTCGGCCGGCACCTGGGCAAGCACGTCCTTCAGCCTGGCCAGATTGCCGGCGATATCGCCCACGGTGGGGTTCACCTGGGCAATGGTGAGGCGCATGGAGCCCTCCTTGCCGGCTGGGAAACCATGGCGGTCTGTCGGACCACCTTCTGTCATCTTAGAAAAATAATCCCGCTCAGGCAAACAAAAGCCTGGGCCCCCCGGTGGCTTTCCTTGACAGCCCCCCGGGAAGGGGATAAAAATGAGTGATTTTTCACCTGCTCCGGGAGGCGGCCGGCAGCGGGGCGGCGATCGGCGCCGGCCCTGGGCGCCCCCGGGGACGAACCTCCGCCGCGGAGAGAGGCCGGTGTACTGGGACCCTGAGGTGGAAACCCTGACCCCGGAGAAGCTCCGGGATTTGCAGCTGCAGCGCCTGCAGGCCACCGTGGCCCGGGCGTCTCAGTCCCCCTTCTACCGGGAGCGGCTGAGGGAGGCGGGCCTGCAGCCCCAGGACATCCGCAGCCTGGAGGATGTCCGCCGGCTGCCCTACACCACCAAGGATGATCTTCGGGCCCGGGGGCCGGATTTCCTCACCGTCCCCACAGAGCGCCTGGTGCGCCTCCATGCCTCCTCCGGCACCACCGGCCAGGCCACGGTCATCTATTACACCCGGGCCGACATCGAGGCCTGGGCCGAGCTGGTGGCCCGCTCCATGTACATGACCGGGGTCCGGCCCGGGGATGTCTTCCAGAACATGATGGGCTACGGGCTGTTCACCGGGGGCCTGGGGTTCCACTACGGGGGGGAGCGCCTGGGCTGCCTCACCATCCCCGCCGGCGCCGGCAACAGCCGCCGCCAGGTGCAGCTCATGCAGCAGTTCCGGACCACGGTGCTGCACATCATCCCCAGCTATGCCCTGTATCTCCTCAATGTCTTCGCCGAGATGGGCGTGGACCCCAGGGACCTTCCCCTGCGCATCGCCTTCATCGGCGCCGAGCCCCACACCGAGGACATGCGCCGGCGCATCGAGGCGGCCTATGGCCTGAAGGCCTACAACTCCTACGGCCTTTCGGAGATGAACGGCCCCGGCGTGGCCTTTGAGTGCCCGGAGCAAAACGGCATGCACGTCTGGGAGGACGCCTTCCTCCTGGAGGTGGTGGACCCCAACACGCTGGAGCCCCTCCCCCCCGGGGTGGTGGGGGAGCTGGTGTTCACCAACCTCACCCGGGAGGGCATGCCCCTCATCCGCTACCGCACCCGGGACCTGGCATCGTATGAGGACACCCCCTGCCCCTGCGGCCGGGCCATGCGGCGCATCTCCCGCATCCAGGGCCGCACCGACGACATGATCATCATCAAGGGGGTCAACATCTTCCCCATGCAGATCGAGAAGGTGCTCATGGCCCTGCCCGAGGTGCACACCAATTACCTGGTGGAGCTCAGTCGCCGGGATTACAACGACATCATGACCGTCAAGGTGGAGGTCAAGGAGAGCTTCTTCAAGGAGGACCTGAAGTATCTCACCGGACTGAAAAAGCGCCTCACCGAGGCCTTGAAGAGCGAGCTTTTGGTCACCCCGGTGGTGGAGCTGGTGGAGCCCAACACCCTGCCGGTGAGCGAAGGCAAGGCCCTGCGGATCGTGGACCGGCGGCAGGAGACGTGAGCGCCCGGCCCCCCTCTGCGGCGGCCCTGTTCGCCACCTTCCTGCACCTGGGCCTCACGGCCTTCGGCGGGCTGGCCATGATTGAGCCCCTGCGCCGCCGGGTGGTGGAGGAGAAGGGCTGGCTGAGCCAGCGGGAGTTCCTGGACGGGGTGGCTTTTTGCCAGCTGCTCCCCGGGGCGACGGTGGTGCAGATCGCCACCTATGTGGGGCAGCGGCTCAAGGGGCCGGCCGGGGCCCTGGCTGCGGCGGCGGGCTTCATCCTGCCGGCCTTCGTCCTCATGACCGCCCTCACCGGGCTGTATGTGCGCTTCGGCCACCTTGCCTGGATCCAGGCCCTCTCCCGGGGTCTGAATGCCGCAGTCATCGCCCTGCTCCTGCAGGCCCTCTGGCGGCTGGGGCGGGACCTGTGCCGTTTTTGGCCCGAGGTGGCCCTGGCGGCCGCGGCCCTGGGAACCTTCGCCCTCCGGGTGAACTACCTCCTGGTGTTTGTGGGAGCCGGGCTGGTGCGGATGCTTCTGTCATCTGCAGGGGAACCGGCCGCCGCAGAGCCTGGACGCAGGGCTGCCTCGCCGGCTTCCCTCCGGGATCTGGGAGTGGTTGTCGCCCTGGCGGCCGGGGCCGGAGCCCTCTGGCTGACGCTGGGGCATTTTTCCCCCCTCCTGGCCCGGCTGGCGGCAATCATGGCCAAGGTGGGCCTCATCAGCTTCGGGGGCGGCTATGCCATGATTCCGGCGCTGCAGCGGGAGGTGGTGGAGCACCTCCACTGGCTCACCCTCCCCCAGTTTTTGGACGGGCTGCTTCTGAGCTATGTCACTCCCGGGCCCCTGCTGATTCTGGCGGCCTTCACGGGGTATCTGGTGCAGGGGCTGGCGGGCGCGGCGGTGGCCACCGGGGCCATCTTTCTTCCCCCCATCCTGATCGTCGTGGGCCTGATCCCCCTGTATGAGCAGGTGAAATCCAGCCCCCGGATCCGGCCCTTCATCCAGGGGGTGCTGGCGGCCCTGGCGGGCATGCTGGTCTGGACCACGGTGACCCTGGCCCTGCCCACCCTGACGGACCTCAGGACCTGGGCCCTCATGCTGGGGGCCGCGGCGGCCCTCATCGGCGGCGGCCTCAGCCTGCTGTGGGTCCTCGCCGCGGTGGCCGTCATCTCTTTGTTGGTCTTTTAGCCGGAGAGCACGGAGAATCTCCCCTTTCACGCACCGAGGTAACGATGGAAAACCCTGCTGACCTGGTCCAGCGCATCCTCTCGGGGGACATCAGGGCCGCAGCCCGCCTGATGCGGGATCTGGACGACGGCTTCCCCGCGGCCCGGGAGGTCCTGAAGCAGCTTTATCCCCACAGCGGCCGGGCCCACATCGTCGGCCTCACCGGCTCCCCAGGGGTGGGGAAAAGCACCCTGACTGACCGCCTCATTCAGCACCTGAGGGCCCAGGGGAAGACCGTGGGGGTGGTGGCGGTGGATCCCACCAGCCCCTTCTCCGGCGGGGCGATTCTGGGGGACCGCATCCGCATGCAGCGCCACGCCACCGATGAAGGGGTGTTCATCCGCTCTCTGGCCACCCGGGGGCATTTCGGCGGCCTCACCGCCTCGGCCCGGGCGGTGATCACCGTGCTGGACGCCATGGGCAAGGACTATGTGCTGGTGGAGACCGTGGGGGTGGGCCAGGATGAGGTGGAGATCGCCGGCACCGCCGACACCACCGTGGTGGTCACCGTGCCGGGTTTGGGGGATGACATCCAGGCCCTCAAGGCGGGGCTGCTGGAGGTGGCGGACATCCTGGTGGTGAACAAAGCCGACCGGGAGGGAGCGGAGCGCACCGTGCAGGATCTGCTCCTCATGGTGGACATGCGCCGGGGCGGAAAAGAGTCCGAAGGGTGGCTGCCCCGGGTCATCCGCACCCAGGCCAAGGATGATCTGGGGGTGGTGGAGCTGCTGGCCGCCATCGAGGAACACCGGCATTACCTCACCCAGGCCGGGGGGGCGGCGCTTCTGGCGGCGCGGCGGGAGCGGCTGCGCCAGGAATTCCTGGAACTGGTGAAGGAGAGGGTGGCCGAGCTCCTTCTCCGCCGCCTCCTCAGGGACGGCCGCCTGGAGGAGATCCTGGACGACATTCTGGCCCGGCGCACCGACCCCTACAGCGCCAGTGAGGCGGTGGTGGCCCGGCTGGCCGCCGCGTGTCCGGAATGAGCCACTGAGTTTTATCAGCCCGCCAGCCCTGATGTCCCCGGGCCGGCAGGATCTCCGTTCCTCTCGGCCAGCCGCCGGTCTATCGCCGTCTGAGGGTCACCAGGGCCTCCAGGTGCGGCGTATGGGGAAAAAAATCAAAGGCCTGGGCCGTCTCCACCTCATAGGGGCCGGAAAGCCGCTCCAGGTCCCGGGCCAGGGTGGCGGGGTGGCAGGACACCAGGATCAGGCGCCGGGGGGCCAGTTCCTGGAGAAGGGCGACGACTGCCGGGTGCAGGCCCGCCCGAGGCGGATCCGCAATGATGACCTGAGGCCGCGGTAAGGAGGGCTCTCTCAGGGCTGCGCCCAGGGTCCGGGCCAGATCCCCGGCCACAAAGCGGCAGTCGTCCACGCGGTTCCGCCTGGCGTTGGCGCGGGCATCCGCCACGGCCCGGGAGGAGAGTTCAAAGCCCACCACCTGCCTTGCCTGGGGGGCCAGGGCCAAAGCAATGCCGCCGGCGCCGCAGTAGAGGTCCCAGACCACCTCCCCGCCGGTGAATTCCCCCCGTTCCGCAATGGCATTATAGAGCAATTCCGCCGCCTCGGTGTTGGGCTGGAGAAAGGAATCGGGAGAGATGCACAGGCGCAGCCCCGCCAGCTCCTCCTCCAGACAGCCGGGGCCGAAAAGGATGCGGGCCGGGGGCCGTCCGGGGTGATGCGAGTGGGCCAGGGTGGTGAGGCGGGGAGCGTGGCGGCGAAGTTCCTCCGCCAGCTGCGTCAGTCCCTGAGGCGGCGCCTTCCCGGCGGTGATGAGATGCAGAAGCGTCTGCCCGGTGCGCTGCCCTTCCCGCACCACCAGGGAATGGAGCATCCCCTGGCCGGTGCGGGGGTCGTAGGCCCCAAGGCCCAGGCGGCGGCAGATCTCCCGCAGCTGAAGCACCAGCTCCAGGGCCGCGGGCCCAAGCAGGTGGCACTCCTCCAGGGCGAAGATCTCCTGAGGGTGGTCCCCGCGGTGCAGGCCCAGGATGAACCGGCCTTCTCCCGGGCCGCCGGGCGCAAAGGCAAAGGTCATCTTGTTGCGGTAGCAACGCTCCCGGGGCGAGGGCACCGGGGGGAGGAATTCCCGGGGCGCCACCCGGCCCAGGTGCGCCAGCACCTCCTCAAGATGACGGCCCTTCCAGCGCACCTGCTCCGGGTAGGCCAGATGCTGCCAGGAGCAGCCGCCGCAGACCCCGAAATGCCGGCAGAAGGGAGGCGAGTAGTGGGGCGACTGCTGCAGCACCTGGACGATGCGGGCCTCCAGGTAGCGCCGGCGCCGCCGGGTGATCTGCACCTTAAGCCGCTGGCCGGGCAGGGCCCGGTCCACAAAGACGACCAGGCCGCCCACCCGGGCCAGGGCCGGGCCGCCGAAGGCCAGGCGGTCCGGGGTGAGCTCCAGCTCGGTGCCGGGCGCCAGGGGCGGCAGGGAGTCCACCGGGCACCTCACCCCGGCAGAGGCGCAGCTGCGCCGACCGCCGGGTTCATTGCCATTTTCCTCTGGCCGGGAAGCGGAAATGCCGGCTGATCATGAACCGTCCTTCAAGCCCGGGGGGGGCCGCGGCCCCCTCCTCATTTACACCGGCGACGGCAAGGGCAAGACCACCGCCGCCCTGGGGGAGGCTTTGCGCGCCGTGGGCCGGGGCCTGAGGGTGTGCGTCCTGCAGTTCCTCAAGGGCCGCCAGACCGGCGAGATCCTGGCCGCCCCCCGGCTGGCCCCCGACCTCACCCTGGTGAGCCTGGGCCGCCCCGGCCGCATGAACCTCAAGGCCCCGGCCCCGGCGGACCTGGCCCGGGTTCAGGGAGGCTGGGAATTGGCCCGCCGCACCATCGCCTCCGGGGACTATGACCTGGTGGTCCTGGATGAGATCAACCCGGTCCTGGATGCCGGCCTCATCCCCCTGGAGGAGGCCCTGGCAGCCTTCCAGGCCCGTCCGCCGGGGATGACCCTGATCCTCACCGGCCGCCGGGCGCCCGCCGGCCTCATGGCGGCGGCCCAGGGGGTGACGGAGATGCACCCGGTGAGGCACTACTTCCAGGCCGGCCTCCGGGCCCGCCGGGGGATCGAGTGGTGAGCGGCGCCCTCCCCCGGGAGGCCGGGGTCTGGCCGGTCAGCCCCACAGACGGCCCGCCAGACCCCAGACGCCGGCCCCGAAAAGCCCCAGCCCCAGGGCAGTCAGCGCCGCCATGGCCACCGAGACGGCATACAGCAGGCGCACCGCCTGGCGGTAGTGCCCGGCGTCCAGCGGCCGGGGGCCCGGATCGCCGATGGCGGGCTTGTCCACCCGCCGGCCGAAATACACCGCCGGACCTCCGAGCTGCACCCCCAGCGCCCCGGCCAGGGCCGCCTCGGGCCGGCCGGCGTTGGGACTGCTGGCCTTGTGGCCATCCCGCCTGAGAATCCGGCGGGCGCGGGCCCCGTCCAGTCCCAGGGGTCCGGCCAGGAGCACCATCAGCCAGGCCGTCAGCCGGGCGGGGAGAAAATTCAACGCATCATCAACCCGGGCCGCCACCCGCCCGAAGTGCAGATAGCGGGCATTTTTGTAACCCACCAT
Source organism: uncultured bacterium (assembly GCA_937943575.1). Classification (GTDB taxonomy): domain Bacteria; phylum Desulfobacterota; class Desulfobaccia; order Desulfobaccales; family 0-14-0-80-60-11; genus JAILZL01. The sequence continues at coordinate 25,002 of CALEAV010000028.1, read as the reverse complement.
GCTGTCCAGGGTGTTGGCCGTCTTGTAGAGGGCCAGCCCCGGCAGGCCCAGGAGCAGGAGATAAAACATGGGCGCGATGATGCCGTCGGAGAGGTTCTCCGCCACCGTCTCCAGCACCGCCCGCCGGATCTCCGCCGGCGAGAGCGCCGCCGTCTCCCGGCCCACGATGCGGCTGAGCCAAAAGCGGGCCGCCTTAAGATCCCCGGCGGCCAGGGCCGCCTCCACCCGGCGGCTCTCCAGATGCAGACTGCGGGTGGCCAAACCGGCGTAGCAGAGATAGGCCGGCACCAGAAACTGCGCTACTCCCGGCAGCTGGGGGAGAAGCAAGCAGAGCAATACCACCGGCCCCAGCACCCCGGCCTGGACCCCGAGCCAAAACCGCAGGCCGGCGGCCACCGTGGGCTCATAAAAGCGGCTTTCCAGCACCTCAATCACCCGGCCGATGAGGCGCACCGGGTGCGGCCAGGACGGGGGGTCGCCCAGAAGCAGATCCAGGGCGTAGCCCGCCAGAAACGGCCAGGCCGGGTTCACTCCGACGCCCCCAGAAGAATCTCCGCCAGGGCCGCCACCAAGCGGTCGTTCTCCTCCGGCCGGCGCACCGCCACCCGCACGAACCGCTCATTCAACCCCCGGAAATTGCTGGCATCCCGGATGATCAGGCCCCGGGCCAGCAGGCGGCGGCGCACGGTGGCGGCGTCCAGGCCCGGCTGCGCCAGCTTGAGCAACAGGTAATTGGCCGCCGAAGGGAAGACCCTCAGCCCCGGCAGCCCGGCCAGTTGCCCCTGGAAGCGCTCCCGAGCCTCTGCCACCATCCTGCGGCTGCGGGCCATGAAATCCGCCTCCGCCAGACAGGCCCGCCCCGCCGCCTGGGCCAGGGTGCTCACCGACCAGGGCTCCTGGACCGCCCCCACCCTGGCCACCAACTCCGCCGCACCCAGGAGATATCCCAGCCGGAGGCCGGGAATGCCGAAAAACTTGGTGAAGGAGCGCAAGACCATAAGGCCCGGCACCCGGGAAAGGGCGTGTTTGAGGGAGGCCTCCTCCACAAAGTCGATGAAGGCCTCATCCAGGACCGCCACCGCGCCCCGGGCCGTCAAGCGCCGGACCACTGCCGCCATCTCTTCCGGGGGCACCAGGGCGCCGCTGGGGCTGGCGGGGTTGGCCAGAAAGACCAGCTCCGCCGCGCCCGGGTCCAGGGGCCCCCTTAAGGTGAAGCCATCGGCCTCGGCGGTAACATGCCACCGGACCTCTGCCCCGGCGGCCCGGAGGGCCTTGTCATATTCCCCGAAGGCCGGCGCCACGATCAGCCCCCGGCGGGGCCGCAGCGCCCGGGGAATGAGATAGATGAGCTCGGTGGAGCCGTTCCCCACCAGGATCTGCGCCGGGCTGAGGCCGTGATAGGCCGCCAGCTCCTCCCTGAGGGCGGTGCACCGCCGGTCCGGATAATGCACCACCTCCGCCAGGGCCTGCGAGAGCGCCGACGGCAGCCCCGGCGGAAAACCTAAGGGGTTGATGCTGGCAGAAAAATCCAAAAGCTCCCCCGGGGCGAGACCCAGCTCCCGGGCAATGCCATAGATATCCCCGCCGTGTTCCGGCACGGCGCGCGCCTCGGCTGTGGGCCTCATTTCCTGATCATCTCCCGGATGGCCTCCAGATTCAGGTGTTGGCGGAGGGCGGCCGCCAGCCGGTCGAACTGCTCTTCCTGAAAGGCCTGGAAGGAACCCGCCCCCGGCCCCGGCCGGCGGCCCCGCTCCCGGGCCAGGCCGGTGAGGTAAGCCCGCCGGAAGCCGTCGGCATCGAAAAGACCGTGGAGGTAGGTGCCGGCAATCCGGCCATCGGGACTCTGCCAGCCCTCCAGCCCGGTGGCGGCCTGGCCGTTCACCGCCACCAGGGCAAAGAGCGGCCTCCCCTCCCCCACCGGCTCCGTCACCCCCATGTGGATTTCATAAGCCGTGAGACGCTGCTCCCGGGCCTCTCCGGTCAGGGCTTCGGCCTCCACCCGGGTCAGGGTTTTCTCCCCCGCCATGGTGGTGACCACCGGCAGGAGCCCCAGCCCCGGGGCGCTCTGGCCCGGGGGGCCCTCCACTCCCAGGGGGTCCCGCACCTCCAGCCCCAGCATCTGGTAGCCGCCGCACACCCCCAGCACATGTCCCCCCAGGCGGGCAAATTCCATCAAGCAGGCCGCAAATCCCTGTTCCCGCAGATGGGCGAGGTCCGCAAGGGTATTCTTGCTCCCCGGCAGGATGACCAGGTCGGCCCCGGCCACTTCCTCCGGTGCAGTGAGGTAGCGCAGCTCCACCCCCGGCTCCCGCTCCAGGGGGTCGAAATCCGTGTAATTGGAGATGTGAGGCAGGCGCACCACCCCGATGCGCAGGCGGCCGTCGCCCTGCCAGCCGCCGCCGGCGGATTTGCGAGCCAGGGCGACGCTGTCCTCCTCCGGCAGGGCCAGATCCCGGAGATAAGGGAGGACCCCCAGGACCGGCCGGCCGGTGCGCCGGGCGATGATCTCCACCCCGTCGGCGAACAGAGCCGGGTCCCCCCGGAATTTGTTGATGATGAACCCCCCAAGCCGCCGCCGCTCCGCCGGCGTCAGGAGCTGAAAGGCCCCGATGGTGGCGGCAAAGACCCCTCCCCGCTCGATGTCCGCCACCAGCAGCACCCGGGCATCGGCCCGCCGGGCCATGGCAAAGTTCACCAGATCATGGGCCTTGAGGTTGAGCTCCACAGCGCTGCCGGCTCCCTCCAGGATGAGGAGCTCATACTGCCGGGCCAGGCGGCGGAAGCTCTCCATCACCCGCCTGACCAGCCGGGGCTTGAGCCGGTAGTAGTCCCGGGCGCTGAAATTCCCCAGCACCCGGCCCTGCACGATGACCTGGGAGCCCACCTCCGAGCTGGGCTTGAGGAGGATGGGGTTCATGTCCACGTGGGGCTCCAGACCCGCAGCCCGGGCCTGCACCACCTGGGCCCGGCCCATCTCCCCGCCCTGGGCGGTGACAAAGCTGTTCAGAGCCATGTTCTGGGCCTTGAAGGGGGCCACTTTGACCCCCTCCTGGGCGAAGACCCGGCACAGCCCCGCCACCAGCACGCTTTTGCCCACATCCGAGCCGGACCCCAGAATCATCAGCGGCCGGAACTTCACCGCGCCTCCTCCGGCAGGGCATACTTGTCCAGATAGCCCCGGGGAGTGATCAGGTAGCGGCCATACACAAAGCTGCGGGAATTCCCCACAATCACGATGGTCTGCATATCCACCGGGTGGCTGAGCATCTCCCCCAGGGTGGTGAGGATGACCTCCTCCCCTGCCCGCATGGCCCGGCGAACAATGCCCACGGGGGTCTGGGGGGCCTTGGCCGCCAGGAGGAGCTCCTGCACCGCCGCCAGTTGCCAGTGCCGCTTTTTGCTCATGGGGTTATACAAAGCGATGACAAAATCGCCGGCCGCCGCCGCCCGGACCCGTTGGGCAATGATCTCCCAGGGCGTCAGGAGATCGCTCAAGGAGATGGCGCAAAAGTCATGCATCAAGGGCGCGCCCAGAAGCGCCCCGGCGGCAGTCACGGCCGGTACCCCGGGGATGACCTCCAGGTGGAGGTCCACCGGGCCCGACTCTCCGGGAGGGGCCACCTTGAGCCCCCGAGCCGCGGCGAGCTCCAGGATGACGCCGGCCATGCCATAGACACCGGCGTCTCCGCCGGAGACCACGGCCACCCGGGCCCCGGCCATGGCCCGTTCCAGGGCCAGGCGGCCCCGGGCCAGTTCCTGTTTCATGGCGCCGGCCACCACTTCCCGACCCGGGAGCCAGGGGGCGATGTGGTCCAGATAGGTCTGATAGCCTATCACCACCTGGGCCGCCTCCAGGGCCGCCCGGGCCCGGGGGGTCAGGTGCTCGGGACTTCCGGGCCCCAGGCTGACGATGCTCAGGGTTCCCGGGCCACCGCCAGGGTGAGGTGGGGGGTCTTCACCTTGGGGACGAGGAGCCTTCCCCCCGCGGCTTTCAGGGCCGCGGCCTCGGCCACGCTGGGGGTCCCCAGATGCCGGGCCGCCACCCCCGACGGGTTGGGGGCCTCCACCTCCGCCAACTCCGCTGCGCTGAACCATACCAACTCCACTCCCAGCCGCCGGGCGGCTTCCTTGAGCCCGGGTTCATCCCTGCGGGCCGCCACCGTGGCCAGGGCCCGAAGGCACCGGAGAGACAACCCTTCCCGGGAGAAAACCTCGTGCACCACAGCCAGGACCGCCTCGGCCTCCACCCCCCGGTGACAGCCCACGCCCGCCGCCAGGACCCGGGGCCGGAGGCGGAGCCAGTCCGGGGGCCACGGCGCCTCCCGGCAGCCCACATAGACTCCGGGGCCGGGCCGGCTCAGGGCATGCTTCAGGTCCTCCTCCGGCTGAAAACCCTCCGGGTGCGCCGCCCTCACCGCCGCCAGCCGCGCCGCGGGATCCACCAGGGTCACCGGGGTGCCGTTCAGGAGGGCCATGGAGACGGCCCGCACCGCGGCCAAATTTTCCAGCTCCAGCCCCAGGCGAAAAGCCAGCGCGTCCAGGGCCGGCAGGCCCGCCACGTCCGTGGCGGTGGTGATGACCGGCGTGCCTCCCAGGAGGGTGGCCACCTGCCGGGCCAGGTCATTGGCCCCCCCCAGATGTCCGGACAGCAGGCTGACGGCGAAGCGCCCCGCCTCGTCCACCACCACCACCGCCGGGTCGACGCCTTTGTGGCTGAGCAAAGGCGCAATGGCGCGCACCACAATGCCCGCCGCCATGATGCAGACCAGATTCTCCCGGCGGGCAAAGGCCTCCCGGGCCACCTCCGTGAACCGCACAAAGCTCCGGCAGCCGCCCTCCCCGGCCGCCAGGTTTTCCGGCAGCCAGCAGACCGCCCCGGGCAGGGCGGCGGCCACCCGCCGGGCCAGGGCCGCTCCCCGGGGGGTCAGGGCCGCCACCCGCACGGGACGCCGGATTTCCAGGGGTTGTGGGGCTCTGGGGCGCATGGCCAAATTTAAGAAAATTTCTTAATTTTCACATTTAACTTATTTAATTAACTCTCTTTTTATCTTAAAAAGATCTTTCAGCCGATGGCGCAACCTGAACGATCCCCTTTTCTCCTCCCTATCGGAGCGGGAGCGGGCCGGCGGAGCGGGGGAACACTGCCGGGTTTCGTCAGAAAACAGCCGCCTTCTTCCCGGCCCCCCTCCAAGGCGAGGGTATCTGCACGGCCCAGTCAATGAAATGTTCTGAAATCCGACAAGCGCCAGCTCTCAAGCCCCGCGGGGGATGCACGCTCCTCTCCCCCGACACCCGGACCCATCATGGAGCGGCGACCGGCCCTGGACCGGCGGATTCGTTTATCCTGTCCCCGGAAGGCGCAAATCGCGGTTTCTGGGCAAGGATCTGGGGCCGAGGGCCGAAAACTGGGACAAATCCCGGGAATTCACAGGCCCGCCCTTCTGCGGACATGAGAGTTTTCCTGGCCGCACCGCCCCCGACTTTCACCACAGGAAAAACGTCCGTTTATCTTTCAGATTTCACTTCCTCCAACCGGCGCCCCAAGCCCAGCCGGGAAAAGAACAGCCAGCGTCGCGGACTGATTAAACCGAAATTAATATGCCCGAATATAAACCAGTTTCCCCCCGCCCAAGCGGCCATCCCAGAACGGGCGAAGCTGGCCTCTCTCCATGGAACGTCTTGGCGCAACACCTTCTTCCGTGGCCTTGCCTCCCGGCCCACCCGGAAATCTTGGCCGGGACTCTCCGGGACTCCTTTTCCCGACCTGACGCCTCCCGCCCTCTTGCTCGCCCCCATCTGTCGGGCAGCGCGATCTCCTCACGGCGGAGAATCTCAAAAATCCGGCTCTCGGCCCGGTCGCCGGCCGTGGCTGAAGCCGGGGTCGTAGAGCCGGGAGGCGGCCGCCGGCGCCCCTGCGCCCACCGCGGGCCCCACCAGAATCAGGGCCTGCTGGCGGATCCCCGCCGCGGCCATCACCTCCGGCAGCTCCCCCAGGGTGCAGGTGAGGAGGCGCTCCTCGGGCCAGCTCACCCGATAGGCGACGGCCACCGGGGTCTCCGGGGGGTAGCCGCCTGCCAGCTCCCGGGCCACCTCCGCCGCCAGATGGGCGCTCAGATAAATGGCCAGGGTGGCGCCGTGCTGCGCCAACCGGTGCAGGGCCTCTTTCTCCGGCACCGGCGTGCGGCCGCCCGCCCGGGTGAGGATCACCGTCTGGGTCACCTCCGGCAGGGTGAGCTCCCGTTTCAGGGCCGCCGCGGCGGCGAAGGCGGCCGTCACCCCGGGGATGACCTCGTAGGGCACCCCTTCCCGGTCCAGCACGGCCAGCTGCTCCTGCAGGGCCCCGAAGAGGGCCGGATCGCCGGAGTGCAGGCGCACGACCTTCAATCCGGCCCGGTAGCCTCGCAGCAGGTGAGCGGTGATCTCCGGCAGGTTCAGGGGGGCGCTGTCGATGAGCTCCGCCCCCGGCCCCGCCCAGGCCAGGACCGCCGGAGAGACCAGGGACCCGGCATACACTACCAGGTTTGCCGCCGCCAGGGCCCGCTGGCCCTTCACGGTGATGAGCTCCGGGTCGCCGGGACCGGCCCCGACAAAGAGAACCGGAGGCATCAGCCCTCCTCCCGGCTGCCGGCAATGAGCCATACCGGGTTGGCCGCCTGAAGATATGTATCCCCGGCCAGCGGGCGGCTGCGGCTCACCTGGACCTGCACCACCTCCGGCCGGAGGCCCTCCTGTGCCAGAACCTGCCGGGCCGTCTCCAGGCTGCTCAGCAGGGTGGCGGCCGCCACCAGTCGGCCCCCCCGCTTCAGCCGCCGGACCGCCGTGGTCAGGATGGCGCCCCGAGCCTCACCACCGCCCCCCACAAACACCCGGTCCGGGTCGGGGAGACCCCCCAGAATTTCCGGCGCCTCCCCCAGGACCGGCAGGAGCCACACCGCCCCGAACCGTTCCCGATTGGCGGTAATCTGGGCCAGGCGCTTAGGGTGGCGCTCCACCGCATAGACTTCAAGCCCCGGGGCCACCCGGCCCGCTTCCAGCCCCACGGAGCCGGAGCCGGCCCCCACATCCCACAGGATGTGCCCGGGCAGCAGTCTCAAGAGGGCCAGGGCCACGGCCCGCACCTCCAGCTTGGTCACCAGCCCGGCCTCATGGGCCAGCTCCTCCTCCGGGAGGCCCAAATGCAGGGCCGCCGGGGCCGGAGGCCGCTCCACATACACCACATTCAAGGCGGCGAAGGTGCGCCCTGCGGCCTCGGCGGGGTCATACCACTCCAGACGCTCTCCCGGCTGCCCCAGATTCTCCACCACCGCCATGCGGGCCCCCGCCAGCCCCCGGGCCAGGAGCTCCCGGGCGATGACCGCCGGGGTGTTCTCCGGGTCGGTATAGACAAAGATTTTGCCGGCTTCGCCCAAGGCCCGGCTGAACTCCCGGGAACTGCGGCCGTGCAGGCTGACTACCCATGCGTCCTGCCAGGCCACCTTCAGGCGCGCCGCGGCAGCCTGGACCGCCGTGAGGTTGGGGAAAATCTCCACCCGCTCAGGCCCGAAGATCTCCACCGCCAGGGGCCCCACGCCGTAAAAATTGGGATCCCCCGACGCCAGGATCACCAGGCGCCGGGAACCCAGCCGGGCGGCCAGGTCCCTGAGCGTGGCGGCCACCTGCCGGTCCAGCACCACCTTTTCCGCCGGATGCCCCGGGAAATATTCCAGGAGACGCCGGCCCCCGGCCAGGACGTCCGCCCCCGCCAGACGCTCCCGGGCCGCCGGGGTGAGATCAACCGGGGACATCCCCAGCCCCAGGACGGTGACCGGCGCCGCCACCCTACCCTTCCCCCCGCCACTGCAGGCGGCCGTCGAAATCCAGGATCATGGCCTTCAGATGCACCCCCGGGCCGGCATACCCTTGCAGTCGGGCCAGCAGGCGGCGGCCCACCTCCGCGGTCACCGCCTCCCGGGCTTTCGGGGGCAGCATCTCCAACACTTGACGGGCGGTGTTGGCCCAGGCCGCTCCCCGGGCCAGGGAGGGATCGCCTGTGGCCCCCTCCACCCACCGGCCCAGGACGGCAAAATCGATCAGTCCCCGGGAGGCGTGGGTCTGGCCGAACCCCTGGGCCATCTTCACCGCCTTGCCGAAAAAGGCCGCCACCGTCACCTGCCGGAACCCCAGTTGAGCCGCAGCCCGGAGGGAAAAGCGCACGTAATCCCCCATGAGGACGAAGCACTCCGGCGGCAGCTCCGGCAGCAGGCCCCTGAGGGCCGCCTCGCTCCGGCCCCCGGTGGTCAGCACCACCTGGCGCCAGCCCTGGGCCCGGGCCACCTTGAGGGCCGTCACAATGGTGGCCCGCCAGGCGGCGTGGGAGTATGGCCGAACCAGCCCGGTGGTCCCCAGGATGGAGATCCCCCCCACTATCCCCAGGCGGGGGTTGAGGGTATGCCGGGCCAGCTCCTCCCCCCGGGGCACGAAGACCTCCAGCCTCAGCCGCAGGGGCCGGCCGTTGCCGTGTCTCTCCCACACCCCGGTCACCGCCTGGCGCAGCATGCGCCGGGGCACCGGGTTGATGGCGGGCTCCCCCACGGCCACCGGCAGCCCCGGCTTGGTGACCCGCCCCACCCCGGGGCCGCCCACCATCTCCAGGAGCTCGCCCGTGCCCGGCCCCGAGGCCCAGCCCAGCCGCACCCCGATCTCCGCCCCATGGGTGACGTCCGGGTCGTCGCCGGCATCCTTGACGACCACCGCCTCCCCCCGGGAGCCCGACTGGCGGTGGCGGGCCAAGGGGATGCTCAGGCTGCCGCCCCCGGGAAGGGCCACCTCCACCTTAGCCGGACAGGGCAGGCCCAGGAGTTCATACAGGGCTCCCTGCGCGGCCGCGGCGGCCGCCGTGCCGGTGGAAAAGCCGCTCCGCAGCGCCCGTCCGGCAGGGGCAGGTCCCGGCGCCTCAGGCTTAGCTTTGCCAGTCAAAAACACCAACTCCGTCATAAGCCGCCCGCAGACCCCTCCCTGCGTCAGTCACCCGGTGGCGGGCACGGGTGGCTCCCCCTCCCTCTGCTTCGGCTTTTTCACAATGATCATGGAGAGATATGGCAACGGGCGCCCTGCCAGCTCCCGGAGGTCCCGCACCACCGTCTCCCCCTCCAGCCCCACCCGGCTGATACAGACGGCGCACTCCAGCAGATTCAGGTCCGCCAGAGTCCGGTAAATCTCGGGAAAGTGGCGGTAGGTCTTGAGGATCACCACGGTGTCGGTGCGCGCCAGGGCCTCCCGGAGGCGGGCGGCGCCCAAGGCCCCGGAGACCACGTAGAAGGACTCCTCCCCCTCCGACAGGGGCGTCTGGCACGCAGCCGCGGCGGCGCTGTAGGAGGTCACCCCCGGGATGGTGACCACCTTCAGGTCCGGTTTCAGCTGCTTCAGGGTCTTCAAAAGATAGCCGAAGGTGGAATAGGTGAGGGGGTCCCCCAGGGTGATGAAGGCGGCGTCCCACCCCGCTTCCAGGACCGCCAGGACCCGGCGGGCGTTCTGCTCCCAGGCTGCGGCCAAAAGATCCGGATCCCGGGTCATGGGAAAGGGCAGGTTTTCGATGCCGGCACCGTTGAGGTGGCTGCGCACGATGTTCAGGGCGATGCTGTAGGTGTTTTTGGAGGAGGCGGCGGCAAAGATCCAGGGCACCTGCCGGAGAATTTTCAGGGCCTTGAGGGTGATGAGCTCCGGATCCCCCGGCCCCACCCCGATGCCGTAGAGGGTGCCCGTCTTCTCAGCCATGGCGCCCCTCCTCCAGGGCCAGGACGGCCAGGGCGTTCACCACGCTGGCGGCCACCGCCGAGCCCCCTTTGCGCCCCAGGGCGGTGATATACGGGTAGTCGCTGCGGCTCAAGGCCTCCTTGGCCTCCGCGGCATTGACAAAGCCCACCGGCAGGCCGATGATGAGGGCCGGTGGCGGCGCTCCCTCATCCAGCAGCTCCAGGAGGCGGAAGAGGGCCGTGGGCGCATTGCCGATGGCCACGATCCCCCCGGCCACCTGCGGCAGCAGCCTCTCCATGGCCACCGCCGCCCGGGTGAGACCGCGGCGGTGGGCCTCCCCCGCCACCTCCGGCGCATCCATAAGACAGCGCACCTCCACTCCCAGGCGGCTGAGGCGACCGGTGGAGATGCCGGCGGCCAGCATGCGGGTGTCCGTGGCCACCGGCCGGCCTTGGCGCAAAGCCGCCACCCCCGCCGCAATCGCCCGGGGGTGGAGGCGGGTGTGGGTCAGGTAATCGAAGTCGGCGCTGGTGTGGATCATGCGCCGCACCACCAGCCAGACCTCCCGGTCGAGGCCGTGCTTGCCGGCTTCGGCCTCGATGCGCCGGAAACTCTCCGCTTCTATCTCCCCGGGGGGGATTCGCCAGGCAGACATGGCATCTCCTCACGCTGCGGCCGGCTGCAGGATCAGGCCCCACCTCGGGGGGCGGCCCTGCCAGCCAAAAGTTTTTGACCAAAAAATTTATTATTTTTGAGATCTTGTCGATGTATTTTCATAATCCTTCTTAAATTTTTGACACGCCGCCACCAAGGCCGCCGCCGCCTCCGGGCGGCTGCCGAAGTGCAGGTGGACATAGCTCGCCAGGACCTTCCCCCGGGAAAAGCCCTCCCGCAGGGCTTCGCCCCCCCGCCGGGGGCTGAGGCGGTAGACCCGGTCCAGGGGGCCTTCCTCGGCCACGATGTCCGAGTAGTGAAACTCGTGCCCCCGGAGGGTGGCGCCCGCCGGCCCCAGGAGCGTATCCGCCGTCAGAGTGACCTCCCGATAGCCCAGGGCCGCCAGCCGGGGCCGCATGCGGAACCTGAGCGGCAGAATCCCCGCCATGGCATGAGAGGTGCCCTCCAGGTCCCGGATCTCCCGGCCCAGATACATGAGGCCGCCGCACTCGGCGTAGATGGGCAGCCCCGCCGCCGCCCTGGCCCGAAGATCGTCCAGAAAGGCGGCGTTGGCGGCCAGCTCCGCCGCGGCCAGCTCCGGGTAGCCGCCCCCGAAATAGAGGCCGTGGACCCCCTCCGGCAGACGGCGGTCCAGCAGGGGGGAGAATTCCACCAGCTCCGCCCCGCTGAGGCGCAGCCGCCGGAGATTGTCGGGGTAATAAAAGCAGAAGGCCCGGTCCCGGGCCACCCCCAGGCGCACCCGGGGAGGTGGTTCCGCCTCCGGGGAGAGAGGCGGCAGCGCCACCTCCGGCAGGGCGGCCCACAGACCCTCCAGGTCGAGGTGCCCCTCCACCAGGTCCGCCAGATGGTCCAAATACTCCGGGGACAGGGGGTGGTCCTCCGCCGTGGTCAGCCCCAGGTGGCGCTCCGGAATGCCCAGGCCCTCCTCCCGGGGGAGGCCGCCCCAACAGGGAACCTGGGGGAGCCCTTCCATGGCCTCCTTCAGATAGGCCAGATGGGCCGGGCTGCCCACCCGGTTGAAGACCACCCCGGCAAAGGTCAGCTCGGGATCAAAGGAGGTGAAGCCGTGCACCAGGGCGGCGGCGCTCCTTGCCAGGGAGCGGGCGTCCACCACCAGCAGCACCGGCAGCTTTAGCCACTTGGCCATCTGGGCGGTGGAGCCGGCCTCGCTTTTGCCGTCCAGCCCGTCAAAGAGGCCCATCACCCCCTCCACCACCGCCGCCTGGGCCCCGGCGGCCCAGCGGGCGAACACCGCCAGGTTTTCCTCCCGGGGGAGCATCCAGCCGTCCAGGGTGGCTGACGGACGGCCCGCCGCCTGGGCATGATGGCCGGGGTCGATGAAATCGGGGCCCACCTTGAAGGGCTGCACCACCAGGCCCCGGCGGCGCAGCGCGGCGATGAGGCCCAGGCTGAGGGTGGTCTTGCCCACCCCGCTCATGGCCCCGGCCACCACCAATCCCTTCACCGCAGCCCGGCTCACGGCCCCCCCTCCCCGGAGCCCTTGCCGTGCAGGTAGCGGGCCAAAAGCTCCACCGCGGCCACCGCCCGGGGCCCGGGTCGGGAGAACATCTCCTCCTCCACCACCAGCACCCGGCGCTGCTTCACCGCCCGCACTTCCTGGAAGTTGGGCCGGGTGTAAATGTCCTGGGGGCTCTTGTTCATGGGCCCCCGCTGGATGAGATAGACCTCGGGGTTGAGCAAAAGCAGGGCCTCCAGGCTGAAGGGCACCAGCTTCTGGGGGTGGCTGAGGACGTTTTCCCCTCCGGCCCGGGCGATGATGTCATGCACCAGGGAGCCCCGGCCGGCACCCAAAAGGTTGGGGTAGCGCACCTCAAAGAACACCGTGGGCTTTGGCCGGCCCGCCACCTCCTGAGCCACCCTGGCCAGCCGGGACTCCAGTTCCGCCACCAGCTCCCGGGCCGCCGCCTCCCGCGCCGTCAGGACCCCCAGGCGCCGGATGGTCTCCATAAGTCCGGGAAAATCCCGGGGGTCGAAGAGGGCCACCGGCACCCCTTCCGCCGTCAGGCGGGCCAGGGCCGGGAGCCCCTTGGCCACCCCGCCCTGCACCACCAGATCCGGCTTGAGGGCCAGGATCATCTCCACGTTGGGCTGCAGGTGGGTCCCCACGGTGGGCACGCCCCTCACGGTATGGTCGCCTTGGATGCGCCCCACCAACCGCTCCGCCGCCCCCAGGGCCGCCAGAATCTCTGTCAGGCCGCCCGCCAGGGAGATGAGGCGCCGGGGTGGGGCCGCCAGACGCACCACCTGGCCCCGGTCGTCGGTGATGCCCAACTCGGCGCCTCCCTGCCCCGGTCCCCAAAGGAGCAGAGCCGCCAGGAGTCCCGACAAAAGCGCCCGGCGCTTCATGGGACGCCCCCGGAGGCCGCCCGGGCCGGCGCCGCCGGATGCAGGGGCAGGGTCAGGGCAAAGGGACGGCCGTAGCCCGGATGCAGGATCACCTCCATGGGAGTGTCATAGACCCGCTCCAGGGTGGCGGCCGTGAACACCGTCTCGGTGGGGCCGTCCTCCAGCAGGCGCCCCCCTTTGAGGAACATGAGCCGCCGGCAGTAGAGGGCCGCCAGGTTGAGATCGTGCAGGGCGCAGATGACCGTGAGGCCCTCCCGGTTGAGGCGGCTCAGCAATTCAAAGATCTCCACCTTCTTGCGCACATCCAGGGAGGAGGTGGCCTCATCCAGGAGCAGCACCGCCGGCTGCTGGGCCAGGGCCCGGGCGATGATCACCCGCTGGCGCTCCCCGCCGGAGATGTCGGTCACCGGCCGGTCCGCGAAGGCCTCGGTGGTGGTCTCCCGCATGGCCCACAACGCCGCCGCCAGATCCGCCTCCGTCAGGCTGAAGGCCCGGCGCTGGTGGGGATAGCGGCCCATGAGGACGATTTCCAGGCAGCTGAAGGGGAAGCGGATGTCGGTGGCCTGGGGCACCACCGCCACGGTGCGGGCCCGCCGCCGGCTGCTGAGGGCGGCCAGGGGCTCGCCGTTTAAGAAAATCCGGCCCTCCTGGGGCGCCAGCAGCCCGGCCAGGGCATGGATGAGGGTGGTCTTGCCACTGCCGTTGGGCCCCAACAGTCCCACAAACTCCCCGGGGTGCACCTGGAAACTGAGCCGCCGGAGCACCGGCCGGCCCTCATACCCCACGCTCACATCCTCGACCCGAATCACCAGATCCCTCGCGCCCGCCGGGTTTTCAGCAGATAGAAGAAAAAGGGGCCGCCCAGGAGGGCGGTGACCACCCCCACCGGCAGTTCCATGCCGCCGGCCAGCAGATTGCGGGCCAGCGCGTCGGCCCAGATGAGAGTCAGCGCCCCGCCGAGGCCGCAAAGCCACAACAGACGGCCGTGGGCCGGCCCCAGCCACATGCGCATGACGTGGGGCACCACCAGCCCCACAAAGCCGATGACCCCGCTCACCGCCACGGCCCCGGCGGTGAGGAGGGAGGCCCCGATCAAGAGGACCAGGCGCACCCGGGTCACCGCCACCCCCAGGAAGTGGGAGTGCTCCTCCCCCAGGGCCAGGATGTCCAGCTCCCGGGCATAGCGGCCGATGAGCACCAACCCCGTCAGGGCATACGGCACCAGCAGCCCCACGTGCACCCAGCCCCGGCCCGAGAAGCTCCCCATGATCCAAAAAACGATGGCGGAGAGGGACTCCTCATCCAGGCTCTTGATGAGGCTGATGAGGGCGGAGAGGAAAGTGCTCACCACAATGCCCGCCAGGATCAGGGTCTCCTTGCGGATCCGGCCCGCCTCCCGGGAGAGCAGCAGAACTGCGCTCAGAGCCCCCAGGGCCCCGGCCAGAGCCCCCAGGGGCAGGGGGCTCAGGCCCCAGAAGCTGCCCCCCACCCCCAGCAGCACCAGCAGCGCCGCCCCAAAGGCCCCGCCGGTGGAGACCCCCAGGGTGAAGGGGTCCGCCAGGGGGTTGAGGAGGAGGCCCTGGAAGACCACCCCGGCCACGGCCAGGCAGGCGCCCACCAGGCCGGCCAGGATGACCCGGGAAAAACGGATGCCCCAGATCACCACCTCGGTGGTGCGGTCCACGGTGGCCGGCGCCCAGCCCAGTTTGGCCAGCAGCACAGCTCCCATGGCCTCCCAGGTCACCTCCAGGCGGCCCAGGCGCACCGCCAGCACCACCGACAGGGCCAGGGCGCCGCTTAGCAGCAGCACGGCCGCGGCGAAACGCCGGCGACCCCGACGCCGCCGGTCCAGCGTCCGGGCCAAGGCCTCACTTTCTCCTGCGACCGCACCCACGCCTCCCCTTCCCCATAAAAAAATCCCTAAGCCCCCATGGACTTAAGGATGCACCCAGCTTGCTTGTCCTTAAGGTCGGAGCCGCTTGTCCACGGCGGCTCCCCTGCCTGGGCCCTCGTCACCCGCGAGGGGGGTCCAGACCGTCGGGCAGGTCTTCTGGCTTCCGGATCATCCTACTGCCTGCGCCTTCCCATCCCCCTCAGGAGGGACAGTGGCCTCGTGCAGGGTTCGTCCCCGGTCACAGCGGCGGGACCGCGACGGCTCGTCCGTCTTCCCTTTTACATCCCGAAGGATACCCGACTGGGCTAATGGTACCCCCGGGCACCGGGCTTGTCAAAGGAAAAGAAGGGCAGAAACCGGGACAGCCCGGATAAAGACCGCCCGAGGCAGGCGTCAGCCAGGCTGACGAGGGGAATCAACGGTACTCATCCGGGATCCCTGGGCCTCCGCCCCGGGAGAGTGGGTCCCGGGCGCCACCATACAGTAGGGGCAAGGCGGAAAAGAGCGATTGCCGGTCAAAACAGCCCCCACAGGGTGGGAACAGGGCATAAGTTTCCTCCCAAAGTTCCCTTCCCCCCACTGCCGGGGCTCCCTGGGCAGGTGGCTCTCTCCCCCCTATCCGGGGCCGTCCCGGAAACGGGCCAGATGGCTTTCCCGCCGGGTGTATTCCTGCAGCACCCGGCTGACGAAGTCCTGGGTCTCCGGGATGGGGGGGATGCGCCAGCCGTGCTCCAGCACCCGCCGGAAACCGGCGTTGTAGGCCGCCAGGGCCAAGGGCAGGTCCTGGCCGAAGAGGTTGAGAAGCAGCCTGAGGTAGCGACTCCCGGCCTGGATGTTCTGGCGGGGGCAGAAGGGGTCCTCCACGCCCAGATCCCGGGCGGTGCCGGGCATGAGCTGCATCAGGCCCATGGCGCCTTTGGGGGAGACGGCGTGGGGGGTGAAGTTGGATTCCACCCGGATCACCGCCTCCACCAGGGAGACCGGCAGGCCGTAGGTGCGGGCCGCCTCCTCCGTGAGGGGGCGCAGGGCCCCGGGCGGGGGGGAGGGCCCTCTGGCCAGGGGGCCAAGGGAGGGCTCGCTGACGATTGTCAGCCTGCCGTTCCGGTCCCGGCGCACCGCCACCCGGGCGCCTCCGGGGTCTCTGAGGACCGGGGGGGCCGCGGCCCGGGAGGGAGGCACAGCCCTTGCGGCCGGCAGGGCCGGGGACCACGCCTCCGGCGGGAGCGCCGCAGCCGGCGTCGGCGGCGGGGTCCGGCGGCTGACGATGTGCAGCACCCCCTTGCCGTCCTTGAACCGCCTCAGGGTCCGGGGGCCGGCAGACTGCAGGGGCGCTGCGGCGGCGGCTGCCGCCCGCCGGGCCAAGGCCGTCGGCAGCGGCCGGCTCTCCGCCACTGGGGGGACGTGGGCATCGTCCGGCCCAGGGAGGGCCGCCCGGGGCAGGTGGGCGGGCCATTCATAGCCCGCCAGGCGGAGGAGGTCATCCTTGAGCTTGGCCGGGGCAGTGGTGATGTGCAGGGTGCCTCGGGCATCCCGGAAGGTGGTCACCGGCAGGCCGTGGGGCCGTCCCCCGGAAGCGGCGGCAGGGCGGGTCGCGGCGACCGGCTGCTCAGGTCGGGCCGCGGCGGGCGGGGAGCCGGGGTCAAGGTGGCCGGGCGCCATATCTTCCGGCCCCGGCGGGGAGCCGGCCCCTTTCCCGGGGCTGGCGGATTGGGGCTCCGGCGAGGGCTCGGCCTCCGGCGCCTCGGGCGGGGGCGGTTCCGGCGGCCCGGGGGTCAAGGCTCTCGGGGCCGGCGGCCGCTTTCCCGGCACCGCCACCGGCGGGCCGGCTGGCTCAGACGCCGGGGAGGGCCCCAGATTGGTGATGTGCACCGTGCCCTGCTCATCCACAAAGCGCTCCACCCCGGCCTCAGCCGGTCCGGCCGAGGCCAGCAGGACCGCCGCCAGAAGCAGCAGCAGGCGGAGCATGGACGGGCACCTCCGGTGGCGCGGCATCCTTCCCGGAAATCATCTTAAGGAAGGGTGAGGCCGTTTTCCCCCGTGTTCCCCGTATGCCAGAGATTTCCACTTTTTTCAAGCTTTTTATCCCCAGCCTGAAAATTTTGTTTGGATGTCAGATTGGCCAGGTCCGCTTCTGAACCGATGCCCTCCTCCCCTCCGGACAGGGAAAAAGGGGCCGCCAGCAACATGGAGAGCGGAGCGGCGTCCCTCCTCCCCTCCGGGCAGGGAAAAAGGAGACCGGGCGGGTGCCCGAGGCGCATGCCCCTCCGGCTTCTTTGGAAAGAGGCGGGCTTGCCAACCATCGGGCAGGGAATTTTCCCGGCCGGCAGGGGGGTGTGGCAGGGACCCGCCGCAAAAGATGAGCGGCAAGCCCCGTTGGCACTGAAACAGGGTGGAGAAGACCTGCTGCAAGACCCGGGCGGCAAGCCCCGTTGGCACCGGGACAAGGGATTACGGGGCCTGCTGCAAGAGCCGCCCCCGGGAATCCGCGGCTCCCGCCGCCCCCCGGGACGCCCGATGCCCCCTTGTGCGGGTGGGATTTGTGAGGCTGCAGGAGCCGCTGCCGCCACAGTTGCCGGCTTTCGCCGGGAGGTCCGGCGCCCGAGGCTGAGGACCCCCTCCCCCTCACCCCATTACCCTGTCAGACCCCGGGCATCGCGCTGCCGGCCGGATGGTATCACCTCGCGGTGTCACCATCCCCGGCCTTGTGCAAAACCCCCTCCCATCCCACCCGGTTTTTCCAGCTGACCCATAACTCAGTCAGCCCCCGAGGACCGCCGGAAGGCATGCGAGCGGGACCACCTCCCATCCCCCACAGCTTTCCGGCTCTTCGGGGGGCCTGCGCGGCCTTCTTCAGGGCATCCGGCGACACCGCCAAAGATGCCCCCGGGCCTGTTTCACCTTCACACACCGTTTGCCATGCACAAGGAAAAAAGAACTCTGCCAGAGCTCAACCCCCGGAAGAGATAAGGCCCGTTTTCCCAGCTCGGGCCCGTAAGGGGTGGAAGGGACCCGGTGTGGGGACGGGCTGGCAGAGGTAAGACCTCCCTCTGAGGTTGCGACCACTCCCGTGCCAAGGGGGAAACCCTCCGGGCGTCCAACCTGCCCCACAGAAGTCAGCCCGCTGGTTCCCCCTTCCCTTCTCTCCCTCCGGTCAGCCCCCCAGGTTTATTTCCGCCAGAAGAACAGGCGCGCCTTCAGGCGCTGCCAGCGGCTGGGGGGCGGCGGGGGAGCAGGGGCCTCCGGCGCAGGTTTCTGCTCAGCCAGCTCCATTTCCTGGGCTTTCTGCTGCTCCGGCGCCGGTGAGGGAGGGGCGTCCGCCGCCAGGGGCCCGGAGGCGGCTGGGGGCGGGTCTGCGGCCGGGGCCGGCAGCGGGGAGGCGGCAGATTCCGGCGCCGCCGCCTGGGGGGCTTGGGCCTTCTCGGGCTGACCGGTCGTGCCCGGGGGCGGGTCCTGGATGGCCCGGGGCGCGGCCGGGGCGGCGGGGGCCGGACGGGGGCGGGTGGCCCTAAGCGCCGGCACCTCCACCCCCGCCAAGCCCATCTGCCCGCTCAGGAAGCGCAGCCGGTGGTCCACCATGGCCGTAAGCGGCCGATAGGCCGGGTCGCCCGCCACCCGGCCCTTGAGAAAGCGGTAGCGCAAAAAGGCCGCCTCAAATCGGCCCAGCCTCAGCTCCTCTTCTGTGGCCTCGTAAAAACGCAGGGCCCCCTTTTCCCGAAACTCCCGGGTGAAAAGTTGGGCCTCGGTGACCGTGGCGGGGGCGCTCTCCGAGGCCCGGGACCCGCCGGCCAGGAGGCTCAGGAGCACCAGGGCCATCAGCCCGGCGGCGCCTTTCCCTGCCCTTTTCCCACTGCCCCTCATCACCCTTCTTGTCGGACCGGCGCCCCGTTTTCTCCAACCGCGCCCCCGGCCGGGAGAAAAAATCACGGCCTTTGTCTTAAGTCAAGGAAGCCCCCCGCCGATTTGGTTAATTTCACAGTCAGGACAGACAACGGCTGCGGTCCATGGGAGCACAGCCCCAAGAGCGGGCTTGGGCGGGCCTCGCCCCGGGGCCCGTGGCCGGTCAATCCCACACCTCAAGGAGGATCGCCATGTTTTGTTACCAGTGTGAACAAGCCGCCAAAGGCGAAGCCTGCACCGTTTTGGGAGTCTGCGGCAAAGATCCGGAAGTGGCCGCCCTGCAGGATCTGCTGATTTACACCCTTCAGGGCCTGGCCCAGGTGGCGGTGGCCGGCCGTCAGGTGGGGGTCACCGACCGGGACGTGAATGTGTTCATCTGCGAGGCCAGCTTCGCCACCCTCACCAATGTGGACTTTGACCCGGAGCGCTTTGTCGCCTTCATCCACAAAGCGGTGGAGCTGCGGGAGCGCCTCAAGGAGAAGGTCAAGGCCGCCGGCGGCAGAAGCGACTGGAGCGGCCCCGCGGTCTTCCAGCCCGAGAAGACCAAGGAGGGGATGGTCGCCCAGGCCGAGGCGGTGGGCCTCAAGTCCTACCCGGCCGCCAGTCCGGATATCCTCTCCCTGAAGCATGTGCTCCTCTTCGGGGTCAAGGGGGTGTGCGCCTACACCGACCATGCCCAGATCCTGGGCCAGGAGGATGAGAAGGTCTACGCCTTCATCCAGGAGGCCTTCGCCGCCCTGCCGGATCCCAACCTGGGCTTGCAGGAGCTCCTGAACCTGGTCCTGAAATGCGGCGAGACCAACCTCAGGGCCATGGAGCTGCTGGATGCCGGCAACACCGGGCGCTACGGCCACCCCGTCCCCACCAAGGTGCCCCTGGGCCACAAGGCGGGGAAGGCCATTTTGGTCTCCGGCCACGATCTGCTGGATATGGAGGAGATCCTCAAACAGAGCGAGGGCAAGGGGATCTACGTCTATACCCACGGGGAGATGCTCCCCTGCCACGGCTACCCGGGCCTGAAGAAATATCCCCATTTCTACGGCCACTTCGGCACCGCCTGGCAGAACCAGATCAAGGAGTTCCCCCAGTTCCCCGGGGCCATCGTCATGACCACCAACTGCCTGCAGCGGCCCCAGGCCTCGTATGCCGACCGCATCTTCACCCGGGGGCTGGTGGGCTGGCCGGGCATCAAGCACATCCCGGACCTCAACTTCGGGCCGGTGATTGACAAGGCCCTGGAGCTGCCGGGCTTTCCGGAAGACGCCAACGGCCGCCACGTCATGGTGGGGTTCGCCCGCAACACCGTCCTGGGCGTGGCCGACAAGGTCATCGAGGCGGTGAAATCCGGCGCCATCCGCCACTTCTTCCTGGTGGGGGGCTGCGACGGCGCCAAACCCGGGCGCAGCTACTATACCGAGTTCGTGCAGAAGGTGCCCCAGGACTGCGTCGTCCTCACCCTGGCCTGCGGCAAGTTCCGCTTTTTCGACCTGCCCCTGGGGGAGATCGGCGGCATCCCCCGGCTTCTGGACGTGGGCCAGTGCAACGACGCCTACTCCGCCATCCAGATCGCCGTGGCCCTGGCCCAGGCCTTCGGCACCGAGGTGAACAAGCTGCCCCTGTCCCTGGTGCTCTCCTGGTATGAGCAGAAGGCGGTGGCCATCCTCCTCACCCTGCTCTATCTGGGCATCAAGAACATCCGCCTGGGGCCCAGTCTGCCGGCCTTCGTCACTCCCAACGTCCTGGACGTGCTGGTGAAGAACTTCAACATCCAGCCCATCTCCACCCCGGAGGAGGACCTCAAGGCCATCCTCGGGTAAACCGCCCGCTTCCGGGAGGGGTCCGCTTGGGCCCCTCCCCGGCTGGCCGGCAACCCCGGCGCAGTCCCACGGCCGCCCGGCTTGGGTCCCTTCCTGGAGACCCCCAGGGGCCCAGACAGCCCGGCGCCGACCTTCGCCCGAAGTGGTCCTCCCCTTCCCTTGTCCCCTCCCCGTTTCTTTTTTATAATGCCCTGCGAAGAACATCGGGGTTCACTCCAGGAACGGTCCTGCCGATATTAACCGGAAACGGCCTGGGGCCTATTTTCCCCCTGCCGACTCCTTCCCGACGGTGACGGATGATCGCACTCCTTGTTATCCTGGGTCTGGCGCTGGTCGTGGCCCTCAGCGTGGTGGCCATCTACAACCGGCTGGTGAAAAACCGCAACCTGGTTAAGGAGGCCTGGAGCGGCATCGACGTGCAGCTCAAGCGCCGGGCCGACCTCATCCCCAACCTGGTGGAGACGGTGAAGGGCTACATGCAGCACGAGCGGGGGGTGCTGGAGAAGGTCACCGAGCTCAGGGCCAGGACCCTGGAGGCGGGCACGGTGGCGGACAAGGCCCAGGCCGAGGGGCTCCTCACCTCCGCCTTGCGCACCCTCTTTGCGGTGGCGGAAAATTACCCGGACCTCAAGGCCTCCGCCAACTTCCAGGACCTGCAGAGGGCCTTGGCCGACATCGAGGAGCAGCTGCAGCTGGCCCGGCGCTACTACAACGGCGCCGCCCGCAACCTGAACATTCTCATCGAGTCCTTCCCCAGCAATCTGGTGGCCCGGGCCTTCAATTTTGACACCGTGGACTACTTTGAAATCGAAGACGCCGGGGAGCGGGCTGTGCCCCGGGTGAGTTTTTCCTGAGAAGGTGCCCGGTGCGTCACCGCCTGCGCCCCTTGCCGGCACTGCCCCTTTTGATCGCCCTCCTCTTGGCCCTGGCCCTTCCCTGCCCGGCCGCCGAGGAGGCTATCCTCTCCTTTCACAGCTATTTGGCGGTGCAGCCCGATGCCTCCCTGGAGGTCACCGAGACCATCCGGGTCAGGGCCGCCGGCCGGGAGATCCGCCGGGGCATCGTCCGGGAGTTCCCCACCCGCTACCGGGACCGCTTCGGCAATGCCGTCACCGTGGACTTTGAGGTGCGGGAGGTCCTCAGGGATGGCCGGGCTGAGCCGTTCCACACCAAATCGGTGGCCAACGGCATCCATGTGTATATCGGCCACAGAGACGTCTTCCTCCCCCCGGGGACCTACACCTACACCCTCCGCTACCGCACCACCCGTCAGCTGGGATTCTTCCGGGATTTTGACGAGCTCTACTGGAACGTCACCGGCCACGGCTGGGTCTTTCCCATCCTGTCGGCCGAGGCGGTGGTGGAGTTGCCGCCGGGGGCCAGGGTCGTGCAGAGCGCGGCCTACACCGGCCCCTACGGCTCCCGGGAGCAGGCCTGCCGCCAGCGCCTGGATGCCGCCGGCCGGCCGGTCTTCACCACCACCCGGCCGCTGGCACCCAAAGAGGGCCTCACCATCGCCGTGGCCTGGCCCAAGGGCTATGTCACCCCGCCCTCCCCTGCCGCCCAGGCCCGGTTCCTTCTGAGGGATCAGCTGGGCAACCTGGTGGGATTGGCGGGCCTCCTGGTGGTGGCGGCCTATTACCTGCTGGTCTGGCGCCGGGTGGGGCGTGACCCGGAGCCGGGCCCCATCATCCCCCTCTTTGCTCCCCCTGCAGGCTTTTCGCCGGCGGCGGTGCGGGTGGTCACCCGCATGGGCTTCGATGACCGGGCCTTGGCCGCCGCGGTGCTGGACCTGGCCGTTAAGGGGCACCTTCTCATCCAGCAGGAGAACGGCACCTACCGGCTGAGCCGCCGCCCCGGCAAGGCCGAGGTCTCCCGGGCCGAGGGGCGGTTTCTCTCCCGGCTTTTTGCGTCTGCCGGGGAGGTCCCCCTGGACGAGACCCCGCAGCCGCAGCTTCGGGAGGCCCGGGAGGCCCTGCAGGCAGCCCTGGACGGCGAGCTCCACCGGGTCTATTTCAATACCAACTACCCCTATCTCCTCCCCGGCGGCCTCCTCTCCCTCCTCGCCGTGGCGGGCATGGTCATCACTTCCCCCTCGGCTCTGGAGGCGGCCTTTCCCGCCCTGTGGCTCACGGGTTGGAGTGTGGGCTGCGCTTTTTTGGGCTACCAGGCCTGGCAGGGCTGGCGGCACTTCCGGGGCTCCCGCCGCCTGGGCACCCTGGTCACCGCCCTGGGCCGCACCCTGGTTTTCCTGCCCTTTTTCGCCTTTCTTTTCGTGGGGCTGTATCTGTTGGCCCAGTCCCTGTCCACCCTCGGAGCCCTGGTCTTTGCGGGCCTGGCCGGCATCAACGCCCTGTTTGTCCAGCTCCTGAAGGCCCCCACTATGCAGGGCCGCCGGCTGCTGGACCAGATTGAGGGCTTCCGGATGTTTCTGGCCATAGCGGAAGGGGAGCGCCTGCAGATGCTTAACCCGCCGGACAAGACCCCGGAGCTCTTTGAGAAATACCTGCCCTATGCCCTGGCCCTGGAAGTGGAAAACGACTGGGCGGCCCAGTTCACCGAGGTTCTGGCCGCGGCGGAGCGGCAGGGCCGGCCCTATGCCCCCCGCTGGTACCAGGGCCCCGACTGGAGCCCCGCCCGCCTGACCACCTTTGCCGGCCGACTGGGAGGGAGCCTGACCCAGGCCATTGCCGCGTCGGCAGCGCCCCCGGGGTCCACCTCCGGGAGCGGCGGGGGGGGCTTCTCCGGCGGCGGGGGGGGTGGCGGCGGCGGCCGGGGCTGGTGAAAGGAAGCGTGTCCGGCCGGGCCCCGGCCCCTCCCGGGCGGCGGGCCAACCCTCCGGGGGCGGGGACTGCGAGCCCCGGGAGAAGGTGGGGGACAACGCCCCACCAACCTTCCCCAGGGTGCGAAAAGGGGTGCCCCCCGGCCTCCCCCGGAGAGGAGTTTCACCATTTTGGCCTCCTCCCTGAGCATGCCCCGGGGCAGCGTCCGGATTTGAGAAGCTTTTTTTCGTTTTATTACAGGTGGTAAGCGAACATATTTGAGAAAAATGGGGGGTTCTCTGGAGTGGGCCGCAGGGTCTCAGGGACTCTGGCCCAAGCCGTGAGCTGCAGGGCGCCGTCCTTCTGGCCTCAGAAAATTTATAGGTAAAATAATTTAGCTTTAAAAAGAGGTTATGGTAATTTTTTCATAATTTTTTAACGCCCTTGCCGGCTTCGGCTTATGCCCCGGGTTTTCCCCCTTCCCCTCAGGCGCAGGGCTGCATGGCAGAAAGGCGCATCAGTCAGGGCCTCCGACCGATGCGTCCGACCCCCGGAAATCTCCCTGGGAATATGGCCCCGGATTTCACCCCCATCCTCCTCACCGGCAGCCCCGCCGAGCGGGGCCGGCGCCATGGCCTCCTTTTTCCCCGGGAGATCCGCCGGCTGCGCCGGGTTTTTTTCCGCTTTCTCCTGCGGGCCGGGTATCTGGTGGCCTCCTTGCCGTTGGCCCTCCTGTTTTACGCCCTGGGGGGCCGCTTCTGGGGTCAGGTGCCCGAGGCCCTGAAGGAGGAGATGCGGGCCCTGGCCGCCGCCGCCGACCTGGATCTGGCCAGCGTGCTCCTCATCAATGTGCTGGACGATGCGGCCAACGCCCTGCCCCGCTGCTCCGCCCTGGCCGTGGACCGGCAGCGAAGCGCCACCGGCGGAGTGCTGGTGGGCCGCACCCTGGATTATCCCCTGTTCATCGACGTGCTGGTCCGTGAGCAGCGCCTGTTTTCGGTGACCCCGGAGGGCGGCGTGCCCTTCCTGTCGGTGGCCTGGCCCGGGTATGTGGGGGTGTGCACCGGCATGAACCGGCGGGGGGTGGTATTATGCCAGCTCACCGCGGTGTGCCGCCGGGCCACCTTCCGGGGGGTGCCCGCGGCCCTGCGCTTCCGCCTGGCCCTGGAGCGGGGGGACAGCCTGGCGGCGGCGGCCCGGCAGATCCTGGCCCTGCCCGCCACCATCGGCAATAACGTGCTGCTGGCCGAGGCCTCCGGTGCCCTGGTCCTGGAGCTGGCCCCCGGGGCGTGGGCCTGCCGCCGGCCGGTGGCGGGTCTCCTTACCGCCACCAATCACTTCCAGGCCCCGGAGATGGCCGCTTTGAAAGGGCGCTTCCCCCGGCGGCCGCCCGGCTCCCCTCTGTCCCCGACCCACTTTCGGGAGGCCTACAGTGCAGCCCGCAACCGGCGCCTCCAGGAGCTGGCTGGCGGACGGCGGCTGTCCCCCCGGGATCTGCAGGCCATCCTCGCCGACCCCCACGTCGCCAACCCCGGCACCGCGGTCGCCGCCGTCTTTGCCCCGGCCCAGGGCACCCTGTGGCTGGCCCGAGGGGAGAGGGCCCCCGTGAGCCGCTGCCGGTGGGTGGAGATCCGGGCGTGGGCATGAGCCGGACCCGGGCGGTTGGGCCCCCTCCCCGGCTGCCCTTGCTTTCCCGACCGGCAGCGCCCCTCCCGGAACGGCATCCCGCCGTTTTTGAGAATTGACAGCCCGGGAGGAGTGCGTTAACATAAAAGGGAGCGGGCGATTAGCTCAGGTGGATAGAGCGTTGGTCTCCGGAACCAAAGGTCGGGCGTTCGAGTCGCCCATCGCCCGCCAA
>CALEAV010000027.1 GCA_937943575.1 uncultured bacterium | reverse complement strand
CTCCCAGGAGGGACTCCGCCTCCCTGCGGGTCCTCCCCTTGAGGTTCGGGACCTCCACCCCCCGGGGCCCTGCCGGCTCCGCCAGCCACACCCGGACGGTGATCCCCCGTCTGACCTGGCGGCCCGGCTCCGGGTCCTGGTCCACCACCGTCCCGGGCAGCTGCGGGGCGGGCCGCGTCCCCCTCTCCTCCAAACGCAGACCCAGCCGCCCAACCAGGGCTCTCGCCTGGGGGATGGTTCTCCCCATGAGATTCGGCACCACCACCGCACCCGGGGTGGCAGCCTCTCCCGGGGACGGTGGACGCCGCCCGGTCTCCAGGGGCTGGGGCCGGCTCGGCACCCCCCAGGCGAGCAGGGCCAGAAAAAGGCAGGCTGTCCGCCACGTGAGGCCTGGTCGCGGCCTGGCCATGGGGCACCTCCCGGCGCAGGGGTGATTTTTTCTGCGGGCGAAATCCGGCACCGGGCCGGGTGGGAGGTTTGTCTTATCCCGCGACTGGCGGAGCAGGAATGAATCGGGGGCGCCATTGCAGTCGGGCTGAATGACACTCTCTGTCCATCATCAACTCACATCCTGCCGGAAAAAGAAAGACATTTTTTCCGCCGGAATCACTGCCGGCACCATGGGCGGGAGGAGGGCGAAAGGCCGCAGCCACTTCAGGCGGTCCGACAGGGCAGAGGACTCCTGAGCCGGAAGGCGATGGGCGGCAGGGGTCCGGGGCATGTCAGACTCCAATCCGGAGGATGCGGCTGCTCTGCCAAACCCAGCGGCCGCCGCCACCGGGCAGGGCCGGAGGCGACCCCTCGGGGGCGGCGCCGAGACGATCGCCCACAGGAGGCTTGAGCAATCCGGGTGCATGGCGCCGGGCGGCCTCCCGTCAGGCGGCCTGGACTCCGGCCCGGGTGGCGGGATGCCTGGCGGCCCGAACGATGGCGTGGCCGGCTGGGCGCATGAAGCGGCGGGCCACCTCACATTCCGGAAGCCCTCCAGCTCCAGACCGAAGATCCGGCCGGCGGTCCGGGCGAGTGCGCCCCCGGCCATGGCCCCCGGAGGCCCCCCACCCGGCCGGTGATGGGCAGCGCCACCTTGGCCACCCGTTTCAGGGCTCCGCCCAAAAAGCGGCCGGCCGGTCCCCGCAGAAAGCGGCCGGCAAGGCGGCAGAATTTCCCAATGAACCGGTCCAGCTCTGCCCCGGTGGCGACCTCCGACAGCTCTGAGGCCAGGGCCGGCTCTTCTTCCTCGGAGAAGGGCGTTTCGGGGTCCCCCGCTGGCTGGCCGGGAAATTCACCCAGTCCCACTTCCTGTAACGGGACGTCCGGAAAAGCGAAGCCGGTTTCCTGGAAATCCCGCTCCCCGGTCACACCGCCATCCGCTTCCCCCGCCACATCGCCACACTCCATAAACGTGGCCCCGGTCTGATCCATGGCCGCCTCCTGGTCAGAGACTCTTCCCGCCTGCGCAGATGCGGTTGCCAGGAGGGGAACCGGCAGCGATAGATAACTTATTGGTAAAATTTGATGTATTTTTGAGACGTCCAAAAAAATCTCGCCCTTCCCCCTAAGGCAGGGGGAGAGCGAAAATCCTTTCCTTTTGGACAACCGGGGGGCTCCCAGAAGCAGCAGGGTTCTCAGGCCGGCAGGCGGCGGATGCGGGCGCCCAGGGCGGTGAGCTTCTCCGTCAGCTGGGCGTAGCCCCGGTCCAGGTGATAGACCCGGTGCACCTCGGTGGTACCCTGGGCGGCCAGGCCCGCCACCACCAGGGAGGCGGAGGCCCGAAGGTCCGTGGCCATCACCGGCGCGCCCAAAAGCTGCCTCCTCCCCCGCACCATGGCCTGGTTGGCGGAGATGGTGATGTCCGCCCCCAGGCGCTTGAGCTCGCTCACGTGCATGAAGCGGTTCTCAAAGATGGTCTCGGTAATCAGGCTGGCGCCCCGGGCCAGGGTCATGAGGGCCATGAACTGGGCCTGCATGTCGGTGGGAAAGCCGGGATAGGGCCGGGTCTTGACATCCACCCCTATGAGAGACCCCCCCGGCTCCACGATGATGCGGTCGTCGGTGGTCTTGAGGCGCACCCCGGCTTCCTGGAACTTCTCCAGCACCGCGGTCATGGCGGCCACCGGGGCGTTGGTGATGGTGACCTCGCCCCGGGTGATGGCCGCGGCGGCGAGATACGTCCCGGCTTCGATGCGGTCGGGCATGATGGTGTAGGGGGCGGGGGTGAGGCCGTTGACCCCGGTGATGGTGAGCACATCGGTGCCAATGCCCTCGATTTTGGCCCCCATGGCCACCAGGAAGCGGGCCAGGTCGGCCACCTCCGGCTCCTGGGCGGCGTTGTGGATGCGGGTCACCCCTTGGGCCAGCACCGCCGCCATCATCAGGTTTTCGGTGCCGGTGACCGTGGGGGTGTCCAGGGTGATCTCGGCCCCCTTGAGGCGCTTCACCCGGGCCTCCACATAGCCCTGGTTGAGGCGGATCTTCACCCCCATGGCGGCCAGGCCCTTGAGATGCAGGTCAATGGGCCGGGCCCCGATGGCGCAGCCGCCGGGGAGGGAGACGGAGGCCTGGCGGGCCCGGGCCACCAGGGGCCCCAAGACCAGCACCGCGGCCCGCATGGTCTTCACCACCTCATAGGGCGCCATCCAGCCGGTAAGCCGGCTGGTGTCCACGATGAGGGGGTCCCCCTCCTCGAAGCGCACCCCCATCAGCCCCAGGACCTTCTTGAAGGTGCGCACATCCGCCAGAGGGGGCACATTGTAAAGCCGGTGCACCCCCGGGGCCAGAAGCGTCGCCGCCAGGATGGGGAGGGCGGCGTTTTTGGCGCCGCTGATAGCCACCTCCCCTTTCAGGGGCACCCCGCCGTCGATGACGATCTTGTCCATGGCAAATCCCGGATGCGCCCGGGGAGGGGCGATCAAAACCCGGACATGGAAGGCGGCTGAGCTCGACCCGTGGCCCCTCCCCCCACCCTTTTCCTTACGCCGGTTTGGGATCCATTTCAATCACATTCTTGGGGGGGCGGCCATGGGCCCCTGGATTCCCGGATCACCGTACTTATCATAAGGCTGTCATGGCACTCCCGACAAGGGGGGAGGCAAGCCCTCCCCCTGCGGGCCATCCTTCCTCCGGGAGGAGACCGACATGCTCTGCAGTCTCTCCACCAAGCTGACTCCGGAAGCCCTGCAGGCCATCACCGGCCTGGAGCAGGAGCTGGGCACCCCCATCCTGGCGTATTCCTGCCGGGAGGACCTGAAACCCGCGGCCCTGGCGCCGGAGAAGCTGGCCAAACTCCAATCCCTGGAGCAAAAGCTCGGCCTGGTGCTGGTGGCGGTTCAGTCCTGAGCCTCCCCGCAGACCCCGCAGCGGCGGCAGATCTCCGGGCGGCAGGGCGGGCTCTCCTTCTCGGCCAGGGCCAGCTGATACTCCTCCCAGAGATACGACTTGGCGATGCCGTGGTCCAGGAGGTCCCAGGGGAAGACCTCTGCCGGGCCCCGCTGCCGATAAACGAAGAAGTCCGGGTTGACGGGGCTCTCCGCCAGGGCCCGGGCCCAGCCCACCCGGTGGGCGGCCAGGAGCATCTCCCCCACCCGCCGGTCGCCCCGGGCCAACAGGGCCTGCAGATAGGCCCATTTGGGGAGGTCTGTGTGCACCCGCACTTCTTTCACCCCGGCCAGCTCCTGGCGCACCAGCCTCAGGCGGCGCTTGAGCTCCGCCACCGGGAGCATCGGCGCCCACTGGAAAGGGGTCCAGGGCTTGGGAACGAAGGAGGAGAGGCTCAAGGTGATCTGGCGGAAAGGGGGCCGCCCCTTGAGAGCCTTGACGGCCCGGTGCCTCAAGTATTTCACCAGCCGGGGGATGGCCCGCACGTCCTCCAGGGTTTCGGTGGGCAGGCCCACCATGAAATAGAGGCGCACCTGGGGGAGGCCCGCCCAAGCGGCCGCCTCCACCGCCTGGGCAAGAGTCTCGTCAGGAAGGTGTTTGTTGAGCACCCGGCGCAGGCGCTCGCTTCCCGCCTCCGGGGCCAGGGTGACGGTCCTGACCCCCCCCCGGGCCAGAAGCCCGAAGAGCTCGGCATCGGCGCTGTCGGCCCGGAGCGAGCTGATGCTGAGCTCCCCTCCCAGTTCCAGGACCCGGCGGCAGATCTCTTTGATCTCCGGATGGTCTGAGACTGCGGCGGCCAAAAGACCCACCTTGCCCTTCCGGGCCACCCCTTCCTCCAGCTCAGGCAGCAGCACCTCCAGGGGGCGTTCCCGGGGGGGTCGGTAGACAAAGCCGGCGGCGCAGAAGCGGCAGCCCCGGGGGCAGCCCCGTCCCAGCTCCACCAGGAACATGTCCCCCCATTCGCTGAAGGGCGTCAGAATTTCGCTGACACAGGGGCGGCTCGCCACGTCGGCGTGGAGGACCCGCACCCGGGGGGGCAGCCCCGGGGCCGGTGCCATCCCGGCCAGGGTGCCGTCCGGGCCGTAGATGGGGGTGTAGCCCGCCGGCACGTAGGCGCCGGGCACCTCCCTCCCCAGGGCCAGGAGGAGCTCCTGCCGGGAGAGCTCCTGCCGGTGCACCGCCAGGAAGCGGCAGAATTCCACCGCCCCGGCCTCCCCCTCCCCCAGAAAGAAGGCATCCATCACCGGCGCCAGAGGTTCCGGATTGAGGAAGGCCGCCACCCCGCCGGCCACCACCAGGGGGGCCTGGGGCCCACGGTCGGCAGCCCTCAAGGGGATGTGCGAGAGCTCCAGGATTTTCAGGACATTGGGGTAGTCGGCCTCAAAGGAGAGGGAGAAGGCCACCACAGCAAAGTCCCGCAGCGGCCGCTTCGACTCCAGGGTGAGGATGGGGGTAGCGGTGCGCTGATGCTCCTCCAGGGTCAGGGGGTCCGGCAGGAAGGCCCGCTCGCAGTGCAGATCCGGGGTGTCGTTGAGGAGGCGGTAGACGGCCTGAAAGCCCAGGTTGCCCATGGCCACGGGGTAGATCTGGGGGAAGACCAGGGCGATGGGGAAGCGGGCCCCCCACTCCCGCACCACCGCCCCCTCCTCCTGCACCAGGAGCTCCTGCAGCTTGGCCTTCAGCCGCCGTGACATGTCCTTTCGTCCGCCTGCCCTGACAGGCCGGGAAAAATTTTTTTTACTGCCTCCCCTGTTATTCTTTATCAGATTTTCCCTGGGATGCATGGGGGCCGCCGGAGGCGGTCCGGAAAAAAATTATCTTTTATTTTGGATTATGGAACAATTTTACCCTGCCCCCGGGAAGAGAGTGGCACGAGGCCGATGCGGCCCTCGATAAAAGTTTCCCTCTATTCCCACACCCCCGGGAAGACCGGGGAATGGCGCCTGCTTAAGGACCATCTCCTCCACGTCGCCCGGAAGGCCGCCAGCCTGGCGGAATATTCCGGCCTCCAGGAGGTGGCCTGGCTGGCTGGACTTTTCCATGATCTGGGCCAGGCCCGGCAGGAGTTTCAGGCCTGCCTCCGGGCCCGACACCAGGGTCTTTCCCCACCTTCGCCCCCCACTCCCCCTGGGGGGCGGTTCTGGCCCCGCTTTTGCTCTCCGGTGACCTTCGCCTGGCTGTGGCCCAGGTTGTCTCCGGTCATCACTCCGGCCTGGAGGAGAAGGGCAGCCCCACCGCCCGCCTGAAAGATTTGGACGGAAAGTCCCCAAAGGCCATGGAGCCGCTCCGGGAATTTTTATTGTCCCCCCCCAGAGGCCCTCGGGCTTCAAGGGCTTTTCACCCGTCCCGCATCCAGGGCGCATGCCCCGGCGAAAATCTTTTGTAGGATTCCGCAATCTGGAATGAAGAGCTGATACCTTGAAGTCCAAACCGACTCTTTGGGAGGTGCTCTCATGAAATTCTGGCGAAGCAAGCGGAACCCGATGGTGAGCCTGCTGGTGCTGCTGGCCTTTTCCTGCCACCTGGCATCCTGCGCCGGGGTGCAGGCGCCGCAGCCCAAGGTGGTCCTGCCGGCGGCCAGTTACCCCCATGCGGCCACGGTCAAGGGAGTGACGGTGGCGGCAGTGGTGTTCGACCCCCGGCGCTCCCTCTATGCCAGCCCCTTTGACCCCAAACCTGCCCGCTCGGGTTTTGACTGGTTCAAGGCAGGGGTCTGTCCCATCCGGCTGATTATCGAAAACCATGCCTCCCAGGTTGTCCTGGTGGACCCCACCCAGTTCACCGCCACCGATGCCGGAGGCGTTACCTATCAGCCGTATAATGCCCAGGAGGCCAGTGATGCGGTGATCGCCTCCGAGGCCTTCGCCGCTTATGTGCGGGGGGCGGTGGCGGGGGCCATCCTGGGAGCGGCCCTGGGGGCTGCCGCCGGGGCTGCCGTGGGCGCCGCCGTCGGAGGCGGCCACTGGGCCGGCAGGGGCGCGGCCATCGGCGCCGCCAGCGGGGGCACCGAAGGACTGGTGTTGGGTGCAGGAGCAAACCGGGCGGAACTGGAGCTCAGGGTCCGGGGACTCCTGAGCATGCACCAGATGCAGCCCAAGGCGCTGCCGGCGGAGGCGCGGCATGACGGCCTGGTCTATTTCCCGGCCAAGGACTTGCGCCAGCTTCAAATTTTATTAACCACCGGCAGCGGTGAACCGATCAAGGTGGAAATTCCTGTGACGGTGCCCCGGCCGCCGGCGGTGCCGGCTCCGGAGAAGGAGTCCCCCGCCGGCGAGGGGCAGTGATGAGGTGGACCCATGCCCATGTATGCCCATTCGGAGAACGCCAGCGGCGACCGGCACCCCCTGGAGCGGCACCTGCAGGAGACCGCCCGCCTGGGAGAGAGGTTTGCGGCTGCCTTTGGGGCCGGGGAGCTGGGGCGGGTGGCGGGCCTCCTGCACGATCTGGGGAAAGCGGACCCGGAGTTCCAGGCCTACCTGGCGGGTCAGAATCCCCGGGGGCCGGAACATAGCGGAGTGGGGGCGGCGGCGGCCCTGGGCCGGGGCTACTGGGAGGGCCTGGCCCTGGTGGTGGCGGGGCACCATGGGGGCCTGCCCGCCCCCGAGACCCTGAAGGAACGGCTGCACCGTCCGGGGCTGGAGCCCCGGGTCGCCCGGGCGGTGGCATTCCTGAACCGGGTCAGTCCCCCTGCCCCACCTCCTCCCCCCTCGCTGAGCACCCCCCTGGAGCTGGAGCTCTTCCTGCGCTTTCTCTTCTCCGCCCTGGTGGATGCCGATTTCCTGGATACGGAGCGGCATTTCCATCCGGACAGGACCGAACTGCGCCTCCGGGAGTGGGATATTTCCGCGCTGTGCCGCCGTCTGGAGGAGGACCAGACCCGCCGCTTCGCCGGGTGCGACCTCACCCCGGTCAACCGGGCCCGCCAGGAGATTTACCGGGCCTGTTGGGAGGCCGCCGCAGGGCCTCAGGGGATCTACCGGCTGACGGTGCCCACCGGGGGCGGCAAGACCCGCTCCGGGTTGGCCTTCGCCCTCAGACACGCGGCTTTATGGGGAAAATCCCGGGTGATTGTGGCCTTGCCCTACACCAGCATCATCGACCAGACGGCCCAGGTGTATCGGGAGATTCTGGGTGATGACGTGGTCCTGGAGCACCACAGCGCCGTCACCTGGGAAGAGGATGGGGATGGAGATGAGTGGGGCCGGTGGCGGCGGCTGGCGGCGGAGAACTGGGACGCGGCCGTGATTGTCACCACCACCGTGCAGCTGTTTGAAAGTCTCCTGGGCCATCGGCCGGGGGTCTGCCGCAAACTCCACCACCTCGCCAACAGCGTCCTGATACTGGACGAGGTGCAGACCTTGCCCCCGGAGCTTTTGGGGCCCATCCTGGACGTCCTCAAGCAGCTGGTGGAGCGCTACAGGGTCACCCTGGTGCTGTCCACCGCCACCCAGCCGGCCCTGACCGCCGCCTCCTCCCCCTACCTTTGCGGCCTCAAGGGGGAGATCAGGGAGATGGTGCCGGATCCCGGACGTTACTTCCGGGAGCTGAAACGGGTGAGCTATGACCTCCCGCCCGACCCCTGGCCCTGGGAGCGGGCGGCCGCGGTCATGCTTCAGGCCCCCCACAGCCTGGCCATCGTGAACACCAAGGCCGACGCCCTGGCTCTGCTGACGGCCTTGGGGGAGGCGGAGGCCCTCCACCTTTCCACCCGCCTCTGCCCGGCCCACCGTCGGGAGGTGCTCCGGGAGATCCGGGCCCGACTGGCGGCGGGCCGGCCCTGCCGGGTGGTGGCCACCCAGGTGGTGGAGGCGGGGGTGGATCTGGACTTCCCCCTGGTTCTGCGGGCCCTGGGGCCGTTGGACCGCATCGTCCAGGCGGCGGGACGATGCAACCGGGAAGGGCGGCTTTCCCCGGAGGAGGCCCGGGTGATCATTTTCCGGCCCGCCACCGGGGGGACACCCCCCGGCGCCTATCGTACCGGGACCGAGGTGGCGGCCGCCCTTCTCAGGACAGGGGCGGACCTGCATGACCCCCAGCTTTATGACCTCTACTTCCGCCAGCTCTACCGGGGGGTGAATCTGGACAAGAATAACATCAACTCCCTGCGCTCCGCCCTGCGCTACCCGGAGGTGGCGGCCCGTTTCCGGCTCATCGAGGAGGATACCGTCCCTATGGTGGTGCGCTGGCCCCGGGGTCATTCCCCGGTGGACGAGCTCCTTGCGGCCCTCAGGGCTCCCACCTCCCTCAGTCCCCGCCTGGCCTACCGCCGCCTGCACCCCTATCTGGTGACGGTGCGCCGGCGGCTGCTGCCGGAGTATCAACGGCAGGGGCTGGTGCAGGAAGTATTCCCGGGACTCTGGGAATGGCAGGGAGGCTATGACGAGGTCCTGGGGCTGACGGAAACGGGCCGTGATCCGGAGGATCTGGTGATTTAAACCCGGGAATGCCGCAACCCACAAGAACCTGAGGAGGTGTGTATGTCTTACCCACCCTTATGCGTCAAAGTCTGGGGGGAGTTCGCCTGCTTTACCCGCCCGGAGTTCAAGGTGGAGCGGGTGAGCTACCCGGTGATGACCCCCTCCGCGGCCCGGGGCATCCTGGAGGCCATTTTCTGGAAGCCGGAATTCACCTGGCAGGTGCGGGAAATTTGCCTAATGAAGCCCATCCGCTACCACTCCCTGCTCCGCAATGAGGTGAACTCCATCATGTCCCCCCAAAGCGCCCGGGGGTGGCAAAGAGAGGGCGGGGGATATTACGCCGATGAGGACCGGGCCCAGCGGCATACCTTGGCATTACGGGACGTGGCCTATGTCATCACCGCCGAGCAGGTTCTCAAACCCCACGCCGACGCCGACCCGGCCAAGTACCGGGACCAGTTCCGCCGCCGGGTGGCCCGGGGCCAATGCCACCATCCCCCCTACCTGGGCTGCCGGGAGTTCCCCGCCCACTTCGGCGAGCCTGAGGCCACCGACCGGCCCCTGCCCGTGGACCTGGACCTGGGGATGATGCTTTTTGACCTGGAATACACCCCGGACTCCCAGGGGCGGGGTGTGCGGGGAAAGCCGGTGTTCTTTAGAGCCCGGCTTCACCAGGGGGTTCTCACCATCGATCCGGCACTTTATGGCTGAAGGAGGCTGACATGCTCCTGGAAAGACTGCGGGAATATTCCTTCCGGCTGAAGGACCTGGCGCCTCCCGGTTATGACCAGACCGCCATCCGCTGGCTCATCAATCTGGACGCCCAGGGGAACTGCCTGGGGTTCATCACCACTACCAGCGGCCGGAAAAGGGACCGGGGCAAGGTGTATTTTGCCCCGGCAGTGTTGAGATCCTCCAATGTCAAGGCCAGCCTGCTGGTGGGCAACGGGGAATATGTGCTGGGCCTCCCCCGAAAAAAATCCAAGCCGGCGCGGGTGCGGGAGTGCCACCAGGCCTTTGTGGCGGAGGTGGACGCCTGCGCTAAGGCCACGAACCTGCCGGAGCTGCAGGCGGTGCTAAGGTTTCTTGCCGATCTCGATCCGCATACCTTGCCACTGCCCGACGATTTCGACCCGGAGATGAATCTCACCTTCCAGGTGGAGGGAAAGCTCCTCATTGAGCTGTCGGAGATTCAGGATTATTGGGCCCGCAAACAGGGGGGCGGCGAGGGCGAGGATCTCTGCCTGGTGTGCGGCCGGCACTGCCGGGCCACCGAGCGCCACCCGTTGAAGCTCAAGGGCATCCCCGGCGGTCAGCCTACCGGCATGACCCTGGTGTCCGCCAATAAACCCGCCTTTGAATCCTACGGCCTCAAAGCCTCGCACATTGCCCCGGTCTGCCGGGACTGCGCCGAGCGCTACGCCAAGGCCGCCAACGACCTCCGGGAGCGGGAGGACTCCCGCCTGGTGGTGGGCCCGCTCCTGTACCTCTTCTGGACCCGCCGGGAGACCGGGTTCAGCGTGGTCAACTTCCTCTCTCAGCCTAAGCCCGCTGAGGTGCAGGCGCTCCTCAATGCTGCGGTCCGGGGCCGCCCTCCTGTCGAAGTGGATCCCGAGGCCTTCTATGCCACGGCCCTGTCGGCCAGCGGCGGCCGGGTGGTGGTGCGGGACTGGCTGGAAACCACGGTGGAGGAGGTCAAGGAGCACCTGGCCCGCTGGTTCCGGCTGCAGCGCCTGGTGGACTGGGACGGCACCGAAGGCTCCCCTTACGGGCTATATCCCCTGGCCGCCTCCCTGGTTCGGGATCCCCGCCAGGACCTGCCCCCCAATGTCCCCAAGGTCATGCTCAGGGTTGCCCTTAAAGGCGGCCCCTTGCCGTCCTGGCTTCTTTATCAGGCCGTGAAACGCAACCGGGCGGAACAGGGTCTCACCCGGCCCCGGGCCGCCCTGATCAAAATGGTCCTGCTCTCCCAACAAACCACATTTCAGGAGGATGCCATGGTACAGTTGGATGCTGACAACCGGGAACCCGCTTATCTATTGGGACGCCTGCTGGCGGTGCTGGAGCAGGTGCAGATGCTGGCGGTGAGCCCCAAGGCCACCCTCATCGACCGCTTCTATGGCACCGCCTCCAGCGCCCCGGCCTCGGTCTTTTCTCGCCTGCTCAAGGGGGCCCAGGCCCATCTGGGCAAGCTGCGCAAAGAAAGGCCCGGTGCCTACAATGCCCTGCAGGAGCGCCTGGAGGCCATATTGGGGGAGCTCACCGCCTTTCCGCCGGTCCTCTCCCTGGAAGAGCAGGGGCTCTTTTCCCTGGGCTACTACCACCAGCGGGCCTGGGACCGGGCTCAGGCCAAGTCCCGCAAGGCCGCCGGTCTGCCCCTGGCCGAAGAGGACCTCACCCTCGCCGCCGAAGAAACCCCGGAAGAAGCCACCGTTCAGGAATAAGAAAGGAGGAAGTACCATGTCGGACGCCGTGTATACCGATGTCAACCGCCGCCACGACTTTGTCCTGGTCTTTGAGGTCATCGACGGCAACCCCAACGGCGACCCGGACGCGGGCAATCTGCCCCGCCTGGACCCGGAAACCATGCAGGGTCTGGTCACCGACGTCTGCCTGAAGCGCAAGGTGAGGGACTATGTGGACGCCACCCGGGGAGATCAGGCGGCCTACAAGATTTATGTCCAAAACAAGGGGACCGCTCTGAATCAGTTGCACCAGCGGGCTTATTTGGATTTGGGTATCAAACCCACCGGCACCAAGCAGAAGCGCAGTGAGGTGGACCAGACCCGGGCCTGGATGTGCCGCAATTTCTATGACATCCGCACCTTCGGAGCGGTCATGACCACGGAGGTCAACTGCGGTCAGGTGCGGGGCCCGGTGCAGCTCACCTTTGCCCGCTCCGTGGATCCCATCGTGCCGTTGGATCTGGCCATCACCCGGGTGGCCATCACCCGGGAGCAGGATGCGGAGCTGGTGGAGAGCGAGAAAGGCGGCCTCGAAGGGGGAAAGGTCACTGAAATGGGGCGCAAGGCCCTGGTGCCCTACGGCCTCTACGTGGGCTACGGCTTCGTTAATCCCCATTTCGCCGCCCAGACCGGGTTCTCCTCCGAGGACCTGGCCCTTTTCTGGGAGGCCCTCCGGGGCATGTGGGACCTGGACCGCTCCGCCAGCCGCGGCCGCCTGGCCCTGCGGGGATTGTATGTCTTCACCCATGAAAACAAATTGGGCAAGGCCCCGGCCCACAAGCTCTTTGACCTGATCCACGTCCGGCGCCGGGACCCCAAGGCCCCGCCCCGCCGGTTCCAGGATTATGAAATCACCCTCCCCCGGCCGGAGGACCTCCCAGACGGGGTGACCCTTACCGTGCTGGAGGGCTGAGGATGGCGCCCCCAAAGCCCGGGGCGGAGAACCTCTGGCAGGACCACGAGCTGGTGCCCCTCTCCGCCCTGGAGCATTTCAGCTACTGCCCGAGGCAGGCGGCCCTCATTCACGTGGAGGCGGTCTGGGAGGAGAACGTCTTCACCCTCAGGGGCCGCTTCGTCCACGAGACCGCCGACCTGCCGGGAGAGGAGCGGCACGACGGGGTGCGGGTGGAGCGGGCCCTGCCTCTCTTCTCCCGACGCCTGGGGCTGGTGGGCAAGGCCGACATCGTGGAGTTCCACGGCGACATCCCCTATCCGGTGGACTACAAGCACGGCCCCCGGCGGCGTCGGGAGCACGATGACCTGCAGCTCTGCGGCCAGGCGGTCTGCCTGGAGGAGATGACCGGGGTGCCGGTCCGTCGGGGGGCCATCTACCACGCCTCCTCCAAGCGGCGCCGGGAGGTGGAGTTCGACGCTCCCCTGCGCCGCCGTCTGGAGGAGGCGGTGGTGGCCCTGCGCCGGCTTTTGGGACAGGACCGGCTGCCGCCGGCGGTGGCCGACGCCCGCTGCCGGCACTGCTCCCTGGCCGCCGCCTGCCTCCCCGAGGCCACCCGGCCCTCCCCCCGGCTGGCCCGCTATCTGGCCGGGCTGTGGCTGCCGCCGGAGGAGCCATGAAGACCCTGCTCAACACCCTCTATGTCCAGACCCAGGGTGCCCTGCTGCGGCTGGACCATGACACCCTCAAGGTGGAGGTGGAGGGACAGACCCGCCTGCAGGTGCCCCTGCACCACTTGGGCTCCCTGGTCCTCTTTGGGGATGTCATCCTCACCCCGGCCCTCCTGGGGCGCTGTGCCGCCGACGGCCGCACGGTGGCCTGGTTTTCGGCCCACGGCCGCTTCCAGGCCCGGGTGGAGGGGCCGGTGTCGGGAAACGTGCTCCTGCGCCGGGCGCAGCATGCGGCCCTGGATGACCCGGACCGGCCCCGGGAGATCGCCCGGCACCTGGTGGCGGGCAAGCTGCGCAATCTCCGCACCGTGCTCCTCCGGGGCGCCCGGGAGGCCGACACGCCGGCGGCCGCCCTGCCCCTGAGCCAGGCGGCCGGGCATCTGGCCGAGCTGCTGCGGGAGCTCCCCCGGGCCTCCCACCTGGAGGAGGTCCGGGGTCTGGAGGGGGACGCCAGCCGCCGTTACTTTGCCGCCTTTCCCCATCTCCTGCGGGGCGAGGGGGAGGTCTTCACTTTCAGGGGCAGAAACCGCCGGCCCCCTCTGGATCCGGTGAACGCCCTCCTCTCCTTCCTTTATGCCCTGCTGCTGCATGACTGCGTGGGCGCTCTGCAGGGGGTGGGCCTGGACCCCCAGGTGGGGTTCCTCCATGCCCTCCGGCCCGGCCGGCCCGCTCTGGGGCTGGACCTCATGGAGGAGCTGCGTCCCATCCTGGGGGACCGCCTGGCCCTCACCCTCCTCAACCGCCGGCAGCTGACGGAAAAGGACTTCGACCGGCGCCCCGGGGGGGCGGTGCTCCTCAACGAGGCCGGCCGCAAAAAGGTGCTGGTGGCCTACCAGGAGCGCAAGCAGCAGGAGGTTACCCACCCCTTTCTGGAACAGAAGGCGCCCCTGGGGCTGGTGCCCC
Organism: uncultured bacterium; assembly: GCA_937943575.1. GTDB lineage: Bacteria > Desulfobacterota > Desulfobaccia > Desulfobaccales > 0-14-0-80-60-11 > JAILZL01. Next base: position 770 of record CALEAV010000027.1, on the reverse strand, counting down.
ACCTCCAGGCCCGGCTCCTGGCCCGGCACCTGCGGGGGGAGCTGGCAGCCTATCCCCCCTATCTGCACCACTGAGGGAGGCAACGATGCAGCTACTGGTGACCTATGATGTCTCCACCGAGACCCGGGAGGGTCGGCGGCGGCTTCAGAAGGTGGCGCAGGCCTGCAAAAACTTCGGCCAGCGGGTGCAAAAGAGCGTCTTTGAATGCACGGTGGATGAGATGCACTTCGAACGGCTGGTCAGAGCCCTCACCGCCATCATCCACCGGGAGGAGGACAGCTTGAGGATCTATCGCCTGATGGAGCCATTGGAAAAGTATGTCCAGGTCTACGGCTGGGACAAGAAGGTGGACTTTGAGAAACCCCTGGTGGTGTAGCCGCGGACCGGGAGCGGGGCCCTCCCCCCAGGGGGTCCGCGCACGGTCAAGGGTGGATGGTCCCTCACAAAACGGGGCAGCCGGCCATTGGAGGTGGCTTCTGGCGGCCCTGGGGAGGGGGTTCGCCGGGGAAGGGGTGAAAGCAGTGGGAAAAAGGGGGTTTTTGGCTTGAAGGGTAGCGCCCGGTAGCAATACCGGGCGAGGATTGAAACTACTATACGTAATACGCATTATGGGCCCGGTCATACGTAGCGCCCGGTAGCAATACCGGGCGAGGATTGAAACTATTATGTTTGGCGGCGTTTCAATCCTCGCCCGGGATTGCTACCGGGCGCTACTCATAGAATTCTCCCACTTGCGCACCCTTGGCGGGATGTTTCAATCCTCGCCCGGT
>CALEAV010000026.1 GCA_937943575.1 uncultured bacterium | reverse complement strand
TGGATTTCCCGGCCTTTCCAGACCATCTCGGTGCGGCGCTCGCTGGGGTCAAAGCGGGCCGGGGGCGTGGGCGTGGGGTCCTGGCCGGGGAGGGCCACATAGTCCTTAAGGATGGGGTCACAGGCGAACAGCAGCCCTTTCTGGATCAAGTAGCCGCCCCAGCACTCGTAGGGCCACTCCCGGTCCCCAACCTTGGGCTGGGCCAGCTTCTCCTCTGCCCGGCGGCTACCCTCCAGGATCGCCCGGGTGAACTGGTTTCTGGCCCCTCTGGGCCGCCCTTGTGGATTCCCGGAAACGCCTTTCGGCCAGGGCCGGCCCCGGGGCCGCTTTTTGAGAATGCTGCGTCGTATTTCAGCTTCGAATGCCATCGATTCCTGCGCCATATTTTTCTTTTCCCAACCCTGGCCGGGCACCGGCCTTGGCTGTTTCTTGGCCCTTGGCTTCCGAACTTCCCACATTTTTTCAGAAAAAGACCGGGGGCTTTTAGTTAACCTTTTGAAATTAGCTGATAAAAAGCAGCAAAGAACGCCATCTTAACTTTGGGTTTATAAAAAAATAATAATATTGTTATGCAATAGAATTATAAAATATTTCTTTATTTGCCACCTCCCGCCCCTCAGCGGGGGCCAGAGCGGCTCTAAGGCTCATGGGTCTCTTCACCCAGGCGTCGCAGGCCCGGGCCACCCCGTAGCGGCCTTTTCCCTGGCGGCGGCACCAGCCCCAGGCCTGGGTGGGGTGGGGCGAGGGGTCAGCCGGCTGAAAATGGGCACAACCATAGCAGGCGGCGTCAGGCCTGGAGCCGGCCTCCAGGCTCCCGGGCTGACGCCCTTCGAAGCCCGCCGACGCCCGGACCGGCCGGCGCCCTCTGGCCTCTTGCGGCTCCGGCACCCGGCCCTCCCGCCGCTCCCGGCACTGGGGGTTGTCGGCCAGGAGGTAGTCCCACCACCAGCCGCACCACTTGGGGAGGTGGGGCTAGTGGCTCCAGGGGGTGTCCAAGCACCGGGGACAGGTGGAACATGAGGGAATGGTTTGGGGCGGGGCCATGGTTTCCAGGAGGTAGACCAAGACCGCTGGCTTGTGGGGGTGAGGTGGGTCCAGGGGGGACGGAGGGAGGCCGTCGGCCAACCGGAGTCCCCCCTGGGCAGGGAGGTGTGGGGCCATTGTCCCAGGGCCAGCGTTGGACGGCGCCCAGGAAACGGAAGGTGGTGCTGCGTATCCTTCGAGGAGAGCCCATGGAGCTTCTCTCCCGGAAGCTGGGTGTCGAGCTCTAACCCCAGACCCATGGGGTGGCCGAACGCTTCCTCCGGACCCTCAAGGAGCAGGTCAATTATTACCGGGTATTCCAGAATCTTCAGGAGGTGCGGGAGGCGGTCAGATGCTTTGTGGACACCTATAACCGGGAGTGGCGGGTGGAAAAAAACGGCTTCAAAAGTCCCCAGCAGGCCCGGGTGCTCCAGGCCGGTATTGTCCGGAGATGGTGCGCTTGCGGAAAAGGCCGAAAGACCGTCCCGATCTGGCTGAAGCCATGGGGATGGGTGAAGGTGGAACTATCCGAGCCTGAGGGGCGCCGCCGGAACCCCGAAACCCCGCTTAAACGGCCGTAAAAAACCCGATAACGACCGTTTCCGGGTCAAACGTCGATCCGTTGATTACGAACCGGGTGTTGTCTTTGCCTTGCGGGCAAAGAATGGGGAGAGGGAAATCTGTTTAATACCCCGGAGATTTTATCCCCTCTGGGGAGGGGCTCCCTTTTCGCCATAACATGGCTGGCGTTCACCTGGGTGCCTGAGCAGGAATTTGGGAAGAACGCCTTACGGCTGCATAGCCACCGTCGTCCGGATGAGGGGGCGGCGGCCCGGGCCGGGCGGGCCGGGGCGGCCGGCAGCCCCGGGCCAGGAGCAGGGCCAGGTCCTTGTCCGGGCCGCTCCGGTTTCCAGGAATGCCGACACGGTTTCCTCCTTTGGCCGACCCAACCACGGGCTTCATCCTTGATCACGTAATTGTTGGTGACCACCTCTCTGCCGGGCAGCACACCCCGCTCCCCAGGCCCACAGCTTTACCCGCCTTGTCGAAGGCCAGAATCACCACCGCCGATCCTTGACCCGCGCAAACACCCGGCCGGCGGTCAGGGCCAAGGCCAAGGGAAGCACCAGGAGCACCGGCACCAGGAGCAGCAGGGCCAAACCCCCGGGTGCGGCCTGCCGAGTTGAAATCTCATTTCCCCCTCAGTTTGTCCCCCGTACCGCCGGTCCTTGGGTGTTGAAAAATGATGGTCCATTTTTCTTCACAAAGAATTTTGAAAAGGGCTCGAGGTGGAGAAGAGGGCTTGAGAGAAGGGCGTCCATGTGACATGGTGAGACGGGGCGAGAGCCAGGAAGAAAAATTTTTCACAATTTCCGGGCCGGTCATATTTTTACCGGTGGGGCGGGGTGCCGTTCCCCGGTTTTGCCTTTTAGCCCTGCACCCGGCCCACCTGTCGGCCTATGTTCCCCCGGGGGGCGAAGAAAATGCCACCCCAAACAAAAAAGGGTCGGGCCGCAAGACCCAACCCCTTGAGTTTTCTGGTGGGCCGTCAGGGTCTCGAACCCCGAACCTAGTGATTAAGAGTCACTTGCTCTACCAATTGAGCTAACGGCCCCAAACACCCATATTGTACGTCGAGGCGCGAAAAATGCAAGCCCAAAATGGCCGGCCCGGAGTGGGAGGACATCCCCGGGGCGCACCGGGAGCGTCTTACCCTCCCGGCCGCTCCCGGCGAGCAAACCCCAGGAGAGTCTCTGCCCGGGCGGATTTTGCTTCATTTCTTCCTGCGGCCCGTATAATATGGGGCTGAAGTCCCCGATGGGGCGGCGGCGCCCCCACCTTTTGCGGCCCGCCGGTCTTGCGGGGAGGGCCCAGGGGGCGGGAAAAGGACGAGGTTCCGGCGGCAGGGGTGCCGCCGCCTCGCCGGCTACGGGCGGGAGGTGCACTTCTGCCCCCGGCCGGCGCCACCGGGCGGCCCGGGAGAAAAGGAGGAGGGGAATGCCGGCCATCGTGTTGGGGCTGCTTCTGGTTCTGGGGACCGGGGTGGGCGGGCAGGCCGCCGACCTGAACTTCAAAGAGGGTCTGTGGGAGCTGACCCTGGTCATGGAGATGCCGGGGATGCCCATGCCGATGCCGCCCCAGACATTCACCCACTGCCTCACCCGGGACAACTCTCTTCCCACCCCCCCCGAAGGTTTTCAGGAGTGCAAGGTCAGCAAAATGGAGGTCAAGGGCTCCCGGATCATCTGGGAATGGGCCTGCGACACCGGCGAGGGCCCGGCCGCCGTGGGGGGTGAGATGGAGTATCAGGGGGACAGACTGATTGGCTTTCTCCGGGTCCGGCAGGAGGACATGGAAGTGGTCCAGAAGCTCTCCGGGAAATGGCTGCGGGAATGCGGGGCGCCCTGAGCCGGCCGGCCCCGGCAGGAAGAGGCCCACAGGGAGGCGACGATGACCCGGCTCCTCCGGTTTTTTCTGTCTCTGTCCCTGGCAGTGGCGCCGGCCGCGGCGGCGGACCCCCCGAAGCTGGCCGCCACGTTGGAGTTTTACGTTCATCAGGAGCTCTCCCCGGGGTGCGGCGTCGCCCTGGCCCATTCCCAGCCCCCGCTGTTCCTTTATGTGGACAGGAAAGGCGAGATTTACAACCACCCGGACTATAATCTCATCCCCGCCATTGTCCCGTTCACCTACCGCTGCGGGGACTGCACCGCCCAGGGGGAGGTCTTTTTCCGGCTCAGGAAGGCTTTCTTTAAAAGGGTGGGACCCACAAAGACGTTGTATGTGAAAGTGGAGGTGGACAACACCGCGGTTATGAGATGCCATCCCCTGAACCCCCTGAACAACCAGAAATTCTCCGCCGCGCCCTTTGAGGCCGATTTCATGATCCCCTGGGAGGACGGCTACATCTTCAGCCGGCCGGGGATGTGGTATCACCTCGCCCTGCGCCTGCACAGGTGAGGCCCGGCCCCACCGGCATTGAAGACGCCGGGCGGGCTCCGGGATACCGGACCTGACCCAACAGATACAGGAACGGCGACGGCTGCCTGCCCGCATCCTTTCCCTGCATGCGTCCGGGGCTGGTCATCAGATCACCGGGACGGGGAGTCGATGAAAAGGATGGCGCTCCTGATGGTCATGGCAATGATCCTGGGTCCGGACCGCCCGGCGGAGGCCTTCTACAGGACTGTGGGCCGTCTGGAAGTGTATCTGCACCGGGCCGCCCTCCCGGACTGTCAGTTTCCCCTCACCAAAGCCGAAACCGACCTGGAAATCAATGTGCAGAAGAACGGCAAGGCGTTGGGTTCCTTTCTTCCCGCCATCATCCCCCTGAACTTTCCTTGCGGCGATTGCCGCATGACCGTGGCGTTTTGGGTGTGGCTGGTGGAAGGCTCCTTCAAGAGGGTGAAGGGCAAAAAAATGCTGGAGTTCGCCTTTGTGGTGGATGCCCGGGAAGCCAGGATGGAATGCCCCACAGGCGAGGGGACGTTTGGTTTCCCCATGGAGACAGGCTCCCCCTTCGGGGACAAATCCCCCTTCACCCTCCCCTGGAAGGACGGCTACATCCTCACCATGCCCGGCATGGCCGTCCATTTCATTTTGCGGGTCATTGAGAAATAAAATCGGCGGCCAGGACGGGTCTTGTGGGAAGAGCGCAGTAAAGGGGGGGCGCCTCGTCCATCTCCCCCCATCCGTGGAGGGAGGGCCAGGGTTATCACCCCCTGGCCCCTCTCTTCCGGAAGCAAAAAGGCGGGTTTCCCCGCCCCTTTTTTTCAGTGCGCCTCAGTCGCCCTTTTTCCGGAAGGTGAGGCCGCCGTCGGCGGCGTCCGCCACGATGACATCCCCTTCCTTGAATTCCCCCGCCAGGATCATGGGGGCCAGTTTGTCCTGCAGGTGGCGCTGGATGGCCCGCCGGAGGGGCCGGGCGCCGTAGACCGGGTCATAGCCCGCCTCGGCCAGGAAGTCCTTGGCCCTGGGGGTGAGCTCCAGTTTCAGGTGGTGCTCATCCAGGAGCTTCTGCAGCCTGGCGATCTGCAGGTCCACGATCCGGTGGAGCTGCTCCAGGGTGAGGCGGTGGAAGATGAGGATATCGTCCACCCGGTTGAGGAACTCCGGCCGGAAGTGGTGGCGCAGGGCCTCCATCACCCGCTCCCGCATCTGGGCTTCGCTCAGCGCCTCGGCGATGTACTGGCTGCCGATGTTGCTGGTCATGATGATGATGGTGTTGCGGAAGTCCACCGTGCGGCCGTGGCCGTCGGTGAGGCGGCCGTCGTCCAGGATCTGCAGCAGGGCATTGAAGACCTCCGGGTGGGCCTTTTCAATCTCATCGAAGAGCACCACGCTGTATGGCCGCCGGCGCACCGCCTCGGTGAGCTGGCCCCCCTCCTCATAGCCCACATAGCCCGGGGGCGCGCCGATGAGGCGGGAGACCGTGTGCTTCTCCATGTATTCGCTCATGTCCAGGCGCACCATGGCCTGCTCCGAGTCAAAGAGAAACTCGGCCAGGGCCTTGGCCAGCTCGGTTTTGCCCACCCCGGTGGGGCCCAGGAAGATGAAGGAGCCCAGGGGGCGGTTGGGATCCTGCAGGCCGCTTCTCGCCCGGCGCACGGCGTTGGCCACCGCCCGGATGGCCTCCTCCTGGCCCACCACCCGGGCGCTTAAGCGCTCCTCCATGTGCAGGAGCTTCTGCTTTTCGCCCTCCAGGAGGCGGGAGACAGGGATGCCGGTCCATTTGGCCACCACTTCGGCTACGTCCTCGGCGTCCACCTCCTCCTTGAGCATGGCCCCCTCCTGCTTCTGCAGCTCGCTCAAGCGGGCATTTTCCGCCTCCAGCTCCTTTTGCAGGTTGAGGAGCCTGCCGTATTTGAGCTCCGCCGCCCTGGCCAGGTCCCCGGCCCGCTCGGCCTGGGCCTCCTCGATCTTGGTCTTCTCGATCTCCTCCTTGAGGGCCCGGATGCGGCTGATGATCTCCTTTTCCTGGTTCCAGCGGGCGGTGAGGGCGGCCAGCTTCTCCCGCAACTCCGCCAGGGTCTTCTCCACCTTGGCCAGGCGCTCCTGGGAGGCGGGGTCCGTCTCCCGCTTCAGGGCCTCCCGCTCGATCTCCTCCTGGGTGATCTTGCGCTCCACCTCATCGATCTCCGCCGGCCGGCTGTCGATCTCCATGCGCAGCTTGCTGGCCGCCTCGTCGATGAGGTCCACCGCCTTGTCGGGGAGGTGCCGGTCGGTGATGTAGCGATGGGAGAGCGTCGCCGCCGCCACAATGGCCGAATCCTTGATGCGCACGCCGTGGTGCACCTCGTAGCGCTCCTTCAGCCCCCTCAGGATGGCGATGGTGTCCTCCACGCTGGGCTCGGCCACGTAAATGGGCTGGAAGCGCCGCTCCAGGGCCGCGTCCTTCTCGATGTATTTGCGGTATTCATTGATGGTGGTGGCGCCCACACAGCGGAGCTCCCCCCGGGCCAGGGCGGGCTTGAGCATGTTGGAGGCGTCCACCGCGCCCTCGGCCGCGCCGGCGCCCACCAGGGTGTGCAGTTCATCGATGAACAGGATGATCTGGCCGTCGGATTCGGTGACCTCCTTGAGCACCGCCTTCAGGCGATCCTCGAACTCGCCCCGGTATTTGGTGCCGGCGATGAGGGCCCCCAGGTCCAGGGCCACCAGGCGCTTGTCCTTGAGGGATTCGGGCACGTCGCCGTTGACGATGCGCTGGGCCAGCCCCTCCACAATGGCGGTTTTGCCCACCCCCGCCTCACCGATGAGCACCGGGTTGTTCTTGGTGCGCCGGGAGAGCACCTGGATGATGCGCCGGATTTCGCTGTCCCGGCCGATGACCGGGTCCAGCTTCCCGGCCCGGGCCATGGCGGTGAGGTCCCGGCCGTATTTCTCCAGGGGCTGGAACTTCTCCTCCGGCGCCTGGTCGGTGATGCGGGTGGAGCCCCGAAGCTCCGCCAGCACCCGGAGAATGGCCTCGGGGGTGAGCCCCAGCCCGGCCAGGAGCCGGCCGGTGTCGCTCTCCTTGTCCACCGCCAGGCCGTAGAACAGGTGCTCGGTGGAGACATACTCGTCCTTCATGGCCGCGGCCTGTTTGAAGGCCTCGTCCAGCACCTTATTGAGACCGGGGGAGATGTAGACCTGGACATCACCACTCACCCGGGGCAGGCGGGTGAGGAGGTCCTCCGTCCCCTGGATGACCTTCTTCGGGTCCACTTCCAGCTTTTTCAGGAGGGGGCGGATGAGCCCCTCTTCCTGGGCCAGGAGGGTGCGGAGCAGGTGCGCCGGCTCGATCTGGGGATGGTTCAGGGTGCGGGCCAGCTCATGGGCGCCCTGCAGGGCCTCCTGGGCTTTGTAGGTCAACTTGTCCAAACGCATAAAAAGGCCTCACGGAATCAAAAGGATAACTTCTCAATATCTTTACGAAATATAAGCGCCCTCCCCGGCAAGTCAAGGCAAGGGGGAAATTTCTTCG
>CALEAV010000025.1 GCA_937943575.1 uncultured bacterium | reverse complement strand
TGTGGGAGAGGGGGCAGGGGCCACCGGCCCTTGACCCCCTCTCCCAAATCCCGCCCAGCCCCCCGACGGAGGCCGCCCCATGAAGACCATCCTGGTGGTGGATGACGACAATGCCATCCGGGAGTTGTTGTCTGAGGAGCTCACGGAGGAGGGCTACCGGGTGCTGACGGTGGACAACGCCCGGGATGCCCTGAAGATTGTGGAGACCGATCCCTCCCTGGACCTGGTGGTGCTGGACATCCGCATGCCGGGGATGGACGGCCTGGAGGCGCTGCCCCGCATCCTGGGCACCAAGGAGCACCTCAAGGTCATCCTCCACACCGCCTACTCCATCTACAAAGAGAGCTTCATGAGCTGGGCGGCGGACGCCTACATCGTCAAATCCTCGGATTTCGCCGAGCTCAAGGGCAAGATCCGGGAGCTTCTGAGCGAGTGAGGCCGGCCGTGGAGCGCTTCAGGAATCTCACCACCATCATCATGGCCGGGGGCAAGGGTGAGCGCCTCTTTCCCCTGACCCGGGACAAGGCCAAGCCCGCCATCACCTTCGGGGGGATTTACCGCATCATTGATTTCACCCTGTCCAACTGCCTCAACTCCGGCATCCGGCGCATCTATGTCCTGACCCAGTACGGGAGCCTGTCGTTGGATCTGCACCTGCGCCTGCACTGGAACCTGCTGCGGCCGGAGTTCGGGGAGTATCTCTACTCCGTGCCGCCCCAGCAGATCACCACCAACCGCTGGTATCGGGGGACTGCCGACTCCATCTACCAGAACCTCTTCCTCCTGGAGCAGGAGCGGCCGGAACACGTCCTCATTCTCTCCGGGGACCACGTCTACAAGATGGACTACCGCGCCATGCTGGACTATCACCTGGCCAAGGATGCGGATCTGACGGTGGCCACGGTCATCGTGCCCCGGGAGGAGGGCCGGGCCTTCGGCATTCTGCACACCGCGGCCGACGGCGAGGTGGTGGAGTTTCTGGAGAAGCCCAAGGAGCCGCCGGCCATGCCCGGGCATCCGGATCTGGCCCTGGCCTCCATGGGGGTCTACATCTTCAAGGCGGAAGTGCTGGTGCAGGAGGTGATTAAGGACGCCAAAAACCGGGCCAGCAAACATGACTTCGGCATGAATATCATCCCCCAGATGGTGGGGCGGAAAAGAGTCTATGCCTATCCCTTCGGCAACCCCAGGACCGGAGAGGCATACTACTGGCGGGACATCGGGCAGCTGGACGCCTATTTCGCCGCCCACCAGGATCTGTTGGGGGAGCAGCCGGTCTTCGATCTCTTCGGCAGCGACTGGCCCATCCGGGGGGCGGTGAGCCTGCTGCCGCCGGCCAAGTGTTTCGGCCGGGAGCAGCCGGTGGCGGTGACCGATTCCCTCATCTCCGCCGGTTGCGTCATCCAGGAGGCCCGGGTGGTGCGCTCGGTCCTCTCCCCCGGAGTGCGGGTGGGCCGGGGGGCGGAGGTGGAGGGGGCGGTCCTCTGGGACGGCGTCCGGGTGGGGGTGGGGGCCAAAATCCGCCGGACGGTCATCGAGGACGGGGTGCAGATCCCGCCCCGCTTCACCATCGGCTACGATCCGGAGGCCGACGCCCGCCTGTTCACCGTCACCCCCGGAGGGGTGGTGGTGGTGCCCAACAACGTCATCCTGGAGGCGCCCTGATGCGGGTGGCGGCCCAGGATCCCCGCCTGGTTCCCACCCGCCTCTACCTCATCCGCCACGGCCGGGTGGCCGACGGCCATACCGACCGCTACCACGGCCACAACGACGTGGACCTGAGCCCCGAGGGCCTGCGCCAGTATGAGCGGCTGGCGGCGCATCTCCGGGAGGTGCCGCTGTCGGCCGTCTACAGCTCAGACCTCAGGCGCACCCGCATCGGCGCCCAGATGCTGGCCGCCGGCCGGAACCTCACCCCCCTCCCCTGCCCCGAGTTCCGGGAGCTCTGCTTCGGCGTCTGGGAGGGCCTCACCCTGTCGGAAATCCAGGACCGCTACCCCCAGGAGCTGGCGGCCCGCTTCCGGGACCTGGCGGGCTTCCGCATCCCCGGGGGGGAGTCCCTGGGCGACGTCCGGGAGCGGGTCATCCCCAAACTGAAGGAGCTTCTGGCCCGGCACACGGGAGAGAGCCTGGCTTTGGTGGCCCACGCCGGGGTCAACCGGGTGATCCTCTGTGACGCCCTCAACCTGCCTCTGGAGCATGTCTTCCGCCTGGACCAGGCCTACGGCTGCCTGAACATCATCGACTACTTCCCGGATTTCGCCCTGGTGCGCCTGGTGAACGGCGGCGTCAACGGCGCCGGCTGACAGGACGGCATCCCCCTCATCTCCGTCGGGCACAAAAAAGGGGTTGCCTGAGGCAGCCCCTGGTGGCTGTTTGCACCCTTGTCAATCAGTAATCCACACCGGCCACATAACTCCGGACAGCCGCCGGATTGCGGGCCACCTGGGTGGGTCGCATCATCTCGTTATCCTCATGATCCAGGATATGGCAGTGCCAGACATAGCCCTCACCATTGGGCCCCTGGGGATCAAAGGGGTAATAGGCGGCCGCGGCGGAGGTGGCGGCCGGGAGATCGGTGGGGGCCCAGCGCACCACCAGCCGGGTCACCTGGCCGGGATAGACGATGACCGTGTCCTTCCAGCCGGCTTCCTGTGGCAGGGGCGGCCGCACCGGCCCCTGGAGGTATGGGGTGACGTCCGGGTTGCCGCCAAGTTTCCCTCCCGAAAGGGGATTGCCCGCGGGGTCGTAGGCCAAAGGCGGCCCAAACCCGGGGAGGTACACGCCCGGCGGGAAGGGCTGGCCGGTCATGGGGTCATAACCGCCCCCGGGAAAAGCGGCGTTGTAGGCCTTTATATACTTGTTCAGATTGACGTTCTGGCGGTTGAGGAGCTGGAACTGCACCAGGTGCAGGTGGATGGGATGGGCATCGGCGGTGAGGTTGACGATCTCCCAGATCTCCGTCTGGCCTTCTGTGGGCACCTCGGAATAATAATCGGTCTTGCCGTCCAGGGTGACCGGGGTGAAACCGGGTATGGGCTCCATTTGGTAAGAGTGCCCATCAGACCCGACGACCCGCTTCCCGCTCCATTTGGTGTTGTTGAGGAGGATCTCCAAGGGGCCGCCGGGGTATGCGGTGATCTGGCCGGTCACCGGGTCCTCAGCGGTGGTGGGCATCCCCATGACCTCATTTAAGGTGAGGAGCCGGGTCTTGTCCACCGTCACGCCGGGGGCCAGGGTACCGGTGGCCGGGTTAGCCAGGCGGACCAGAGGAGGCCTCAGCGGGGTGCCTGCAGCCGGGTCATAAGTGGCATCGGCCACCGGCCCGGGACCCACCCGCACCTGCAGGATGCGGCCCACAGTGGAGCCCTGGGGCGGCGCGCCTTTGGGGAAGGGAGTGCGGCCGGTGTTGCGCAGGAGCAGGGTCTGGTTGGCAAAGCCGGCAAAATCCACGATGACGTCGTAGCGCTCCCCGGGCTGGATGACCAGCTTCTGGCCCAAGGCCGGATCCAACCTCACCGGCGCATCCAGGTAGCCGCCGTCGGTGCCGATGACATAGATGGCCGGCCCCGGAGCCCCGGTGGCCTGATTGTTGAAAAAGAGCTCATACGTGCGGGCGTTGGAGCCGTTGAGGAGCAAAAAGCGGTAGCGTTTGGGCTGGGCCGTAAAATACGGCCAAGTCTTGCCGTTCACCACAATGACGTCGCCCACAAATTCCGGATTCCAATAGGGGTGTTCGGGGTTGAGGGCCCATAAAATCCCGCCGGCGCGGTCGGCGGGAAAGAAAAGCTGGCCGTTGGTGTCAAAAATCCGGTCCTGGATGACCAGGGGCACCAGAGGCTCCAGCGCGCCGCCGTTGTCCAGTCCCAGGGGGTGCAAACCTGAAGGCAGGGACAGTTCCGGGTCGGTGAGGAGATAGGCACCGGCCAACCCGGCATAAACGTTGAGCCGGGTCACCCCCAGGACGTGGTCGTGGAACCATAAGGGAGCGGCTTCCTGGGAGTTGGGATAGCGGTAGATGGCTTCGTTGCCCGCGGCTCCGGGGGCGCTGTAGTAGCCCCGCCCCTGATAAAGCCCGTCGCTGGTGAACCAGGCATCGGGGCCGCCATCCAGCACCGGGGGCACCTCGCCGCCATGCAGGTGCACCGCCGCCGGGATGGGGCCGTCGTAATTCTGGGCGCAAGGGCTGCCGAAGGCCGGGGGCATGACGTGGTGGGCGCAGTGGTTCTCTTCGTCATTCAAGGGGTCGGCCCAATGCAGGGTCTGGTCGGTGGAGTATTTGTAGGCCAACACGTTGGTGGTGGAAGCGGACCCCAGTTCATTGACATACTTGATGGCCACGGGCACGGCCCGTTGGCTCACAATCACCGGCCCGAGGTAGGAGTCCCGGCTGCTCTGCCCGTCTGGCAGATAGCCCCAGACCCAGGTGCCGGTATAAGGGCCGCCGGGGAGGACGGTGGTAGAGGAAAGCACCGGGGCGGTAAATTCCTTCAGCCGAAGGACAAAGGGGTTGTCCAAGCCAGCCCCGGAGGTGAGATCCACCACCTGCAGACTGGGCAAGGGGTCCACAAATCGGGGGATGGCGCTCCCGGGAAGCGGCACCTGGGGGGACTGGGCCGCCAGGACCGCCTGAGGGGCGAACATCACCAAAGCATGGATCACCAGGGCCACGCAGGTGAAAATGTGCATGCTGCACTCCTCCCGGATGAGATTTGGTGATAAGAGGGGCTGATTAATTGTTTAAACATCCAGATGGAAAAAAATCCAATAAGCAAAAGTACTCATTTTGGGGATGGCGGCGTAACGTTTGGAGCCGGCCTCGTGCAGGCCTGAGGTTTTTTGCAGCCTGCCGCCAAGAAGTCTTCGTGGCCCGAATTCGGGGCACGGGTCAGCAGGCTGTAGCGAAATAAGGGAGGAGTGGCGGGGAAATGGAGCCTGGAGGCGATGCTCCCGGCCGGGAGACCGGGCGGGCCAGCCCTCCCGATCTCCCTTCCAGGCCGGGGTCAGTAAGTTTCCGGGCGCGGGGGAGGCGCGGGAGCCGCCGGTGAGGGTGCCGCCGGAGCCGGCGCCGGGGACGGCACGGTCCCGCCCCGCAAGGGTTTCAGCTCGATGCGGTCCTGCACCTCCCGGGTGATGCGGGCCCCTTCCTCCATGCTGTGAATGATATGGGGGGTGATGAGCAGGATGAGCTCGGTGCGGCCGGTGCTCTTAGTCTCACTGCCGAAAAGGGGCCCCAGAAGCGGCATGTTGCGCAGACCCGGCACCCCCCGGCCGCCCCGGGTGACGTCCTCCCGGATGAGCCCGCCCAGGATGATGGTCTGGTTGTCGGCGGTGATGAGCGAGGTGCGGGCCTGGCGGATGAGGAAGGTGGGGGAGTTCACCCCGGTGGCGGGCGCCGAGGCGTCGATGGCGCTCACCTCCTGGCTGATATCCAGGGTGATCATGCCCTTGGCGTTGATCTGGGGCCGCACCAGCAGGATGATGCCGGTGGAGCGGTAGCTCACCGTCTGCGTCTGCAGCGACTGGGTCTGGCTCACCAGCGGGATGGACTGGGAGGTGAGGATGGGCACCTCCTGGCCGATCTGGATGCGGGCCTCCTGATTGTTGGCCGCCATGATGTGGGGCGAGGCCAGGACCTGCACCAGGCCCTTGGTGGCCAGCATGTTGATGACAATCCGGAACTGGTTGAGGGCGTCCCGGGCGGCGAAGGTGAAGCCGCCGATGCCCTGCAGGGCGGCGGAGGCCCCTTTGAGGATCTCGATGGGCGGATTGCCACCTATCGGCGAAGGCTGGATGACGGTGGGGGTGGGGCTGGCCACCCGGTTGTTGATGAACCACTCCACCCCGTAGCGCAGCTCATCGGTGAGGGTGATCTCGGCGATGAGCACCTCGCACATCACCTGGCGGGGCTGCACATCCAGGCGCTTCAGCAGGCTCTGGATGATCTTCCACTCATAGGGCGGGGCCACGATCACCAGGAGGTTGTTCTCCTCGTCCGGGATGATGCGCACCCCCTCCTTGAGCTCCCCTGCGGCGGCGGCACCCCGGAGCGGCGCCGCCCGCTCCCGGGGTGAGGGGGCCGCGGCGGCCAGCCCGGTGCCCAGACCCGCCCCCAGGCCGGGGCCGCGCTCCGCGGTCCCCAGGCCGGTGCCACCGGCGCCCAGGCCCGAGGAGCTCAGGCCGGGGCCGCCGGTGCGGGGCACGCCCCCCCCTTCCTCCTCCCCGGTCCCCAGGGTCGGCCGGGGGGGCACCGCCCAGGAGGGGGTGGGCTCCGGCTTGATCTCCCGCACCCCGGCCCGCTCCACCTGGCCGCCGTAGACCTGGATGAGGAGGTCCGCCAGGTTCCGGGCCCGGTAGTTCTCCACGTTATAGACATGGATGTTGGCCAGAGTGTCGGTCTTCATATCCAGCTGCCGGACCCAGTACTCCGCCCGCTGCATGAGCTGGGGGCTGGGGGCCAGGATCATCACCGCGTTCATGCGGGGCATGGCCAGAAACTGCACCCCGCCCCGGCCCTTGTCCTTGGCGGGGCTCAGGGCGCCGTAGGCCCCGAAGATGGTCTCCAGCTCCGGGATGATCTGGGTGGGGTCGGTGTTCTTCACCCGGAGCACCGAGACCGAGGTCTTGGCCAGGCCCTGTTTGTCCACCAGGTTGACCAGGTTGACCAGCTTCTCCAGGTTGGCAGGGTAATCCACGATGACCAGGGAGTTGTTGGGCGCCTCGGAGATCTTGCCGCCGGCGGAGAGCAGGGGCTTGAGCACCGCCGCCATCTCCTTGGCCGGCGCGGCATCCAGGAGCACCACCTGGGCGGTCATGCCCGCGGCGGGAAGCCCCCGGGCATAGACCGGTGCGGCCTCCCCCGCCGCCTTGTCCAGGGGCACGATGTTGTAGCTTCTGCCCACCTGCACCAGGGCGGCGCCGTTCACCAGGAGCATGGTCTCCAGGATGCTCAAGAGCTCCCCCCGGGTGAGCTTGCCGGAGGCCCGGACATTCACCGTGCCCTTCACCTTGGGGTCGATGCTGTAGTTGAGCCCCAGGGTGTCGGCCAGGGCCCTGACCGCCTCCACCAGGTCGGCGTTCTGCAGATTGAGCTCGATGGGATAGACCTTCTCGCCCTTGGGGACGGTGCGGCGCCGGGTGGGCAGGGTCTTCAGGGCGGTGGTCAGGCCTTTCAGGCCCTCATCGGTGACGATTTCCAGGTCCTTGTCCTCCGGCGCCTCGGCCTTGGGCGGCCTGTCCGGGGGCAGCCCCGGGGCCTGCATCACCCGGACTGCGGGTTTGGGAGGCAACAGCGGCCCTGGGGAGGGCGTGGCACACCCCATCAGGCTGATTGCCAGGAGACCCGCCAGGATCTTATGGGCATCCATAATTCCCCCCCTTGAAGCAGCATGTCCCCCTGCCTTGACCTGGGCCCCGCATCTCCCCGGCGGCCACGGTCATTTGCGGGGGAAGCCCAGGGTCCGCCGGCCGTCTTTGCCCTCCAGCACCACTGCGTCCTTGGAGATTTCCACCAGGCGGACGCCCTGCCACTGTTCCCCTTCCCGCACCACCTGGATTTTCTGCCGGCCCTTGGGCCCCTGGGCGATGAGGGCTGCCCGGTCGGCCCCGACGATCAGGGTGCCCAGGAGCTGAAAGTCCTCGGTGCCCGCCAGCCTCACCGGGCCGGCGGCCGCTCCCCCCTGCCGCTCGGGGCTGAAGAGGTCCTTGGCCACCACCACCTGGAAACGCTCCTGGGGCTCCCGGGTCTTCAGGGGCTGCACCTGGGGCAGGGCCACCCGGCCCCGGGCCTCCTGCGGCGCCTCCTCGCCCCCGAACCACACCCGGCCCACCGCCGCCACCAACAGCAGGTTGAGGAGGAGGAGACCCGCCAGGAGCAGAAAATTCAGGCGGCCCATCAGGCGCCGGCCCCCTTCTTGATGATCCCCTCCACCACCATCACGGCCCGCAGGGGCGCCGGCTCAGCCCTTTGGGCTCCGGGCACCGGCGGGCGGCGCCGGGGGGCGTTGACCTCCAGTTGGCTCACCACCAGCAGTCTCTGGTGAGTCTCCAGGCCATAGAGGAGATTCACCAGCTGATCGGTGCTCAGGGCCAGCTGCAATTCCACCGGAATCTGGATGTAGGGCCCGGATTCCTGGGGGGGAAGCACCTTGGTGCTGGTCACCTGGATCCCCAGGCCTCTGGTCAGGTTCTTGATGATCTCCTGGAGATCGGCGGAGGCCACGGCGGGACTGCCGCCGCTCAACAGCGCCGCCTCGGCCTGCTCCACTGCCTGTTTCGCCTGCTGGACCGCCCTGGCCACCAGGGCTTTATCCTTGTGCAGGGCCTGATACCTGGCCAACAGGAGCTGTTTCTGCCGGAGCTCCTGGCTCCAGCTTTCCTCCAGACTCAGCAGCGGAGAGATCACCAGCACCCAGAGAAGCAGCACTGCCGCCACCGCGGTGCCGGCCAGCACCAGCCGGCGCCGCCAGGGCGAGAGCCGCTCAAGAGCTGCGGCCTGCTCCTTTAATATCTGCTTTAATCTTGAAGATTTCACTGCCCGTCTCATCCGTGACAATGGGACTGACAAACTCGGTCTTGGTGAAGCGGCCGGATCTTTCCAACAGGTTGATCAGTTCGGAGGCGGAAGCGGATTTGCCGCTCAGTTCCACCTGCCCTTTGCTGAGCCGGAATGAATAAAGATGCGTATGATCAGGAATAATCTGCGTCAGTTCACGCAGAATCTGCAACGGGGGAGGATACTGTTCCATCCGCCGCTTCAGGTCGTCATACTGCTTCAGGAGGTTTTGGGTATTCTGTAATTGCTTCTCCACTTCCCGTACTGCGGGAGCCAGCTCCGCCACCTGCCGTTCCACCCGGGCCAGGGTGATGCGGGAGTGGATAAAAATGCTGGCTGACCATACCACAACGAGACCCAAAAGTAAAAGGGAGAAAAACCGGGTCAGGAGCAAACCTGTCAGTTGAGGGGTGGCTCGTTGCTCCTCCGGCAGCAGGTTGACGGCAAAGGGCACCCCCCCCACCCCCCGCAGCGCCGCGCCCACCGCCATCAGGATCTCGGGAGTGGTGGCGGCTCCCGCTGCGGCCCCCTTCAGGACCACCTGGGCCTCCGTCGCCACCGGCATGGGGGCGTCCCCGACACCGGCCCTAAGGGCGGCCGGCAGGGAGGCGCCGCCCAGCAGATAGAGGGCCTGGGGCGCCGCCTCCGGGGGGCTCTCCTGAGGGATCAGCTCCTTCAGGGTGGTGCCCGTGCTCAGCTTTCCGGCCTGCCACCCCCTCAGGCGCCGCCGACTGAACTGCAGGAGATCAAAGTCCGGCCCCTCCGCGGCCAGGAGGAGAAAAGACGATGGCAGGCGCCCCTGCACCAGCGCCCAGGCGTTGGCTCCGGCCAGGGGTCCGGGCTCCACCGTTACCGGACTCAAACCCGCACCACCGCACAGGCTCAGCCAGTCCTCCACCACCGCCCGGGGCAGGGCCAACAGCAGGAGATGGAGTTCGGTCTCCGTTTCCTGCACCACCTGGTAGTCAAAGACCAGCTGCTCGGGGCTCAAGGGCAGGAAGCGGTCGATTTCATAGCCCACCACCCGGGCCAGGTTGGCCTTGGCGGCGGCCGGCAGGGTGGCCGGGCGCACCAGCCCCAGGCGGGGGCTCACCGCCAGGCCCGCCGGGGGATTCTCCAGCCCCCAGGCCCGGATCAGCTCCCGCACCTCCGGGGTCAGAGCGGTGAGGCCCCCGGCGGGCACCGGGAGGGTGGCCACCTGCCTGAGCCTGGAGCCGGCCAGGCCCTTCTCCAGATGCACCAGGGTCAGGGTGCGGCGGTCATAGTAAGCCCCCACACTGCCGGCGCCGGCCTGGATCTCCCGGCTGAAGGTGCGCCAGAAGGAGCGGACCCCGCCGGGTTCCAACTCTGCCGCCGCCGCGGCTCTCAGCCCCGATAATCGTCGTTCCACAGCAAAAACTCCCAAGGGCGGGGCAGGGTGACATTGATGCGCACGATGGCCCGGATGGTGTGCTGCGCGCCCCCCCGCGGGTAATCTACCACACCCGTGGAGACGATTTCAAAGATTTGCGACGAGCGGAAGGTCAGGGGCACCGGCAGGCGCAGGGTGGTCAGGCCCACAAAGAGCTGATCCAGTTCCCGGCGGTTGCGCAGGGGCGCCGCCTGCCGGGCCTGGACGATGGTGAGGGCCTGTTCGGCCGTAAATCCCAGGGCCCGCAAGACCTCCAGGGGCGCGGCATTGGGGTTCACCCCCCGGCCGGTCTTCTGCACGGTGACCAGATCCCGCAGCCCCAAAAGCCGCCCCCCGTCAAACCCCTTGATCCAGAAAAGCTCCTCCACCACATCCAGAGGCCCGTTCTTGGCCGGATAGGGGGGAGTGAGACGGGCGTAATAGTCGCTTTCGGCGCCCTGGGGCCGGGGGTTGTCATCCGGGTCCCGCCAGTCGATGAGGGCGTCCACCAGGGCCTGGGCCTTGTCGCCCTCCACCCCTGCGACCTCCAGAAGGCGGAGGAGGAGCGGCTCCGGCGCCTGGTTGAGGTTGATCTTGCCGGATTCGTCGGTCACCCGGACCAGGACCCGGCCCTCGGGCACGGCCAGCTCCCGGGTGGTCCCGTCCCCCCGCCAGAGCTCCGCGGGGGCCTCCCCCAGGGCGGCCTGGGGGGCGCGGCGCCCCTCCTGCTGGGCCTGCACCAGCTTGCCCAGGGCGTAATACACCCCTCCCTCCGCCAGAAGCGCCGCCTGGCGGGCCAGGACCTGGTTGCGGGCCACCAGGAGCTCCAGGCGCCACTCCTGGGCGAAACCCAGCACCATGACGCTCACCAGGGCCAGGAGGAGGAGCACCATGAGGAGCACGATGCCCCGCTCCCCGGGAGGAGACGCCGTTGGACCCGGCGCCTCGCCGGCATGGGGTGGCCATCGGCGGGGTCGGGCAGCCACTGCCGGCGCAGCAGGCCTGAGAACCGGCCCCCCGCCGCAATGCCGCTCCTGCCCGCAGGTCATTCCTCCCCTCCCGTCTCGTCGGGCTCCACGGCCTCCATGAGGCGCAAAGGAATGAGCCACTGGTGGGGCTGCCGGTCCGCCAGGGCCACCTCCACCCGCACCCGCTCGGGGAGGCGCATCTGGAGGTCGGCGTGCCAGGTGGAGAACTCCTCCCCCCCCGCCAGGTAGGTGAAGCGGAGATACGTGAGCCCGGTGAGGAGGAAATGCCGGGTCTCGGTACGGTCCGGCTCCTTGAGCCAGGTATGGGCCTTGAGCTCCTCCACCGCCAGGCAGTCCCGGCCTTTCTCATCCACCGCGGCCAGAACCCGCAGGTGATACAGCCCCCCGGGGATATGGGCCTGGAGGGGCACCGGGGTGAGGAACTTCAGCTCCTGGGCCTCCCCCACGAAATAGGGCCACTCCCCGGGCCCCTCCATCCGGGGCACCGCCGAGCCCAGGCTGCGCTCCAGGTAGTGGCGGGCCAGGCGCAGCTGCTGCAGGGTGGCGATGGCCGCCTCCCCATGGCGGCTGCCCTTGATGACCAGGTGCAGGAGCCCATAGGCGGCCAGGCCCAGCAGACCCACCAACAGGAGGGAGAGGAGGAGTTCCAGGAGGGTGAAGCCCCGGGAGGCGGAGGGCGGCCCCATGTCTGCCTCACCCCCTCTGGGCCTGGGTGCGCAGGGTGGTGAGGGCCAGGCTGCGGGGCCGGCCCTGCTCCTCCCAGGAGACGGTGAGGCGCACCAGATAGCAGGCCACCTGGATCTCCGGGCGGCCCTCCAAGGGCAGGGCATATTGGAGCTCCACCACCAGCTCATACACAAAGGGCCCCCGACTACCGGTGCGGCGTCCGGCGCTAAGGCGCATCCCCTCTTCCCGGGTGAACTCCTGGAGGAGATTGCCGGCCACCTCCAGGGCCTGGATCCGCATCTGGCCGGCCCGCTGGGCCCGGAGCCCCAAGGTCATCACCTGGAGGAGCACCGCGGCCAGGAGGCTCATGAGGGCCAGGGAGACCAGGACCTCCAGCAGGGTGAAGCCCCGGGTTCTCCGCTGCGGTTTGGGCAGGCAGAAAGCAGGGGGAACCACTCGTTCTTGACCCATGGCGCTGCAACCTCTGTGGCGGCGCCGCATGCCACCTCAGCCGCCGGCCGCCATCTCCACCCGGCTGGTGACGATGTCGATGCTCACCGAAAAGGTGCGCCCCCGGCGGTCCATCAGGAGGAGGCGGCCGCCGCTGGAGCTGCCGTCCGGGTAAAAGACCAGATACCCCCGGCGGCGGCCGTCATCGGGCCACACCAGGGCGGCGTCGGTGATGCGGGTGCCGGGCGGCCAGCCCCCTCCCCGGCTGCCGCCCTCCAGCCACCAGCGCCCCTGCTCCAGATCCACCAGGACCCTGACCGGCTGGCGGTCCGTCACCGCGGCGCTCCGGGCCAGACGCAGGGCGGCGGCAAAGCTTCTCATGGCCGCCCGGAAGCGCTCCCGCTCCAGGCCGCCATAGAGCTGGGGCGACACCAGCCCGATGAGCAGGGCCATGATGGCCAAAACCGCCAGGAGCTCCAGGAAGGTGAAGCCCCGGGCCCGCCAGGTCAGGGGGTTTCGCTGTGCCAATTGGTGATATCCCGGTTTTCGCCCTCACCCCCCTCGGCGCCGTCGGCCCCCAGGGAGTAAAGGTCATAGGCGTTGCCGTGGGTGCCCGGGAAGCGGTAGACATAGTCCCGGCCCCAGGGGTCCTTGGGCACGCCCTTGTCCAGATACGGCCCGGCCCACTGGGGCAGGGTGCCGGGGTTCTTCACCAGGGCCTGCAAGCCCTCCTCGGTGGTGGGATAGCGCCCCACATCCAGGTAAAAGAGGTCCAGGGCGTTGGCCAGCATCTGGATCTGCACCGCCGCGGCCTTGGGTTTGGCCTTGCCCACCTGGCCGATGAACTTGGGCCCCACCAGCGCCGCCAACAGCGCCAGGATGAAGAGCACCACCATGAGTTCGATGAGGGTGAAGCCCGCCTCACGTCGCCGTTGTCTGTTGGCCACCTTTGCCTCCCGGTACTACCCGGTTAATGCCCCTGAGGGAGGGCCGGGGGGAACGCCGTCCCCCGCCCTCCCAGACTCTCCTCCCCACCCCCCGCATGAGGTGGGGAAAGAGGGGGGGAAAGAGGGGGGAAGGCCATGACCCCTGGCCCCTTCCCCCGCAATCCCTTCGCCCCTTACAGTGAAATCTCATAGAGATTCAAAATCGGCAGCAACAGGGAAATGATGAGAAAGGCCACCACTGCCGCCATAGTGAGGATGAGGGCGGGCTCCAGCCAGGCCAGGAGGCGCCGCACCTGGCTGCGGGCTTCCCCCTCCAGGGAGTCCGCCGCCCTAAGCAGCATGTCCCCCAACTGGCCGGTCTCCTCCCCCACTGCGATCATCTGCAGGAACAGCTCCGGGAAGAGCCCGGATTTCCGGAGCAGGCCCGACAGGCTCTGGCCCTTTTTCACCTCCTCCGCCACCGTCTCCAGGGATTGGGAGAGGTGGCGGTTGCTCACCGAGCCGGTGACCACCTCCAGGGACTGCACCAGGGGCACGCCCCCCTTGAGGAGGGTGCCCAGGGTCTTGGCGAAAAAGGCGGCGGAGACCTGCCGGGTGAGCTCCCCCAACAAGGGGGCTTTGAGCTGCCAGCGGTCCCGGGCCAGCCGGCCGGCGGGAGTGCGCAGCAGGCGCAGGGCCGCCAAAAACGTCACCGCCAGCCCCAGACCCCCCAGCCACCACCAGTCCAGGAACACCCCGCTGGCCCACAAAAGCAGCCGGGTGCTCCAGAACAGGGTCTGCCCCATCTCCTTGAAGAAGACCTCAAAGCGGGGCACCACATAGGTGAGCATGAGGAGGATGGTGCCCCCGCCCACCAAGGCCAGGACCCCCGGGTAGATGAGGCTGGTGAGGAGATGCTGGCGAAACTCCCCCACGGCCTTGAGATAATCCGCCAAGCGCTCCAGGGCCACCTCGAGAAAGCCCCCGGTCTCCCCGGCCTGGATGAGGCTGAGGTAGAAGGGGGAGAAATCGGGAAAGCGCCCCAGAGCTTCAGATAAGGCCTTGCCCGCCTGCACGTCCCGGAGGAGCTGGTCCAGGACCGCCTTGAGGCCGACCCGGCGGCTGGTGTCCCTCAGGATCCGCAGGCTGCGGTCCAGGGGCAGGCCCGCCCTGAGGAGCACCGCCAGCTCCTGGGTGATGAGGACGAGCTCGGAGCGGCTCAGGCGCCGGCGCCGGGGGAGGTAGGCCTTGAGGCCCCGGCGGGGCTCCTCCCGGGAGATCTCCAGGGGGATGAGGCCGCCCTGGTGCAGGTGCTGCACCACCTGGGCCTCCTCCCGGGATTCCAGGTTGCCGGTGATGATGTTGCCGGCCGCATCCACAGCCCGGTAATAAAACAGGGGCATGGCTAGTCGTGGGTCACCCGGAGCACTTCCTGGGGGGTGGTGAGGCCAGCCCTGACCTTGGCCCAGCCGTCGGCCGCCAGCGACCGCATGCCCGCCTGCTGGGCCGCCTGACGCAGGGTCACGGCGTCGGCCCGCTTCAGGATGAGGCGGCGCAGGTCGTCGTTGACCAGCAGGAGTTCATAGATGCCGGTGCGCCCCTGGTAGCCGGTGTGGGCGCAGGCCTCGCAGCCCCGGCCCAGGTAGACGGTGGCGCCCTCCACCGCCGCCACCCCCTCCCCGGGCGGCGCCGGCACCTTGCACTGGGGGCAAATCAGGCGCACCAGGCGCTGGGCCAGCACCCCCAGGAGGGCCGAGGCCAAAAGATAATCCTCGATGCCCATCTCCAAAAGACGGGTCACCGCCCCCGGGGCATCGTTGGTGTGCAGGGTGCTGAAGACCAGGTGGCCCGTCAGGGCGGCGTGGATGGCGATCTCCGCGGTCTCCCGGTCCCGGATCTCCCCCACCAGGATGACGTCCGGGTCCTGGCGCACGATGTGCCGCAGGCCCCGGGCGAAGGTGAGGCCGATGTCCGGCTTCACCTGCATCTGGATGACCCCGGCCACCCGGTATTCCACCGGGTCCTCCACGGTGATGATCTTTTTGTCCACCGAGTTGATGCGCTCCAGGGCGGCATAGAGGGTGGTGGTCTTGCCGCTGCCGGTGGGCCCGGTGACCAGGATCATGCCGTAGGGCTTGTGGATGAGGCGGTCAAACTCCGCCAGGGTGTCCGGCGGGAACCCCAGGCGCTCCAGGTCCAGGACCACCCGCTCCCGGTCCAGGATGCGGATCACCATGCTTTCGCCGAAGAGGTTGGGGAGGGTGGAGACCCGGAAATCGATGTCCCGGCCCTGGAATTTGAGGCGGAAGCGGCCGTCCTGGGGCAGGCGCCGCTCGGCGATGTCCATGCGGGCCATGATCTTCAGGCGGGAGATGACCGCCGGCTCCAGGGCCTTGGGCGGGCTTTCGGCGTCAAAGAGCACCCCGTCCTTGCGGTAGCGCACCCGGAACTGGTTCTCGAAGGGCTCCAGATGGATGTCACTGGCGCCGATCTCGATGGCCCGGGAGATGAGGAGGTTCACCAGCTGGATGATGGGGGCCTCCCGGGCCATGTCCCGCAAGTGCCCGATCTCGGCGGTCTCCTCCTGGGGGCCTTCGTATTCCTCCTGCTCCAGGCCGTCCACCAGGCGGGCCATGGCGCTGCCGGGGAGATAAACCGCCTCGATGCCCTCCAGGATGGCCTCCTCGGGCACCTGGACCGGCTCCACCGTGACGGCCAGGACCGCCTCCAGGGTGCGGCGGGTCTCCAGGTCGCCGGGGTCGGCCATGGCCAGAAGCACCCGGCCGTCTTCCTGCTTCACCGGCAGGCAGCGGCTCTCCTTCAGGAAGCGCACCGACAGGCCCGGGAAGGGCTGGATGGGCTCCCAGGCCTTCAGGGCGGCGGGCAGGGGACTCATGCGCGTCTCCTCTCCTCGGGGGGGCCCCAGGGGTGTGGAGGGGCGGGCCCGACGGCGCTTGCCAGCCGGAAGCGGCCCCAGCCGCTAGTATATCACATCGTACGTGCGGGGACAGCAAGGCCGGGCGGGGGGCGGAAGGGGGCGGCCTCCCCGGGCCAGGGATGCCGGAGCTCCGGCGTCCCGTCGCCCGGAAAGGCGTCTTTAGGGGGGACGATGACCTGCAGTGAATCGCCTCGCACCGACCTCCGGGGCCTGTCCGGGGCGGTCTGCCCATTTGGGGATGGTGAGGGGAAGGGATCGGTGTCCGGCCCGGCCGTGGCGGGGCGCCGCCACGGATGACGAGGCCCCGCCGGCCATGTTCCTCCGGGGACCCCCGGCCTTGCGGGCCCCTCTCTGCCGACCCGCAGGAATCCCGGCGGCGCCGGCCGAGATGCCACTGGAGCCCACCCTTGCTGCGGTTGCAACGGGCTCCCTTCAGTCCACCGGCAGGATTCCTCCGGCGCCGGCCGAAGCGCCCCTTCCTGCCGGCCCCGGGCTCCATGTCACCAAGCCCCCCTCCCCGGGAGGCCCCCTTCGGCGGCCCCCGGTGCCGGGCGGTCAGCGGTGCGAGGACAATTCCTTGTCGCCGGCCGGTTCCTTGCTGATGGCCAGCAGGCACATGATAGCCACACCCAGAAAAGTCCCCACCACCACACCCAGGTAAAAGACGAGCGCGTAGGACATGGCCACCCTCCCTCACCCTCCTTATCGGCAGGTTGACGCCCCTACTAAAGGCCGGCGGCAAATTTTCTCCTTCTCAGGGATTCCCTGATAATTTTTTAAGTAAAATATGAAGGAATATTAGGGGGAATTCTGAGAGGCCGGAGGCTGCTTGTCAAGCAAAATCGTCGCCCCCAGGCCGGCACTCCCTCGCCTGCCGGGAAAAATTTTGACAGGTCGCCGGCCCCGTGTCACAATCATGGCGTCACCGGGCCTCAGGGAGCCGAAACGCGGGCATCTCTCCAGGGCCCGCAGAGGGGGTCGTTCCGGGCCGAGGCCGCCGGTCCCCTCACCGTAGCGGTTGGGTGGCGGATGCATCATTAAGGGAGGAGACTCCCCCGCATACATGAGGGTCCCCTTTTATCTGCGCCGTGCCTTCCTGTTCCTTACCCATCCCCCGGCGGCGGTGGCGGTCCTGCTGGCGGTGGCGGTTGGCTGCACGGGCATGAGCAACCGCCCTTACACCCGCAGTGCCCCCGAATATCGCGGCCTCACCCGGGTGGCGGTGCTTCTGCGGCACTGGCCCGCCTACCGCCAGCTCCCGGGGCAGCCCCGCCTGGACAATGATTTCATCACCGGCGACACCCCGTTCTTCGGCGGCCTGGAACCCCGCAAGGAACCCGAACCCCGGGCGGTGGATGTGGCCGGGCTGGAGGAGGAGGTGGCCGATACCGTGCTCAACGCCCTGAGGCGCCGGGGGTATGAGCCCGTCCTGCTGTCCGCCGAGGCCCTGGCCCCCGCGGGGATGCCGGTGTCGGAATTCCTCGCCCGGCAGCGGCTCCTCACCCCCGAGGTGGACGCCTGCCTCCTCGGCTTTTACGGCCCCACCCTCTATGTCTCCCGGCCGGAGCGGGCCCCGGTGGGGGCGCAGTTCCGCTCCTACACCCTGGAGGAGGTCGTCCGCCACCTCACCCCGGGCCGGGGGCGATTGCTGTGGGCCGGGCCGGCGGCTCCCCAGGCGCCGCCCCAGTCCATCAGCCACGCGGTGATCCACCTTTCCCTCACCCTCTTCCGGGTTGCGGACGGCAGACCCGTCTGGCAGGCGGCAGGCTCCCGGGTGGCGGGGCACCCCAAAGGCATCGTGGTGAACTGCCCTCCCTTTCCCTCCCGGGAGGATTACTGGACCGGACCGGAGGTCATCCGGAGGCTGATGCTGGACAACCTGGCCTGCCGGCTCCATTTTCTGCTGCCGGATGCCATCCCCGGCCCCGCCTCCCGTTCGGGGCCCCGGACGTTGTCCTTTTCCCTTGCCGGCCCCCGATTTCTCCCCCATAATAAGGGCCGCCACATGCCCACAGGTCTTTCTCTCTCAGGGACGGCTCCATGGTCATGAAAGAGTTTGTTTGCTGGCTGCAAATCCTCCTTTTGCTTCTCCTGCCCGTGGCGCCGGCCCGGGCCCAGATGGACCAGGACCTGGAGGAGCAGGCGCAATTTTATCTCCAGCGGGTGGGACCCTCCACCACCCCGGGACCCGTCCCCAGCATGCCCGGCCCCCGGGTCACCCTGCCCCCGGGCTTGAGGCCCGGCCAGCCCGGGGTGGACGCCCTGGGCCGGCCCCGGGTGGTGCCCCAGCCCCCACCCCAGGTGCTGACCACCGCGCCCCAACAGCCGGAGGAGATCTCCGCCATTGAGCGCCGGGCCTGGGACCAGATGATGTTTGTCCGCCAGTACGGCTACAGCTTCTTCTCCCAGCCCCCCACCACTTTTCTCCCCCTCCAGGACGTGCCCGTGGGGCCGGATTACATCATCGGCCCGGGGGACACCGTCCGTCTGGTGCTGTGGGGCAGCGTCCAGGGGGAATACACCCTCCCCGTCGACCGCCAGGGCCAGATCACCGTCCCCCAGGTGGGGGTCATCCACGTAAGCGGCCTCACCTACGGGCAGCTGCAGACGGTGATGGAGCGGGAGCTCTCCCGCCAATACAAGAACTTCCAGTTCAGCGTCACCCTGGACAACCTGCGCACCATCCAGGTCTTTGTGGTGGGCCAGGCCCGCATGCCCGGGAGCTACTCGGTCTCCTCCCTGGCCACGGTGGTCAACGCCCTCTATGCCGCCGGCGGCCCGGCCAAGTCCGGCTCCATGCGCAACATCGAGGTGCGCCGGGGAAACCGGGTGGTGGCCCACTTCGACATGTATGACTTCCTCCTCAAGGGAGACAAGACCAAGGACATCCGCCTGATGAACGGCGATGTCATCTTCATCCCCCCGGTGGGGCCCCTGGTGGCCATCGGCACCCCCAAGACCCCCGGCGAACTGGAGGAGGAGCTCACCATCCTGGCCCGCATGGAGCTGGAGGAGGAATCCGCTCTCATGCGCCAGATGAAGATCACCGAACCGGTGGAGATCAACTGGAAGTCCCAGGAGTCCCGGCGCATTGTCACCGGCGAAGACCCGGTGCAGCGCAAACGCCGCCTGGAGGACCTTCTGCGCCAGACCCCGGGGGGCATCCCAATGCCGCCGGAAAACGTCCACAAGGCGGAACCCGAAAGACCCTCCCGGGGCCCCACGGCTTCCTGGCTGAAACAGGGGGAGCAGGCGGAGAACCAATACTTCAAGAAGCGCTTCGGCCTCACCCTGAAGGAGGCCGGCCAGAAGGTGGCCATGAGCCGGCGCATGGAGGCGGGCGGCCCCATCAAGGTGCCCGGCATCTTTGAACTGAAGCACGAAAAGACTCTGAAGGACCTCCTCACCCTCTGCGGGGGTCTGGGAGACACCGCCTTCAAGGGGCGGGTGCAGGTGCTCAGGGTGAAGGACCGGCAGGAGATGGTGCTCTTCGAGGACGACCTGGAAAAAGTCCTCCGGCAGCCCACCCCGGGGGTGATGCTGGTGGACGGCGACTTTGTCCGGGTCTTCAAGGTGCCGGCCCTGGTGGAGCGCAAGGTGGCCATCGCCGGGGCGGTGCGCCTGCCGGGCGAATACGGCCTCACCGACAACATGCGGGTCAAGGACCTGGTGCAGCTGGCGGGGGGCCTCCTCCACCATGCCAGCACCGAGGCCCTGGAGATCACCCGCTTCCATACCTCCTCCTCCGGCACCACCTCCTCCCAGCTCACCGTGAACCTGAAGCGGGCCCTGGCCGACGACCCCCGGGAGAATGTGCGCCTGCAGCCCAACGATTATCTCTTTGTGCGGCCCCTGCCCGAGTGGGATGTCTACAAGACGGTGGTGGTGGAGGGCGAGGTCAAGTACCCCGGCACCTACGCCATCCGCAAGGGCGAGACCCTGAGCTCCCTCCTCACCCGGGTGGGGGGCTTCACCTCCTCAGCCTATCCCTTCGGCGCCGTGCTCACCCGGCCCTCGGTGAAGAAGCAGCAGAAGGAGGAGCTGGCCAAGGCTTTGGACCAGGCCGAAGCCATCACCCTGGCCTACTACTCCGGGCAGACGCAGCAGGCCCTGGAGCCGGAGGAGGTGCGCCGGGCGGAGTACTTCGCCAAACTGCAGCAGCAGCTCCTGGGACGCCTCAGGGCCATCGAGCCCCTGGGGCGGGTGATCGTGCGGGTGGATGACCCGGAGCGCATCCGGGGCACGGTGAATGACATCCCCCTGATGGACGGCGACAAGCTGGTGGTGCCCCAGAATCCCGGCACGGTGTCGGTGCTGGGCGCCGTCTTCAGCCCCTCGGCGGTGGCCTACGCCTCCCAGGCCACCGTCAACGACTACATCCGCATGGCCGGGGGCGCCAACAAGGTGGGGGACATGAAGAATGTCTATGTCATCAAGGCCAACGGCTCAGCGGTGGGCCGCAGCTCCTTTGGCCGCCTGGGGTTCGGCCACACCTGGGACGGCTACCAGTATGTCCATCACCTGGGCGGGGTGGGCTCGCTCAGGCTGGACCCCGGCGATACGGTGGTGGTGCCGGAAAGGCTGGAGAAGGTGACCTGGCTGAAGCCCTTCAAGGACATCGTCACCATCATCTCCCAGATCGCCCTCACGGCCGGGGTGATCATCGTGGGCCTGCGGAACTGAGCCGGCGCCTCTGGACGTCAGGTCGTGGGCCAGGGCCGGGGGCAGAAAGGGGAGGCGCCGGCAATCCCCGGTTATCCTGTCAGGGGGAACCACACCTGGATGAGGGTTCCTCTGAGGCAGGAGCGGAAGAGGGGACAGGTGGGGGCAACGGAGAGCGGGAGCATGGGTGAGATCCTCTGACCTTTCTGCCATGAGGACCGGATGGGGTCCCGTTACCGGGATATTCAGGGGGAGCCCTTCATCCGGGTGAACCTCTGGTGCCGGAACCGGCAGTGCCAGGTGGCGTTCACCGGTCGGTTCTGTTGCGGATGGTGCCGGCGGGAACGCCGGTGAGTCTGGACCAGGCGGGGCATCAGGAGCCGGAAGAGGAAGAAGTCTCTCCCGATAAGGTGCCCACGCCGCTGCATGAGACCAAAAAGGTGTGCACTGAGCCCCAGCTCCCGGGGCAATCCTTGGCAGCGCACCTCACAGAGGATGGCCGGAGGGAACTGGAGCTGTCCGAAGTCCCCGAAGAAGCGGAGTTTGTTTGACGCAAGGTTCTCCGGCGTTGCTGGGGGGAGTCGGAGGCGTACAAGACACGGGGCGGGCGTGTTTGGATGTTCAAACATATCGAGGCGACGAGGCACCGT
The DNA here is from genome assembly GCA_937943575.1 of uncultured bacterium. GTDB lineage: Bacteria > Desulfobacterota > Desulfobaccia > Desulfobaccales > 0-14-0-80-60-11 > JAILZL01. Next base: position 2,425 of record CALEAV010000025.1, on the reverse strand, counting down.
TATCTTTAGCAGAGGAAAGTCAAGCCCCTGTCGCCGGCGTGGTCATCATTGCCGCCCCCTCTCCTCCTGGACGGCCAGCCCCTCCGGGGCGATTGTTCCGCACAGGGAGGCACCCGCGGCTGGAAGCCCTCAGGGCCGGGCAGGCGGGGCGGTCTTTTCCTGGGAACGGTATTTCAGGAATTCGGCGCAGACCTGGCGGACGAACTGCTGGGTTTCGGGGATGGGGGGGATGTCCTGGCGGCGCTCCACCCGCCCCGGGCCGGCGTTGTAGGCCGCCAGGGCCAAAGGCAGGCGGTAGTTGAAGCGGGCCAGAAGGCGCGCCAGGTAACGGCTGCCGCCCCAGATGTTCTGCTCCACGTCATAGGGGTCGGCCACCGCCACCTCGCCGGCGGTCTGGGGCATGAGCTGCATCAGGCCCTGGGCGCCCTTGGGGGAGGTGGCCGCCGGATTGAAGCCCGACTCCACCCGGATGACGGCCTTGATGAGGGCCGGGGGCAGGCCATGCTCCCGGGCGGCCCGCTCGATGTGGGGCGCCAGCTGCTGGGGCGGGATCTTCCGGGCCGAGATGGCAGGCGCCCCTTTCGAGGGCACCGGCAGGCGGTGGAGGCGGCCCGTGTCGGCGCCCCCCCGGCTGGGAAAGTAATAGTAGATCACCCCCTTCCGGGTCACCCGGAGCACCTCCTCAGCCGGGGCCGCCGCCGGGTTCATGCCGGCCGCCCCGGCAAACACCAGACAGAGGATGAATGGGGCCAAACGCACACAAGCCATGAAATGCTCTCGATCGGGGGCAGTGTGGCCTATTCTAGCCGATGAAGCGGGCCTGGGTCAAGCCGGCGGCTCGCCGGAATCTGTGTCACCCTGGTGGTCCCGGCGCCTGCGGGTCAAGCCAAAGGTCCCTGGACTCACCGCCAGCCGTCTTGTGAGGTTCTCAATTGGCGCCATACTGTTTTTCCCCCCGCAGGGGGCGCCATACACACTTCCTCTTTGGCCGCCCAGAAGGGGTGGGCGATCCGTCTCGGTGAGTCATGATGAACACGCAGGATGAAAGGGTCCGCCAGCTGGAAGACGTCCACCTGTTGGACTATGCGGTCGTGTTGGCGCGACATAGTCGAAAGATTGTTTACACCACCCTGATCGTCGGCCTGCTCACCCTGCTGGTGGTGTTTCTTTTGCCCAAAAAATACACTGCCACCGCCCGCATTGTGCCTCCCCAGCAGAACCTCACGTTGAGTGCGCAGATCACGGAGGGCCTGGGAGGAGCTATGATTCCAGGCCGGGCGGCCTTCGGCGCCCTGAGCGGCTTTGCCGAAAGCCTCCTGGGCCTGAAAAGTCCCGGGGATTTTTATCTGGGCCTGCTGCAGAGTGAGACCATTTCCGACCGGATTATTGCCCGCTTCGATTTGCGCAAGGAGTTCAAGGCCACCTACATCGAGGACGCCCGCTCAGAACTGGAAAAGATCGCCAAATTCCGATCCACCCGGCACGGCTTGATCGCCGTGGAGGTGACCCATCGCGAGCCGGCCAAAGCTGCGGCGATCGCCAACGCCTACCTGGAGGAATTAGCCAACCTGCTGCGAGAAATGGCGGACCAGGAGGCCTCTGAACGACTGACCTTCCTGGAAAGGGAACGCCGGGAAGCCGGCCTGCGCCTGGCCAAGGCCGAGGAGGAGCTCAGGCAGTTCAGCGAAAAAAACATCGTCCTGTTACCGGACGCCCAGACCCGGAGCATGCTGGAGTATATTGCCAGCCTCAAGGCAGCCATCGACTTTCGGGAAGTGGAGCTGCAGGTCTATAAACAATGGGCCACCCCCTTTAACTTCCAAGTCCAGCAGGTGGAGACGGAGCTGAAGGCCCTGAGGGAGAAGCTGAGACAAGCGGAAGGCCCGGAGAGCAGCCCCGGGGATGCCAGCCAGGTCATGATTGCGGTGAGCAAGCTCCCCACACTCGGATTGGAATATCTGCGCCTCTACCGGGAGGTCCGCTATCAGGAAGGGCTGTACCGGGTCTTCTCGAAGCTGGCGGAGATCGCCCGGCTGGACCACGCCCGGGACGCCCTGGTGCTGCAGGTGGTGGACCACGCCAAGCCCCCGGAAAAGAAGTCCTATCCCAAGCGCCTGGTTATCCTCCTCATCGTTACCGGAGCCACTTTTCTCATCATGATCCTGAGTGCTTTCATCTTCGAGCATTTTAGCGCTTTTCCCCAGTCTCCGGAGGACCGGGACCGGAGGCAAAGATTCCAGGCCGCCTTGGAGCCCTGGCGCCAGGATCTGCGCCGGCTGACCGGTCGGGGGGGCGGCCAGCCGCCATCCGGGTTGTGAGCGCCTTACTTTTTCTCCATGCACACCCGTGGTCTGTGGCGCAATTTTGTGGCCCTGTCGATCCTGCAGATCGGCAACTACATCTTCCCTCTCCTCACCTTCCCCTA
>CALEAV010000024.1 GCA_937943575.1 uncultured bacterium | reverse complement strand
CGGGGGGGCCGGGGGACTTAGATGCGCCTCCCTGCGGAGCAACCCGGGATCGTATGCAGGGCTGCCGGGGCCGGAGGGGTGGCCGAGACTGCCGACCTGTCCCGGAGTCTTAACGGGGGGTCGGGGCAGCGGCAGAGCCGCAAATTTCGGGGGTCATCACGCCGAACCCCGGCGGCGGTGGGCCCGGGCGGCCGGGTCCTCCTTCCCGGATCACCGCGGCGTCAAAACAGCATGTCCACGAAGTGGTTGTAGTACTCCTTCAGTTCCTTGTGGCATTCGCCGCAGAAAAGGCGCACCTCCCCCTGGATCTCCGATTCGTCGCTCACTGCCGAAAAGCTGCCATCATCATTTTGGACATAGAAGGTGGTGATGGTGACGCCTTCGGCCACTTCGTAGAAATCCGTATCGTTGCCGCAGTGGGGGCAGGCGATCTTCACGGGGCCTACTCTGTGCGTATGCTCTCCTTCAGGCTCTGGCGATACAGGGGATTGCTGGGATCGAACTTCCGGGCCAGGCCCAGCTCCATTTCCGCCAGTTTGGCCTGCTGCCTGGCTTTGGCCTTCTGCCCCTGCCGGAGGTAAATCTGCTCCTGCCGGGCAAAGAGGCGGGCCAGGTAATAATGGGTGCGGGCATCCCGGGGATTGATCTCGTTGGCCGCCTGCAGGGCCTGGCGGGCGGATTTGTACTGCTTCTGGTGAAAGCGGACGATGCCCAGATTCCGGAGCAGTCCGGCCCGGGAGGCCCGGTCCTCCTGCTTCAGGGCCCCCAGCAGAAGGAGCTCCAGCCGGGCGATGGTCTCCTGGTCCCGGGTGGCCGGGCTGCCCTCGGTGAGGAGGCGGTCGCTCAGCTCCAGGGCTTCTTTGGGGGAGAGGTAGCGCCCCTGCAGGGCCGCCTTCAGAAGCGCCTGGTCCTGATTTTCGTAGCGCTCTGGGGCGGGGGGCGGGGCCTCGGCCGCCGGCGGGGGAATCACCGGGGCCCGGCCGCCGCAGCCCCCCACGACCGAGAGCATACCCAGGCAGAGGAGGAAAGCTCCGCCAAGCCTTATGGACAATACTCTTCCCTTCCGGTCCGGCATGCCCTGTACTTATGCCATGACCCGGGGCAGCGTCAATCTTTTTCTGGCGGGGGAGCGCCGGTTAACTGGCGGCCTGCGCTTGCTTGGGATACTGAAACCCCTTGCGCACCACCTGTTGGTCCACGTACTGGGGTTTCAATCGCCTGAGGAAATGGTTCGCCAGCATGTCGGCCTGGTCCTGGTCACCGCAAGTGAAGATGTCCAGCACCAGGTAGCCGAATTCCGGCCAGGTGTGGAAAGAGATGTGGGATTGGGCCAACAGGGTGAACCCCGTGACCCCGTGGGGCTGGAATTGGTGAAAGCGGGAGCCGAGGTTGGTGAGCCCGGCGGCCTTGACGGCGCTTTTCACCAGATTGTGCAGATATTTCCGGGAATTGATCTTCTCCGGATCGCAGCCGAACAGCTCCAGCATGATGTGGTATCCATCCGGCCGGGGATTCTGGACCAGGAACTCCCTTTTCATGGGCAGAACCCTCCTTTGAAAATTTAGTAAGGCTTATACCAAGTTGAGTGTCACCCCCCTGGGCGCGGCGGGCCTGACAAAATTCACATTTTTTTACCGGTTTTCTCATGGAATGTCAAGAATGGGGAGGGCCGAAAATATTTTCCCGGTGTGACAAGGCTGGTATATTGACCCACAGACGCGGGGGGACAGGGATGCCCCTTACACTCGCCTTGGCCCATTCCCCTTCCCGATGGGGAGGGGGGGAGGCGGCCCCGGGAGGTGGCCATGACCTTAAAGATTCCAAAAAGATCGGGGCGTCTCCTGGTGTGGCTGGCTCTGATGCTCGCGCCCGCCACGCCGCACCCGGCCCCTCCCGAGGGAGTGCGGGAGCTCGCCCCGCAGCAGACCGCCCCCGGGGAAGTGACCCTGGAGCTGAGCCTGGCTCTGTCCCCGGACTGGCAGCTCACCCCTGACGCCCCCCAATCGGTGCGCTTAAGCGTCCGGGATCCGGGGGTACTTAAGCTCACCCCTGCCGCCGACGAGGCGCTGCGCCACCCCCGCTTCCCCCTCAGCCTGCCCCTCACGGCCGCGCCCGGCCGCACCGTGCTCACGGTGGACCTGGTCCTCAACCTCTGCCGCACCGACGGCAAGGGCATGTGCCTCATCCGGGAGCTGCGTCTCCTCGTGCCGGTGACCGTGGCGGCCGGCGCCGCCTCCCGGACCGTGCAGGTGACGGTCCCCCTCAGCCCCCCTTGACCACCCCTGCCGGGGGGCCCCGCCTTGACACCCCGGCCTTGAGGCCGGATAATCAGGGGAGTTTGCCCGGTCTCCGCCAGCCGCCGCACTGAGGTCTCACCCCGGGCCCCCACCGGCCTGGCCCCCGGGCTGCCGCGCCGGCACCCCGCGCCGCCCCACAGCCGGCGAGGCGGGGCCACCGCGGGGCGGGGCCGGGAGGAGGGCGGAGGCCGGCTGCCGGCCCTCCCCCCGGAGGCCAGGGGTTCCCATCCCGCCGCCACGGTGGGGGCGACTCTCGTGTTGGGAGGGAAAGCATGGACTTGGTCTTTCGGCCCCGCCGACTCCGGCGCACCGAGGCCGTCCGGCGCATGGTGCGGGAGACGCACCTGACCCCGGCGGATTTCATCTACCCCATGTTTGCCGTGCCGGGGAGCAAGGTGCGCCAGCCCCTTGAAGCCATGCCGGGGATCAGCCGCCTCTCTCCGGACCTCCTGGTGGAGGAGGCCAGGGCTGTCTGGGACCTGGGGGTGCCGGCGGTGCTTCTTTTTGGGCTCCCGGCCCGCAAGGACGACACCGGCACCGAGGCCGCCTCCCCCAAGGGGCCGGTGCAGCAGGCGGTGCGGGCCCTCAAGAAAGCCCTGCCGGAGCTGGTGGTCATCACCGATGTCTGCCTGTGCGGCTACACGGCCCACGGCCACTGCGGGCTGGTCCGGGGCGGGGAGATTGACAACGACGCCACCCTGGAGGTGCTGGCGGAGGTGGCCCTGTCCCACGCCGAGGCCGGGGCGGACATGGTGGCCCCCTCGGACATGATGGACGGCCGGGTGGGGGCCATCCGGGAGGCCCTGGATGAGCGGGGCTTTGAGATGGTGGCCATCCTCTCCTACGCCGTCAAGTATGCCAGCAGCTTCTACGGCCCCTTCCGGGAGGCGGCGGAGAGCGCCCCCCGGTTCGGCGACCGCAAGAGCTACCAGATGGATCCGGCCAACTCCCGGGAGGCCCTCCGGGAGGCGGCCCTGGACGTGGAGGAGGGGGCCGACATCCTCATGGTGAAGCCCGCCCTGCCCTATCTGGATGTGATCGCCGCCTTGGCCGCCGAGTTCGATCAGCCCCTGGCGGCCTACCAGGTCTCCGGCGAGTACGCCATGATCAAGGCCGCCGCGGCCCGGGGCTGGCTGGACGAGACTGCGGCCATGCTCGAGTCCCTCACCGCCATCAAGCGGGCCGGCGCCGACCTCATCCTCACCTACTTTGCCCCGGCGGCCGCCAAACTGATGGCCACGGGAGGATAAGGGTAGGTGGCCTACGGGTCCGATCTCCATGAGGAGCAGACGGCCTACCGGGGTCCCGGGGCACGGTGTGTGGGGGTGGGAGTGCTCCCGGGCTGCCGTTCTGTCATCAATTCCCGGGGGGGTGGCCACGGTGGTGCCTGAAGGGGATGCCGCCACCTGGGGGATAATTGGGGACATTACTGAAAGCGACCGGGAAAGCCTTGATATTTACGAAAGGGGGGCCGGGGGATATTATTTTACCGACGAAGTCAGGGTCAGATTTCGGAACGGCGAAGAGTGCCCCGGTCTCATTTATATGCCGGGAGAGACCCTGGGAAAACTATCTGGAGTCCATCATCCACTGGGCCCAGAGGCACGGCCTGTCCCAGGAGGACATTGAGCAGGAGCTCTCCCCCTGGCTGCCGCAGTAAGTCATCCCCGGGCGGCTCCCCTGGCAAAGATGAAGAGTCCATGAGACCTGACACCCCGGCTGACAAGATTCCTCCCCTGCGCCTCCTGGCCTGGGAGGTCACCAGGCGCTGCAACCTGGACTGCCGCCACTGCCGGGCTGCGGCCAGCCGCGGGCCCTATCCCGGCGAGCTCACCACCGCGGAGGGGCAACGGCTCCTGGCCGATGTGGCCACCCTGGGCCGGGTGGTCATCATCCTCACCGGCGGCGAGCCCCTGCTTCGGGAGGACATCTACGAGCTCACCGCCTACGGCCACGGCCTGGGCCACCGCATGGTCATGGCAGTGAACGGCACCCTCCTCACCCCCGAAATCGCCCGGCGCCTGAAGGAGGCGGGCATCCAGCGCCTCTCCATCTCCATCGACGGGGCCACCGCCGCCCGCCATGATGACCTGAGGGCCGTGCCCGGGGCCTTCGAGGGCGCCCTCCGGGGCATCGCCGCCTGCACGGAGGCAGGGCTCCCCTTCCAGGTGAACACCACCCTCACCCGGGAGAACCTGGCGGACCTGCCCGCCATCCATGACCTGGCCATCAGACTTGGGGCCGCCGCCCACCACGTCTTTGTGCTGGTGCCCACCGGCCGGGGCGCCGAGATGGCGGACCAGCTGGTCACCCCGGCGGAATACGAGGAGACCCTGCGCTGGCTTTTGGCCAGGCAGAGGGAGGGGGTCATCCACCTCAAGCCCACCTGTGCGCCGCAATACTACCGCCTGTGGCGGGAGGACGCCCGCGCCCGGGGGGAAAGGATCACCCCCCAGAGCCACGGCATGGAGGCCATGACCAAGGGCTGCCTGGGGGGGCAGGGGTTCGCCTTTGTCTCCTACAGGGGCGACGTCCAGGCCTGCGGCTACCTGGACCTGGTGGCCGGCAATGTCCGGAAGCAGCCCTTCCCGGAGATCTGGGCGAACTCCGAGCTCTTCCGCCGGCTCCGGGGGGTGGACGACTACCACGGCAAATGCCACGCCTGCCCCTACCGCAGGGTCTGCGGCGGCTGCCGGGCCCGGGCCTGGGCCATGGTGGGCGACCCCCTGGCCGACGACCC
>CALEAV010000023.1 GCA_937943575.1 uncultured bacterium | reverse complement strand
CCCTCCCCCAATCCCATATCGGGGGGCTGAAAGGGGAGTGTGAGGGGAGGGCGGGAGAGCCAGGCTTTCCGGCCCTCCCGTCAACCAGAGGAAGACATGCCCCAGGTTGCCTACCAATGGGTGGTGGCGTTCTTATTGCTGGCCGCAGTGGGCTGCGGCTACCGGCCGGTGGGGAGTGAGCCGGCGCCCCTGCCGGGGAGAGAGCCTCCCAGCCTGGCGGTGCCCCTGTTCAAGAACCGCTCCACCGAGGTCAACCTGGAGGCCCTCTTCGCCAACGCCCTCAGCGAGACCCTGGGCCAGAGCCGGGCCTGGCGCCTCACCCCCCGGGAGGAGACCGCCGATCTGGTGCTGGAGGGGGAGGTGACCGCGGTGGAATACGCCTCGGTGGCTTTCTTTGACATTGACCAGTCCCTGGTCCGCCGCGTCACCATCCGGGTGGATCTGGCCCTCAAGGAGAGGCCGAGCGGCAGGATCCTCTGGAAGGAGCGGGAGGTGCTCACCGACGATTACCCCGTGGAACAGCGCAATTACCTCATCGGGGAGCAGACCAAGGCCATGGGCATCCGTCGCAGCGCCCACACCCTGGCGAGGCGGGTGCTGGAAAAGCTGCTCCTGGTCCTCTGAGCGGTCTCCCTTACCCGGCCCAAGCCATTTTATTCTCGGAGAAAATCATGCCTGAAAAGACCAGGGAGCTGAGAAGGCTCCTGAAAGACCTCTGCCCGCTGGTGGACCTGGCGCGGGAGATGCTGGGCGCCGCCCGGCACGCCTTCAACCGGCACAGCAAGGCCGAGCTGGACAAAATGGCCCGCCTGCAGACTGAGTTCACCCTGAAAATCGACCCCTTCTTCCAGCGGCTGGAGGAGGCCCCGGGGCAGCCGTCCCGGGAACCGGATCCGGAAAGCCTCACCCTGAAGGAGGTCCTCACCCGCCTGGAACTGCTGGCCCATGAGATCTCGCGCCTGTCTGAGCCTCTGCAGCAGAAGGCCGACCGCGGCGCCATCCTGGCCGACGAGCAGCTCTTCCAGGTCAATGACGCCTTCAGCCGCCTCACTGGGTTGTTGCGGACCCTGACGGATATCCTGCAGACCGACGACCCGGCCTTGAAGGCCTATCTCCTGAAGGAGGGCGAACGCCTGCGGGAGGAGTGCCTGGGCAATCAGACCAGCCTGGAGACCCGGATGATGGACAGCCCCGGCCAACCCAGGGCCTGGTCGGTGTATATCAGCATCCAGGAGCGCTTCCGGGATTGCCTGGCGCATCTGGGTGCCCTGGTGCATTCCCTGAAATGACGGGCACTTGGTGGTGACGATGCCGCCCCTTGCCTTGCCCCCACCGCCATGGGATGGAGCCGTCCCTGCTCCTCCCCATGTCCTTTACACCCTGAGATGGCCCCCCCTGGGTCACTTGAACGCGGGAAAACTCCCGCCCTCAGTCGGCTTTTCAGTCAATATATTTTTTGAACAAAATTCTGATATATTGACAATTATTGAATAGTATTTAATTTTTTACTTATCTTAAAAAGCGGAGGAACACGAAAAAGCCCCTTTTAACGCACTCCCATTGTGTGGCGCGTCCTGTCCCTTCCACTTCCGAACCCACTGACCTAATTCCGAGTCAATTCCATCCTCTTGGCCGCGTCCTCAGGAACCGGCCGTTGAATATTTTTCTGGCGGCAAAGACGTTGGCCCTGCTTATGGACCGCGGTCAGGGGCGCCTTGGCCGGGGAGTGAGGCAAGCTCACCTTGGCGGCGCGGGCGGCTTCACCCGCACCCGGGCGGCCGCTCTCCTTCCCGCCCTGGTGCGGCGCCGACCATCTCCGCATCCATGGCACCTCTACCGATGGCCGGTGGCGGTTGCGGGGTGAGGAGGAGTCTCATATCCTGACCCGGCTTCCCGCTCGGAAATGGGGCACTGCCTCTTTTTTGTAAGAGCCGGATCATCAGAAGGGGGCAACGCCCCTCAGGGTGATGCGCCCCGTGCCCCCTCCCACCTGAAGGGCAATGACTGTGCCAGGAAGGAGCGATCAGGTGCTTCAGTGCTTACCTGGTGGGCAGTTTCGAGAGGCGCTTTGGCGTCGGCAGCTCCTTTCAGATCATCAACCCGACCACCGAAAATCTGGACGTGCTGGCGGCCTTTTTTGATGACCAGGAAATTTTTCAGACCTGTCAGAAAAACAGACTCACCCCCAATGACATGTGGGAGATTGTGGTGTCGGTGCATGTAAGAGAGCTGAAACCTCAATTCGGGGTGGTGAAAATCATCTCTTATAAGGATAAGACCCCCAAAGACGGGATTGTGGGCTATCAGCGACATGTCCTGGTGACCCCCAAAGTCACCGAAGTGGCTTTTTCGGAGACGGTTCCGGCCGCAGTCCCCACCGGCTTTGCCGGGCCGGAGCTTGCCAAACTTCTGGAAATATGTAAAATGTCCACGTGACCTCCGATGGCGCCCGCCGGCAGAGCGGTGGGAAGGATGGGGGAAGGTGCGGGGGCTTCAGCCTGCAAGCCAGCCCACGTCCTGCCGGCGGCCGGAGCCGGGCGGGATTCTCTCCCGCCGATTATGCCCCTGCCGGAAATTCAACTTCCCTCTCACCACGCCATAATGTTTCCCGGATAAGAAAAGAGGGGAGGCCGAAACCCCCTCCTGGGACACTCCTTCCAGGAGGCCGGCGGCATGGCGCCAGGGAAGGGGTGTCCGATGGACCGAGGAGAAGGACAATGCAGCACCAGACAATCACCGACAATCTCTCCGGCGTCGATTTGGCCGAAAAGATCTACGAGATCAGCGGCACCCGCTTTGAGCCCGAAGCCGCCCTCCTGCTGTGGCCCCGCATCGAGCAGCACAAATGGCTCATGTCGGAAAAGCTGGGGCGGGACGTGGGCCTCAGGGTGGCCTGCATCGATTTCCTGGAGAATATGGAGCAGGCCGAAAAGGAATTTCTGGCCTACTACCGCAAGGATTTGCTGGATGAGCTGGGGGCCCAGACCATCGGCCGGGAGAGGTGGGAGGCCATCGCCGACTCCCAGCCCCCCAAGCAGATCGTGCAGCGCAAGATCATCCTGCCCCTCATGGAGCGGGAGCTCTCCCGCAAGCACGGGGTCATCCCGCCCAAGGCCATCATCTTTTTCGGCCCCCCGGGCACCGGCAAGACCCATTTCGCCAAGGCCATCGCCGGGGCGCTGTCCTGGTGGTTCATTGAGATCGCCCCCAGCATGCTCATGGCCGACGGGGTGGACCGCATGGGGGCCCACCTGCGGGCCCTGATGGAGAAGGCCCGCAACCTGGACGAAGCGGTGCTCTTCATTGATGAATTCGAGGAGCTGGCCGCCCGGCGGGAGGAGGGCACCCGGCTGGACAAATCCATCACCAACGAATTCCTCAAGCAGGTGCCCCTGCTCAAAAGCCAGGGGAACCAGCTGCTTTTGGTGTGCGCCACCAACTACATCCGGCAGCTGGATCCGGCCCTGCTGCGGCCGGGCCGCTTCGACCTCATCATCCCGGTGGGCGCGGCCAACGAAGAGGAGCGGGCCACCATCCTGGATTCCTACCTGGCCCGCCTCAACACCGGGGAGGTGGACCGCCACCTCATCGTCAAGATGACCAGCCGCTTCACCCCGGCGGATCTGGAGTATCTCTTCCAGCAGGTGGCCCAGTACGCCTTTGAGCAGGAGCTGGCCAGCGGCCGGGACTACCGGGTGACCACCGCCACCATCCTGGAGATTCTCCCCAAGATCCGGCCCTCCCTCACCGACGAGATCATCACCGAGTTCGAGAAGGACAGCATCACCTTTTCCCGCTACTGAGCGGCTGTGGGCCCCCTTCTCCCTTTTCCGCCCGCCCAAAACCGGGTAAAGTGAGGGTGTCGGCGGGATTTTCCCGCGGGGACGCCGGGCCGCCCTCCCCTCGCCCTGTCCTGTTCTCCCGGATCTTCGGGCGGGGGGACGGGAGAGGAGGCCGAGCCCCGTTTCGCGCCCTGAAGGGCAAGGCTTCCCGGCGCCAGCCCCCGGCAGGAAAAGACGTTCAGAGGTGTGGATGTCCCAGGTCCTGGAGCGCCACCTGAAGGAAGGCCGGCTGAAGCCCCTGTATCTCTTTTATGGGGAGGAGGAGTTCCTCATGGACCGGGCCCTGGCCCGGCTGGAGGCCGGCCTGGCCGAGCAGCTGGGGGAGGCGCCGGCCAGGGTGGCGGCCTCGGCCCAGGAGACGGGGTTGGAGGAGTTTTTGGCCCAGGCCCGCCATGCCAGCCTCTTCGGGCCGGGGCAGCTCCTTGTCCTTTGGCGGGCTGAGGTCTATCCGGAGCGGGTGGTGCAGGGGGCGGTGCCCCCCTATCTCGAGCACCCCGCCCCCCGCGCCTGGGTGGTGCTCCTCGCCCCCGCCCTCAGGGCCCGGGAGGTGGAGAAGCACCCGGTGTGGTCCCGCCTGAAGAAGAGCGAGGCCGCCATCGGCTTTTGGAAGCTGAAGGAGGAGGAGCTCTGCCAGTGGCTGGCCCGGGAGGCCAGGGAGCGGGGCAAGCATCTCTCCATCACCGCTGCCCAGGCGCTGGTGGCGATGGCGGGGGACAACCTGGCGGAGCTCAGCCGGGAGCTGGAGAAGCTGATCCTCTATGCGGGGGAGGAGCCTCAGCTCACCCCGGCCATGGTGCAGCAGCTGGCCAGCCACAGCCGCACCTTCACCATCTTCGCCCTGGTGGACGCCCTGGGGGAGGCGGACCCGCGCTCCCGTGTGGCGGCCCTGGACCAGCTCCTGGAGCTGGGGGAGCCGGCGGCCCGGATCCTCACCATGCTGGCCCGGCAGGTGCGGCTGCTCCTCCTCGCCCGGGAGCTTGCCGAGGCGGCGCCCCCGGAGCTGGCCGCCCGCCTGGGCCTCCCTGCCGGCATCGCCCAGAATGTCCGGCGCCAGGCCGCCCGCTTCACCCCTGCGGCCCTCAAGCGCCACCTCCTGCTCCTCCATCAGGCGGACCGCCACCTCAAGACTTCCAGCGGCAATCCCCGGCTGTGGCTGGAGTGGGCCCTCATGCAAATGGGGCCGGGATAAGGCGGGGGAGAGCTGGGGTCCCGCCCTGACCAGTGGGGTGAGGCGGTCCTCCCCGGGCTCCTCAGGCGCCCTTCAGGGCGTTGACCTGGCGGGTGAGGCGGGAGATCTTGCGGGCGGCGGTGCGCCAATGCAGGGTGCCTTTGGCCGCCACCTTGGCGATGACGGGCACCGCCTTCTGCAAGGCGTTCACGGCCGCCTCGGGGTTTTTCTGGGCCACGGCCTGGCGCACTTCCCGCACCAGGTTCTTCACCCGGGTCTTCCGGGCCTTGTTGCGCAGCCGGCGCTTCTCGCTCTGCCGGGCCCGTTTCATGGCTGAGGCGTGTCTGGCCACCTTCCTTCTCCTCCTGGGCGGCGCTCCTGGGGCGCCGTTTTTGTGCGTGGATGATCAAGGGAGCCCCTTTGGGGGGGCCACTATCATTTTATGCCAGAATCTCCCGGAATGCTTGCATTTTTTGCAGACCAGGAACGCCATCGGAGAACGCCGCCCCTCCCCCGAAGGAAGGGACCTGTGCTCCCCCGGTCCCCTTGTGGGAAATAAAGACCTCGGTCTCATTCCTCTGACAAGGGGGGTGGAAGGGGAGGGCGGGGGCCCTGATCCCCGGCCCTCCTTTTAATGACAGGCCCCGTCATTCTGCCGGCCCCCGGCTCCTGGCAAAAAAACCGGCGAAATAGCTGTAGCCCGAGGCCACCGTGGCCGCCAGGGCCACCCACAGAAGCCCCCGCCCCAGGCGCTGAAAGTCCACCGCCTGATAGGGGTAATGCAGGATGAGGCAGGTAATCGCTGCCATCTGCAGGAGGGTCTTGAGCTTGCCCCAGCGGTCGGCGGCCAGGATCAGGCCCTCGGAGGCGGCCACCGCTCTGAGCCCGGTCACCGCCAGCTCCCTCCCCACGATGACCACCACCATCCAGGCGGGCACGTCCCTGAGGGGGATGAGCATGATGAGGGCGGCGGTGATGAGGAGCTTGTCCGCCAGGGGGTCCAGGAACTTCCCCAGGGGGCTCACCATGCGGTGGCGGCGGGCCAGGAAGCCGTCCAGGAAATCGGTGGCCCCGGCGGCCACAAAGACCACCGCCGCCATCAGGCTGGCCACCGGCCCCGGAAAGCACAAAAGCACCATGAGCACCGGAATGGCCAGGATACGTCCGGCGGTGAGCAGGTTGGGGAGATTCCGGTAGTCGCGCCAGGCTGGGGCCACGGCCCTCCTCACCTGCCTTTGTGCCAGTCCGCCAGGAACTGGGCCAGCCCGGTGTCCGTCAGGGGGTGCTTCACCAGCTGCATCAGGACCTTGTAGGGCACGGTGGCAATATCGGCCCCGGCCAGGGCCGCCTCCAGGACATGGAGGGGGTGGCGCACCGAGGCCACGATGACCTCGGTGTCAAAGCCGTAATTCTCGAAGATGGTGAGGATGTGCTCCACCAGCTCCATGCCCCGCTGGTTGATGTCGTCCAGCCGGCCGATGAAGGGGCTGACAAAGGCGGCCCCGGCCTTGGCGGCCAACAGCGCCTGCACCGGCTGGAAGATCAGGGTGACATTGACCTTGACGCCCGCCTGGGCCAGGAGGCGGGTGGCCTTGAGACCGTCTGCGGTCATGGGCACCTTCACCGCCACCTGGGGGTGGATGGCGGCCCATTCCTTGGCCTCCGCCACCATGCCCGGGGCGTCGGTGGCCAGGACCTCGGCATTCACCGGGCCCGCCACCAGCTCACAGATTTTGCGGATGTGGGCCTTGAAATCCTCCGGGGTGGTCACCCCCTCCCTGGCGCACAGGCTGGGGTTGGTGGTGACGCCGTCCACCAGCCCCAGGGCGGCGGCCTCCTCAATCTCCTTTAAGTTCGCCGTATCGATGAAGAATTTCATCCGTCCTCTCCTCGTCTCCGCAAGGGGTCCCAAAGGGGCCGGGCCCTCTTCCCGGCCGGCCCGCCCCCCTCAGCCGGTTCTCTCCTGGCGCCGGAAGCGCATGAGACAGCCCTCCGAGCAGAAAAAATACTCCTGCCCGTCCCTGACGGTCTTCAAGGCATTGCGCCGGGGGATGAAGGTGCCGCAGACCGGGTCCTGCACCAGGGCCTCCGGTTCGCTGATCGGGCGCCTCTTTTGGATGCCCCCCGGAGGGAGGGCCTCCCGGATGCGCCGGTAAATCCGATAGCCGATGTATCCCAAGGCCACGCCTACGGCCAGCTGTAGCCACATCATCCACCTCATTTCACCCCGCCCGTTCTAAGAGGGGTGACCGCCGCCACCTCGGCGGGCTCAAGCTCCGCCACAAGCTCCCGGGCGGTCCGGCTCAGCACCGGGTGCCAGGCCTGCGGGGCGATCTCCGCCAGGGGCACCAGCACAAAGGCCCGGCGGTGCATCTCCGGGTGAGGCACGGTGAGCTCCGGGCCCGCAAGCACCTCGCCGTCATACAGGAGCAGGTCCAGGTCAATGACCCGGGGCCCCCAGCGCTCGCCCCGCTCCCGCCCCATCTGCCGCTCGATCAAGAGGAGCCGGCGCATCAGCTCCTCCGGGGTGAGGCGGGTCTTCACCTGGACCACCGCATTGATATACCAGGGCTGCCCCGGCGGCCCCACGGGCGGGGTGCGATAGAGCCGGGAGGTTTTCAGCACCTCCACCTCGGGGAGCTCCCCAAGGCGGGACACGGCCTCCCTGACCTGCCGGGCCGGATCGCCCAGGTTGGCTCCCAGCCCGATATAGGCCACCACCGGCTTCAGGGCGGTGAGGTCCGGGTCTCCCAGCGGCATGGCAGGTCAGGTGTGAGGCATCCCAGAGGCGCGGACGGCTGGGCCACAGCTTCGCCCCGCCCTGTTTTTGGTCCCGGGGCGGTTGCTCAGCCCGTCTTTGCCAGGCGGTCGACCGCCTCCTCCAGGCGCTCCTTGGGCACGGTGAGGGCCAAGCGCACAAAGCCTTCCCCGGGCGGGCCGAAGCCCACCCCGGGGACCACCACCACCCCGGCCTCCTCCAGGAGGCGGGTGGCAAAGTCCATGGAATTAACCCCCGGCGGGGTCTTCAGCCAGACGTAAAAGGTGGCCTTGGGAGGGTCCACCTGGTAGCCCAGTCTTCTCAGCCCCGCCACCACCACGTCCCGGCGCTCCTGGTAGATGCGGCAGTATTCCCGGACGCACTCCTGGTCCGAGTCCAGGGCGGCAATGCCGGCGAGCTGGATGGCGTCGAAAACCCCGGAGTCGATGTTGCTCTTGATCTTGCCCAGGGCCGCCAGCACCTCCCGGTTGCCCACCGCCATGCCCAGGCGCCAGCCCGTCATGCTGTAGGTCTTGGAGAGGGAATGAAACTCAATCCCCACCTCCATGGCGCCGGGCACTTCCAGAAAGCTGGGGGGCCGGTAACCGTCAAAGGCCAGCTCGCTGTAACAGGCGTCATGCACCGCAATGATGCGGTACTCCCGGCAGAAATCCGCCACCTGCCGGAAAAACTCCAGGTCGGCGGTGGCCGCCGTGGGGTTGTTGGGATAGTTGAAAAAGAAGAGCTTGGCGTCCCGGGCCTCGATGGGCGGAATCTGCCGGAGGTCGGGCAGGAAATGATTCTCCGGCAGCAGCGGCACCGCATAGGGGTTCCCCCCGGCAAAGAGGGTGCCCATGCGATAGACCGGGTAGGCCGGGGTGGTCACCAGGTTGACGTCCCCGGGGTTGTTCACCGCCAGTGGCAGATGCGCCAGCCCCTCCTTGCAGCCGATGAGGGTGAGGACCTCGGTCTCCGGGTCCAGCTCCACACCGAAGCGGCGTCGGTACCAGCGGGCCACCGCCACCCGGAAGCGGCTCAGGCCCGAATACATGGGGTAGCGGTGGGTGGCGGGGTCGGCCACCGCCTCCTGCATGCGCTCCACAATGAACCGGGGTGTGGGCAGGTCCGGATCCCCCACCCCCAGGTCGATGATGTCCACCCCCCGGGCCCGAACCTCCTCCTTCTTGTCGTCGATGGCCTTGAAGAGGTAGGGGGGGATGAGGCTCAGCCGCTGGGCCGGTTGAAAAAACGACATGTCGTCAGTCCTTTTCGGCGATGACCGGATTGCGCAAGGCGCCGATGCCCTCCACCCGCACCTCCACCGTGTCCCCGGGCCTGAGCGGCCCCACCCCGGCGGGGGTGCCGGTGGCGATGACATCCCCGGGGCAGAGGGTCATGATGCGGGAGATGAAGGCCACAAGCGCCGGTATATCAAAGATGAGATCCCGGGTGCTGCCGTGCTGGCGGCGCTCGCCGTTGACCCAGGTCTCCACCGTGAGATTGTGGGGGTCGGCCGGCTCCGTCTCGATCCAGGGCCCCAGAGGCGCAAAGCTGTCAAAGCCCTTGGCCCGGGCGAACAGCCCGTCCTTTTTTTGCAGGTCCCGGGCGGTGACGTCGTTCATGCAGGTATAGCCCAGGATGTAATCCCAGGCCGCTTCTTCCGGTACCCGCCGGGCGGTCTTGCCCATGACCACTGCCAGCTCCGCCTCATAGTCCACCCGGCGGCTCATGCGGGGGAGGACGATGGGCTCCCCGGGGCCGATGACCGCGCTGGGGGGCTTCAGGAAAATCAGGGGCTCCTCGGGCACCGCCCGGCCGAACTCCGCCGCGTGGTCCCGATAGTTGAGGGCCAGGGCCACGATCTTGGTGGGCTCGCAGGGGGCCAGCAGGGTGACGTTGTCCAGGAGAAAGATCTCGCCGGTGCGGGCCAGCCCCTCAAAAGGGGTGCCCCAGAGGGGAAAGAGGCGCTCCCCCTCCAGCACCGCCCAGCCCCTCCGGCCCTCCAGCTCAAAGCGCCCCAGCCGCATGTGATCCTGACCGCCGCTTACATCCTTTTCTTCGTCTCTATTTCCGTGGCGATGAATTTCCCCTCGTATTCCAGGCCCTCCACCTCCACATGGGCGCCCACCTTGAGGGGCCCATGCTTCTCCTTCACGGTGGTGTCCGGGACCACCTGCACCGTCCGGCCGGAAATGACCCATTCCCCCACCAGGCCGCCGGCGGGCATCAGCTCGACGGTGCCGTAAAACTTCTGCTTGGCCGGGACGCCGCCGGCCAGGATCAAGGCGACAACGGCCGCCAACGCCACCACCGGTCCCACCTTTTTCACGGCCTGCCTCCACGTCCGCCGTTATTTCAGCCCCAGCACATCCTGCATATCATACAACCCCGGCTCCTGGTGCACGACCCATTTGGCCGCGGTGAGGGCGCCCCGGGCGAAGTTGTCCCGGCTGTGGGCCCGGTGGATGACCTCCAGGCGCTCCCCGATGCCGCAGAAAATGGCGGTGTGCTCACCCACGATGTCCCCGGCCCTCACCGTCATGATGCCGATCTCCTCGGGCGGGCGCTCCCCGATGAGCCCCTTGCGGCCATACACTCCCACCCGCTCCAGGTCCCGGCCCAGGGCCTGGGCGATGACCTGGGCGAGCTTCAGGGCGGTGCCGCTGGGCGCGTCCTTTTTCAGGCGGTGGTGGGCCTCCACGATTTCCACATCATAGTCTCCCCCCAAAACCCGGGCGATCATCTCGCAGACTCTGAACATCAGGTTCACCCCCACGCTCATGTTGGGGGCAAAGACCACCCGGGTTTGGCCTGCCAGCCACTTCAGCTCCTGGACCTGCTCCGGGGTGAGGCCGGTGGTGCCGATGACCATGGCCTTGCCGGCCTCGGCCGCCAGCCTCAGGTGCGCCAGGGTGGGTTCCGGATGGGTGAACTCGATGATGACCTCACCCTGATCCAGCACCTCCTCCAGGGCCCCCCGCACCGCCAGCCCTTTGCGGGGCAGGCCCACCACCTCCCCTACATCCAGCTCCACCGCCGGATGCTCCGGGTGTTCCACCGCCCCGGCGAGCTCAATCCCGGGGTCCGCCTCCATGAGATGCACAATGCGGCTCCCCATCCGCCCCGCCACTCCCGAAACAATCGCCTTGACCATACATCCTCCGAAGGTCATTTGGGGGAGGGCCGGGGGAGCCTGGCTCCCCCGCCCTCCCCCAAACCCCCTCCCCATCCCCCGATATGGGTTTGGGGGAGGGGTGAGGGGAGAGGGTAAGGTCCGCCGGCCCTTAGCCCCCTCCCCACATCTCAGATCAAACCGTATTTCTCCAGGACGGTGCGGAGCTTCTCCTCGTTGGCCGGGGAGAGGGGGCACAAGGGCTGGCGCACCTCCCCGGTGATTTTGCCCATGAGTTTCAGGGCGGTCTTGGCGGGCGCCGGGTTGGTCTCGTAGAACATGGCCTCCATAAGGGGCCACATCTTGTAGTGAAGCCGGCGGGCGCCGTCCAGGTCGCCGGCGAAGAAGGCGGTGCACATGGCCGCCATGTCTCCCGGGGCCACATTGGCGACCACGGAGATGACGCCTTTGCCACCCAGGGCCAGCAGGGGCAGCACGGTGAAGTCATCCCCGGAGAGCACCGTGAGGCGGTCGCCGCAGAGCTCGATGATCTTGGCGCACTGCTTCATGTCGCCGGTGGCTTCCTTGATCCCCACGATGTTGGGAAACTGGGTGAGCCGGGCCACGGTTTCCGGTAGCAGGTTGACGCCGGTGCGGCTGGGCACGTTGTACACGATGATGGGGATGCGGCTCTTCTCGCAGATGGTTTTGTAGTGCAGCACCAGGCCTTCCTGGGTGGGCTTGTTGTAATAGGGGGTGATCATCAGGGCGAAGTCGGCCCCGGCCTTCTCGGCGTGCTGGGTGAGCTCCACCGCCTCGGCGGTGTTGTTGGAGCCGGTGCCCGCAATCACCGGCACGCGTTTTTTCACCTGGTCCACGCAGATCTCCACCACCCGTTTGTGCTCGGCGTGGGACAGGGTGGCGGATTCGCCGGTGGTGCCGCAGGGCACGATGCCATGGATGCCCCCCTGGATCTGGAACTCGATGAGTTCCCGATAGGCCTCCTCATCCACCTGGCCGTTCCTGAAGGGGGTGACGATGGCGGTGATGGCTCCTTGCAACATAAGCTCTCTCCTTACAGGATTTCCTCCAGCCACAGGCGGCCTTCGAAGACCACCCGGGTTTCGCCCTCCAGATAGACCTCGCGGAAGGGGTCCTCGGGGGCAAAGGTGACGGTGAGGATTTCGCCCCCCCGGGTGTGGACCAGCACCGGGGAGCGCATCTCCCCCAGCCGGGCGGCCACCAGGGCGGCGGCCACCGAACCGGTGCCGCAGGCCAAAGTCTCATCCTCCACGCCCCGCTCGTAGGTGCGGATCCACAGTTCGTGGGGGTTGGCCACCCGGATGAAGTTGACGTTGGTGCCGGCGGGCTGAAACAGGGGGTGGAAGCGCACCGCCCGGCCCCACCGGGTCACCGGCACGCCCTCCAGGTCCGCCACCGGGATCACCGTGTGGGGCACCCCCACCCGGATGAAGTGGCCGGCCAGGGTCTCCTCCGCCAGGGGGATCTCCAGATGCAGGCGCAGGTCCCCCACGTCGGTGAGCTGCACCCGGGCGCTGCGGTCCATCACCTCGCAGTGGATGATGCCCGCCCGGGTCTCCAGGGTCAGGCGGGGGCCGGTCAGGCCGTGGAGCACCGCAAAGCGGGCGGCGCAGCGGGCGCCGTTGCCGCACATCTCCGCCTCGGAGCCGTCGGCGTTGTAAAACCGCCAGGCCACGTCGGCCGTCTCGCTCTCCTCCAGGAGGATGAGGCCGTCGGCGCCCACCCCCACCTTGGGGGCGCACAGGCGCCGGGCCAGTTTGGGCTGCTCCGGCCGGGGGAAACAGCGCTCCCGGTGGTCGATGAGGATGAAGTCGTTGCCGCCGCCGTGCATCTTGAAGAAGGCCACCCGGCGGCATTCCTGGGGATCAGGCATCAGGCCCCCGTGTCAGAAAAGGCGGTATCTGCTCGCCCCAGATGAGCTGGCGGTAGGTTTCCCGCTTTCTGATAACATAAAACTCATCGTCTTTCACCAAGATTTCCGCCACCCGGGGCCGGGAGTTGTAGTTGGAGCTCATGGAGAAGCCGTAGGCCCCGGCGCTCATCACCGCCAAAAGCTCCCCGGGCTGAAAGCCGGGCAGCACCCGGTCCTTGGCGAGGAAGTCCCCGGACTCGCAGATGGGGCCCACCACCGAGGCGGTGAGCTCCGGGCGGTCGGCCTCCACCACCGGCCAGACGGCGTGATAGGAGCCGTAGAGGCTGGGGCGGGCCAGGTCGTTCATCCCCGCATCCACGATGATGAAGTGCCGGGCGTCGGTGTACTTGGTGTAGAGCACCCGGGTGACCAGGATGCCGGCGTTGCCCACCAGCACCCGGCCGGGCTCCAGGATGAGGGTGACCTCCAGGCCCTCCAGCTCCTTGACGACCCCGGCGCCGTATTCCCGGGGATGGGGCGGCATCTCCTCCTGGTAGGTAATGCCCAGGCCGCCCCCCAAATCCAGGTAGCGGATGCGGATCCCCAGGTCCGCCAGCCGGGCGATGAGTTCCCGGAGGCGCCTCACCGCCTCGAGAAACGGCCCCAGTTCGGTGATCTGGGAGCCGATGTGGCAGGCCACCCCCACCACCTCAATGCCCGGCAGGGATCGGGCCCGCCGGTAGTCCAGGAGGGCCTGCTCGATATTGATGCCGAACTTGTTCTTCTTGAGGCCGGTGGAGATGTAGGGGTGGGTCTTGGGGTCGATGTCCGGGTTGATGCGCAGGGCCACCCGGGCGGTGGTGCCCAAGCGGCGGGCCAGCCGGGAGATGGCCTCCAGCTCCTGGGAGGACTCGATGTTGAACATCAAAATCCCGGCCCGGAGGGCCTCTTTGATCTCCCGGGGCTTCTTTCCCACTCCGGAATAGACGATGCGGCGGGGATCCACCCCGGCCCGGAGCGCCCGGTAAAGCTCGCCGCCGCTGACGATGTCCGCCCCGGCCCCCAGCGAGGCAAAGAGGCTGAGGATGGCCAGGTTGGAATTGGCCTTCACCGCAAAGCAGATGAGGTGGGGGAAGCCGGCGAAGGCCTCATCAAAGGCGTGGAAGTGCCGGCTCAGGGTGGCATGGCTGTAAAGGTAAAAGGGGGTGCCCACCCGGCGGGCGATGGTGGCCACCGGCACCTCCTCGCAGTACAATTCCCCCTGGACATAGTGAAAATGGTGCATCTCTGCTTCCTGAATCTCACGTGTTGACGGGAACACGGAGGGAGGGTCGGCCGCCTCCCCTGCCCCGGTGATTTCCCAGGGCCGCTCCGGCCGCCGGCTCCGGCCGGGGCAGCCTGAGGTGCTTCCCCCCTTCTCTACAGGCTCACCTCCGCCTCCTCCGAGGGCGGGCTTTCGTTGGACGGGGAGGCGTCGTCCACCGCCGTCACCTGATAGACATACAGACGCCCGGGGGCCGCCTGGCGGTCCACATAGGCGGGCCGGGTGAGGACGACGGGGGTGAGCAGGGTGGCCCGGGGCTCCCCCGCCGCCCGACGATAGACCCGGTAGCCCGCCAGGTCCGGGGCGGGGCTGGGGTCCCATCTCAGCTCCACCCCCTGCCGGGTGGGCACCGCCGCCAGGTTCAGGGGGGGCGGGGGCGGGGTCAGGTCCCGGGGCACGGCCCGGGCCGCAGGAGAGTCCAGGCTCTCGAGCCAGTCCGGCCCCAGCCGGCGCACCGCCCGCACGGTGTAGGCGTACTCCGCGTTGTTGGTGAGCCCCACATCCAGGTAGGGGGCCTCCGGCACCGGCTCCGGGGTCAGGCGCCGGAGGGGGCCGCTTTTCTCCCTTCGGTAGAGGTGGTAGCCCGCCAGATCCACTGCGGCGCTGCCGTCCGCCAGGCGGCTTACCGGGCTCCAGGAGAGGGTGACGCTCCGGTCCCCCGTGGTGGCCTCAAGCTCCCGGGGCGCCAGGGGCAGCACCCCCCAGGCGTGGGAGAGCACGGGGGACGGCTCCCCCGCCCGGCGGCCGGGACCCAGGGCCGCCACCTTGTAGGCATAGCGCCGGCCGGGGGTGAGCCTGGCGTCCTGATAGATCACCCGGTCCCCCTCCACCCGGGCCTCCCGGGGATAGGCCGGGTCGATGTCCGCCACCACCGCGAAGTCCCTGAGGCAGCGGTCAGCGGGGACCACCCCGGGGGTCTCGCAGCGATACAGTCTGAAGCCCTTGAGCTGGGTCAGGGGCTGGCCCAGGCGGTCTTCGGTGGGGAAGCGCCAGCTCAGAACCAGGGAGTTCCCTTCCTGGCCGAGGCGGAAATCCCTGACCGGCCCGGGAAGCATTTCATCCGGGGACAGAGGCGCCGCCTTCTTGCCGCAGGCCAGGGCGAAAAGGAGGAGAAGCGTGAGGAATACCCGGGGGAGGGGCCAGGGAGCGTGCCCCCTGCCCTGCCCCTCCTCCCCCCCCTTCAAGGGTTCAGAAGGAGAGGGTATGGGCCTGCGGCCCTGAGCCCCCTTCCCCACCACGCCGCCGGCGTAACTCCTCACAGGCCCAGTTCCTTCTCCGCCCGGCGCAGGGCCTCTTTAACCCTTTCCGGGGCCGTGCCGCCGGGGGAGGTGCGGCGGGCCACCACCTTTTCCACCTTGAGCCAGTCGAAGACCTCCGGCCCGGCCTGGGAGGCGAAGCGCTGGATCTCCTCCAGGCTGAGCTCCCAGAGCTCCTTGCCCTGGAAGGCGGCATAGCCCACCAGGCGCCCCACCTGTTCGTGGGCGGTGCGGAAGGGCACCCCCTGGGTCACCAGGTAGTCCGCCAGGTCGGTGGCGCACAGATACCCTCCGTGCAGGGCCTGGCGCAGGCGCTCGGGCTTGAGGGTGAGGCTTCCCAGCATGCCGGCCATGAGCCGCACCGAGGCGCGCACCGTGTCCACGGTGTCAAAGAGGGGCTCCTTGTCTTCCTGGAGATCCCGGTTGTAGGCCAGAGGCAGGCCCTTCAGGGTCATCAGCAACCCCATGAGGTGCCCGGCCACCCGGCCGGTCTTGCCCCGGATGAGCTCCGCCACGTCCGGGTTTTTCTTCTGGGGCATGATGGAGGAGCCGGTGGCGTAGGCGTCGGAGATCTCCACAAAGCCGAACTCGGCGCTGGACCAGAGGATGAGCTCTTCGGCCAGGCGGCTTAAGTGCACCATGAGGATGGCGGCATGGGCCAGAAACTCCAGGATGAAGTCCCGGTCGCTCACCGCATCCATGCTGTTGCGGAAGACCTTGGGGAAGCCCAGCAGCTCGGCGGTGTAGGCCGGGTCGATGGGGAAGGTGGTGCCCGCCAGGGCCGCGGCCCCCAAAGGCGAGACCCGGATGCGGGCCAGGGACTCCCTGAGGCGCGCCTGGTCCCGGCGCCACATCTCGTCATAGGCCAGGAGATGATGGGCGAAGAGCACCGGCTGGGCCCGCTGCAGGTGGGTGTAGCCCGGGAGGATCTCCCCGACATGCCGGCGGGCCAGCCGCACGCCGGCCCGGCGGAGTTCGGTGAGGTCCTCCAGCAGCCCCTCCACCTCTTCCGCCAGATACAGGCGCACATCCAGGGCCACCTGGTCGTTTCTGCTCCGGGCGGTGTGGAGCTTTCGCCCCGCCTCCCCGATCTTCTGGATGAGGCGGGTCTCGATGGCCATGTGGATGTCCTCCAGGGCCGGGTCGTAGGGAAATTCCCCCGCCTCGATCTCCCGGCGGATCTCCTCCAGGCCCTGGACGATGGCCTCGGCTTCGGCGGCGCTCAGGATGCCCTGCCTGGCCAGCATGCGGGCATGGGCCTGGGAGCCCCGGATGTCCTGGCGATAGAGGCGCCGGTCAAAAGGCAGCGAACAGGTGAACTCCTCCACCTCGGAGGCCGTCTGTTCCTGAAAGCGGCCGCCCCAGGGTTTGTCAGTCATGCTTCCATCCGGTCCCGGTCGGTTGGGTCAATCCTTAAGATCCCTTTTCATCTGCTCAAACTGTTCCTTGGTAAGCTCCCCTTTGGCGTAGCGCTTCTTCAGGATGTCCAGGGCCGTCTCCGGCTCCCGGCCGGACCCCGGCTCCCAGGGCGGCCGGGGTGCGCCCCGGCTGAAGAAGAAGTAGAGGCACAAAACCAGGGCCACCACCATGACCACGGGCATGACAATGGGGAAAAACCACATAGGGCCCCACCAATAAGGTTCGTATGGCATGTTCGCCTCGTGAGACCCCGGCCGCCCGCCTGTCTTGCCGGAGGCCGGGCCATGGGACGGGAGGGCGCTCCACCCGGCCCCATTCCCTCCTTCCCTGCGGCATCCTGTGAGGGCTGGCAGGGGCGGGGCTGCTCATCGTATGATGCCCCCCTTCCCCGCTTCTCTGCGCGGCCCTTTGTGGAAGGGGCGCGGGGGGCGGGGTCAACGGCGGGGGGGGTCCGCCTCTCAGCGCCGGCGCCAGCGGGGGCCGGCCGGGGTGTCCATGACCTCCACCCCCTGCTCCCACAATTCCCGGCGGATACGGTCGGCGGTGGCAAAATCCCGGCGCCGCCGGGCCTCCTCCCGTTCCTGGAGGCGGGCCTCGATGGCCTCGTCCTTGAGGACGTGGGGCGGCTCCATTACCGCCAAAATGTCGTCCAGCTCCTGGAAGCGGCTCTGCACCAGGGCGGCGGAGGTGACCCCCAGGCGGCCCCGGTCCAGTTCCCGGTTGAGCTCGGAGACCGCCTCAAAGATGGCGGCCAGAGCCCGGGAGACATTGAGGTCGTCGTCCAGGGCGGCCAGCACCTCCTTTTTCAGGAGAAAGAGGCGCTCCTCCACCGCCGGCGCCTGGCCGTCCTCCCCGGTGAGGAGGCTTAAGCGCTCCAGGAAGTGGTCCAGTCGGGCCCGGGCCCGGGCCGCGGCCTTGAGGGTCTCCGGGGTGAAAGCCAGGGGCTTGCGGTAGTGGGTGGCCAGAAGGAAGTAGCGCACATCCACGCCCCGGAAGCCTTCCTGCAGCAGCCGGCGCACGGTGAGCTCCCCCGGCTCCCGGGGGGGCCTGCCGTCTTTGAGCACCGGCTCGCAGTTGAGCCAGAAGGCGGCCAACGGTTTCCCGGTGGCCGCGGCGAAGAGGGCGTTTTTGTTCTCTTCGTGGGGAAAGAGGGTCTCGATGCTCCCCACATGGAAATCGGCGGTGCCCCCCAGGTGCTTCAGGGCGATGGCGGCGCACTCCACATGCCAGCTGGGCCGCACCTGTCCCCAGGGGGTGGTGAAACAGAAGCCGCTTTTGAGCTCCCCCAGCTTGGCCCGCTTGAACAGGGTGAAGTCCCGGGGGTCCTCCTTGGCGTATTCGTCCAGGTCCACGGTCTTCCCCAGCCGGATCTTGCTCAGGTCCAGATGCGACAGGCAGCCGTAGTCCTTGAAGCGGGCGATGTCGAAGTAGACGGAGCGCAGCTTTTCGTAGGCGTAGCCCTTGGTGAGGAGCTTCTGGGCCAGCGTCACCATGTCCTCCACATGGTCGCTGGCCAGAGGATAGAGCGCCCCTTCCCGGATGCGCAGACGCCTCAGGTCCTCAAAGAAATCCTCCCGGAAGCGGCGGGTGAAGTCCCGAAGATCCATCCCGGCGGCCTGGGCCCCGGCCACAGCCCGGTCATCCAGGTCGATGAGGCTCACTACCCGGCGCACCTTGAAGCCCCGGAAGCCCAGGGAGCGGGCCAGCAGGTCCGCCACCACCAGGCGCCGGGCCTGGGAGAGGGAGAGGGGCGCGGACAGGGCCGGCCCGTCCACAAAGATGGCAGCCTCCCCCTCCCGCTGGGGGGTGAAGGGCTCCCGGCGGCGGCTCAGGGTGTTGTAAAAATAGAGGGAGGGGGCCTCCTTCTCCAGGTAGAGGGGGGTGGAGAGATAGCGTTCGCCACTGTCCGGGGCGATGGCCACAATGACGCCGGTCTCCAGCTCCCGGGCCAGGCGGCGGGCCACCGCCACTGCGGCGCCGGAGCTCATGCCCAGAAAGAGCCCCTCCTCCCGGGCCAGGCGGCGGGCGGTCTCAAAGGCCTCCTCGTCCTCCACGTTGACGATGGCGTCCGCCTGGCCTTTGACGAAGATGCCGGGCACGTAGGATTCCTTCAGGTTTTTCAAGCCCTGGATGGCATGCCCCAGGTAGGGCTCCACCCCGATCACCCGGATGTCGGGGTTGTAGTCCTTGAGAAAGCGGGAAAGCCCCATGAGGGTGCCGCAGGTGCCCATGGTGGCCACCACGTGGGTGAGGCGGCCCTCGGTCTGCTCCCAGATCTCCCGGGCCGTCTCCCGGTGGGAGAGAGGATTGTTGGGGTTGTTGAACTGGTCCACCAGGAAGTATTTGTCCGGGTGCTCCCGAGCCAGGCGGTAGACCTCCTCGATGGCGCCATCGGTGCCCAGATGCGCCGGGGTGAGCAGCAGCTCGGCCCCCAGGGCCTTGAGAATGCGCTTGCGCTCCAGGGAGGCGGA
Source organism: uncultured bacterium (assembly GCA_937943575.1). Lineage (GTDB taxonomy): Bacteria > Desulfobacterota > Desulfobaccia > Desulfobaccales > 0-14-0-80-60-11 > JAILZL01. Next base: position 10,778 of record CALEAV010000023.1, on the reverse strand, counting down.
CTCGCTCATGGCGCACAGCAACCGGTAGCCCTTGACGGCGCACACCAGGGCCAGGCCGATGCCGGTGTTGCCACTGGTGGCCTCGATCACCGTCTTGTCGGGGGTGAGCAGGCCCTCCCGCTCCGCCGCCTCGATCATGGCCAACGCCGGCCGGTCCTTTACCGACCCCCCGGGGTTGAAGTACTCCAGCTTCACCCAGATCTCCACCCGGGGGTTGGGGTTGAGGCGGTTCAGGCGCACAATGGGCGTGGGCCCGATGAGCTCCAGGATGGTGTCGGCTCTCAGTTTCATGCGCTGGGTCTCGGCGCCACCCGGCAGGACCCCGGGACGCCCGGGGCGGCCCGCCGCCCCTCAGTCTTCCTGAAACTCCCCCGCCAAAAACCGGTTGATGAAATTCACCACCCGGACGATGAAGGCCCGCTGCTCCTCGGGGCTGCTCTTCAGGACCGTCATCAGCCGGTGGGTGAGGGCCAGGATCACCATGCCCGCCTCTTCGGTGGTGACGGCCTCCTCGTTGAAGCGGGCCAGGATCTCATTCACCAGGGGCCGCAGGCGCTCGGCCATGGCCGCCGCGTCTTTTTCTTCCAGGTCTTCCATCACGGGTGCCCCTGCCCTGTCCCGGGGCCGGGGCCCCGTGGGCTGAAAAGTTTTTGCGGCCCGGAGGGACACAGGCGGTCAGACGCCCGTCTCCTCCCCGGAGCGGCGTTCCTAAGGGGTTTAACTTACCATATTTTCTCAGGAGGTGCAAAGACCGGCGAGGCAGGCTCCCCGCCTCTTCAGTTTGAGGGCAATCTGTTCGATAATGGCGGAAAAGCCGGAAAAAGGAAGGCCCCCCATGAAAGGTCTGGTTCTGAGTGGCGGCAAGGGCACCCGCCTGCGGCCCCTGACCTATACCGCGGCCAAACAGCTGGTGCCCGTGGCCAACAAACCCATCCTCTTCTACGTCCTCGAAAACCTGGCCCGGGCCGGGATCAAGGAGGTGGGCATCATCATCAGCCCGGAGACCGGCGGGCTGGTGAAGGAGGCCACCGGCGACGGCTCCCGCTGGGGCGTGGCGATCACCTACCTCCTGCAAAGCGAACCTGCCGGCCTGGCCCACGCCGTGAAGGTGGCCCGGCCCTTCCTGGGGGAGTCGCCCTTTGTCATGTATCTGGGGGACAATCTCATTCAGAGCAGCATCACCCCCTTTCTGGCCGATTTTCACCGGGAGGAGCTGGACGCCCTGGTGCTCCTCAAGGAGGTGGACAACCCGCAGCAGTTCGGCATCGCCCAGCTCAACGGCCAGGGCCGCCTGGTGAGACTGGTGGAAAAACCCCAGGCCCCCCCCAGCAACCTGGCCCTGGTGGGGGTGTACTTCTTCACCCCGGCCATTCACATGGTGATTGACACCCTCAGCCCCTCCTGGCGGGGAGAGCTGGAGATCACCGACGCCATCCAGGCCCTGCTGGCCTCCGGGAGGAAGGTGGGCTGGCGCCGCCTGGAGGGCTGGTGGCTGGACACCGGCAAGAAGGACGACCTGTTGACCGCCAACACCCTGGTCCTGGACACCCTGGGAGAGCGGGACCTGCAGGGGGAGGTGGACGAGGCTTCCCAGATCACCGGCCGGGTGAGCCTGGGGCCGGGCTCCCGGGTGGTGAACTCCATCATCCGGGGGCCGGCGGCCATCGGCGCCGGGTGTGTCATCGTGGACAGCTTCATCGGGCCCTTCACCAGCATCGGGGACGGCTCCCGGGTGGAGGCCAGCGTCATTGAGCACTGCGTCATTCTGGCCGGGGCCGTCATCTCCCGGGTGGACCGCCTGGAGGACAGCCTCCTGGGCCGCAACGCCCGGGTGGCCCGCCACAACAGCCGCCGCTCCCTGCAGCTGCTTCTGGGGGATGACTCGGTGGTGGAATTGTAAGCCGGAGCCGCCACCACCGGGCCGGCCGCCGACCCCGCCTCGGTCCGGATGAAGTGGGGGATCAGGGGGCCTGACCACCCACCGGGAGAAGGGCATCTTCCTTGTTCACCTGGCAGGTCTGGTGCTCCGCCGTATTGCGCCCTCCCGACCCTCCCGTAAGAAGGGCATCTTCCGAGACCCTCCGGCCCCCGGGAAGCCGCATGGTTCACCCTCCGCACCGTGCGGGTTCGGAGGGGTGCTTGCCTGCTCCCGCCCCGTGAGACCAGGCAGCGGCAATGTTCACCCTTTGCAACGCCGGTGTTCATTTTCCCAGACAAATGCGCTGCGGCGGGAGGCACCCCCCGCGGCGGACACAGTCCCGGGGGGAGGGGTGGGGGGGAGGCGAAACCGGCGGTCTGCGGCCCTTTCCTCGGAGGCCCCGTATCATGGCCGCCCCGCCTCTTTACTTCCGGCACGGGCCTTGCTTTACTTGCCGGCATCTCCCACAGGCGAGGTGTCCCATGACCACCCCCCCCACCCCTCAGGCCATAGACGCCGCCCTGGAGGAAGCCCGGGAGCTGATGTCCGCGGGCCAGCCCCAGGCGGCCCTGGCGGCGGCGCTCCGGGCCCTGAACCTGTCCCTGGCCAGCCTCCAAAGCTCCCTTCTGACCATGCGGGACAAACTGCAGCGGCTCCACGGCGAGATGGCCCGCCTCAAGGAGCTCTACCAGGCGCCGGCGGTCCCGGGTGAGCCCCCGGGGAAATATCGCCACTGAGGCCCGCCGGCCTGGGCCGGTGAGCGGCAGGGCCCTTGAGCGCGCCCAGACCCTGGGGGGCCGGGCGTGACCGTGGAGGCCCCCGCCCCGGACCGGCCGTTGACCCTGCCCCGGGAGATGCTTATTAAAAGGGAAATCTCTATGCCACCGGAGGGCGCTATGGGTCAACTGATGGCGTGCGCCACCCTGGACGGCATCCTGGTGGCCGCCGACAGCCGGGCGGAGGTCTTCCCCGCCACCGGGGAGACGGAATTTGTCACCGTGGAGCGGCTCCTGCCCCTGGGAGACCGGGCCGTCATCGCCTCCGCCGGGGCGGTGGAGGCCGTCGCACTGGCCCGGGAGTTCGCCGACTTCGCCAAAGGCGAGGGTATCACCGATATCGACGGCCTCATCCAGGCGGCGGTGCCCTTCTTCACCGGCAAGGTGGACGAGTTTTTCCGCAAGGCCTGCGAGAAACTCCCCTTGGACCCGGTGATCAACATCTACCTGCTTTTGGCCGGGAAAAGCGACAATCCCGAGAAGCCGCATCGCCTCTTCATCCTCTGGGACCGGGTCAGGCCCCCCAAGGTGGAATACACCGAGGGGACCCATATCTTCACCCTGCCCCGGCGCCTGAGCCTGGAGTATCAGCTCAACTCCCTGGTGGCGAAAGGCGCCCCCCTGGCCGAGGTGGTGAAGGTCTGCAAGGAGGCCATGGAGAAGCTGGCCGCCCGGGACCAGTTCATCGGCCCGCCCTACCATTTCTGGACCATCACCGCCGCGGGGATCATGAGACTCTAAAACGGCGTGAAACCGCGCCAGCCCCGGGCGGTCTTGGGGCCGCATCTGTGAGCCTGCCCCGCTTTCCCCCTCTCTTTCCGCCAGGCTCAGCCATCCCGGTTTGAAAGACCGGGGCAAACCTGATATTCTCAAACAGCCGGGGAGGAGAGGCTGAGGTGTGGGCCCGGCTCCCCGGCCCGCATGCATCACACCCGGGCCCTGCGCCTCCCCCGTGGCGGGTGGAGGACAGGGACACCCCTGGAGCAGACCACGTGGCCGATCTCGATCGCCTGCGCATCCCCCGGGACCAAAACGGCGCGGCGCGCCCCGCTCCCCGGTCCCGCGGGCGCCGCTATGTTCTCGCCGGGCTGGCCCTCCTGCTCCTCATCGCCGGCGGCGTGTATCTCGTGCGCACCGGCTGGGCCCCGGAGGTGAACACCACCGTGGCCTCCCGCATCTATCCCTCCCAGGCCCTCACCCTGCTCAATGCCAGCGGCTACGTGGTGGCCCAGCGCAAGGCCGCGGTCTCCTCCAAGAGCACCGGCCGCCTGGCCTACCTGGCGGTGGAGGAGGGCAGCCGGGTGAAGAAGGGCCAGATCATGGCCAGCCTGGAGAATGAGGACCTGGTGGCCCAGCGGGACCAGGCCGCCAGCCAGATCCGGGAGGCGGAGGCGCAGCTGGCCGCCGCCCGGGCCGAGCTGGCCGATGCCGCCAAAAATTACCAACGCTACCAGACCCTGGTGGCCCAGGATCTGGTGTCCCGCCAGGAATATGACGCCGCCCTGGCCCGCCATGACAAGGCCAAGGCCCAGGTGGCCAACGCCCAGGCGCTGGTGAACAGCGCCCGGGCCGCCCTGGCCAACGCCCAGGCCGCCCTGGAGTACAGCTACATCCGCAGCCCCTTTGACGGGGTGGTGCTCACCAAGAACGCCGACGTGGGGGAGGTGGTGGCCCCCTTCGGGGCGGCGGCCACAGCCCGGGCCTCGGTGGTCACCATGGCGGATTTCGACTCCCTCATGGTGGAGGCGGACGTCTCGGAGTCCAACCTGGACAAGGTGCGCCTGGGCCAGCCCTGCGAGATCGCCCTGGACGCTATCCCGGACCGCCGTTTTGCCGGCGAGGTGCACATGATCGTGCCCACCGCCGACCGGGCCAAGGCCACGGTGATGACCAAGGTGAAGTTTCTGGAGCGGGACGAGCGCATCCTGCCGGAGATGAGCGCCAAGGTGGCCTTCCTCTCCCGGCCTTTGGAGCCCCGGGAGGCCAAGCCCCGGCTGATGATCCCCGCCGCCGCCCTGCTGAGCGACAACGCCCGCCACTATGTCTTCCGCCTGGAGGACGGCCGGGTGCGCCGCCTGGAGGTGAGTCTGGGGGAGCAGGCCGGCGACCTGGTGGAGGTGACCCAGGGGGTGGAGGAAGGCTGGCGCCTGGTGCTGAAGCCGCCGGCGGGCCTCACCGACGGCAGCCGGGTGCGGGTGAAGGAATGAGGGGGCAGGAGGCCCACATGAACGGCGGGCTGCTTTCCCTGGCTTATTCCTCTCCCCGCCCCGGAGGGGGACCGAGGCCCGGTGCCCGTCCCCGTAAACTGCAGGCATCTCCATGACCCCCATGTCCCCGGAACCGGAAGCCGCCTCCGCTCCGCCCCTGGTGCAGGTGGCTCATCTCTCCAAATCCTACCGCCGGGGCAGCCAGGTCCTGCCGGTGCTGCAGGACATCTCCCTGGCCATCCAAGAGGGGGAGTTTGTGGCCCTGATGGGCCCCTCGGGCTCCGGCAAGACCACCCTCCTCAACCTCATCGCCGGGCTGGACCGGCCCGACGCCGGGGAGCTCCGGGTGGGCGGCGTGGACCTCACCACCCTGGGGGAGGCGGAGCTCGCCGCCTGGCGGGCCAACCATGTGGGCTTCATCTTCCAGTTCTACCAGCTCATCCCGGTGCTCACCGCCTTTGAGAACGTGGAGCTGCCCCTGCTCCTCACCCCCTTAAGCCGCCGGGAGCGCCGGGAGCATGTGGAGCTGGTGCTGGAGCTGGTGGGCTTAAGCGACCGCAGCCACCACTACCCCGGGCAGCTCTCCGGCGGCCAGCAGCAGCGGGTGGCCATCGCCCGGGCCCTGGTCACCGACCCCACCCTCATCGCCGCGGACGAACCCACCGGCGATCTGGACCGGGCCTCAGCCAACGAGGTCCTGGATCTCCTCTGCCGCCTCAACGGCGACTTCGGCAAGACCATCATCCTGGTAACCCACGACCCGGAGGCCGCCTCCCGGGCCCGCCGGCTCATCAAGCTCATCAAAGGGGTCTTGATCACCGATGAGGCCCAGCCGGACGCCACCTGCCCGGTGCCCGCAATCCGGACAAGGCCGCCGGCCTGACGGGTCCATCCTCCTCCGAGAGGTGCTCTCATGCTTCGATCCCTTGTGGCTGCCATCCTCCTGCTGCTTTTGGCCCCGGCGTTCCCGGCGGCGGCTGCGCCCCGGGTGGAGGTCCCCCAGACCACCCATGATTTCGGCGAGGTCTTTGAGGACAGGGAACTGAGCCACACCTTCGTCCTCAGAAACACCGGGGACCAGGTGCTGGTGATCCGGGACCTGGACTCCGACTGCGCCTGCACCACCACCGAATCGGACCGGCGCATCCCCCCGGGCGGCGAGGGCAAGATCCGCCTCACCATCGCCCCCTATTCCGTGCTGCGCCAGTTCAAGAAGCAGACCAAGGTCCACCTCAACGATCCGGCCACCCCGGTCGTCACCCTGAGCCTGGTGGGCTATGCCAAGCCCTTCATCGAAATCCAGCCCAGCCACGTGGTGCGCCTCCGGGGCCGGGCGGGGGAGGCGGTGGGGGCCCAGGTGCGCTTCATCTCCCACCTGCCCATCCCCTTTGAGATCACCGGCTTCACCACCGACATCCCCCAGCTCATTCAGGTGAACCTCAAGGCGGAGAACCCCGGCAAGGTGTGGGTGGTGGAGGTGAAAAACCTCAGCGCCGCCCCGGGCAATTACCAGGGCAGCATCACCCTGAACACCAACGCCGCCCGGCGCCCCCGCCTGATCATGCGGGTCTTCGGCGAGCTCACGCCCTAAGGGGGGCGTGCCGGGAGAGGGGCCAGAGCCGCAAACTCCTGACCCCCTTCCCCTATCCCCGGTGCCCGGATTTTCCGGAGGCATCGGCTGGGGGATGGCTGAGCCGGGACCTTGGCCTGCCGGTGGGCGCCTCTCTCCGGGCGCCGACGCCGGCCCACCCTGTTTTCAAGGCCGGGAGGGGCCGTGGCCTGGGCGGCGGCAGGGGGTGAGGAGACCGTCAGGGTCGCGACCACAGGGGGCTCTGTGCCCCATTTCGCCGCTTTGGGGGTTGATATGGCCGGGGGGGTAATTGTTGAAGGGATTGCCGTCGAAACGGTCCGATGTCCCGTCATCTCTGGCAGAGCCATGGACGCAGGTGTCTTGGCCGCAGCCATAATATTGAGGCCATGCCGGCATGGCAGGAGGCCCCGGCGGCCGAACGGCGGCGGAGACAGGCATGCCTATAATCAACGGTCATTACTTGAGGCTTCTTAGTGATATTATTATAAAAAAGAGAGGTTGAATTAGTTGACAGAAATACCGGCATTAATCAGGTCATGCATATTTTTGCAACGGCAATCCCGCATTCGGTCGTATTGTCCCCATGGGTTATTGATGTATACGGTCTCACCAGCCGTCCAGACATGAGGCTCCCGGCCCATTGCCATGCCGACGGCATTTTTCCTGCCGCTCCTGCAGCCATCAGAACGTCCTTCTTCTTGATTTTTGTCTATGAAAATCAGACGTCCCCCCAAAAACTTTGGGGTTCCAGCCCCTGGTCCGGGACCACTTAGGGATGACGCCGATGATTTTAAAACCCCAGGAGCAGTTGACGCAGGAAAATGTAGGGGGGCATGAGGAGGAGACTCATGATCCCGGTGTAGAAGAGGAGCAGGATGAGAATGAAGCCAAAGGGCTCCAGGTAATTGTAAAGGCGGGCCAGCCGGTAGGGCAAAAGCGCCGAGACGATGTGGGAGCCGTCCAGGGGCGGGATGGGCACCAGGTTGAAGAGGGCCAGGAAGAGATTGATGCTCACCCCGTAGTAGGCCAGCTTCACCAGGCCCAGATTGCCCCCGCCCAGGTGGAGAAGGCCGGCGAAGAGCACCGCCAGGGCCAGGTTGCTTAAAGGGCCGGCGGCGCTCACCGCCAGCTCCCCGGCCCGGACATGGCGAAAATTCATGGGATTCACCGGCACCGGCTTGGCCCAGCCGAAGATCACCGAGGAGCCGCTGAGGAGCAGCAGCCCCGGCACCAGGATGGTGCCGAAGAGGTCAAGGTGGGGCAGCGGATTGAGGGTCAGGCGGCCGGCAAAGCGGGCGGTGGGGTCCCCGAAGCGCCAGGCCACGTAGCCATGGGCCACTTCGTGGATGATGACGGCAAAGAGGAGCATCACCACCCGGAGGGCCAGGTCGATGAGCTGGGGGAAAGGGAGGGTCATGGGCCTCTCACCCGCCCCTCACACCGAGGCCAGGAATGCCTCCCCCGCCTCCCGGAGGCGCCTGAGGCCCTGGGGGGTGGGGGACTCCAGGTAAAATCGCACCACCGGCTCGGTGCCCGACGGCCGGAAGCAGACCCAGCCGCCGTCCTCCAGGAGGTATTTGTGGCCGTCCAGGGTGACGTGGCCCACCACCCGGAGGCCGGCAAAGCTTTCCGGCGGAGTGGCGAGGCGCTCAAGGAGGCGCTCCTTTACCTCGGGGGCCAGGCGGTAATTGAGGCGCTGGGTGAAGACCGGCCCCACCTTGGTGTAGAGGTCCTGGAGCAGGGCCGGCAGGTCCTTCCCCCGCCTCGCCACCATCTCCGCCACCAGCAGGCAGGCGAGGATGCCGTCTTTCTCCGGCAGGTGCCGGGCCATGGAGAAGCCTTCGCTCTCCTCCCCCACCATGATGGCCTGGCCGCGGGTGATGTATTCTCCCAGATACTTGAAGCCCACCCTGGTCTCGAAGACCGGCCGGCCATGCCAGGCCGCCACCCGGTCGATGAGATGGGTGGTGGCCACCGAGCGGGCCACGCCCCCCTCCCAGCCCCGGGTCTCGATGAGGTAATCCAAAAGGAGCGCCAGGATCTGGTTGGCTTCGTGATACTGCCCCTCAGAGTCCATCACCCCGAAGCGGTCGGCGTCGGCGTCCAGGGCCAGCCCCAGGTGGGCCCCGGCGGCCTTCACCAGCCGGGAGAGCTCGTTGAGGAACTCGCCCGAGGGCTCCGGCCGGTGCCCGCCGAAGAGGGGATCCCGGAAGCCGTGCAAAAGCTCCACCCGCACCCCCGCCTCCCGGAGGAAGGCGTCCAGATAGCCGTTGCCCGTGCCCCAGAGCACGTCCACCGCCACCCTGAGTTTGGCCCGGGCCAGGGCGGTGGTGTCCACCAGGGTGCGCACATGGGCGAAATACTCCGGCTTGGGGTCCACCTCCTGCACCAGCCCCCGGGCCCTGGCCTCCTCCAGGGGCAGGCGCTTGACCTCCTCCTCCCGGATGCCGGCGATGAGCTTCTCGATGGCGTCGGTGACCGGGGTGGGGGCCGGCCCGCCATGCTCCGGCGAAAACTTGATGCCGTTGTACTCCGGGGGATTGTGGCTGGCCGTGACATTGATGCCGCCGGCGAGCTGGCGGTGCACAATGGTGAACCCCACCACGGGGGTGGGAATGTCCCGGGTGCTCAAAAGCGCCGGGATGCCGTTGCCCGCCATCACCTCCGCCGCCGCGGCGGCAAAGTCCTCCGAGCGGAAGCGGGTGTCATAGCCGATGACCACGCCCTTGTCCGCCAGGCCGCTCCCTTTGAGATAGGCGGCAATGCCCTGGCAGACCCGGCGGGCGTTGGCGAAGGTGAAATCCTCCGCCAGAATGCCCCGCCACCCCGAGGTGCCGAACTTGATCTCCGTCATGGAAAGTCCTCACGATATATGGGGGGAGGGGCAGGGACCTGAGGTCCCCGTCCTCCCCCCACACCCCCCTCCCAACCCGGTTATGGGATTGGGGGTGGGGGCATGGGGGAGGGGGGAAGGGGCCACCGCCCCTTAGCCCCCTCCCCCAATTATTTACGTGCCCAGATCATAAGAGGCCAGGTATTTCTCCTGTTCCGGGGTGAGGGTGTCGATCTCCACCCCCATGGCCGCCAATTTCAGGCGGGCGATCTCCCGGTCGATCTCCTCCGGCACGGGGTAGACCCTCTTCTCGAATTTGTGGTGGTTTTTGAAGATGAACTCCGCCGCCAGGGCCTGGTTGGCGAAGCTCAGGTCCATCACCGCGCTGGGGTGGCCCTCGGCGGCGGCCAGGTTCACCAGGCGCCCCTCCCCCAGGAGATAGAGCACTCTGCCGTCCGTGAGGGTGAACTCCTCCACCTGGGGGCGGATGGGCCGCCGGGCGGTGGTGAGCCGCTCCAGGGCCTTGAGGTCGATCTCCACGTTGAAATGGCCGGAGTTGCACAGGATGGCGCCGTCCTTCATCACCCGGAAGTGCTCCTCCCGGATGACGTTGATGTCGCCGGTGACGGTGCAGAAGATGTCGCCCACCTTGGCGGCCTCGGCCATGGGCAGCACCTGGTAGCCGTCCATCACCGCCTCCAGGGCCCGGAAGGGGTTGACCTCGGTGACGATGACCCGGGCGCCCATGCCCCTGGCCCGCATGGCCACCCCCCGGCCGCACCAGCCGTAGCCCGCCACCACAAAGACGCTGCCGCTCATCAGGCGGTTGGTGGCCCGGAGGATGCCGTCAATGGTGCTCTGGCCGGTGCCGTAGCGGTTGTCGAAGAGGAACTTGGTGTGGGCGTCGTTCACCGCGATCATGGGGTAGCGGAGCACCCCGTCCTTGGCCATGGCCTTGAGGCGGATGACCCCGGTGGTGGTCTCTTCGGTGCCCCCCAGGATGCCGTCCAAAAGCTCCTGGCGCTGGCTGTGGGCGGTAAAGACCAGATCGGCGCCGTCGTCCATGGTGACCTGGGGCCGGATGTCCAGGGCGGCGTGGATGTGCCGGTAGTAGGTGTCGGCATCCTCGCCCTTGATGGCAAAGGTGGGGATCCCCTCATGGGCCACCAGGAAGGCGGCGGCGTCATCCTGGGTGCTTAGGGGGTTGCTGGCGCAACACCGCACCTCGGCGCCCCCGGCCTTCAGGGTCATCATCAGGGCGGCGGTCTCGGTGGTGATGTGCAGACAGGCCGCCAGGCGCAGGCCCTTGAGGGGCTTTTCCCGGGCGAAGCGGTCGGCCACCTGCCGGAGGACCGGCATCTCCCGCATGGCCCACTCCACCCGGAGCTTTCCCTGGTCGGCCAGGCTCAGATCCTTGACATCATATTCCATGGGCACTCTTCCCGTCGTGGCT
>CALEAV010000022.1 GCA_937943575.1 uncultured bacterium | reverse complement strand
CCGGCGGTGCCGCTGCCCGGGACGGCGCTCCTTCTGGGGAGCGGGCTGGCCGGACTGGCGCTGATGAGCCGCCGGCTCAGGCGCCGTTGAACCCTGGGGGGGAGACGGCGGGCGCCGCTGAGACGGGCAGCCAGGGAGCTGGCTTCCGGTGGCGCCCGGCCGAAGTAGGAGGCAGGAGGCCACCGCCGGGGGCAGCAGCAGCTCAAGCCGAGGGGGGAAGGGGCCGGGGCACAACCTTGGCCCCCGTCCCGGGGATCGACCCCGGGCTTTTTTTTTGCCCGGTCGCAGAGGCGACGGGGGCGGCCGGCGGCCCGATGCGGACTGCAGGCGGCCAGGGCCTTGAGTTTTTTGCCGGGGGGGAGTACATTGGGGGGCATGCGGCTCTCATTGTCGTGGCTTACGGAATTGGTGGAGGTGACGGTCTCCCCGGCGGAGCTGGCCGAGCGCCTTACCATGGCGGGCCTGGAGGTGGAGGCCATGGAAACCCTGGCCCCGGAGTTCACCGGGGTGGTGGTGGGGCAGGTGCGCAAGGTGGAGCCCCACCCCCAGGCGGACCGGTTGGTGGTGGCGGAGGTGACGGACGGCCGCCGGGACTACCGGGTGGTGTGCGGCGCCCCCAACGTGGCAGCGGGGGGGGTGTATCCCTTTGCGCCGCCCGGGGCGGTGCTGAGCGGCGGCCGGGAACTGAAGGCGGCCACCATCCGGGGGGTGCTCTCCGAGGGGATGCTCCTGGCGGAGGATGAGCTGGGGCTGTCGGAGGACCACTCCGTGATCATGGAGCTGCCCCCGGACCTGCCCCCGGGGCAGGACCTGGGCGAGGCCCTGGGGCTTCGGGATGTGGTGCTGGAGGTGGCCGTGACCCCCAACCGGCCGGATTGCCTGAGCATCCTGGGGCTGGCCCGGGAGGTGGCGGCGTTGCTCCGGCGGCCCCTCAGACTGCCGCCCACGGAGGTGGCAGAGGCGGAGACGCCCATCGAGACGGTGGCCAAGGTCACCATCCTGGATCCGGTGTATTGCCCCCGCTATGCCGCCCGGCTGGTGGAGGGGGTGACGGTGCGGCCCTCGCCTTTCTGGCTGAGAAGGCGGCTGAGTGTCTGTGGCATCCGGGCCATCAACAATCTGGTGGACGTCACCAACTACGTGCTCCTGGAGCAGGGGCAGCCGCTGCACGCCTTTGACTTTGACCGGCTGTGGGGGGGCGAGATTGTGGTGCGCCGGCCCCGGGCGGGGGAGAAGAGCTTTGTCACCCTGGACGGGCAGGAGCGGGAGCTGACGCCAGAGACTCTGCTCATCTGCGACGGGAAGGCGCCGGTGGCCCTGGCGGGGGTGATGGGGGGGCTGGAATCCGAGGTGAGGCCGGAGACCCGGCGGGTGCTGATTGAGAGCGCCTATTTTCTGCCGGCGGCCATCCGGCGCACCAGCAAGCGGCTGGGGTTGAGCACCGAGGCCTCCTATCGCTTTGAGCGGGGGGTGGATCCGGAGGGGGTGATCCGGGCCCTGGATAGGGCCGCCCGGCTGATGGCGGAGCTGGGAGGGGGCCGGGTGCTGAAGGGGCGCCTGGATGAGTATCCCACGCCCATCGTCCGGCCCCGGGTGGCCTTGAGGCTGTCCCGCACCAACCAGGTCCTGGGGACGGACTTCAGCCGGCGGGAGGTGGAGGAGGTGCTCACGGCTTTGCACCTGCCGGTGGTGGCCCTGGATGAGGAGCACCTGGTGGTGCAGGTGCCGTCGCACCGGGGTGATCTGGAGCGGGAGATCGACCTCATCGAGGAGGTGGCGCGCCTCAAGGGCTATGAGGTGATCCCGGTGACCCTGCCGGGAGGGAGCGGGGCGGTGCCGGCGGCGCCGCCGGAGGTGCGGGTGCGTGAGGACCTGAAACGGCTGCTCGTGGGCATGGGATTTTGCGAGGCGGTGACCTACGCCTTCCAGTCGGAGAGGCTGTATGGCCTGCTGGCGCCGGGGGCGCCGCCCCTGAGGCTGGCCAATCCCCTGAGCGAGGAGCAGGCGGTGATGCGGGCGTCGCTGCTGCCGGGGCTGCTGGAGGCGGCCCAGCGGAATCTCCAGCGCCGGGCCGAGGGGGTGCGGCTCTTTGAGATTGCCCCGGGCTTTGAGGCGCAGCCCGGTGAGGAGCTGCCCACCGAGCGGCTCTTGGCGGCCGGGGTGCTGGCGGGGGCCCGGGAGGAGGAGAGCTGGCACGGCGGGGGCGGCACGGTGGACTTTTTCGACGCCAAGGGGGTGGTGGAGAATCTCCTTGGCGGGCTGGGGATCACGGAGGCGGAGTTCAGCCCGGAGGGCCTGCCGCCGTATCTGAGCTACGGCGCCCGGATCCGGGCGGGCAAAAACGAGCTGGGGTTTTTGGGGGAGCCGGCTCCGGAGATTCTGGAAGCCCTGGACCTGGAGGCGCCGGTGCTGGTCTTCCAGCTGGAGGTGGCGGCGCTGGCCCGGGCCGCCCAGCCTTTCCCCCTGTATACCCCCCTGCCCCGGTATCCGGCGGTTTATCGGGATGTGGCCCTGGTGCTGGACGCCTCGATCCCGGCGGCGGCGGTGATGGAGGCCCTGTATCGCCAGGGGGCGCCGTGGCTGGTGGAGGCCCGCCTCTTTGATGTGTATTCCGGGGAACAGATTCCGCCGGGGAAGCGCAGCCTGGCGTTTCATTTGGTCTACCGGGATCCCAACCGCACCCTCACCGATGAGGCGGTGGACCGGCACCACCAGCGGCTGGTGGGGGCGCTGGCCCGAGAGCTGGGGGCGGAGCTCCGGTAGGGGCCCCTGCAGCGGGAGCTCCCCTAAGGAGGGGGTCAACGGTGGAGGAGAGCCTCCCTCCCAAGCAGTATTACACCATTGGGGAGGTGAGCCGTCTCACCGGGGTGAAGCCCCATGTGCTGCGCTACTGGGAGAGCCGGGCGAAGATCCTGCGGCCCAGCCGGCGGCGCTCCCGGCACCGGCTGTATCGCCCCGCGGACATCCAGCTCATCCTGGAGATCAAGCGGCTCCGGGAGGAGGAACGGCTGCCGTTGGCGGCGCTGCGGGGCCAAGTGGAGGCCCGGAGAAGCATGGGCCCGGCCCCCGGCTCCCGGGCCTGGGCCGCCCAGGTGGCGGCGCTGCTCAAGGAGCTGACGGCCGAGCTGGAGGCCCTGCGTGAGATGCTGGCGGAGTAAGCCCGGGGGGCCTGAAGAACGCCCGAGGCGCCCCGGGTCCGTCTCCTTGGCGGAGCACTGAGCCCTCATCCCCCTGCCCTTCCCTTGCATCCCCTGCCGCTGAACCTGTGCCTTTGCCCCCGATGAAGCGGGGATGACAGGGGGCCCCTCCCCTCAGATCCACTCCCTCCAGACCTTAATGATTATCCATGCCACGGGGGCCGTGGCCTCGACTGCCCCATCCTCACGGGGCGGGAATCTCGTTTCCCTGGGGTCATCCCCAAACCTCACTCTCCCAGCGGTGGCAGACTCCCTTTTTATGCAGCTCTGGGGGACCCCCGCCTTTCTTCCCCCCCTCTCCCGCACCCACCCCCGTTAGAAGCGGCGGTCCAGGGAGCGGTACTGGATGGCCTCGGCGAGGTGGGCCGGGGCGATGGCCGCCTCCCCTTCCACATCGGCGATGGTGCGGGCGATTTTCAGGATGCGGGTGTAGGCCCGGGCGGAGAGGGCCAGGCGCTCCATGGCCCGCTCCAGGAGGCGGCGGCTGTCTTCGCCCAGGGCGCAGTGTTCCTTGAGCAGGCGGGGCGTCATATGGGCGTTGCAGAAGATGGGGGAGCGGGCAAAGCGGCGGGCCTGGCGCTCCCGGGCGGCCAGGACCCGTTCCCGGAGCTCCGGGGACCCGCCGCCGTCGGAGGGGGCGTCCAGCTCCCGGAAGGGCACGGCGGGGACCTGGATCTGGAGATCCAGGCGGTCCAGGAGGGGGCCGGAGATGCGGGCCCGGTAGGCATTGATCTGGGAGGGGGTGCAACTGCAGGGGCGGCGGGGATCGCCGAAAAAGCCGCAGGGGCAGGGGTTCATGGCGGCCACCAGCATGAAGCGGGCCGGATAGGTGAGGGTGGTGGCGGCCCGAGAGATGGTGACGCAGCCGTCCTCCAGGGGCTGGCGCAACACCTCCAGGGTGGCCCGCTTGAATTCCGGCAGCTCGTCCAAAAAAAGGACGCCGTGGTGGGCCAGGGAAACCTCGCCGGGGCGGGGGGTGGTGCCGCCGCCGATGAGGCCGGCATCGGAGATGGTGTGGTGGGGGGCCCGGAAGGGGCGGTGGGTGAGGAGGGGCCGGCCCGGGGGCAGGAGGCCCATGATGCTGTAGATTTTGGAGGTCTCTAAGGCTTCCTCGAAGGAGAGGGGAGGCAGGATGGAGGGGAGGCGCTGGGCCAGCATGGTCTTGCCGGCCCCGGGGGGGCCCACCATGAGGACATTGTGGCCGCCGGCTGCGGCCAGAAGCAGGGCGCGCTTTACCGGCTCCTGGCCCCGCACCTCCCGGAAATCCAGGTCTTCTGCGGGGGCTCCGGCCAGGAGGCCGGGGGCGGAGGGAGGCACCGGGGAGACCTCCTCCCGGCCGGCGAGGAATTCCACGGTCTGGGCCAGGGTGGCCAACGGGTAGGCCTCCAGCCCCTGGACGACGGCGGCCTCCGGGGCGTTGTCCCGGGGGAGGATGAGGCTCAAGCCGGCGGCCCGGGTGGCCAGGGCCACGGAGAGCACCCCCCGGGTGGGTTTGAGGCTGCCGTCCAGGGAGAGCTCGCCGAAGAGGAGAAAGCGCTCCAGGCGCTCGGGAGGAATGAGGCCCTGGGCGGCCAGGAGGGCCACGGCCACGGGCAGGTCAAAGCCGGTGCCCTCCTTGCGGACGTCGGCGGGGGCGAGGTTGATGGTGATGCGGTTGGCCGGGAACTGGTAGCCTGAGTTTTTGAGGGCGGCCCGCACCCGGTCCCGGGACTCCTTGACGGCGGCCTCGGGCAGACCGACGACGCTGAAGGCGGGGAGACCCGGAGCCAGGTCCACCTCCACGGAGACCAGGTAGGCATCCACACCCTTCAGGGCACCGCTGATGGCCTTGGCCAGCATGGCATGTGAGAACGGAAAGGACCCCGGGGGTCGTCGGCGGCCGGAGGCAAAGGGACCGGCCCTCCCCCAAAGTCCGGCTGCGATCGTTTCGGATTGAAATGCTCCGCCCTGCCAGGGCCCCGGAGCCTGGAGGGCTGCTGCCGCCCCTCGTCCCACTCTTACCAGATCAGGGGGAAAAGGGGAAGGGGTGGGAAATTATCCGAGGGAAAATTCGGGCATTTCCCGGCAGCAGGGTCGCCGGAGGGGGCAGGGCGGCAACTGGGCCACATCCGCCAGGGCTGACCTCCCCTGGGGGGGCGGTCGGGTCGGCGGAAGGAGGCAGGAAGCCGAGGCCTCTCCCCGGGCCTCTTCGCCAGCAGACGCAAGCCCTCCCCTGCGGCTTTCCCGGGCCGCCTCCGGCACCATTGCCTTTGGCGCCGGTCCCAAATTTCCCCGGAAGGTCAGCCGATACCCAGGAAAGTGAGGGTCAGCACGATCGCCGCGAGAAGCAGGCGATAGAGGGCGAAGGGCAGGAAGGTGTGACGCCGCAGGAAGCGGAGGAGGAAGCGGATGGCGGCGTAACTGGAGAAGAGGGCAGCCAGGAAACCCAGGACGCCGGCAGCAACGGAGAGGTTTTCCGGGGGGGCGTGAAAGAGTTTGCGCAGATGAAAGAGGCCGGCGCCGGCGATGATGGGGGTGGCCATAAGAAAGGAGAAGCGGGCGGCGGCCTCCCGGGTGAAGCCTAAAAAGAGGGCGCAGGTCATGGTGATGCCGCTGCGGGAGACCCCGGGCATGATGGCCAGGGCCTGGGAGAGGCCGATCAGGAGGGCGTCCCCCAGGTGCAGGTTGGTGAGGGGGCGGTCGTGGCGGGCCAGGCGCTCCGCCAGGATGAGGAGGAGGCCGACGCTCCCCAACAGCAGGGCGATGCGCCACGGGAGACGGAAGACGGTTTCGGCCTGGTGCTCCAGAAAAACGCCGGCCAGAGCCCCGGGAACGGAGGCCGCCAGGATGCAGATGAGCAGGCGCCGGTCCAGGCGGGTGTAGGGGGAAGGACGCCACACCGCCTGAGCCATGGCCAGCCAGTCCCGGCGGAAGTAGGTGAGGAGGGCGGCCACGGTGCCCAGATGGAGGAGGATATCGAAGGTCAGGCCGGCCCCGGGGGCCTGAAAATAATGCTCCAGCAGGGCCAGATGGCCGGAGGAGGAGATGGGGAGAAACTCCGTGATTCCCTGGACGACACCGAGGAAGATGGCGTAAAGCGGGTGCATGAGGTCTCCGGGAGATGAGTGGCGGGGTCGACGCCGCGGCGCAGGGCGCGGTCCGCCGTGTTTGACATATCACGAAGGCGGGGGTGAGGCAACCGGAAAGGCGGCCGGGTGGGTCTCAGGAGGGGCGCCGCAGCTGGGCGGAGACGGTGGCGGGAGTGACTTTGAGGAGTTTCAGGCGCGGGGGGAGTTCCACCCTGACGGGGAGACGGTGGTGGCCAGGTTTAAGAGCGGTGGTATCCACGACCGCCTGGAGGTCGGCGGCCTTGAGATCCTTGAGCTCCCGGTAGGGGCCTTCCAGGGTCACGGTCACCTGGGAGGGGGCCAGCCGGGCGGGCAGGGGCTGGGCCGACAGCGGGAGGCCGGTGAGGGTGCGGGTGATGGTTTTCTCGACCACCGTGACCTCCGCCAGCAGGGGAATCGGGTTGGTCAGGGTGAGGTGAAGATTTTTCAGGTCCAGATCGGTGACCAGGGTAGCGGGCGCGGTGAGGGTGGAGACATCGATGGGCAGGGTGGAGAGAACCTTGAGGTCCTGGAGCTCCTCCACCGGACCTTTGACGGAGACAAAGGAGGGGCGCAATTTCACGGCCTTGATCTCATAGCCTTCCGGGGGGGCGCCGGCGAGGGCAGGTTGGAGGGGCAGGGTGCGGACGGCAGTCTCCACAATGGTGAGAGTCAGCGGGTTGGGGTGGACCCGGAGGAGGGTCACTCCCCGGGGCAGGGTAAAGGAGGCGGGGCCGAAGGGGAGGCTTAGCCGTCCGGGCTTGGCCCCGCTCAAGTCCACGGAGTGAACCAAGCGACTCTGGGTGAGGGTCCTGATCAGGCTGCGGGGCCCGGCCAGACGCAGCTGCAGGCCGGAGGGGACCTCGCTGGTGATCATGAGCTGGGGGTCCAGATTGACGATCTCCAAGGGGACGCTCAGGGTGGTCTCGATGCGCTCCTCCCCCCCCACGGCGAACCACAGGGCCACCGCCAGAAAGAGGGAGAGGACTTTGAGCAATTTATGACGTCCCCAGGAAGCGAGCCAGCCGGTCAAGGAGGGACCTCCTCTGGTCGTTGGGTTCCAGGAGGTTCTGGAGTTCCTGGCGCAGCTGCAGGCGGGAGAGGTTCTGGGTGAGCGTGCCGTTGCGGGCCAAAGAGACGGTGCCGTGGGTTTCGGAGACCACCAGGGCCACGGCATCGGAGTTTTCGGTGATGCCCACGGCGGCCCGGTGGCGGGTTCCCAGGGTGGGGTCCAGGTCCGGGGCCTTGGAGAGGGGGAGAAGACAGCCGGCGGCCAGGATGCGGTCCCCCTGGATGATGACTGCGCCGTCATGCGTGGGGTTGTGGGGCCAGAAGAGGGTTACCAAGAGCTCCCAGGTGATGAGGGCATCCAGGCGCACGGAGCCTTCCAGGTAATCGGAGAGGCCCACCTGGCGCTCGAAGACGATGAGGCCACCGATGCGATGGTTGGCCAGGGTGTCCACCGCCTCGCAAATCTCCTCGGAGATCCCGGGGCCGGGGCCGCTGGAGGGGGCCAGGGCTTTGCGGCCCATGCGGCTCAAGACCCGGCGGATGTCAGCCTGAAAGAGGATGATGATAATGAGGAAGAAGCTCTTGACCACCCCGTCCAGGAGCCACTCGAGGGTGAAGAGCTCCAGGCGCCGGGCGGTGAGATAGCCGAGGAAGATGAGAAAGAGACCGGCCAGGACCCAGATGGCCTGGGTGCCCCGGAGGATGAGGAGGACCTGGTAAATAAGGACGGCCACCAGGAGGATATCCAGGCCGTCCTGCCAGCGGAGATTGGTGAAAAACGGGGACATCAGCCGAGTGAGCGGGGAAGCCGGGCGGGA
This sequence comes from uncultured bacterium, assembly GCA_937943575.1. GTDB lineage: Bacteria > Desulfobacterota > Desulfobaccia > Desulfobaccales > 0-14-0-80-60-11 > JAILZL01. The sequence continues at coordinate 40,827 of CALEAV010000022.1, read as the reverse complement.
AAAGGCCGCGTCTCAGGGAAGCGGTCCACTTCCCTTGGGCTTTCCTGGACCTTTGGGGTTAAGGGCTCAAGATGGCGGGTCATTCCCCCATATCTGCTCCTGCCGCCATCGGTGGGGAAACCGGGATTTTCCTCCTCGGCAGAGGGGAGAGGGTCAGGGCAGGGGCCGCCTCCCCCCTGAGTGCCACCTGCCTTATGTTACCGGATTTTCCTGCGGCTGTCGACTCCCGGGCGGAAGGTCAGGCGGCCCGGATGGCCTGAAAGAGGGTGAGGAACTGGACCGCGGCGGCGACATTGTGGACCCGGAGGATTTGGGCGCCTTTGAGGACGGCGGCGGCCACGGCCGCCAGGGTGCCGTAATCCCGGTCGTCGGGGGGCAGTCCTCCCAGGTAGTGGCCGATGAAGGCCTTGCGGGAAGGCCCGACGAGGAGGGGGCAACCCAGGTCCAGGAAGGTATCGAGGTGGTTAAGGATCTGAAGGTTGTGGGCGAAGGTTTTGCCGAAGCCGATGCCGGGGTCCAGGGCGATGGCCTCGGGGGCGATGCCCTGGGCCAAGGCGAAGTCCCGGCGCTCGGCCAGGAAGGCCTTGATTTCCCCCAGCAGGTCCTCGTAGTGGGGGTCTTTCTGCATGTCCCGGGGGGTGCCTTTCATGTGCATGAGGATGACGGGGGCGCCGGTGGCAGCGGCCAGGGGGGCCATGTCGGGGTCGAAGCGGAGGGCGCTGATGTCGTTGATGATGTGGGCCCCGGCCTCCAGAGCCCGGCGGGCCACCTCGGCCTTGTAGGTGTCGATGGAGAGGGGCACCTGCAGGTCGGCGCGGATGGCTTCAATCACCGGCAGGACCCGGCGCAGCTCCTCCTCCAGGGGCACCGGCTCGGAGAAGGGCCGGGTGGATTCGCCGCCCACGTCGAGGATGTCAGCGCCGGCGGCCACCAGGTGCCGGGCGTGGGCGAGGGCGGCTTCCCGGGAGAAATGCCGGCCGCCGTCGGCGAAGGAGTCCGGGGTGATGTTAAGGATGCCCATGACCAAGGGGCGGTTGTGGGCCAGGAGTTGTGGCCAGGAAGGGGAGGTCATACCCTACCTTTCCGAATGCCTGAAATTTTCCGCCATCCCGGGAGAAAGAGCGGGGGGCCTCCGCCCTGGGGCACACGGATGGGGGGAGGGGGGCCTCAGGGCCCCCCCATCCGAGCCCTCTCCCTCAGCCCTTCAAGGGGGTTTGCGACGAAGATTTCAAGGGGAGGGCGCAGGTGCGATGCCCCCCTGGCCTCCTCAAGAACCCTCCCCTGCCTGCTTCTCCTGTTCCAAGGGTGAGAGCCCAGGGGTCACGCCTGCTGGAGGCCCAGGGAGAGGGGTGGAGGCTGCTTCTCCTCGGCGACGGGGGCAGTCTGTTCCGCGGCGCTGATGATGCGGTCGATGTCGGCGCTGTCCAGGGTCTCCTTTTCCAGGAGGGCCTGGGCCAGGGCCTGGAGGCCGGCCCGATGACTGGCCAGGAGGCTCTTGGCGCATTCGTAGGCGCCCAGGACCAGCTTTTTGATGGCGGCGTCGATGGTGCGGGCGGTCTCCTCGCTGAAGTCCTTGGGCTGGGCGATCTCCCGGCCCAGGAAGACGTGCTCCTCCCGCTTGCCGAAGGTGATGGGCCCCAGTTCCTCGCTCATGCCCCAGTTGCAGACCATCTTGCGGGCCAGCTCGGTGGCGCGCTCCAGGTCATTGCCGGCGCCGGTGGTGAAGCGGTTGAAGATTAGCTCTTCGGCGGCGCGGCCGCCCAGCAGGACTGCCAGGGTGGCCTGGAGGTAGTCCTTGGAGTAGGTGTGGCGCTCATCCAGGGGGAGCTGCTGGGTGACGCCCAGGGCCCGCCCCCGGGGGATGATGGTGACCTTGTGGATGGGGTCGGTCCCGGGGAGGAGCCGGGCCACCAGGGTGTGGCCGGCCTCATGGTAGGCGGTGTTGGTGCGCTCCTCCTCGCTCAAGATGAGGCTTTTGCGCTCGGAGCCCATGAGGACCTTGTCCTTGGCCCGCTCAAAGTCCTCCATGGAGACGGATTCGCGGTTGACCCGGGCGGCCAGGAGGGCGGCCTCGTTGACCAGGTTTTCCAGGTCGGCGCCGGAAAAGCCTGGGGTGCTGCGGGCCAGGATGGAGAGGTCCACGGAGGGGTCCAGGGGGACCCGCCGGGTGTGGACCCGGAGGATGGCCTCCCGGCCCTTGACATCGGGGATGGGGACCACCACCTGGCGGTCGAAGCGGCCGGGACGCAGGAGGGCGGGGTCCAGGACGTCGGGGCGGTTGGTGGCGGCGATGAGGATGACGCCCTCATTGGACTCGAAGCCGTCCATTTCCACCAACAGCTGGTTTAAGGTCTGCTCCCGCTCATCGTGGCCGCCCCCCAGGCCGGCGCCCCGGTGGCGGCCGACGGCATCGATCTCATCGATGAAGATGATGCAGGGGGCGTTTTTCTTGGCCTGGAGGAAGAGGTCCCGGACCCGGGCGGCGCCGACGCCCACAAACATTTCCACAAAGTCGGAGCCGCTGATGCTGAAGAAGGGGACGCCGGCCTCGCCGGCGATGGCCCGGGCGAGGAGGGTCTTGCCGCTGCCGGGGGAGCCCACCAGGAGGACGCCCTTGGGGATGCGGCCGCCCAGGCGGGTGAATTTTTTGGGATCTTTGAGGAATTCAATGATTTCCGCCACTTCCTCCTTGGCTTCCTCGATGCCGGCCACATCCTTGAAGGTGACCTTGACGGAGTTTTCCGTCATCAAGCGGGCCCGGCTCTTGCCGAAGGACATGGCCTTGCCGCCGCCGGCCTGCATCTGGCGCATGAAGAAGATCCAGATGCCCACCAACAGGAGCATGGGGAGCCAGGAGACCAGGAGGGTGGTGTACCAGGGATTGTCCTCCTTGGGCCGGACGCTGATCTCCACCTTCTTGTCCTGGAGGAGGCGGATGAGGTTGGGGTCATTGGGGGAGTAGGTCTTAAAGGGTTTGCCGTCCGCCTGCTCGCCGGTGATCTCCTCGCCCTGGAGCAGCACCTTGGTGACCTTGCCGCTCTTCACCAGCTCGAGGAACTGGGTGTAGCTGATGGAGGTCTTGGCGCGGGTCTGCTCAGAGGTGTTGAAGTAATTGAAGAGGAAGATCATCACCAGGCTGATGAGCAGCCAGAGGGCGATGTTCTTGTACAAGGGGCTTAACCGGTTATTCATGCCAACCCTGGGGCTTTGGGGGGTAATCGTGCACGTTTACTAGAAATATACGTTTATTTTGGCAAAAAGCAAAGGGATTCTTGGGGTTGCCGGGCTGAAAGGAGCAGCGGGGTCAGGGGAGCTGCGGGGTGTTGTCCGGAGAGGGGCTGCTGGCGGGGAAGCGGGCCAGGAGGGTTGCCAGGTTATGGGCAGCCCGCTGATGGTAAGGGTTGATTTTCAGAGCCTCCTGAAAACAGCGGGCGGCCTCCTGGGGGGAATCCCGGGCCTGGAGGCACTCGCCCAGGAGGTTGAGGACCCGGGCGCTTTTTTTCCGGCGGCAGGGAGGGAGCTGATGAATGAGGTCCAGGGCCTGGTCGGGGAAGCCGGCGGCCAGGCGGCGGTGGGCCTCCCGGAGGAGCCTTTCCCCGGGGCCGGGGGAGTGCCGGCCTTTGAGGACGGCGGTCAGCTGACGCTGGAGGGCGGGGAGGCGGAAGGGTTTGAGGAGGTAGCCGTCCACCTCGCTTTCCACGGCACCGGCGACAATCTGTTCGGCGACTTCGCCGGTGATGAGGAGGAAGGGGGTGTGCTCGTGGCGGGGGTGGCCCCGGAGGCGCTTTAAGAGCTCCAGGCCGTTCATGCGGGGCATGTTGATATCACAGACCACGACGTCAAAGAGGCGCTCCTGAAGAAGTTCCCAGGCCTCCAGGCCGTCGGCGGCCTGACAGATGGGGGCAGTCACCCCCAGCTGCTGGAGCATTTGGGTCAGCAGGCGTCGGATAGCGGGGATATCGTCCACCACCAGGACCTGCAAAAGGGCGAAGAGGTCCCGGGAAGTGCCGTCCGGCGCCTGGGAGGGGGAGACCTGGCTCATGGGGAGGTCACCTCTGCCACTTTGCTGATGCTATCGGCAAGGCTTTCAGGAAGGTTTAAGAAAAAAAAGCGGGCCAGAGGCCCGCCGGGCTGAGGAAGAGGTGAGAGGTCAGCCGGCCAAGGGCAGCAGGGCCAGGAGGTTTTCCCGGGCGATGCGCCACGGACCGGAGCCGAAGCGGGTGCCGGGCAGGCGGCCGTCCCTGATCATGCGATAGACGGTGCGGCGGGAGAGACAGAGGATCTCCGCCACCTCGTCGGGCCGGAAAAAGCGCTTTTTCCAGATGAGCTCCATGGAAGTCCTCCTCATCGGGAGACGGGCGGCCGTCTCCCGCTTTTTTTCCCGGAGTAGCAAAGGACATGCCGCCAGGAAAAGGGGACGGGAGGCGGACGGGCGGCGGATGGGCCGGTATTTCTTGGGGGAAAAGAGGCACCCGGGAGAATTGTTCTAGGTTTTTTCCTTATTTTTACATCAGTTTTATCCTGTGTTTTGCATCAGGATAAATATGAGACCAGCAGGCGGGCCATGGCCAGGTGCCGGCCACCTAGAGTCGCTGAGCGGCCCCTTCCATCGATTATCCCACCGGAATCATATTGTTTTTCTCTCCATGCCCCAGGGGGCCCCCCCTGAGGCTGCCGGGTTTGGTGACATCCTGGGACAGGAGTATTGCGCCCGGACATGGTTCTTGAAAGAGGAGGGGGCAAAACCGGCAAGGAGCGAGGGGGATGGACAAGGAGAAGTTGCTGCGCCCGAGGGAAGTGGCGATGCGGCTGGGGATCTCCAAGTCGTCGGTGTATCGCTGGTTTTGGGAAGGGAAGCTCAAGGGGGTGAAGCTGAGAGGGGGGCCGGTGCGGATTCTGGATGACCTCAGGGTCAACCGGCAAAGCCCCACCTACCAGTATCTCTACAGGAGCGACTATCACTATGCCTGGCTGAACGCCCTGGTGGCCCATGCCTTCGGCCTGGCCGTGACGGGGAGACCGGGGCAGGCCTATGACTTCGCCGCGACCGCGGAGGACCGGGCCCACTTCCGGAACCTGGTGCAGACCTTCTTCGCCATGAGCGGGGACTCCAAGCCCAACGTCCTCAACTCCGACCTCATCCCCTTCGCCTTTGTGGAGGACACCGATATCTGGGATTACGCCCCGCACTACATCATGCAGCGGCGGATGGGGTCCATGGAGGGGGTGGTCCTGATGCTGCAGGCGGCGGTGGATTGGGGGCGGTTCTCCGGGGACTGGAGCTGGTATGAGGTCCTGCACGGGTTCATTCTGGCGGACCATCGGGTGGGGTTGGGCCCCCATCAGATCAGCCGCCTCTCTTTTTCCCGCAGCGCCGCGGGGGTGAGAAATGTGATCCGGCTGCGGTTTGCCGATTTTGACCGCAATCCGGCCAGTTACGTGGAAGAGAGGCATGAGGCGGCCGTGAGGGCCTGGGGGGAGCAGGCCCTGGACGTGGACTGCCGCTACGGGGCGCCGGTCATCGTGGAGGACCCGGAGGCCGCCCGGCTGATGGCCCAGCGCCTCCTTGAGCGGTTGTCGCTCCCCTGGGAGATGGTGCACCTGGTCACCTGGCTGGAAGGCGTCCGCCTGGAAGTGGGGGACACGGTGGCCATCACCTCGGATTTCCACGGCTTTCAGGGGGAGGAGTTCACCCTCTTCGGCAAGACCGTGGACCTGAACCGGCGCCGGGTGGAGCTGGAGCTGGCCCGGCCCGCCAAGTCCCGCCGCTGAAACCTCTGGAGGGCTCCCCTGATCCGGAGCCTCACCCGGCAGTCCCCCACCCCTCCGGGGGCGGCCAACCGAAAGGGTGGCACAGCATGAATGTCGCAACTTCCCTGGACTTCGGCCTGCCCCTCCTGGGTGCGGTCCTGGCGCTGCTTGTGGGATACGGCCTCTGGCTGGGGCGGGTCCTGGGCAGGCTGGAACGGAAATTGGAGAGGCTGAAGCTCCACTGCCAGTCCTGTCGCCGGGAGGTGGCGGACCAATTGGCCGGACGCCTCCCCTATGACCCGGCGCACCCTGCGGGCGGGGAGGCCGTCCCTGATCATGGTCGGCTCCCCCGGAGCTTTTCTGCCGAGGATGTCAGAATCATCGGCGGCCGAGGTCGGGCTGACCAGGCGAATCTTTGAGGGGGAGGGGGCGGGAACCGCAGGCACCCGCCCATGGGAGGCGGGGGAGGCACTGCACCCCGCCCCTCTCCCTTAAACGGCAGGAGCTGACCTTTCCACCCAGCTCTCCCCTGGGGATCCCCCGCTGCAGGACCCGCCGGTTCCGGGACCGCGCCTACCCCCCCCACTTTCCCGGGGTGCTTCCGCCACCGGCTCCCGCCGCTGCGGTTTCCTCCCCTTTTGGGCGTATTCGTGCTTGACGCCCCTTCCCATTTCTATAAAATGCTCTAGTGGGTAATTTCACAATTCATGGTCGCCGGAAGGACAGGTGCGGGCTCCGCCGGCGGCCCGAGGAAGGAACTGTATGGCGACACAGGCACAGCCCCAGGCTCCGGTAGGCAAAGTCATGGTCATCGGCGCCGGCATCGCCGGGGTTCAGGCCGCCCTGGACCTGGCCAATGCCGGATTTTATGTCTACCTGGTGGAGAAAAAGTCGGCCATCGGCGGCGTCATGGCCCAGTTGGACAAGACCTTCCCCACCAACGACTGCTCCATGTGCATCATCTCCCCCAAGCTGGTGGAGTGCGGCCGGCATCTCAATATCGAAATCCTCACCTTAAGCGAGGTTGAGGCCATCAAGGGGGAGCCGGGCAATTTCACCGTCACGGTGAAGCAGGAACCCCGCTATGTGGACCCGGCCAAGTGCACCGGCTGTGGCGCCTGTACGGAAGTCTGCCCGGTGGAGCTCCCCAATGAGTTCAACGTGGGCCTGGACAAGTCCCGGGCCACCTATCGCCTCTACCCCCAGGCCATTCCGGCCACCTTTGCCATTAAGAAGTACGACCGAGCCCCCTGTGTGAGGGCCTGCCCCGCCAACTTGAGCGCCCAGGGCTACGTGCAGCTCATCAAGGCGGGGAAATTCCCCGAATCCCTGAGCCTGATCATGGACCGGCTGCCGCTTCCGGGCACCATCGGCCGCATCTGCCCCCATCCCTGCGAGAGCGACTGCCGGCGCCAGGAGATGGATGAACCCATCGCCATCTGCAGCCTGAAGCGCTTTGTGGCCGACCAGGTGGACTGGGACGCCCTGCCGGTGCCGGAGATCCAGAAAAATGACCAGCCCGTGGCCATCGTCGGCTCCGGCCCCGGGGGTCTCTCCTGTGCCTATCACCTGGCCCTGAAGGGCTACAAGCCGGTGATCTTCGAGGCCGCCCCGGAGCCCGGCGGCTGGCTGCGCTACGGCATCCCGGAATACCGCCTGCCCCGCCAGGTCATTGACCGGGAGATCAACTACCTGAAAAAGCTGGGGGTGGAGATCCGCTGCAACACCCCCATCGGCCCGGGCCGCACCATCAACGACCTCCTCACCCGGGACGGCTTCCGGGCGGTGTACCTCGGCGTGGGCTGCCAGGATTCCCTGCGCCTGCCGGTGCCCGGCGCCGAGGCCCAGGGGGTGCTCTGGGGCGTGGAGTTCCTCAAAGACACCGCCTCCGGGAAGGCCCCGGACCTCAAGGGCAAGAAGGTCATCGTCGTGGGCGGCGGCAACGTGGCCATGGACGTGGCCCGCACCGCCAAGCGCCTGGGCCCGGCCGACGTCAAGATCGTCTGCCTGGAGACCCGGGAGGAGATGCCCGCCAACCCCTGGGAAGTGGAGGAGGCGGAAGCCGAAGGCATCCCCATCCTGCACCGCTGGGGGGTCAAGGAGATCGTGGCCGAGGGCGGCAAGGTCAAGGCCCTCACCATGAAGGCGGTGGAGCGGGTCTTCGACGAGCAGGGCCGCTTTGCCCCCACCTACTTCGAGGATCAGACCCAGACCGAGGCCTGCGAGGTGGTGATCCTGGCCATCGGCCAGAAGGCCAACCTCTCCTTCCTCACCCCGGAAGACGGCATTGAGCTCACCCCCCGGGGCCTCATCAAGGTGGACCCGGACACCAAGGCCACCAGCCGGGAGGGCGTCTTTGCCGGCGGGGACGTGGTCTCCGGCCCCTGGATCGCCATCGCTGCGGTGGCCGACGGCCGGGAGGCGGCCATCTCCATTGACCGCTATCTTACGGGCCGGGATCTCAAGGCCGACCGGGAGATGCCGCTGCGGCCCATCAAGGACGGGCAGTGGGCTCCGATCCCCAAGGATCAGCCCCAAAAGCCCCGGGCCGCCATGCCCCATCTGCCGGTGGAGGAATGGCTCAAAGGCTTCCAGGAGATCAACCTGGGCTTCGACACGGAGCAGGCCGTGGCCGAGGCGGCCCGGTGCATCAACTGCGGGCTGTGCTCCGAGTGCATGCAGTGCGTCATCGCCTGCCAGGCCGGGGCCATCGCCCATCAGCAGGGCCCCCAGACCCTGGATCTCAACGTGGGCGCAGTGGTGCTGGCTCCGGGCTTCCAGACCTACGACCCCTCCCTGTACGCGGCCTACCACTACGCCCAGTACCCCGGGGTGCTCACCAGCCTGGAGTTTGAGCGCATCCTCTCCGCCTCCGGGCCCTATGCCGGCCACCTTATCCGGCCCAGCGACCACATGGAGCCCAAAAAGATCGCCTGGCTGCAGTGCGTGGGCTCCCGGGACCTGCACCACTGCGACAACAGCTACTGCTCGGCGGTGTGCTGCATGTACGCCATCAAGCAGGCGGTGATCGCCAAGGAGCACTGCAAGGAATACACCCTGGACACCGCCATCTTCTTCATGGACATGCGCACCCACGGCAAGGACTTTGAAAAATACTACTGGCGGGCCGAGCAGGAGCACGGGGTGCGCTTCATCCGCTCCCGCATCCACAGCATCGACCGGGTGCCGGGCTCCGACGACGTCTCCATCCGCTACGTGGCGGAAAACGGCGAGATCAAGGAAGAGACCTTCAACCTGGTGGTCCTCTCCGTGGGCCTGGAGTCCTCTCCCGACGCCCTGAAGCTGGCCAAAACCCTGGGGGTGGAGATCAAACCCGACACCCGCTTCGCCGCCAGCTCGCCCTTCGCGCCGGTGAACACCAGCAAGGACGGCATCTACGTCTGCGGCGTCTTCCAGGCCCCCAAGGACATCCCCCAGTCGGTGATGGAGGCCTCCGCCGCCGCCGCGGCCGCCGGGGAGCTTCTGGCCGCCGCCCGCAACACCGCCATCAAGAAGCCGGAGATCCCCCCGGAGCGGGACGTCACCGGCGAAGAGCCCCGCATCGGCGTCTTTGTGTGCAACTGCGGCATCAACATCGGCGGGGTCATCGATATCCCCAAGCTGACGGAATACGCCCGGACCCTTCCCAACGTGGCCTTCGCCGACGAAAACCTCTTCACCTGTTCGGCGGACACCCAGGCCAAGATCGTCCAGGCCATTCAGGAGCACAAGCTCAACCGGGTCCTGGTGGCCTCCTGCAGCCCCCGCACCCATGCCCCCATGTTCATGGAGACCATCCAGCAGGCGGGCCTCAACCCCTACCTCTTCGAGATGGCCAACATCCGGGACCAGGACTCCTGGGTGCACATGCACGAGCCTGAGGCCGCACTGGAGAAGGCCAAGGACCTGGTGCGGGGCGTGGCGGCCCGGCTGCGGAATCTGGAGCCCCTCCACAAGATGGAGTTCCCGGTTACCAAGGCCGCCCTGGTCATCGGCGGCGGCGTCGCCGGCATGACCGCCGCCCGCTCCATCGCCGATATGGGCTTCAAGGCCTACCTGGTGGAAAAGACCGACAAACTGGGGGGCAACGCCTGGAAGCTCGTCATCAGCCACCGGGGCTACGACTACCGGGGCTTCCTCACCGACCTCATCAAGTCGGTGGAGACCCACCCCAACATCGAGATCATGTTCAACTCCGAGGTGGTGGAGACCGGCGGCTTCATCGGCAACTACCGCTCCACCGTCAAGACCCCCCAGGGCAACCGGGACCTGGAGCACGGGGTCACCATCATGGCCACCGGCGGCCAGCCCTACCAGCCGGAGGAATACCTCTACGGCAGGCATCCCCACGTTTACACTGCCTTCGAGTTGGATGAACTGATCGCCGGGAAGGACCCCCGGTTGGAAGAGGCCCGGCAGGCGGTCTTCATCCAGTGCGTCGGCTCCCGGGAGCCGCAGCGCCCCTATTGCAGCCGCTTGTGCTGCACCCATTCGGTGGAAAGCGCCCTGGCCTTGAAGGAGCTCAACCCCGAAATGGATATCTTCATCCTTTACCGGGATATGCGCACCTACGGCGAAAAGGAGCTCCTCTACAAGGAGGCCCGGGAAAAGGGCATCGTCTTTATCCGCTATGACCTGGACAACAAGCCCAAGGTCAAAACCAAACCGGACCGGGGCCTCGAGGTCACCGTCACCGATCCCATCCTCGGCCTGCCCGTGGTGCTGCACCCCGACATCCTCACCCTGGCCAGCGCCGTCTTGCCCAACGATGTGGAGGAGTTGGGTGAGACCTTCAAGGTGCCCCGCAACGCCGAGGGCTTCTTCAACGAGGCCCACGCCAAGCTCCGGCCGGTGGATTTCCCCACCGACGGCATCTTCCTGGCCGGCCTGGCCCACTACCCCAAACCCATGGACGAATCCATCGCCCAGGCCAAGGCGGCGGCGGGCCGGGCCGCCACCTTCCTGGCCCAGGACACCGTCAAGGTGGGCGGCATCGTGGCCGTGGTGGACCAGGACAAGTGCGCCGTCTGCCTCACCTGCGTGCGCACCTGCCCCTTCATGGTGCCGGTCATCGACTACACCGTGGACGCCGCCTACATCGATCCGGCCAAGTGCCAGGGCTGCGGGGTGTGCGTCTCGGAATGCCCGGCCAAGGCCATCCAGCTGAAGCATTACACCGATACCCAGATCATCGCCCAGGAACTGGCCCTGGCCGCCAGCTGAGCCTTATCCGGGGAGGGCACCCCGCCCTCCCCGTCAAATTTCGTGCTATGAGGGAGGCATCATGACCGCCACCGACTGGACCCCCAAGATCATCGCCTTCTGCTGCCGCTACTGAGCCTACAGCGCCGCGGACCTGGCAGGTTCGATGCGGTTGCAATACCCCCCGGAAATCAAAATCATCATGGTCCCCTGCACCGGCCGGGTGGATATCCTCCACCTCCTCAAGGCCTTCGAAGGCGGCGCCGACGTGGTCTTCGTGGCCGGCTGCCTGGAGGGCGAATGCCACTACCTCTCCGGGAACATCCGGGCCCGGAAGCGGGTCACCAAGCTGAAGAAGGATTTCGAGGCCATCGGCTTTGAGCCCGAGCGCCTGGAGATGTTCAACCTGTCGTCCTCCGAGGGGCCCAAATTCGCCGCCATCGCCAAGGAGATGGCGGAGCGGGCCTACCGCCTGGGGCCCAGCCCGGTGCGCCGGGAGGCCCGGGAGGCTTGGCTGGCCAGGCAGAAGGCCGCCAGCGCCTGAGAACTCGCCCTGGCCCGACCGCCAGGCCGGCAGAGCATTGGGGGGTGGGGAAGAGGGTCCGGGAGAAGGGCAGGAATCCCCGGCCCTTGCCCCCTGCCCCCAAAACCTCCGTCACCCCGCGGCCAAGGCGGGAGCCCGGCTCCGACCCTTATTTTGAGCCCCGCCAAAAATGAAAAGGCCGGCAGCTAACGCCTCCGGCCTTATGCCTGCGCCGGCGATCGGGGGGCCGGCTCGGGCCCGCCCCCGCCCGGCTTTTGCCTCCGTTCCCGGTCAGCCGTTACAGGAGCGGCTGGATCATCTTCAGGAATTCCTCTTTCTTCCGGGTCCCCAGGACCTTGTGGGCAATGTTCCCCTGTTTGTCGATGATGAAGCTGGTGGGCACCACCTCCACCCCCCCGTAGGCCTTGGCCACCTTGTCATCCCCCAAAAGCACCGGGTAGGTGACCCCCAACTGCTTGATGAGGAAGCGCAGCTGGGTGGGATCCGAGGACAGCCCGATGCCGAGGGTCTCATAGCCCTTGCCCTTGAGCTCCTGGTTGATCTTTTCCAGATCCGGCATCTCATCCCGGCAGGGCCCGCAGAAAAAGGTGAAAAAGTTGATGAGCACCACCTTGCCCCTGAACTGGCTGAGACTGTACTCCTTGCCTTCCAGGATGTCCTTGAGGGTGAAATCCGGGGCCGCTTTGCCCTGGGCCCCCGCCGGCCCGGTCAACGCCATCAGCAGGGCGCTCGCAACCAGCAGTATCCCCAGCCGGGCGCCGGTTCTGTACGCCATGGGATTCTCCTTCTCACGGCAGAATGGGTTTCCTGTGGCTCCTTTATAACAAATCCACCCGGCGGCGGCAATTCACCCCGGAGGAAGCTGTCCAGGTCATCCCGGCCTTGACAATCCCCCCTTTCCTCTCTCATATTGGGAAGCACAAGCCTGCCCGGCCCCGGGGTCTGGGGGCCACGGTGAGGAGCGGGACATGAAAATTCTCGGCATCTGGGGCAGTCCCCGCAAAGGCGGCAACTCCGAGATTCTCCTGCAGGCCTTTCTGGACGGGGCCGCCGAAGTCGGCGGGGAGGTGGAGCGGTTGGCCCTCCGGGAGTTGAAGATCACCCCCTGCCTGGAGATCTACCACTGCTTCAAGGACGGCACCTGCCCCATCAAGGACGACATGCTCCCCCTGTATGACAAGCTCCTGGCGGCCGACGTGGTGGCCCTGGCCTCCCCCATCTTCTTTTACGGCGTCTCGGCCCAGGCCAAGGCCTTCATTGACCGCACCCAGGCCCTGTGGTCCCGGCGGTATGTTCTCAAAAGGGACTTCCCCGGCCCGGAGCGCCAGGGCGTGCTTCTGTGCACCGGCGCCACCCACGGCAGACTGCTCTTTGTGGGGGCTCGCCTCACCGCCAAATACTTCTTCGACGCCATCAACGTCACCTACGCCGCCGAAATCCTGGTGCGGGGGGTGGATGAAAAGGGCGCCATCCTGGGGCGGCCGGAGGTGCTGGAGCAGGCCCGCCTCCTGGGCCGGCGCCTGGCCCAGGGGGAAAAGCTCGGCCCCATCAAACTCTCGCCCCTGGCGGTCTGAGGAGCCGCCCGGGGAACGCTTGGCATAATGCCGGTTTTTCTCAGGCAAACGCCTTTCTGCATATGATTCTTTAGGGAGAACCGGGGGTGATTTTCACCTGTCTCCTTGCACTCCCGCCCACCCCCACATGGGGTTGGGGATGGGGGTTTGAGGGAAGGGTATGGGGTCGCCGACCCTTGGCCCCTTCCCCCAAGAGCACTCTTATTTAATCCCAAGCAAGGCCATCCCTATTTCCGAAAATTTTTCATCAGAGGAGGCAACCGATGCTGACCGTGGGCATGAAGCATGAAAAGGAGATCACCACCGGCCCGGAGCACTCCGCCCGCAATTTCTTCCCGGACCTGCCGGACGTCTTCGGCACGCCCTACCTCGTGGGCCTCTTTGAGGGGGTGAGCGCCGAGCTCATGGCCCCGCACCTGGCCCCGGGAGAGCAGTCCGTGGGGGCCGGCATGGAGCTCAAGCACACCGCCCCCACGCCCCTGGGGATGAAGGTCCGGGCGGTCACCGAGCTCATCGAGGTGGACAAGCGCAAGCACGTCTTCAGGCTGGAGGCCTTCGACGACAAGGAAAAGATCGGCGAGGCCACCCACATCCGGTATATAATTGATGCAGCCAAGTTCATGCAGAAAGTGGAGGCCAAAAAGGGCTGAACGCCGGGAGCCTCTGTGGGCTGCTCCCCCTGAGGGACTTTGAGGGTGGCTTCGGCTGGGACGCCCAGCTCCGCCACTACGTCGGCAAAAAATACCGGGCCGACCTGGAGGGACTGGCACAGCTGGATGCCGCGCTGCTGGCCCGGCTGGTGGGAGGCCAACTCCTTGAGGACACCCCCTACCCCGGGGTGCGCTGGGTGCTGCATCTCCGGCCCTTCCGGCCCCTGGAGCTTTTCTTTCTCTATATCGCCGACGAGGAGTTCGGCACGGATTTGCGGGTCTATTTCGGGCCTTTGAGCCGGGCGGTGCCCACCGAGGATGCCTACGTCTTCGCCTGGGACTACCTGGCGGTGCTGGCCCGCTACGGCCGGGGGGAATACGCCCTGGTTCCCGGCGCCCCGGACCCCGGGTGGCTGCCGGTGGCGGAGTTTGCCCCGCCCGAGGCCCGGCCCATCCAGGAGCAGGCCCTGGGGGTGCGGGAGGAGGTGTTGCCGCGTCTGGCGGCCCCCCTGGTGGAGGTGGCGGTGGCCCGCTTGGAGAGCGGCTCCGTTCATCCCCTGCCCGGGGGCTGGCAGGTCATCTGGCGCATCCTGGGGGATGCGGCCTTCCGCCTCAGCCTGGCGGGGAAGGAGGTGGAGCTGGCCTTCGACCGCCACGGGGCCCGCAAATACGTCCCCGAGATCCTGCTGAGCTTCGCCTGGCTGTATATCAATGCCCTGATCCGGGAGTATCGGCAGGTGGACCCCGGTCTGCCCCGGCTCTCCCGCTATCTGTGATGCTGCCCTGTCCTGCCTGCCGCCATCCCCTGCGCCTCCGCCCGGACTGACAGGGCGTGACGGTGGTCTGCACGGCGTGCGGACGGGAGGTGGCCCCGGAGAGCTTCGCCCTCCTGGTGCGGCAGGCGAGGGAGGGGCAGCGCCCTGGGGACCCCACCCCGCCGGCGACCCGCACGGGGCGTAAGTGAAGCTCGCCGTTGCAATCCGGCGGGCGCCATTTATACTAATTAATGCATCGCATGTGAATCACCGGTTCGGGCCCCTTCACTGGGTGCCGCCCACGACCGGCGCCACATTCCAGTCAGGGAGGTAAGGTCTATGGCACGCGTCACCATTGAAGACTGCCTGCGCCGGGTCCCCAACCGCTTTGCCCTGGTGCACATGGCGGCCAAGCGGGTGCGCCAGCTGCATCGCGGCGCCCCGGTCCTGGTGCCGGGCGACAACAAGGAAATCGTCATGGCCTTGCGGGAGATCGCCGCGGGCAAGGTCATCCCCACCTCGCCCCTGCCCGCCCTCCCGGAGAAGACCCCCTACCGGGACGAGGATGCCGGCTAATCTGCCGCCCGCCTATTTCGAAGCTGAAAAGCGCTACCGGGAGGCCCGGTCGGTCAGCGACAAGATCCGCTGCCTGGAAGAGATGCTGGCCATCATGCCCAAGCACAAGGGCACGGACAAGCTCCGGGCCGACCTGCGCCGGCGTCTCTCCCAGCTTCGGGACCTGGGGAGCGCCCGCCACGGCCCCGGCCGCCGGGCCCCGGTCTATCTCCTTGACAAGGAGGGGGTGGGCCAGGTGGCCCTCATCGGCCCCCCCAACACCGGCAAATCCTCCCTGGTGGCCGCCCTCACCAAGGCCCAGCCCCTCATCGCCCCCTACCCCTTCACCACTCGCACCCCCCTGGCCGGCATGATGCGCTTCGAAAATGTTCAGGTGCAGCTGGTGGACACTCCCCCTGTGGGGGGAGATTTCCTGGAGCCCTGGTTCCCGGACCTGCTGCGCCGGGCCGACGCCTGGGCCATCGTCTTGGCGCCTCCCGCCGATCCCACAGAAGAGCTGGACCGGCTGGCCGCCATCCTGACCGGCTGTCAGCTCAGCCTCGCCTCCCGCCCGGCCCTGGTCATCCTCAATCAGGTGGACCTCCTGGACGACCCGGAGGAGGAGGCGCTCTACCTGGACCTCCTGCGGGAGCGCCTGCCCACCTGGCCCGTCTCCGCGGAGACCCGCCGGGGACTGCCGGAACTCAAGGCCGCCCTCTTCGGCATCCTGGGCCTCATCCGGGTCTATACCCGGGCCCCGGGCAAGGCCGCCAACTACAACGCCCCCTTTGTGCTGCCCCGAAACACCACCGTCCTGGAGCTGGCCGGCCGCATCCACCATGACCTGGCCCGCCAGTTCAAGTTCGCCCGGGTCTGGGGCCGGGAAACCTTCCCCGGCCAGCGGGTGCAGCGGGACTATGTCCTGCAGGAGGGCGATGTGGTGGAAATTCACACCTGAGGGGGAGGGGCAGGGAATCAGGGGCCGATGACCCCTTCTCCGGCCATTTCCGCACTATAAAACCGGACGGCCGCAGTACCCCTGCCCTCCCGGCCGCCCCGGAACCACATCTCTCCGGCGCCCGGTCCTTGCCGGACTTTGCCCTGCGGCCCTCCCGGAGGTTCACGCCCCGGGCAGGATGTCGGCGTTGACGCCCCCCCAGCACAGCACCGGCCCGAACTCCTCCTGCCCCGGGCTTTGGGCCCAGACCTCCAGCTCCCAGCTCACCTGGGGACCGGTCCAGGCCGGGGTCACTTCTTCCTCGATGAACTCCCGGAAGATCCCCGCCTGCTCCGCCAGGGTCTCCTCACCCTCTGCCGCCGCGGCCAGGAGCTCCTCCAGCTCGCCGGCAAAGTCATCCCGCCAGGGCGGCTCGGCCTGCCGCCGCCAGTCCTCTTCCGTCCTGACCCCCGGCAGGATGAAGGTCTCCCGGGCCACCTGGGTCCAGTCGGGCCAGCCCTGGAGCACCCCGAAGATGGCCCGGGAGGTGCGGCTCAGCAGCAGCGGTGCCCAGGACCGGGTGCTTTCCCCCACCATCTCCCGCTGCCAGAGGGCAAAGCGCAGACGGGCCAGCCCCGGGTCCACCATCTCCTTCAGCCCGGGCACGGTGCCGAACTGCGGCTGGGGCTCCCAGGGCTCCGGGGCCAGGATCTCCGCCAGCCAGGCATGCCCCCGGTCCACCAGGGTCATCTGCGCCTCCTCGTCGGCCTGGAGCTTCTCCAACTGCCAGGCCAGGGTCAAAGCCTGGGCCTCCACCCTGGGCGCCGCGGGCTTCTCCTCCGGCGGCAGGCCTTTGAGCTCCCGGAGGATGTCCCCCACTCCCTCCTCCTGGGCCGCCAGAAAATCCTCAAAGGCCTTTTGCTGGGTGAGCTCCCCGGGCCGGTAGTGGGCCAGCTCCTTCAAGGGCCGCTGGGCCTCCTGGGGGAGGGGTCGGGTCTCATAGGGCATGGCCGCCGGCCAGTTCGGGGCCACCCCCACCTCCAACTGCGGAAAATATACGGGGAGGGTCCAGAACTCCTCCCGCCAGGGAATGATGAGGGGAAAGGCGATGAGCCGCCAGCCGGGCATATGGGCTCCTTTTGTCTGATCTCGTCTGATAGGGGGATCGAAAGGAGGGGTCAGGGGGCGTGCGCCCTTTTTCTCCCCAGACTCCCCACCTCAAAGTTTAGCGGGGAATTTCAGAGCCTGCCGGGCCTTAGCCCCCGGCCCCGGGCCGCATGCAGTGCCCCTTCCCTTGAATCACCCGCATCGGGGAGGCAGGCTGCACCCCTATTCCCGGCACACCCGGTTTTTGCCCTCCTCCTTGGCCCGATACAGGGCCCGGTCCGCCGCCGCCACCAAGCCGGCGCCGTCCCCGTGCGGCGGCAACCCTGCCACCCCGATGCTCACCGTGACCTTCAGCTCCTTCTCCGGCAGGGGGATTTTGAGGCCGGCAATCCCGAGCCGCAGGCGCTCCGCCAACATGGCCGCCTGCCCCGGGGGCGTCTGAGGCAGGAGCACGACGAACTCCTCCCCGCCATAGCGGCACAGGATGTCCGCCTGGCGCACCGAGCCTTTGAGATAGTCCGCCACCGTCTTCAGCACCAGATCCCCCGCCGGGTGCCCCAGGGTGTCGTTCACCGCCTTGAAATCGTCCAGGTCCAGGAACAGGAGGGAGAGGGGCCAGCCGTAGCGCCGGCTCTGCCCCACCTGCTGGGTGAGCATTTCCTTAAAATAGCGGTAATTGTACAGCCCGGTGAGGCCGTCCCGGATGGCCAGGCTTTTTACCTCCTCAAAGAGGAGCAGGTTCCGCAGGGCCGCCTCCCCCTGGAGCACAAAGATGCGGAAGAGCTCCGCCTCCTCCGGCTCAAAGGGCTCCGGGCGGGCTGCGTGGGCCAGACCCGTGAGGCCATCCGCCGCCATCTCCCCCCGCAACAGGGCCCAGCCCCCGGGGGCCTCCCCGGGCAGGTCCCCGGAGCCGGTCAGGCACTGCCTCAGCCAGCTCTGCCAAGCGGCCAGGGCCTCCGGGGGGAGCTCCGGCCGCCGGCGGTGGGCCTCCCCCCGCAGCTCGCCCTCCGGCCCCCGGAGCACCAAGCTGAGGCAGGCAAGGGGCAGGCTCTCCCAGATGAGCTCCGCCAGACCGTGGATAAGCTCCTCCAGGGTCAGGGGGCCCGCCAGCCGCTCCCCGATGCGCCGGATCTGCACCAGCTCCTGGGCCCGGCGCTGGGCCAGGGCCTCCCGGGCCTGCTTCAGATCCTCCAAAAGCTCCCGGTTGGCCCGGGTCAGGTAACGCCGCTCCAGGGCCCGCTCCACCACCGCCGCCAGCTCCGGCAGCTTGAGCTCGGATTTCACCAGGTAGTCATAGGCCCCCAGCCTGAGGGCCGCCACGGCGCTGTCCAGGCCCCCCAGGCCGGTGAACAGGATGACCTCGGTGTCGGGACAGCTGGCCTTCAGGTGCCGCATCACCTCCAGGCCCGAGAGGCCCGGCAGGTTGAGGTCCAAAATGGCCACCGCCGGCTCCCCGTCCCTGAGGGCCGCCAGGGCCTCCTCGCCCCGCTGATGGGCCCGCACCTCAAACCCCTGAGCCTTGAGGAAGCGGCTCAGGACCTGGAGAAGCGCCGGGTCGTCGTCCAGCACCAGAATCTGCTCGGGCATCAGAGAAAGCCCTCCAGAGACAGGAGGGTGTCCCGCTTGAAATGCTGGTCGTCCCGCCGGGGATAGTCCAGCGTGTAGTGCAGGCCCCGGCTCTCCTTGCGACTGAGGGCACAGCGGATGATGAGATCCGCCACGGCGGCGATGTTGCGCAGCTCCAGGAGGTCCCCGGTAATAAGGAAGTTCCAGTAATATTCGGTGATTTCCTGGGTGATGAGGTCGATGCGGTGCTTGGCCCGCATGAGGCGCTTGTCGCTGCGCACAATGCCCACATAATTCCACATCATGCGCCGGATCTCATCCCAATTGTGGGACACCACCACGGCGTCGTTGCTGTCCGTGGCGCCCCCGGGGTTCCACTCCGGCACGGCGGACACCGACGGGATGGGGGTCTTGGGCAGCATCTCCCTGGTGGCCAGGGCCGCCTGATGGGAAAAGACCAAAGCCTCCAGAAGCGAGTTGCTGGCCAGCCGGTTGGCGCCGTGCAGGCCGGTCATGCTCACCTCCCCCACCGCAAAGAGGTTGCCGATGCTGGTGCGCCCGAAGTGGTCCACCACCACCCCGCCGCACATGTAGTGCGCCGCCGGCACCACCGGAATGGGCTCTTTGGTGAGATCAAACCCGAATTCCAGGCACTTCTGGTAGATGTTGGGAAACCTCTGGATGATGAATTCCGCCGGCCGGTGGCTGATGTCCAGATAGACACACTCGGCCCCGGATTTTTTCAGCTCATGGTCAATGGCCTGGGCCACCGTGTCCCGGGGCGCCAGGTCCTTCATGGGGTGGTAGTCCGCCATGAAGGCCCGGCCGTTTTTGTCCAGGAGCACGGCGCCCTCACCCCGCAGGGCCTCGGAGATGAGGAAATTCTTGGCCGCCGGATGGTAGAGGCAGGTGGGGTGAAACTGCACAAACTCCATGTTGCCGATGACGGCGCCGGCGCGGTAGGCCATGGCCACCCCGTCCCCGGTGGCGATGTCCGGATTGCTGGTGTAGAGATAGACCTTCCCCGCCCCGCCGGTGGCCAACAGGGTGATGGCCGCCAGAAAGGTGTCCACCTCCCCGGTCCGGGTATTCAGGACATAGGCCCCCAGACAGGTGGCCTCCCGGTTCACCACCGAGCTGCCCCGGCGCACCAGCCGTTCCTCGGTGATGAGGTTCACCCCCATGTGGTATTCATAGACCTTGATGTTGGGGTGGCTCTGGATCTTTTCCACCAAAATGCGCTCCACCTCCGCCCCGGTCATGTCATGGGCGTGGATGATGCGGCGGTGGGAGTGGCCCCCCTCCCGGCCCAGGTCAAAGCCGTTGTCGGTGGTGGTGTCGAACTGGGCCCCCAGGGCCACCAGCTCCCGGATGCGCTCCGGACCCTGGCGCACCACCAGCTCCACCACGTCCGGGTGGCTCAGGCCCTCCCCGGTGTTCAGGGTGTCCTGGATGTGGAATTCAAAGCGGTCATCGGCCCCCAACACTGCGGCGATGCCCCCCTGGGCCAGGCGGGTGGAGGTCTCGGTGATCTCCCGTTTGGTGATGATGTTCACCGTGGCCACGTCGGCCACTTTGAGGGCATAGCCCAAACCTGCCAGACCGGAGCCGAGGACCAGGACATCAGAGATACGATACAAGGGCCACGTCCTTTACGTCGGGAGAATGATGAACGTCCTTTCCAGGGGCCCGGGGAGATGAAGGATCATCCCCGCCGCTTCCCCCCCAAGGGGCGCCGCCTGCCCGGCGCGCCCTGGAACCGTCCGGGGCCGCAGGCCGCCCGGAGCCCCGACGCCTTCAGGCGGCGACCTCCTCGCCGGCCAGAAGGCCCGCCAGGTTCCGATACCGGATCATCTCCTGGACCTCCGGGGACAGGCCGGCCTCCTCCAGGTCCCGCAGGCAGCGGGCGGCCGTCAGCAGCGGGAAGTCGGTGCCGAAAAGGATCTTCTCCGCCCCCACCATCTCCAGGGCGGCCCGGTAAATGGCCGGACGGTAGAGATAGGGCGACGCCGCCGTGTCGAAATAGACCCGGCGGAAGACCTCCGGGGCCCCCCGTTTGCACAGGCCGTAGAAGGGCAGGCCCCCACCCCAGTGGGCCAGAATCCAGGTGACCTCCGGGGCCTGGCTGAGGCAGGCATACAGTTCCTCCAGGGGCACCGAAGCCTTGCCGGCATAAGTGTGGCCAATGCCCACCGGATCATTGACGTGCACCGCCAGGGGCACCCGGTAGTGCCGGCAGAGCTCCGCCAGGGGCAGGAGCGCCGCCGCCAGAGACCCCCGGGGGTCCTCGGTATACCAAGCCAGCTCGCCCACCCCCCGGAAGCCCGCCGCCAGACAGCGCTCCACTTCCCTGACCGCCCCGGACTCCAGGGGGTTGACGGCACAAAAGGGAATCACCACCTCCGGCCAGCGGCGGGCCGCCTCCAGGAGCACCTCGTGATGCCGCCGCCACAGGCGCTCCTGGCGCCAGGGAAAGCCCATAACCACCGCCCGGGCCACCCCGGCGTCGCCCAGGGCCGCCACCAGCTCCCCGGGGTCCACCAGCCGGGCCGTGGGACTGCCATACAGGAGCCGGAAGGCGGGCTCATCGGCAAAATAGTCCTCCCGCCGGCGGCAGACCTCCGGCGGGAAGGCATGGGTGTGGGCGTCCCACAGCATGGCGGCGGCGTCCTTTCCCTTCCGCTGCCGCTAGTTTTCATATAAAATTTACCCCATGTCAATAATCTTGGCTCTCCTGCCCCGGCTCCTGCTCCCCACGGCGGTCTTGTGCCTCACCGCCGCCGCCTTCGCCGCCGGGCCCTTCCCCTACCGCCCACCCCGCTATGCCGGCGATCCCGAGGCGGTGACGGTGGTGGGCCAGTTTCAGCGCCACCGGCTGGTGCGCTACGAGAACATGTACGACATCGCCCGGCGCTACGGCCTGGGCTTCTGGGAGCTGGCCCGTTACCACCGCCATCTGGACCACTTCTACCTGCCCTGGGACACGGAGATCGATATCCCCAGCCGCTGGATTGTGCCCGAGCACCCCTCCCCCCCCGGCTATCTCATCAACGTGGCGGAACTGCGGGGCTACCGCTTCTTCTTCGACCGGGGGGAGGTGCGCACCTATCCCATCGGCGTGGGGGTCCTGGACTACAAGACCCCCATCGGCCGCCGCTTCCGGGTACAGAGCAAGGCGGAAAACCCCGGCTGGCGCATCCCCCGCAGCCTCCAGGGCAAGTATGGCCGCGCCTTTATGCCCCCCGGGGAGGACAACCCCATCGGCTCCCACTGGCTGGGCCTGGGCACCTACGGCCTCCACGGCACCCACGCCCCCATGGGGGTGGGCCGCCTGGTGAGCCACGGCTGCATGCGCCATTATCCGGAGGACATCAAGGAGCTCTTCGACCTCACCCCGGTGGGCACCACCGTGGAGATCATCTACGAGCCGGTGAAGTTCGGCTACCTGCAGGGCCGCATCTTCGCGGAAGTCCATGAAGACATCTATTTGCGCATCCCGGACTTCTTCCGCTATGCGGTCAAAAAAGTGGAGGAAAAAGGCCTGGGGCCCCGGATCAACTGGCTCCGCTTCCTTCAGGCCGTGGAGGAACACAACGGCGCCCCCCTGGACATCACCCGCTGAGGGCGGCAGCCCTAGAGACGAGGGGCGGTCCTGCTGCGCCCCTCCCCCGGCGCCGGCCTGCAGCTTGAAGGCCACTGGACCTCATCCCGTGACCCCCCCTTGTGATCTGCTCATCCACCACGCCCTCCTCCTCACCCTGGAGCCGGGAGCCGCCCCCCTGGCGTCCGGCTATGTTGCCATCGCAGGCGGACGCATCCTGGCAGTAGGGCCGTGCGACCCGGGCCGGCCCCTGCCCCCCGCCCGGGAGGAGCTGGACGCCACCGGGCTGCTGGTCATGCCGGGCCTGGTGAACACCCACTGCCACGCCCCCATGGTCTGGTTCCGGGGTCGGGCGGATGATTTGACCTTGCAGGACTGGCTCACCCGGGTCATCTTCCCGGCGGAGGCCCGCTGGCTGACCCCCCAACGGGTCTTCCTGGGGGCGCAGCTCGCCGCCGCCGAGCTCATCCGGGCCGGCGTCACCACCGTGGCCGACGGCTATTTCCATGAAAAGGAAGTGCGCCGGGCCTTTTCCCTGGCGGGGCTCAGGACCGTGGCGGCCCAGGGGGTGGTGGACTTCCCCGCCCCCGGAGTCCCCGACCCCAAAGACAACCTGCGGGTGGCCCGGGAGTTCATGGATTCCGGCAGGGATTTCCCCGCCGGGCTCACCGTCTCCACTCTCTTCGCCCATTCCCCCTACACCTGCGGCCCCAAGACCCTCACCGCCGCCAAGGATCTGACCCGGGAGCGCAATCTCCCCTTTTTCATCCACCTGGCGGAGACAAAGGCAGAAGTGGAGGAATGCCGCAGACAGACCGGCCTCACCCCGGCCCGCTGGCTGGATGGCCTGGGCCTGCTGGATGAGCATACCGTGGCGGTGCATGCCGTCTGGCTGGAGCCGGAGGAAGTGGAGCTGTTGGCCGCCCGGGGGGTCAAGGTGAGCCACTGCCCCGCCAGCAACTGCAAGCTGGCCGCCGGGACAGCGCCGGTGCCGGAGCTGCTGGCCGCCGGGGTGACGGTGGGTCTGGGCACCGACGGCGCCGCCTCCCACAACCGTCTGGACCTCTGGAGCGACATGTCCCTGGCGGCCCGGCTGCACAAGGTCCGGCGCCTGGACCCCACGGTGCTCCCCGCCCCTCAGCTGGTGGTCCTGGCCACCCGGGAGGCGGCCAAAGTCCTGGGCCTGGAGCACCTCGTGGGCACCCTCACCCCTGGCAAGGCTGCGGACCTCATCTGTTTGGACCTGCAGCAGCCCCACCTGACGCCCCTGTACGACCCCTTCTCCCACCTGGTCTACGCCGCCGGGGCCGCAGACGTCCGCCACGTGATGGTCAACGGCCGCTTCCTGATGCGCCACCGCCGGCTCCTCACTCTGGATTGGCCGGAGCTGGCCGCCCGGGTGCGGTCGGAGGCCCAGGAGCTGGCGGCCTTCGCCCCCAGGCTTGCATCGGGGCCGGATTGCCTTTAAGTTAAGGAAAAACCCACCCTGGGCCGCCTCCCTCCTGACTTCATTCCCGGCGGGCCGGCAGGCGGGGGGGCCCCCGAAAGGGACGGCATGGAGGGCAGGCGCATCGCCCGCAAGTCAGCCAACCCGTTGAAGGAATACTTGCAGTCGCTGGTAACCTCCAGCGAGGTGGTGCGCCTCATCCATGACGTCACCTCCTGCTATGTGGAGTGCCACGACGCCCCCCACGCCGCCGTGCCTCCCCAGGCCCAGGGTCTGGAGCTCTTTCCCTGCCTGCGCCTCTACTTCCAGCGCCACCTGGTGGAGCTCAAGGCCACCATCTTCCCCAACCTGGTGTCCCGGGACTGGGAGGGCCTGTCGCACCTCATCCGGCTGCACTCCCCCCATTTCCATCTGGATCTGCGCCTCTATACGCCGCACACCACCTTTCTCCTGTCCCCCTTTCACATCCGGTTTTTGAGCATCCTCTTCGGCCGCCTGGTGTTGCAGCAGCTCTCCCTCACCCCCGGAGCGGAAGGCATCCTGGCCTATACTCCCTTTTCCCTGGAGGAGATGGTGGTGGCGGGCTACCTCCAGAGCCTGGAGGCGGTGCCCTGTGCCACCATCAAGCTGGACGCCCAGGACAACCCTTACATCGGCTCCATGCTCCACACCGGGGCCGACCTGAGGCGCTGCGAGATGCCGGGGATCCTGCAGGAAGAGGCGGTGGTCAACGCCTGGCGGCTCTTCAAGCGCCTCCTCTACTACTCCGTGGAAGGGGAGCGCCTCTTTACCGGCTTCGCCTTCCTCCCGGCGGCACAGCCCCTGGAGGCCCACCGCAGACGCTGGCCCACCCTGCTGCTGTATGAGGAGGCCAGCCGGGTCTCCCTGAATGAGGGTTTGGCGGCCCTGAAGCAGTTCCTGCTCAACGCCGACGGCCGCACCACCTTCCTCGCCCTCTACGGCCAGCAGCTGGTGGGGCTGCTGCACCTGTCCCAGGGCATTTACCGCCAACTGGCCTCCATCAAGGCCTGGCGCTCGGCGCTGCCCCTGGCCTCCATCTCCTCCCGGGG
The DNA here is from genome assembly GCA_937943575.1 of uncultured bacterium. Classification (GTDB taxonomy): domain Bacteria; phylum Desulfobacterota; class Desulfobaccia; order Desulfobaccales; family 0-14-0-80-60-11; genus JAILZL01. The sequence goes on along the minus strand of CALEAV010000022.1, from coordinate 16,068 downwards.
CCGCATCTTCATCTGGGTGCCCCTGCGCGGCCGGCACAGCAACCGCATCCCTCTGGGGGTACTGGAATACCGCCAGGGCCATCTCCACATCCCCCTCTTCCAGGACATCTTCTGGCAGCGCCTGGAGCGTCAGCTGGCGGAGGTCTGCCCGACGCCCCGGGAGCCCCGGCCCCTGCCGGTGCTGAAGAGGCTCCTGGAGATGATCCGCCGCAGCGGCCACGGCGCCATCCTCCTGGTGGGACTGACCCCGGAACAGCTCGCCGCTCCGGACCTCCCCATGGAGAACCAGGTGCGCCTCACCCCGCCCCCGCCCCTGAGCACCTCCTGGCTGCCGCACTTCGCCGGCCTGGCCAAATCCGACGGCGCCCTGGTGTTCAACAACCGCCTGGAGGCGGTGCAGTTCCGCACCCGCCTCAAGGCCATGGCCGCACCCCTGCCCGTGGAGCGGGACGACCTGGGAAGCGGCATGCGCCACCAAGTGACCCGGGAGTTCACCGCCTGCTACCCCAATGTCCTGGGCCTGGCCATCTCCCAGGACGGCTTCATCTCCCTCTACCGCCACGGCCGCCTCCTCAGCCGGCTTTATTGAGGCCCACCGGGATTTCCCGTCGGAGGCCGGCCACCCTGGCTTGACCAGGCAATGGACGCGGATTTTGGCGGGAAAACCAGGGGATGCTCAAATCGGGGGAAGAGGCGCTCCGATGCGGCCAAAAGGGAGGGACGGCCATGAGAAACTCCTGGGGGAGAGCTTATGAGCAGGCGCCGGCAAAAGGAAGATCCTTTCCCGCCAGGCTCAGGAGTTGTTGCGGTGATGGGATCCGTCACCGGCCGGATTCCCGCCCGGGCCCCCGCCTCAGGCGGGACGGCCTGGGAGGCCAAAAGGCATTCCCCCGCTTCCCCCCCGGTCGGGTGCCCCTGGCCGGGCCGGACATCCCCGCTACTGACCGGCCTGCGAGGGCGGCGACGCCTCAAGGCGCCCTCACCCTGGCCTTGGGGCTCTGCCGGCCGCCTCAGACACACCCCCATCCCGGGCCTGTCTTACCGCCGCCCCGGAGGCTTTCCGGGCGGCGGCGTCCAGGCGGTGCGCCAGGCCCTCCGGGTCCGGCGCCTCCCCGAAGACCTGCCGCCACACCCTGGGGCTTTCCATGCACAGATACAGGGTGGCGGCCGGAAAGGCGGCGGTGAGCCACTCCCGCAGGCGGCTATACATCTCCACCCGCCGGGTATGGAAATAACGGAGCTTGCCGTCCGGGGCCAGGACCATCTCCTCGGCGGCAAAGCGGCTCAGGGGAAAGCGCTCCAAAATCCGGCGCCTCAGGGGCGGGGGAAAGCGCAGGGCCCCCAGGCTGACCCAGACCACCGACCCGGCCGGCACCGCGTGGGCCAGCCGCGCCACGGTCTCCTCATAAGCCGCCTCCCAGCCCTCACCCCAGATGAGGGGGTCAAAGTGAAAGGCCAGCCGGAAGCCCGCCGCCGCCCGGGCCGCCGCCTGCAACCGGGACTCCAGAGGCGCGGTGCCCGGCTCCAGCTCCCGGATCATTGCAGGCGGATTGAGGGACCAGGCAAAGATCACCCGGGGATTGGGTCCCAGTGGCAGGAGATGGTCGAGGGCCGCCCCCTTGCTTTTGATCTCCAGGACCGCCTCCCCCTGGCGGGCAAAGAGGGGGATGAGCCGCGCATGCAGGGCGGTGAGCTCATCCAGGGCCAGACTGTCCCCAAATTCGCCGGTGCCCAGACGCCAGATTTCGCCCGCCGGCAACCGCTCCTCCAGCTCCTTGAGGAGATCCTCCTGATTGACAAACACGGTGAGGGCCGGCAGATTGAGATACCCCTGGAGGATGCAGTAGCGGCAGTCGAAGGGGCAGTTCAGCCCCCACTGCACCACCTGGTAGCCGCAGCAGACATACCCCGGGGTGCCGGGGCAGGGACGACAGAACGGCCCCCGCTGCACCGCCAGCAGCAGGGTTTCCTTGGCCCTGGGCGGCCAATCCGCGCCGAGCCCGCCCCGGGGCCGCAGCGCCTCCCGATGCGGAATGACGCGCACCTGCACCCCCTGGAGCCGGGCCAGCACCCGCCGGGTGGTTTCATAGGGCAGAGCCGCCTCCTCCACCCAGATCCGCTTCAGCCGCATCGGCTTCCCCGCTGCCCACCGTGGGCAGAGCTTTTCCCGCTTACCGTTTGTGATATGATGAAAGGGAAGGGGGGCCGGGGGCGGCTGCCCCTCATCCCCCTCATGCTCCCCTCTGCGTGGGGAGAGGGTCAGGAAAGGGGGGAGGGTTCCTTAATCTCCCATCCCTCCCTCCGACACCCTGCGCTGCGGAAAGGAACCTGATGCCCTTTGCTCTGCTGCGCCGCCTCTGGCAGGCTTGGCGCCGGCCGGCCCGGCCCCGGCCGCCGGTCTGGGGGGATCAGCCCCCGGTGATCCTGGGCATCTGCCGGCAGTGCGGCGCCGTGGTGCTGGAGGGCTGGCAGGCGCCCGCCGCCGACGGCCTCCTCTGCCGCCGCTGCCACTCCCTCACCTCCCGCTCCTCCGGAGACTGAGCCGCCGTTCAGCTGAAGGAGGGTCACAGGCCCCCCCGGGGGGCCCTTAATCAGCCGCTTTCCGGTCGCTGCGCCGCCGTGGCTAAGCCCCCTTGCGGATCTACCTGGCCATAGATGCCCGGGATCATCGGCTCCCCGAAGGCGCCGCCGCCTACAGGGGCAATCTCCCGCCCCTCAGCGGCCCAGACCCGGGAAATCCTTCTCCTCCCCCAGCCCTTTTTCCTGCGCCCGCCGGTACACCGCCCACCCCAGGGCCAGGTCCTGGATGATGAGGCCGGTGGAGTCAAACACCGTGATCTCCTCGGGGCGCTCCCGCCCCGGTCTTTTCCCGGCCACCACCTCCCCCAGGCTGCCGTAGATCTGCTCGGGCTTCAGCTCCCCCCGGCTCAGGGGCACGTTGATCTCCCCGGAGTGGCGGGCCTGGGCCCAGTCGTCCACCACAATCTTGGCCGCCTGGAGAATGGCGGGGTCCAGCTCCTGTTTGCCCGGCGCATCAGCCCCGATGGCGTTGATGTGGGTGCCGGGCTGCACCCACTCCCGGGACACCAGGGGCGCCGTGCTGGGAGTGGCGGTGACGAGGATGTCCGCCGCCTCCGCCGTCTCCCTGGGGGTGGGCGCCAGGGTCACTTTGACCCCGTAAGCCGCCTTGGTCTCCTCCACCAGGAGGCGGGCCCGGGCCAGGGCGCAGTCGCAGATGATCACCTCCTCGATGGGGCGCACCTTGAGCACCGCGGCGATCTGGGTGCGGGCCTGGGCCCCGGCCCCGATCACCCCCAACCGCCGGGACTCCGGCCGGGAGAGTACCGCCGCCGCCAGGCCCCCCGCTGCGCCGGTGCGGTAGTTGGTGATGTGGGTGCCGTCCATGTCGGCCCACTCCCGCCCGGTCTCCGGGTCATTGAGGAGGATCTTGGCCATCACCGTGGGCAGGCCCACCTGGGGGTTCCCCGGGTGCACATTCACCCACTTGAGCCCGCAGACATGGGCCTCAGGAAGGAAAATCTCCCCATACATGGCCCGGAAATCCCCCCTGGCCAGGGTGAGATAGGCCTTGGGGGGCATGTTCACCCTTCCCTCGCCGTAGGCCAGGAAGGCCTCCCGGGCCGCGGCCAGGGCCAGGTCCATTTCCAGGACCTGCATCACCTCCGCCGCCGTGAGAATCAGACTCATACAGTCCTCCCGTCGGGTGCCGCCAGGCGAAGGCGCCCCCTTCCTAACCGATGACCGCCGAAAGCCAGGAAAGCAGGCGGGCCGTGGCCGGCGCCTCCAGATGGAGGATGATGTCCGTCTCCTGACAGGGCAGCCGCCGGGCTTTGAAGGGTCCGGTCACTTCGCATTCCACCTGCAGGGGCCCGCTTCGCCGGCAGCGCAACACCGCCTGCTCGGAGAAGACAAACATCCTGCCCTCCGCCAGATGGCTGGCGGCCAGGATGAGGGGCTCCTCCCACACCCCTTCCGGGGCCCCCGGGGGCGCCAACGGCAGGGAATGCAGCGCCGCAAAGGCCCTCAGGGCCGCCTGCACCTCCTCTCCCGGGAAGAGGCTGAGGCTGAGCCGGATCCGCTCCGAGGCCGCCTCTTCCGGAACCGGGGTGGCCCGCAGGGGCGCCAGCCGCAAAATATAGGGTGGCCGGTCGTGGCAGTCCAGGCTGAGGGACAGGGGCGGCGCCGCCTCCAAGGCCGCCGGGACCCCGGGGAAGATGGCCTCCACCAATGTGCACGTGAGCAGCATGGGCAAAATCGGACTTTCCCGGGCCGGGGCGGTCCGCCTCCTTGATTTCCGAGTATGACGCTATTATAATGGAAGCACTCAAAGAAAAGGAAGGATGCAGCAATGGCCTATTCCGAAATCGTCATGGACCATTTCAAGAATCCCCGCAACGTGGGGGAAATCCCGGACGCCGACGGCATCGGCGAAGTGGGCAATCCCGTCTGCGGGGACATGATGAATGTCTACATCAAGGTGAAAGACAACGTCATTGAAGACGTGAAATTCAAGACCTTCGGCTGCGGCGCCGCCATTGCGGTCTCCAGCATGATCACCACCCTGGCCAAGGGCAAGACCCTGGAAGAGGCCATGAAGATCACCAACAGGGACGTGGCCGAGGCCCTGGGCGGCCTGCCGAAAAACAAACTGCACTGCTCCAACCTGGGGGCCGACGCCCTGCATGCCGCCATCAAAAACTACCTGGACCGGAAGGCCGGCAAGATCCCGGACCTGGCCAAAGACCGGGAGGAGCACATCAAAGGGGCGGGGGAGGGAGGCTGCTATTGCCCCTACTGCCACAAAGAGACCCTGGAGGAGGCTCCTTTCTGCCTCTTTTGTGGCGCTGAAATCCCCCACGAGCACGACCACTGAGCCCTGGGCGGCGGGAAGGAGCATCTATGGCACTCATCTATCTGGACCACCTCTCCGGCACCCCTTTGCACCCCCGGGTGAAGGAGGCCATGATCCACTGCATCCAGAATGTCTTCGGCAACCCGGTGAGCGACCACCAGGTGGGGCAGCGGGCCGCCGCCCTGCTGGAGCGGGCCCGGGAACAGGTGGCCGCCCTCATCAATGCCGACCCCGGGGAGATCGTCTTTGAATCCTGCGGCACCGAATCCGTCAACCACGCCATCAAGGGGGTGGCTTTGGGGCTCCGGGAAAAAGGCCGCCGCATCATCACCTCCAACATCGAGCACAAATCCGTCCTCAATTCCCTGCGCACCTTAAGGCTCCTGGACTACCAGGTCACCTCCCTGGATGTGGACGCCTCCGGGCTTGTGGACCCGGCCCAGGTGGAGAAGGCCATCACCCCGGACACCATCCTGGTGAGCATCATGCTGGCCAACAACGAGATCGGCACCATCGAGCCCATCGCCGACATCGCCACAATCTGCAAGAAGCACAAGGTGCTCTTCCATACGGACGCGGTGGACGCGGTGGGGGTCATCCCGGTGGACGTGAAGGAGCTGGGGGTGGATTTGCTCTCCCTGGCCGCCAACCAGTTCTATGGCCCTCCCGGGGTCGGGGCCCTGTATATCAAGAAGGGCACCCCGGTGTGGCCGCTCCTGGACGGCGGCGCCCAGGAAAACAAACGCCGGGCCGGCACCGAAAACCTCTACGGCATCGTGGGCCTGGGGGTGGCGGCGGAGGTGGCCAAAGAAGAGATCCCCCAGCGCCTGCCCCGCATCCGGCGCCTGCGGGACAGACTGCGGGACGGCCTGGTGGCCCGCATCCCCGAGATCATCATCAACGGCCACCCCACTCAGTGCCTGCCCCACCTGCTGAGCGTGTCCATCAAATACATCGAGGGCGAAAGTCTCATGCTCATGCTGGACGAGGAGGGCATCGAGGTGGCCACCCGCAGCGCCTGCGCCTCCGGGTCGCTGCGGGCCTCCCACGTCCTCATCGCCACCGGGATGGATTTCGCCACCGCTCAGGGCACCCTCCTCTTCAGCCTCGGCCGGGACACCACCGAGGCGGAGATCGACCGGGTCCTGGAGGTCATGCCCCCCATCGTCCAGACACTGCGGGAGATGTCGCCCCTGTATAAAAAGGCCCAGTAAAGATCAGAGCGGGGAGCGGGTCCACAGGCCCGGTCCCCCTGTCTTTGGGCTGCGCCGGATTACTCTGAGCGATCGCAGGGAAAAAGGGCCGGAGAGGCAGTCCCCGGCCCCCTCCCCGGCCGACCCCGCCAGGGGCTGGCGGGCTCAAAGGCCCCGGCGCCGGCGGCCCTTTTCCCGCACCACCTCCTCTTCAGGCCCTCTCCACCAGACGGGGCAAAAGCTCCCAGCCCCGCTCCAGCAAGAGGCCGGTGGCCGCAGCTGCGGCTTCCGTGTAGGGCCGCTTCAGGTCAGTATTGCGGCGGGAATCATATAGCACAAAAGGCACCGGCTCACTGGTGTGGGTGCGCACGGAGATGGGGGTGAGGTGGTCGCAAAGCACCAGCAGCCGGAAATCCCCCAGTCGCCTGAGCCCTGCCACCAGGGGCCCCACCACCCGGCGGTCGAAGTCCTCCACCGCCTGGAGCTTGAGGCGCACCTCCCCTTTGTGGCCCGCCTCATCCGGCGCCTCCACGTGCATGAAGACGAAATCCCGGGTCTGCAAGGCCTCCAGGGCCGCCGCCACCTTGCCCTCATAGTTGGTGTCCAGATAGCCCGTGGCCCCCGGCACCCGGATGGGGGTGAGGCCCGCATAGAGACCGATGCCCCGGATGAGGTCCACAGCGCAGATCACCGCGCCCGTCAGGCCGAAGCGCTCTTTCAGGGTGGGAAGCGCCGGCGGCCGCCCCTGCCCCCACAGCCAGATGGAGGTGGCGGGGCGCCTTCCCTGCGCCCGACGGCGCCGGTTGATTTCATGTTCCGCCAGGACCGGCCAGGAGGCCCGGATCAGCTCCCACAAAGGCTCCCGCCCCCCCTCCGGGGTCATCAGGGGGGCCACGTCCCGGCCGCTCCAGTCATGGGGGGGATAGGTCTGCCAGTCTTCCCGGCCCCGGTCCCAGACCAGCAGGTGCCGGTAGCTCACCCCGGGGTAAAAATGGCGCCCCTTCTCCCCCAGGGCCGCCTCCAGGGCGGCAATGAGCTCCCGGGCCTCGCCGCTGGAGATGTGGCCGGCGGCGTAGTCCTCCATGATCAGGCGGCCGTCCTCGGCCGTGAGGGTCACCAGGTTGCAGCGGAAGGCCACTTCCTCAGGCCCAAGCGCCACCCCCAGGGCCGCGGCCTCCAAAGGCGCCCGGCCGGTGTGGTAGCGGGCCGGATCATAGCCCATCACCGCCAGATTGGCCACATCGCTCCCCGGCTCCATCCCCGGCGGGATGGTGCGGGCCAGCCCCAGCTCGCCCCGGCTGGCCAGAAAATCCAGATTGGGGGTGGCGGCCGCCTCCAGCACCGTGCGGCCCCCCAACTCCGGGATAGGGTAATCCCCCATGCCATCCCCCACCAGAATGACGTATTTCATGGAATTACGCCTGTCCTCTTTGTCAGGAATGAATATTTAACCATATATACCTTGTTTTGATCTCCCCACCAATGTCATCCCCCCGGGAGAATGCCCCGGGGGCAATTCAATTTCCCGGCTCCTCCGCGGGTGCCGGCCCGGCGGTCCGCCTCTCCTCCAGGACGTGCTTGATCTCCGTCAACGTCTCATTGATGCGGAAAAAGACGATAAAGATCTCGCAATACAGCCGCACCAGCAGCGGCCCGCCCAGCAAAATCACCAGGCCCCAGAAGACGAAGGGCCCGCCCCCATGCTGGAGCGAAAGCCCCCGGCCCAGATAGGCCAGCCCCACTACCACCGCCACCGCTGAGCCCACCCAGAAGACCGCCTGGATGAGCAGCGGCGTCAGCATGGTGCGGAAGGTGAGAAAATCCCGCATGCTGCCTCCTTCCCGCCTGCCCGGCGCCTGGCCCTACACCCGGCACTCACATTTGCCGTCCACCAGGAGGCAGTACTCCTTCTTCTTCTCCTCCGGCAGGGCCTCATATTCCTCTTCGCTGAGGAAGCAGTCCAGGGGCAGACTCGCCATGTCCTCCCGGTAAGGGCTGCCCGGAAGATAAATCTCACAGTTGCGATGCACGTACATCTTGGCCATCTCGGTCTCCTCGCCTGGCATATGCCGATGGAATCATCTCTTCCTACAAGATGGGGCCGCCGCCCCCGGCGGGCAAGGCAGCCGGCTCTCCCCTCCCGGAGGGGTGCGGCCGGTCCCGCCAGGCAAGGGGCAGCCAGAAGCCGGCGCTCTCCCCTCCCGAATGGGGCAGCTGACCCTTCAGAGCCGGGCGCTGTGCAGATGCGGGTCCTCAATGCGATACATCACCGTGGGGGGACTGACCACCGGCAGGCGGTCGATCTCCGCCAGGGCCTGCTGCACGTCCGCCTCCCGGGCCTCATGGGTGATCATGACGATGGGCACCGCGCCTTTGACCTCCCGCCCCTTCTGGATCACCGCAGCGATGCTGATCTGGTATTTGGCCAGCACCCCGGAGATCTGGGACAGCACCCCGGGCCGGTCCAGGGCGGCGAAGCGGAAGTAGTAATTGGTGATCACCTCCGCCAGGGGTTTGACCGGCCGCGTGCGGCTCAAAGCCGCCTCCGAGCCCAGGGGTGGCAGCCGCCGCCGGATCCCCAGGCGGTGGTTTCTGGCCACATCCAGGATGTCGCTCAGCACCGCGCTGGCGGTGGGGAGCTGCCCCGCGCCGGCCCCGGAGAGGAGCAGGGGCCCCACCGCATCGCCGATGAGGTGCACCGCGTTCATGGCGCCGCTCACCCCGGCCAGCAGATGGTCCCGGGGAATGAGGGTGGGGTGGACCCGGGCCTCCAGCCGCTCCCCGTCGTTGCGGCTGATGGCCAAAAGCTTCACGGCATAGCCGAACTCCCGGGCGAACTGCAGGTCCAGGGGGTCCAAGCCCCTGATGCCCGCCACGCTCACCGCTGCAAAGTCAATGCGGGTCTCGTAGGCCAGGGCCATGAGGATGGCCAGCTTGTGGGCCGCATCCACCCCGTCCACGTCCAGAGTGGGGTCGGCCTCGGCATAGCCCTGGGCCTGGGCTTCGGCCAAGGCCGTCTCATAGGGGAGATTGTCCTCGGCCATGCGGCTTAGGATGTAGTTGGTGGTGCCGTTGAGGATACCCAGAAGCTCCTGGAGGTTATTGGCCGCCAGCCCCTGGCGCAGGGCCAGGATGATGGGGATGCCGCCGCACACCGAGGCCTCGAAGGCCACCTCCACCCCCGCCCGGGCCGCCGCCTCGAAGATCTCGTTGCCGCGCAAAGCCAGCAACGCCTTGTTGGCGGTGACCACGTGCTTGCCCCGCTCCAGGGCCCCCAGCACCAGCTCCCGGGCCGTCTCGGTGCCGCCGATGAGCTCCGCCACGATGTCGATGGCCGGGTCCTCCAGGAGGTCCTGGGCCCGGGAGGTGAAGAGTTCCGGCGGCAGACCCGAGGCCGCCACCCGGGCCGCATCCACCTCCGCCACCCGGCGAAGCACCAGGGGCACCCCCAGGCGGCGCCGGAAGGCCCCCGCCCGCTCCACCAAAAGCCGGGCCACCCCCTGGCCCACGGTGCCGCAGCCGATGACCCCGACGGAAACGGCCGCCATCGTTAGCGCTCCACGGCAAAGAGGGCCAGTTCCCTGGCGAACTCCCGCTCCATGGCTTCGGCCACCGCCTTGATCTGCTCCTCCGGCATCTTCAGCATCTTCCTGAACCCCCGCACCGCCTGGTTGGTACGGTGCACGTTTTCCACCAGAGCGAAGCGCACGTAATCATCCCCGAACTCGCCGAAGCCCCGCCCCGGGGAGACTGCCACCTTGGCCTCCCGGATACACAGGATGGAGAAGAGAAACGACTTCATGTGATTGCGGAACTTGCGGGGGATCTTGGCCCAGACGAACATGGTGCCCTTGGGCGGCTCCACCCGCCAGGGGATGCTGTTCAACCCCCGACACAAGGCATCCCGCCGCTCCTTGTAGGTGGCGACAATCTCCTCCACACAGTCGTCCGGGCCGTTTAAGGCGATGATGGAGGCAATCTGGATGGGCTGGAAGGTGCCGTAATCCAGGTAGCTCTTGATGCGGGTCAAGGCATGCACCAGGCGCCGGTTCCCCACCACAAACCCCACCCGCCAGCCCGGCATGTTGTAGCTCTTGGAGAGGGAGAAGAGCTCCACCCCCACGTCCTTGGCCCCGGGCACCTCCAGGAAGCTGGGGGCCCGGTAGCCGTCAAACACCAGATCGGCATAGGCGAAGTCATGGATGACATACATGTCGTGGCGCTTGGCGAACTCCACGATCTCCCGGAAGAAGTCCAGCTCCACACACATGGTGGTGGGGTTGTGGGGGAAGGAGATGATGAGCATCTTGGGCCGGGGCCGGATGAGCTCGGTGATCTGCACCAGGTCGGCGAGAAAGTCCCGCTCATGGGTCAGGGGCACACTCACCAGCTGCCCCCCGGCAATCACCACGCTGGCGGCATGGATGGGATAGGTGGGGTTGGGCACCAGCACCACGTCCCCGGGCATCACCGTGGCCAGGACCAGATGGGACAGGCCCTCCTTGGCGCCGATGGTGACGATGGCTTCGCTCTCCGGATCAATATCCACGTTGAAGCGCCGCTTGTACCAATCGGAGATGGCCACCCGCAGCTTGGTGATCCCCTTGGAGGCGGAATAGCGATGGTTGCTGGGCTTGCCCGCCGCCTCGATGAGTTTCGCCACTATATGCGGGGGCGTGCCCATGTCCGGGTTGCCCATGCCCAGATCGATGATGTCCTCCCCCCGCCGCCGGGCCTCCATCTTCAGGGCGTTGACGGTGGCAAAGACATAGGGGGGGAGCCGCTTCATGCGCGGGAACTCTTCCATGGCCTCCTCCAAAACCGCGGCAACCCGCTGCGGGCTGAGCCTCCTCCCGGGGGGCCGTCCAGCCAGGGGCTTGACGGCAAAAGCCCTAACCAGTCGGAATTGCCTGTAAATTTTATTGCATCACCCCTATCCTGTCAAATGCACATATTTTACCGATTTTGAGCAAAAAGCACAAATTTTGGAATTTTATAATACTTGCTAACTGCCGATAATTCAATAAAAATGAAAGCATTCAGGGCACGGTCGGACATGCACCTTTCACGTGGTAGGCCCACCCCTGGATGCGGGAGGTGCAAGGATGGCAGTTTCCCACGGGGGCGCCACGCCGGCACGACTGACTTGGCGCTTGGTTCTGGGGGCTCTCCTGTGTCTCCTCTGGCTGGGATGCCCGGCCCAGGATAAGCCCTTGAGCCCCCAAGCCGCCGCCTTCCGGCAGGAATTGCGGGAAACCCTCGGCAAACTGACGTCGGCCCTGGCAGGGCCGGTCTGCGATAACGACATCCAAGCCTGTGAGCAGGCCATCATGACGCTCTGCCCGGAGGCCCCGCGGGACGCTTTGGCCTTTCCCTTTCGGTTGGGCATCATCAACCGGGATGGGGTCCTGATTTATGTCAACCCGCCCATGAAAAACGTCGGCGAGGACTACTCCCAATACCAGGCGGTGCGGGAAGCTCTGAAGGGACGCCGCATCACCAATGCCCGCCTGTATGCCCCGGACGGGAAAGAAGTGTATCTCATCCTGGCCCCCATGTTCAAAAACCGGCAACTGGCAGGGCTGTTGGTGGTGCGCCTGGACCCCGCTCTCGTCCAGCAGCGCTGGGGCCTCGGGGAAGAAGACTTCCTTGCCGTCGATCTCAATTGAGAACCGTGCCACCGGCCTGCACCGGGACAGGGGCGGAGGCAATGTTCCTTCGGGGCCATGCGCCCGGGAGTACCATGAGCGCTCCCTCCCCCGGCTTCGGGCCGGCTGCCTGAGGTGATGGGCATGACCCTGACCGCCCCGGAGGCGCCTTATTACACTCTCAGCGTCGCCGGTGAACCGGGCGGGGAGATCACCCTCAGGGTGCAGGGCCGCCTCACCCTGGATAATCTCACCGCCTTCCTGGCCGCCCTGGAGGCGGAGGTGGCCCGGCTGCGGCCGCAATCCCTCCGCTTGGATCTGGAGGGTCTGGAGTATCTCGATACCGCCGCCACCCTGATGCTCCAGCGGGTGGCCGCCGACTTCCGGGAGGGGGGGACCCCCTGTGAGTTCGTGCGCCTGAGCCCCGAAGCCCGGCGCATGTTTGCCCTCCTCCCCTGGGAGGAGTTTTTCGCCGCCCCGACGCCGGCGCCCAAAAAACGGGGCCTGCCCCTGGAGCGCCTGGGAGACTGGACCCTCAACTTCGTCGCCGACGTCGCCGAGCTCATCACCTTCACCGGCGGCCTCATCCTGGAGCTCCTCACCGTACCTTTCCGGCCCCGCCGGGTCAGGTGGCCCGAGGTCATCACCGCCATGAAGCGGGTGGGGGTGGACGGCCTGCCCATCATCACCCTCCTCAGCTTCCTGTTGGGGCTCATCGTGGCCTTCCTCTCCGCCATGCAGCTCAAGCAGTTCGGGGCGAACATCTATGTGGCGGACCTCACCGCCATCGCCATGGTGCAGGAGCTGGGCCCCATCATGACCGGCGTCATGGTGGCCGGCCGCTCGGGGTCCTCCTTCGCCGCCGAGATCGGCACCATGAAGGTCAACGAGGAGGTGGACGCCCTGGCCACCATGGGCTTTGACCCGATGCGCTTCCTGGCGGTGCCCAAGGTGCTGGCCTGCCTGGTGGTCCTGCCCCTCCTCACCTACTACGCCGACCTCTTCGGCATTCTCGGGGGCATGGTGGTGGGGGCTATCAGCCTCGACCTCACCGTCTACACCTTCCTGAAGCAGGTCCAGGGCAGCATCACCCTCTTCGACATCCTCTACGGCACCGCCAAGAGCCTGGTCTTTGCGGTGCTCATCGCCGGCATCGGCTGCCAGCGGGGCTTCCAGGTGCGGGGCGGCGCCGAGGCCGTGGGCGCGGCCACCACCTCCGCCGTGGTGGCCAGCATCTTCATGATCATCGTGGTGGATTCCGCCTTTGCGGTGGCGCGCCAGTTCCTGCGCCCGTATACTTTCGTGTGATGCCGGCAGCGGTCACCGGAAGCTCCCAGAAGCTGGCCACCCCATTTCAAGGGCGGGAACCGGTCATCGTGGTGGAAAACCTCACCTGCGCCTTCGGGGAGCGGGTCATCCTGGAGAACGTCTCCTTTGAGGTCCACCGGGGGGAGATCTTCGTCATCTTAGGGGGGAGCGGCTGCGGCAAGTCCACCCTGCTCAAGCACCTCATCGGGCTCTACCCCCCAGCCGCCGGCCGCATCGTGGTGAACGGCATTGACATCACCTCCGGGGACGAGCGGGCTCTGGCCCGGATGCGCCGGGAGATCGGGGTGCTCTTCCAATCCAGCGCCCTTTTCGGTTCCATGACCCTGGGCCAGAATATCGCCTTGCCCCTGGAGGAATACACCGATCTTCCCCCTGAGGCCATCGACCTCGTCGTGCGTCTGAAACTGCGGCTGGTGAACCTGGCGGGCTTTGAGGACTACCTGCCGGAGGAGCTCTCCGGCGGCATGAAAAAGCGGGCCGGCTTGGCCCGGGCCCTGGCCCTGGACCCGGACCTGCTCTTCTTCGATGAGCCCTCCGCCGGCCTGGACCCCATCACCGCCGTGGGCCTGGATCAGCTCATCCTCAGGCTCAACGCCGGCCTGGGCGCCACCATGGTGGTGGTCACCCATGAGCTCCAGTCCATTCTCACCATCGCCCATCGGGTCATCATGCTGGACAAGGACGCCAAGGGCATCATCGCCATGGGGGATCCCCACGATCTCAAAGAACACTCCACCGACCCCCGGGTGGTGAATTTCTTCCATCGCCGGCCTCCTGAGGGCTGAAACGGGTAAAGGAGATGCTGAAACGGCACGTTCCCCGGTTTGTGGTGGGTCTTTTCACCCTCCTGGGCTTTATCCTGGCCCTGGCGGCCATCATCTGGATCGGCGCCAGCCACTATTTCGAAAAGGGCCGCACCTACCTCACCTTTTTCGACGAATCGGTGCAGGGCCTGCAGCGGGATTCCACCGTCAAATACCGGGGCGTGGATGTGGGCCGGGTGGTGGACATCCGGGTGGCCCCGGACAACCGCCTCATCATGGTGATGATGCGCATCGACATGAAAGATGACCTCACCAAGCGCCTGGCGGCCCAGCTCCAGCTGGCGGGCATCACCGGCATCGTCTTCGTCAACCTGGACCTGCAGCGGCCCGAGGACCTGGCCCGCACCCCCAAAATCACCTTCCCCACCGAATATCCGGTCATCCCCTCCCGGCCCTCGGAGATCAGCCGCCTGTTGCAGTCCGTGGACGTGGTGGTGAGCAAATTCGGGGAGATCGACACCAGGGGGGTGCTGGATCAGGTCAAGGCCACCGCTGCCCAGATCGAGATCTTCTTCCGGGGGGAGCGCATGGAAAACATCCTCAAGAAAGTGGAGGCCACCCTGGGGAATCTCCAGAGCATCACCGCCCGGGTGGATAAAATGCTGGCCGAGGGCAAGGTGGAGCGGGTCTTCGGGGAGGGGGCCGAGGCCCTCAGGGAGGTGCGCCTGGTGGCTGCGGCCCTGAAGACTGAATTCGAGGAGCTCAATCTCCGGGATACCGTGGCCCGGGTGAACCGCCTGGTGGCTGACATGAAGTACACCGGGGCCAGCCTCAACCAGTCCCTGGAGAACCTGGACCTGCTCCTGGGGCGGCTGAAAGACCGGCCCTCGGATGTCATCTTCGGCGGCAGCCCCCGGCCCCGCTTCAATGAAAAGGTGACGGTGCAGCCATGAACGGACGGACGCCTCCTCTCTGGTGCCTCATTTTGGCCCTGCTGGCTCTGCTCCTTATGGCCGGCGCCTGCAGCCGCCCCCCCATCCTGGTGCAGCGCTATGTCCTGGAATACCCGGCGCCTGCTGTTCCCCGCCAGGCGCCCCTGCCGGAAGCCGTCAAGGTGCACCAGTTCGCCGCCGCCGAGGCCATCAACACCACCGCCATGCTCTACCGCCCCGACGCCTACCAGCGCCAGGCCTACGTCTACCACCAGTGGCGCATCACCCCCGGGCCCCTGGTCACCGACAGCCTGGTGAGGGACCTGCGCCAAGCCGGGCTCTTTCAGGCCGTCTTCACCGAGGACTCCCCCGACCGGGCCCGCTTCCGGGTGGAGGGCGGGGTGACGGAGATGCAGGAGGAAAACTACCCCGCCGGCTGGCAGGCCGTCCTGGGCCTCAGCATCACCCTCCTGGACACCCACTACCCCCCCAGGGAGGTAAGCCGCCGGGTGATGTTCCAGAAGTCCTATCGGGCCGTGGAGCCCATGCCCGACCAGACCCCCCAAGGGCTGGCTGCGGCCATCAGCAGGGCCATGAGCCGCCTCTCCGGGGAGATCATCAACGACATCTATCGGGCCGCCAGCACCCGCCTGGCGGAGACGGCCCCGTGAAGGAGAGGGCCGGAAAGGGCCTAAGCCCTCCCTGGTGGACAGAACATGACCCTGGATTGGGAACCTCTGCGCCGGCAAACCGTCACTTTTTGGCCCATCGGCTATGTGTCCGTGGCCGCAGAGACCGTGCCCCGGCATTACACGGTCTCCGAGCTGGAAGGGGAGCTGGTGGTGGACCCGGCCTATGAACCGGGCCTCAGGGACATCCGGCCCGGCCAGCGCTTGGTGGTCCTCTTCCACTTCCACCGGAGTCCGCCCTTCACCCCGGAGCGCCTCATCCAGAAACCGCCCCAGCGGGAGGAGCAATTGGGGGTTTTCAGCACCTGCTCCCCCCACCGCCCCAACCCCATCGGCCTCTCCATCGTGGAGGTGCTGGAGGTGCAGGGAAACCGCCTCCGGGTCAAGGGCCTGGACGTGTACGACGGCACCCCCATCCTGGACCTGAAGCCCTATGTGCCGCCGGAGGGTCCGGATACCGGGGCCGCTTGAGATGCAGGGCGGCGACCGGCCACCGGCCCTTTGCGGGGATGGGGCGAGGGGCTTAGGGTCTCCCGGCTTCCCCCTCCTCCCCGGCCGGGACAAATTTCAGGGCCACCCCGTTGATGCAGTAGCGCCTGCCGGTGGGCGGCGGCCCGTCGTCAAAGACGTGCCCCAGGTG
>CALEAV010000021.1 GCA_937943575.1 uncultured bacterium | reverse complement strand
CCCAGGGTGAGCTCCACCATGGCGGCGAGGTCCAGGGTCTCCAGGCGGTCCCGGTCGGTGTGGTAGTGGGGGTTGCGCAGGAAGGCGGTGTCGGTGAGCATCACCGCCGGATAGCCCTGGTCCCAGAAATTGGCGTGGTCGCTCAGGCGGGTCTCCGGCACCAGATAGCCCCCCAAAGGCACGGCCAAAGTCTCCACCGGCAGGGTGCCTTCAGCGGTGAGGGCCGCCTTCAGGCGCGCCATCAGGGCCTTGGAGCGCCGGTCGCTGATGAGGCCCAGGAAGTTCCCCGTGGTGGGGTAGCCCAGAAATTTCAGGGGCAGCGGAATGATCTGGGTGTCCGGCTCCGGACAGAAATAGCCCACGCTCTCCAGACACAGCATCCCCAGGATGTGGTGGCCCTCCCGGCGGGCCCGGCGGGCGTAGATGTCCGAGCCCATGTACAGGGTGCCGAAGACCGGGGGCTCCTCGGTGGTGAAGCCGATGAACACCCAGGGCCGGGGCAACGGCGTTTCCTTCACCAGGCGGGCCACCTCCAGCATCACCGCCACGCCGCTGGCGTTGTCGTCGGCTCCGGGGGAGCCGGCCACGGTGTCGAAATGGGCCCCGAGAATGTAGTAGCCGGCGGGATGCACCCGGCCGGCAATGACGTTGGCCACCTCCTGCTTCTGGCATAAGAAGACCTGGCGGCTGACCGGATAGCCCAGCTCCTGAAAGACCCGGAAGACATAGTCCTCCGCGGCCCGGAGGTTTTTGGGCCGGTAGATGGAGCGCTCCCCCAGGGTGACGCTGAGATGGGTGAGGTGTCTCAGGAGGCCGGTGCGGATGGCCTCCCGCTCCGGATTCGCCCCGGCGGGGGGAGGCTCCGGGGGCCGTGGGGCGGGCCACTCCCGGCTCATCCGCCCTCCGACAGGGGAAAGAGCGCCGCCAGACGCGCGGCCAGCTCCTGGGGGTCGGTGAGGGGCGGCTGGCAGGTGTAGCGATGGCATACGTACACCGCCGGCCCCTCGGGAGGGGCCTCATAATACCGGGCCGCCGGCACCAGGGCCTCCAGCTGGGCAGCGCGCCTCAGGTCTTTCACCACCAGGCGCCGGCCCGGGAGACAGGCGGCGTGCACCGTCGCTAGGAGGGCCCGGGTGCGGGGGGCCTCCAGCTCCCCCACCAGGGTGAGGTCCAAAGGCGGCGCCAGGGAGAGGAGGGGAGTGAGGAGCAGGTGCGCAAAGCCCCAGGGATTCTGGAGGGCATTTCCCAAAAACCGCCGCACAATGGCCTGGGACCGGCCAAGGAAGCGCTTCTCCTCCGTGAGGCGGGCCAGGCGCCACAGGCCCAGGGCCGCCAGGGAGTTGCCCCCGGGAACGGCCTGGTCGAAGGCGTTCTTGCTGCGCACCAGGACTGACTCCTGGTCATGACCGACATAGAAGTAGGCGCCATCCTCGGGGTCGAGAAACAGGGCCTCCATCCGGTCCGCCAGACCCAGCGCCTCCTGAAGCCAGGCCGGGTCAAAGTCGGTTTCGTAAAGGTCCAGCAGGGCGATGAGCAGGCCGGCATAGTCATCCAGGAAGCCGGGGACGCTCAGGCGTCCGTTGGCGTAAATGCGATACAGGCGCCCCTCCCGGGTCATCTCCGTCAGAAGGAACTGCGCCGCCCGCCGGGCGTGGGCGGCAAACCCCGGGTCCCCCAGCACCTGGGCGCCGGCGCACAGGGCGCTGATCATCAGGCCGTTCCAGGCGGCGATGATCTTCTCGTCCCGGTGGGGATTGACCCGGGCCTCCCGGCAGGCCAGCAGCCGGGCCCTCGCCTCCTCCAGGCGGCGGCCCACCTCCTCTGCCGTCAGGCCGAAGCCTTCCGCCAGTTCGGCGTCGCTGACGGGGCGGGTGAGGACATTTTTGCCCTCGAAGTTGCCGCCCCGGGTGACCCCGAAGGCGGTGGCGGCCAGATCCGCCAGCTCCGGCCCCACGGCCTGCCGGAACTCCTCCCAGGAGAAGACGTAGAACCTGCCCTCCTCCCCTTCGCTGTCCGCGTCCCAGGCGGCGTAGAACGCCCCTTCGGGGGCCAGGCAGTCCCGGAGCACCCACTTGAGGGTCTCCTCGGCGATGCGGCGGGAGAAGAGGCTGCCGCTCAGCTGGTAGTCGGCCAGATACAGGGGCACGAGGAGGGCGTTGTCATAGAGCATCTTTTCAAAGTGGGGCACCACCCACTCCCGGTCCACACAGTAGCGGTGGAAGCCACCCCCCGCCTGGTCGTAGAGGCCGCCCCGGGCCATGCGGCTGAGGCTCACGGACACCACCTGCCGGGCGGCGTCATCGCCGTAAAGCCGGGCAAAGGTCATAAGAAGGCCCAGCTCCAGAGGGCGGGGGAACTTGGGGGCGCCGCCGAAGCCGCCGTAGTCGGGGTCAAACTCCTGCATGAGCCGGGCGGCAGCCTCCATGAGCGCCCCGGCCTCGGCTTCCCGGGTCTCCCCCGGGAGGGCGGCCACCAGCTTCAGGCGATCCGTCACCTCGGTGGTGAGCTTGTCCACCACCTGCCGGTTTTCCCGGTAGCTTTTGGCCAGGGCCTTGACCAGGCGCGGGAAGGCGGGCAGGCCGGGGCGGTCCTCCGGGGGGAAATAGGTGCCGGCGTAGAAGGGCTTGAGGTCCGGGGTGAGGAAGACGCTCATGGGCCAGCCGCCCCGGCCGGTGAGGAGCTGCACCGCAGTCATGTAGGTCTCGTCCAGGTCCGGGCGCTCCTCCCGGTCCACCTTGATGTTGATGAAATGCTCGTTCATCAGGGCGGCGATCTCAGGGTTTTCGAAGCACTCGTGGGCCATGACATGGCACCAGTGGCAGGTGGAGTAACCGATGGAGAGAAAGATGGGCTTGTCCTCCTGCCTGGCCCGCTCCAAGGCCTCCTCGCCCCAGGGGTACCAATCCACCGGGTTGTACATATGCTGTCGCAGATAAGGGCTGCTGGCCTGGGCCAGACGGTTGGGCTGCCGGGAAGTGCTCATGGTTGCATCCTTTTTGGAACTAATTTCTTCCAAGTTAAACTATTTCCCGCTCAAGTCAAGGCAGATCGGGGTTGGGGGAGTGGGTTTGGGAGAGGGGGCAGGGGGCCACTGCTCCCTGGCCCCCTCTCCCAAGAGCCTCCTGGCTCGTTCAGACCTCCTTCAGGGTGCCGGTCCAGGTCTCGAAGAGGGCCTGGCGTCCCGGGCGCTCCTCCGGCCGGAAAAAGATGACGTAGGTGAGGTTCTTCCAACTGACGAAGCTGGCGTCCATCATGGATTTCTGGTGGCGGGCCCGCCAGGTGCCGGTGTTGAGATAGAGCTGCTCTTTCTCAAAGCGCCGGCGCAAGGGGACTACCAAGGGCTCGTGGGTGTGGCCGTAGACCACGAAGCGAAAGCGCGGGTCCCTGAGGGCCGCCTCCGTAGGGGCCGCCGCCAGCAGGTCGTCCTTCAGCAGCGCCCCCTTGGCCCGGCTGGCCAGGGACCAGAGCTTGTCCAGGGAGAAGACCTTGAATTTCTCCAGGATGAAGAGGGCCATCTGGATCTGGTCGGCCTTGTCGAAGGGGTCCAGCCACTTGTCGTGGCGGTCGAACCACCTTTTCACGAATTCCAGGCGGTAGAAGGCCCGGATGCAGTCGTCCACCACGTCCTCGATGAGCCCCTTGAGCCAGGCGGGCTGCTGCTCCACCTGGTAGAGGAGCCACTCCACCACCGCGCTCAGAGGGCGCACGTTGTCGATGTCCTGGAAATTGGCCACCAGGCGCTCCTTGTCCGGGGCGGGGAGCTGCAGGCGCCGCGCCAGCTCATAGGGGAGGCGGGAGACCAGCTCGGTGGTGATGGGGTCGCCGATGGGCACCTGGTCGTAGTCCGCCTCGGTGTGGGCCGGACCCCCTTCAAAGTTGTAGTAATCGTATTCATGGCCGTGACGGGCAAAGACGCCGTAGTCCGGATACTCCAGCCGGTGCGGGAAGCGCTCCTGGGGGTCATGGGTCAGGTTCAGGGCCTGGCAGGCCTTCTCCCTCAGCCGCCGGGAGAGATTCACCAGGCGGTCGTGGTTCCCCGGCACATAGAGCACTTTTACCTCTTCCACCAGCTTCATCAGGGTCGCCAGTCGCCCTTTGATTTTGGCGAAGCTCTCCCGGTTTTTGGGGTGGGCGGCGAGCTCATCGAAGAGGGTGGCGGCGTGCACCTCCATAGCGGTGGGGTTGTTCCCCCAGGGCCGTTCAGCCTCCGGGTAGCCGAACCAGCCGGTGGTGCGCAGCAGGTCAAAGATGTCCCCCAGAAAGACCAGGGAGAGCTCCCGCACCCGGTTGCGGGGGTCCTGGATGACGCCCTGGAGATCGTCGAAGAAGTAGTCGAAGGCCCGGGGGGTGAGGTTGTGCTCGCCGGCGGTGCCGTCGGTGAAATGAAGATCGCTGATGAAAACCAACATGGCGGATGCCCTCCGTGGCGGTGGCTGGGACCTGTCAAGACCCCGGTCCGCAGCGGCATCAGGCCGGCGGCCTCAGGGGCGGGTCAGGCGGCGGAAGTCTTCGGTGGCAACCAGGCGCTGCACCTCCCTTAACAGCCGCTCACATTCGACGGCATCGGTGAAGGTCAGGGTGAGGCGGAAATCCGCGCCTTCGAAGACCGGGGGCGGCTCCAGGCGGATTCTCGGGTGGCCGGCCAGACCCAGGGCTTTCAGACCCTCCCGGAAAGCGGCCTGGGCCCGGCGGAACTCCGGGAAGGCCAAATCCTTCAGACGGCGGCGCACCGCTTCGGCCCGCCGGGCCGGCGAGAGGGCCGGGTCGGTGAGCGGTGCGGCCAGCTCCGGCTCCGCCAGGAGGTCGGCCGCCGCCTTCCCCCGCCGCCGGGCCACCAGGTCCACCTCTTCCAAAAACTCCTCCTGGGTGCGGTGGCTGAAAGGCAGGACGCTGAGATAAGGCCAGGCGGCGGCCCGGGCCGCGGGTGGCCACCCTCCCAGGATGGCGGCGGCGCCCAAAGACAGGCGCCCGGCGGCAATGAGAGGCGGCCAGGGGTCCTGGAGCTGCGCCACTTTAAGGAGGCGGCGCAGCAGCCGGGGGGCCGGAGCCGCCCCCAGCAGGGGCAAGTAGCGGCGGGCCACGTCCTCGGGGGGCAGGTGGCGGCAGAGGCGGGCGGCGTAAAAGGCCTGCTCCCAGGGGTTGAGGGGCCGCCTCCCGGCGTTGTCGTGCAGGGAGAGGAGGAGACAGGTCCAGTCCGATGCCCCGGCCGGCAATACAAAGGCCGGCACCGCCTGCCAGCCCAGCCCACGGGCGGCCATCAGCCGGCGCCAGCCCGCCACCACCTGGAACCCGCCGCCCTCCTGGGCCCTCAGATAAGGCGGCGCCAGCAGGCCCACGGCCTGGAGGGAGGTCCTCAGGGCGTCGGCATCTCCGGGCACCCCCGGGCTGAAGGGGCGGCGCTCCAGGTCCACCGTCGCCAGGGGAACCTCCTCCAGGCGCGGGCGGCTCTCAGGATGGACGGCCACGCCTGCCATGCCGCTTCCTCATCGGGGTGCCAGGGACTCTCCCCTTACACTAAATGATCCGGTGGCATTTGCCAAAGAAAAAACCCGGCCCGCCCGCAAAGGCGATGCCGGGTGTGGAGGCGGCGTGGGCACAGGGTCAGGTCCCGGTGCCCATACCGGCCGGGTTAGCGGGCCGGTGCTTCCCCCAGGGCGCTCCCCCGGCCGGTGGCAGGGGCCGGGGCGGTCCCCCGGGGCGCCGGGCCTGAGGGTGCCGCCAGGGCCCGGGGTGCCGGGGACGTCGGGGCCGAGCCACGCATGACCGGGGCCGGAGACGGCGCCCGCATCCCCCACGGAGCAGAGGGCCCGCTGCGCACCATGGGGGCGCTTCCGCCAGACCTCAGGCCGCCGCCGGGGGGCATGCCGGTGGGGCCCGTCATGGAGCCGGGCATCGGGCCGCCGGAGCGCAGCCCCGGGCCCGTGGATCCAGCTTGCGGGCTGGGCCCCAGGGGCGACCGGTTCGGTCCGGACGTCGGGGGCGGGAAACCCGGGGAGCCGGACGGGAACCGGCGGCTCACGGTTCCCGGGGTGCTGCCGGGCAGACCCTGGGCAGAATCTCCGGCGCTT
The DNA here is from genome assembly GCA_937943575.1 of uncultured bacterium. Lineage (GTDB taxonomy): Bacteria > Desulfobacterota > Desulfobaccia > Desulfobaccales > 0-14-0-80-60-11 > JAILZL01. Next base: position 78,544 of record CALEAV010000021.1, on the reverse strand, counting down.
GGGCGCGGCTGCTGCTGGAGGCGCCCCCGCAGGGCCTGCAGCCGGTCCTCAGGCGGGGTGGGGGTGGCGGGGCTGCCGGTGCCGGGGGCCACATTCCCGGAGCCGGACCCCGGGCTGAAAGAAGGGGCGGGCTGGCGCTGCCACTGCTCCCGCCACCGCTCCCGGGCCTGTTCGCCGGTGGGAGCAGCGCCCTCGGTGTCCGCCGGAGGAATCACCCCGCCCGGAGTGCGCCGGCTGGCCCTCCGGGGATACGTGGGGGAATTGACCCTGTCGTTGTTATAATCGCCGTCATAGTAGCCGGATTCCGGCACCGGCTGGGGCACCGGCTGGGGCACCGGCACCGGCACCGGCACCGCCACCCCCCCGGAGCCGTAATAGGGGGAGCCGCCATAAGGATAGGGCGCGGCGCCGTAAGGGTAGGCCTCATACCCATAGCCATAGCCGCCGTACCCGCCATACGGGGCACTCCCATAGGGGTAACCGCTGTAGCCGTTATAGCCGCCATAGCCGCCGGGGTAATAGACGTTGGGATAGGCGGCGCAACCGGAGGCCGCCGCCAGCAGCACTGCCACGATAAGAGCTCGCCCTGACCTCATGACCGGCTCCTTTTGCCGCTCTGCCGGCGGCTTTCGTGCCCCCACGTCATCCTCCCCCGTCCGTGGACCGGCGGGCCGGAGCTGCCCACCTCAGGTTCCGTTAATACTGGTAATAATACGGCCTTTGCACCGGCGGCCGGGCCGTCTGGAAGCCCGAGGGCGGACAATATTCGCCATAGCCGGAGTACTGGTCCTGATAGTAGTTGTAGCCGTAGCGCTGCCCGCCGTAGTAGCCGCCCTGGTAGGCTTGGTTCTGTCGGGCCAGCTCGCCGGCCACGCCCCCCAGGACCCCGCCCATGAGACCGCCGATGGCCGCGCCCCGCCAGCGGTTGTTGTGGTCCACCGCCGCGCCGGTGAGGGCCCCCAGCCCGCCCCCCATGGCGGCGCCGGTGTAGGTGTAGGGGTGGGTGCCGCTGCAGCCCCACAGCCAGCCGGCAATGATCCCCAGGATGATCGCCTTCCGCCAGGACACCATCGGTTCCTTCCTCCCCAAGGAATGTGTCTGCCGTCGTTGAGTTAGAAGGGCAGCGGGGGAAGAATGTTAAAGGGAAAGTGAAGATGGAGGGAAAATTTTTGCAAAGTAATTTTACAATAAATATCAATGAGATAACCTGATAGCCGCATGATTGCCCTGCCTCCTTCCCTCTTCCGGAGATTGCTTTTTGCCATTAAAAATTTATATATATAATTATGGTAAGGTTAAGGGGCTTGCGGTGGCTGAAATGGGCCCTTATTTGCGGCGTGGTGTTATTCGCCTTTGGGCTCAGCCTGGCGGAAGCGGTGGCCTGCGGCCCGGACAACGACGCCTGTCCGCTGATGGTCTGCTGCACGCCGGCCCTCATCACCTCTCCTGAAATCCGGCACGTGGAAGCCAGCTCTTTCTGGTGCTGTTCGCAGATACTTCCCCCCCACCCCCTCTTTGCCCTGAGCATCTTTCACCCTCCCCGGTCGTGAACCGCGCCTCTCGGGCTTTTTTCCCGGTTCGTTGAAGCGTACCGGGAGGAGATGAGAAGAAGTGTCCTCAATTGCGCGGGGAACCCCGCTGAGAGGGCGCCTCCAGTGCCCTCTTGCACCGAGGAGGAGACCATGAAAGCTCTTTTCGCAGCCTTGGTCCTGCTGTTCTGGCTGGCGCCCTCAGGGGCGGCCGCCCAAGCCTATGATTATCCTGGAAGGCCGGTGAGGAGCCTTTATGCGGGGCCGAGCTCTCCCGAGGTTCCCGCCGGCACCCTGGCCGTCCGGTGTCCCCGGAATCCCGCCTGGGGACCGCAATGGTCCGGCTACCGGCAAGATTCCCCCCGGCTCTGGCAGCGGGGGAAACGGCATTCCCGGCCGTATCGAGGCGCCGGCTTCTCCGGGTCCGGGTACCGGAGTCCGGGGTATTGCTGGTGAGAGCCCTCACTGCTCTCTGAAATGAAGACAACCAGACAAAGGAGATAAACATGAAGGGACTGACGGCGATGTTTCTGACCCTGGCGCTGCTTGGCGGCGCCACCGCGGCCTGGGCGCAGCCCCAGGCGGCTCCACAGGCCCCAGCGCCGCCGATGATGACGTGCCCCTGCATGATGATGATGCAGAAACACCTGAGCCCGGAACAGCAGAAACAGCTGCAGGAGCAGATGGCCCAATGGCAGCGCACCTGCCCCATGTGGCAGGGCATGGCTGCTCCGGCGCCTGAAAAGAAGAACTGACCCTGCACGTCCGAGCCTGAATTTATTCAGGGATCGGCCAAAGAAAAGGGGCGGCCGCGGCCGCCCCTTTCCTTTTTACCTGAAAATCAGACTCTCTACTTGGCGATGACCAGGATCACCGCGTCTTTGGCGACGCTGGCGCCGGGCTCGAAGTTGATGGCCTTGACCACCCCGCTGGCCGGCGCCGGCAGCGAGTTCTGCATCTTCATGGCCTCGAGCACGCACACCAGGTCGCCGGTCTCCACCTTGTCGCCCACCTTGACGTTGTAGCTGATGATCATGCCGGGCATGGGGGCCCGCAACGGCACCTCGCCTTCCGCCAGGGCCTCGGCGGGGGCGGCGGCCGGCGCTGCCGCGGGTTTGGGTCCCGGAGCCGGGGCGGCCGCAGGTGCCGCCGCCGGCCGGGGCGCCGCCGCCGGCAGGGCCGCGGGGGCAATGCCGGTGATCACCGGCGCGCCGGAGGTGCACTCCACCTCCACCTGGTAGTACTGGCCGTCCACAAAGACGTTGAAGGTGCGCAGCCCCGGGCCCTTTTCGGGGACGGGCTTCTCCAGGCTGTCCAGATACTCCTTGACCTTGGCGAAGAGGTTCTTCTTCTTGATGGTGAGGTAGACTTCGTCCTCCAGCTTGATCTGCTCCAGGCTCTTGCCCTTCACCTCCTCGGGGATGGGCTCCAGGCCGTACTTCCAGCGCAGGAAGCGCTTGCCGGTGGTGGGGTAGAGGGCGTAGATGAGGATGTCGCCTTCGTCCTTGGCCAGCCCCTTGGTCTCCTCCACCGCCTTGTCCCACTCGGGCTCCAGGATGTCGCCGGGGCGCTTGTCGGTGGGGGTCTCGCCCCGCTCGTAACCTTTGAGCACAATCTTCTGCACCTCCGGGTCCACCGGAGCCGGGGTCTTGCCGTAGAGGCCATAGACCAGGCCCTTGGTCTCCGCCGTGACCTGCTGGTAGCGACCGAAGAGCACGTTCAACACCGCCTGGATGCCCACGATCTGGCTGGTGGGGGTGACCAGGGGCGGGTAGCCCAGCTCCCGCCGGGTGTTGGGGAGCTCCGCCATCACCTCGTGGATGCGGTCCAGAGCGTTGAGCTCCTTGAGCTGGTTCACCAGGTTGGAGTACATGCCGCCGGGGATCTGGTGCAGGAGCACGCCGGTGTCGATCTGGGCCATCTTGCTGGTGTCCAGCAGATCCCGGTATTTGACGGCCACTTTCTCCAGGTCGTAGCCGATCTCGATAAGCTTGGCCAGGTCCATGTCCGTCTCCCGGTCGGTGCCCTCCACCGCCACGATGAGGGGTTCGATGGCCGGTTGGGCGGTCCGGAGAGCAAAGGGCGACAGGCAGGTGTCCACGATGTCCACCCCGGCCTCAATGGCCTTGAGGTAGCTCATGGAGCCGGAGCCGGAGGTGTAGTGGGTGTGGAATTCCACCGGGATCTTGATGGTCTCCTTGAGGGCCTTGATGATCTGGTAGGCATCATAGGGGGAGCACATGCCCGCCATGTCCTTGAGGCAGAAGGAGTCGGCCCCCATCTCCTCGGCCCGCTTGGCGAAGTCCACATAGTATTCCAGGTTGAAGATGGGGCCGCCCATGCGCCGCTGGGTGAGGCTGTAGCACACCGCCGCCTGGAAGTGGGCCATGAGGCCCTCCTTCTTGGCGTCCATGAGGGCCTTGACCGAGGTCTCCCAGTTGCGCATGTCGTTTAAGGCGTCGAAGACCCGGAAGATGTCCACCCCCTGCTCGGCGGCGTAGCGCACGAAGCGGTAGGTGACGTCGTCGGCATAGTTGCGGTAGCCCACCAGGTTCTGACCCCTGAGCAGCATCATGGTGGGGGTTTTCTTGAGGATCCTTTTGACGAGGCGGATGCGTTCCCAGGGATCGTCCCCCAGGAAGCGGTGGGCGGTGTCGAAGGTGGCGCCGCCCCAGACCTCCAGGGCGAAATAGCCCATTTCATCCATCCGCTCCATAAAGGGGATGATGTCCTCCGTGCGCATGCGGGTGGCCAACAGGGACTGGTGCCCGTCCCGGAAGGTGGTGTCGGTAAATTTGATGGGGTTTTTTCCGGCCATGATCTGTCAACTCCTTGTGTGGTGTGTGGGGGAGGCCGGGCAGGACTTGATGGTCCCTGCCCTTCCCCCCAAGCCCCCACCCCCGACCCCATAAAGGGGGTAGGGAGGGGAGGGTGAGGGCAGGGCGGGGGAGCTGCGCTCTCCCGGCCCTCCCCTCACTCCCTTTATTTCAAGGCGCGGCGCTGGATGAGCTGCCGCGTCTGCATGACCCACTGGCGGCCGCTGATGCCCCACAGGTTGGCGGGCGGCGCGGGCAGGGCCGGGGCCGGGGCCGCCTGGGCCAGGGCCAGCAGGGCCTCCTCCTCCTGGAGGTAGGCCTGGATGGCGGCGCTGATGGCGGCCAGGATCTGCGGCTTGACGGGCATATCCTCTCCTTGTGGCAGCAGGTCCAGGTTCAAAGTTATTTCCTGGCCTTGGACTACGGACTCCTCAGTCTCTGGACTTAGACTTTATATTCCCGAGGCCCTGGACTTTAGACCCCCAAGATCATGGACTTTGGACTTTGGACCTTGGACCCTGGACTCCTCTCACACCGGGATGTTGCCGTGCTTCTTGGGCGGCAGGGACTCCCGCTTGGTGCACATGACTTCCAGGGCCTCGATGATCCGGGGCCGGGTCTCCCGGGGCACGATGACCTGATCCACAAACCCCCGGGAGGCGGCGATGTAGGGGTTGTAGAGCAGTTCCTGGTAGTGCTGGATGAGCTCCTGGCGCTTGGCCTCGGGGTCCGGGGCCGACTGGATCTCCCGGCGGAAGATGACGTTGGCCGCGCCCTCGGCGCCCATGACGGCGATCTCGGCGGTGGGCCAGGCCAGGACCACATCCGCGCCCAGGTCCCGGGAGCACATGGCCAGGTAGCTGCCGCCGTAGTCCTTGCGGGTGATGAGGGTGATCTTGGGCACCGTGGCCTCGGAGTAGCACCACAGGAGCTTGGCGCCGTGGCGGATGATGCCCCGGTGCTCCTGATCGCTCCCCGGCAGGTAGCCGGGCACGTCGGCGATGGTGAGGAGGGGGATGTTGAAGGCGTCGCAGAAGCGGATGAAGCGGGTGGCCTTGTCCGCCGCGTCCACGTCCAGGCAGCCGGCCAGCACCTGGGGCTGGTTGGCGATGATGCCCACCGGCCGGCCGTTGAGGCGGGCGAAGGCCACGATGATGTTCTGGGCGTACAAGGCATGGGGCTCAAAGAAGTCCCCATCATCCACGATGGCCCGGATGACGTCCTTCATGTCATAGGAGGCCCGGGGGTTGTCCGGCACGATGTGGTCCAACGCCGGCTCCTCCCGCCCCACGGGGTCGGAGCAGGGGGCGATGGGTGGGTCCTCCAGGTTGTTGTTGGGCAAAAACGACAAGAGGCGCTTGATCTGGTTGATGCAGTCCTCGTCGGATTCGCAGGCGAAGTGGGCCACGCCGCTTTTCATGTTGTGGGCCATGGCCCCGCCCAGGTCCTCGAAGCTGATCTCCTCGCCGGTGACGCTCTTGATGACGTCCGGGCCGGTGATGAACATGTAGCTGGTCTTCTTCACCATGAAGATGAAGTCGGTCATGGCGGGGGAGTAGACCGCGCCCCCGGCGGTGGGCCCCATGATGGCGGAGATCTGGGGGATGACGCCGCTGGCGATGGCGTTGCGGTAGAAGATCTGGCCATAGGCGGACAGAGAATCCACCCCCTCCTGGATGCGGGCCCCGCCGGAGTCATTGAACCCCACGAAGGGCACTCCGGCCTTCAGGGCCAGGTCCATGACCTTGCAGATCTTTTTGGAGTGCATCTCCCCCAGGGAGCCCGCCCGGCTGGTGAAGTCCTGGGCAAAGGCGAAGACCGGGCGGCCGTTCACCCGGCCGAAGCCGGTGATGACGCCGTCGGCGGGGATGTCCACCTTTTCCATGCCGAAGTTGACGCAGCGGTGTTTGACGAAGATGTCGGTCTCCCGGAAGGTGCCGGGGTCGAAGAAGAGATCCAGGCGCTCCCGGGCCGTGAGCTTGCCGGCTTTGTGCTGCTTGGCGACGGCCTCCGGCCCGCCCATGGCCTTGATCTGAGCCTCTTTTTCCTTCAGCTCCTGGATCCGTTCGGCCACAGTTTTCATAGGCGACTCCTTGTCCCACGCCAGCGGCGGGCGTGCAGACGCAAATTTTCTTTACCGTGTGCAGCGGGGATTGGTATACGAATAGGTAAAGGTATTTTCTTTTTTTCCGGCTGTCAATCCACTTTTTGTGACAGAAATCTCTTTTAGCCGCCCTGCCAGACAGAGGTCTCCGGAGAGCGGAGGCCAGGAGGACGCCCCATGGCCGCAGCCACGCAGGACGTCTCCCATGCCACCCAGGTCCGGGTGCGCTTCGGGGATACCGACCCCTATGGGATTGTCTACTTTGTCACTTATTTCCGCTGGTGCCACCGGGCCATCGAGGAATATCTGCGGGCGGTGGGCCTCAGACCCGAGGGCACCTTCCGCAACGTGGAGGAGGGCTTCGGGCTGCCGGTGGTGGAGGCCTGGTGCCGCTTCCGGCGGCCGGCCCGCTACGGCGACCGCCTCACCATCCGCACCCGGGTGAAGGAGCTCAGGGAGCGGGCCGTCATCTTCCATTTCGAGTTCTTTCCGGAGCACGGTCAGGAGCTGCTGGCCGAAGGGACCGCCACCCTGGTGGCCATCACCCGGGACTGGCGGGCCAGGGAGCTGCCGGAGCGGCTGCGCCAGGCGTTGCTGGGGCCGGTGGGCCAGTGAGGCGGGAGAGGGGCCCGGCCCGGCAGGGGGCACCTGCCCGGTGCAGGCAGGGGCTTGGCGCCCCCGGTCGGGCGGAAATCCCTCCGGGGGCCGGCAAGACAACCCGGTATCCGGCCAGCCGCCGGTCAGGATTGCACTGGAGATTTATAGACTTAAGATTAAAATCAAACTCCCCATGGCCAAAGGAGGCGAGGCGTCAAGTGCTGCCATGCCACGGACAGGCACGAGCATGAGCACCGGCAGGAGGCGGTGACCCACAGCCACGACGGGCAGGAGCACAGCCACGAGGCGGTGGTGCACACCCACGAGCATGCCCACAATGACGGGCATCACCACCACGAGCACACCTGCTGTCACTGAGGGAAGGCCGCTCACCTGAAAAGCAACGGGCCACGAAGGCAGCCGGCCGTCAGAAGACGGGCCGACACACCGGAGTGGCCTTCCCAGCCCTTCTGACCTCCCTGTTGCACACCCAGATCACCCTTTTTCGGCCGGCTTTTTCACCACCAGGACGGGGCAAGGCGCGCTGCCGATGACCCGCTCGGCCACGCTCCCCAGAAGCAGCCGGGTGAAGCCGGTGCGGCCGTGGCTCCCCAGGATGATGAGATCCGCGCCCAGTTCCCGGGCCAGCCGCACGATGGCGTCATCGGGGGCGCCCACCGTCACCCGGGTCTCCAGGGGCAGGCCCAGGGCATTGGCCCGGGCGAGCATCCCCCCCACGATGGCTTGGGCCTCCGTCAGCTCCCCCTCCTCCCGGGCGACGCTGAGGCCGGAGAGACGGCTGCCCCAGAGGCGGGCCAGACGCAGGGCCTCGGCAAAAGCTGCCTCACTGAAAGGGGAGCCGTCGCTGGCGACGAGCAGCCGCTCCCGGGCCAGGGGGGTCTCCGCCGGCACGATGAGCACATTCACCGGGCTGAAGCCCAGGGTGCGGGCGGCCGTGCTCCCCAGGAGCAGGCGGGCCAGCCCGGTCCTGCCCAGCCGCCCCATGACAATGAGGTCCGCCTGCCTCCTGTCGGCCTCCGCCACGATGGCGGTCGCGGCCGTCTCCGCCGCGGCCACCACCACCGTGAGGTCCACCCCCACGGACCGGGCCCGGCGGCGCAGCTCCTCCAGATGGCCCCGCACCTGCTGCTCCCAGCTCACCAGGGCCTCCGGGGCCAGGGCGGCCATGGCCGGGCTCACTTCCAGCACCTGCATCAGGCAGACCTCGCAGGCAGAGGCTGCCGCCAACGCCAAGGCTGCCTGAAAGGCACCCTGGCTGGCCGGGGAGCTGTCGGTGCACACCAGAAGCCGCCGAAACGCCGCCGGCATGGGTCCCCCTGCTTGATTTTCCCCCTCAGGCGGTGAGGTTTGCCGGGGGCCCGGGAAAGCCCTCCGTCCCCAGGGGCCGCTCATAATGGCCGGCCAGGAAGCGCTCCGCCAACAGGGTGATCATGCCGTCGTGGGACATGAGCATGTCCATCTGGCGGACATAGGCCATGAGCCGGCCCAACAGGTCCAGGCGCTCCTCCGTCTCCTCCAGGGGACGTTTGCGGAAGCGGGCCCGGATGACGTCCAGGTGCTGTTCCACCTCAAACCCCAGGGCCTCCACCACCAGGGAGATGAATTTGGCCCGGCGGATGCGCCGCAATTCGTCCGCCGCCCCGCCCTTGAAGTTGAAGTTGATGTAATTGTCCGCCGGGGTGGGGCCGCAGTAGCTGTCCACACTCTGGTAGTGGTAGCCCAGGCGGCAGGCGTAGTTGACATAATGCCGGGAGACGATGGCGTAGGTCTTGTCCCAGAACTGCTCCGGGGGCCGGATGGCGGATTGCCCCAGGACGTGGAGGAAGCCGCCCACACTCACCGGCACCGGGCCGGCCCAGGAGATGTCCGGATGGCTGATGCCCCGCCACAGGGCCCGGAAGGGGACCGACAGGATGTCCTCCGGGGGCACCGGATTCTCATGGCTGGCCAGGCCGTCGCCCACATCCACCAGGTGCAGGTTCAGGGGCAGGCGGGTGTCCAGCTTGAGAAGCCGCAAGGCCGGCACCCGCCCGGCGGCCACCTCGTCCATCAGCCCGAACATCACCTGCATGGCCTTTTCATGGGCGAAGAAGGCGATGTCGTGGTAGGTGCGGCAGTTCTCCGGCCGGAACCGGGGGCTTTTGAAGTCCACCAGGGTGAGGGGGACGATGAGATCCAGGACGGCCCGGAGGCGCTCCAGCCCCGGCGATCTTAACAGATGCGGCCGCTGGCGCTCCTCGAAGCGCACCAGCTCCTCCACCCGCCCCCGGTAGATGCGGGCGTTGTAGGCATCCACCGTCACCACCTCCCCCGGCTTCAGGATTTTGGTGGCCTGGAAGGTGTCCACCAGGGCGGGGATGCCATACTCCCGGGCCACCAGGGCCATGTGGCCGGTGGCGGAGCCCACATCCGCCACCAGGGCGGCCACCCGGGAGAGCACTGGCGTCAGCTGGGGGGAGGTCCGGGGGATGACCAGCACCGCGCCCTCGGGCACCTCCTCCTGGGAGCGCTCCGGGGTGAGGAGGAACACCGGCCCGGCCCCCACCCCCAGGGAGCCGGGGATGCCGGCATCCAGGAGCACCTCGGCCCGGCATTCCCGGCCGGCCTCCTCCAGGAAGCGGCGGGCCTGGGCCCGGGAGATGCGCAGGGGCCGGCACTGCAGCAGATGGCAGCGGCCCTGCCAGTCCTGGACCCACTCCACGTCCTGGGGCCCGGCCAGCAGATCCTCCAGATCCAGGGCCACCCGGGCCAGTTCTTCCAGGTCCCGGGGGGTCAAAACCGGCGTCCGGGCGACTTCGGCGGGGAGGATCTGGGCCGCCAGGCGGTCGCCCTGGAGGATGAGCTGCCGCGCCTTGCAGCCCACCTGGGAGGAGACCAGCCGACCGCTCTGTTTGTCCACCACATAGAGGTCCGGGTTGCTCTCGCTCATTACCAGCTCCGGCCCCAGGCCCCAGGAGGCGCTCACCAGCAGCCGGCCGAAGCGGAAGCTCTCGGGATCGGTGGTGAAGAGCACGCCGGAGGCCCGACCCGGGATGAGGCGCTGCACCAGCACCGCCATGTAGGCCTCGGCCATCTCCAGGTCCAGGTCCCGGAAATACTGCAGGGCCCGGTGGGAGAAATGGCTGGCCACCACCTGGCGCCAGCGCTCCGGCACCTCGTCGGGGGAGACGTTGAGGAAACTGTCGTAGACGCCGGCAAAGGTGGCGGCCACCTCCTCCCGGGAGCCGCTGGAGCGCACCACCAGGCGGGCGCCGTTGGGGGCCAGGCGGCGGGCGGCGGTCAGGAGCTCCCGGTGCAGCTCCGCCGGCAGCGGCTGCGCCAGGATGAGGCCCTGGATCTCCCGGGCCGCCTGGGAGACGGCCGCCGGATCGGCAAAGTCCAGCCGGGCCAGCCGCGCCTCGATGAGCTCCTGCAGGACTGCGGCATTCCCGGGAACCCTCTGGCTGAGGAACAGCCGGTAGGCCCGGGCGGTGGCCACAAAGCCCTCGGGCACTGCCAGTCCGGCCTGGGCCAGGCGGGCCAAATTGGCGGCCTTGCCCCCCAGGGCGGCCAGCTCCTCCGGTTTGGCCTGGCGGAGAAAAAGGATGAGGGGCGTCTCGGGCACCGGAGGGTGCTCCACCAGCCGCTCCTGGATGAGGGCCTGGAGCCGTTGGCGGGTCTGCTCCAACTGCGGCCAGCGGTTGCCGGACATGCGGGCCAGGGCGGCCACCAGCCGGGTGAGGTGCTCATCCAGGGTGTGGATCACCCGGCGCAGCTCCGGGAGATCCAGGCTGAGGCGGCCGGAGAGCTTCTCCTCCAGGTCGCCCATCAGGGCCAGGACTTCGGTGTTGGCCGCCAGAACCTGCTGGAAACCCTGAAAAATCTCCTTCAGGCCCAGCCTGCGGACCGGGGTCCGCCGCCACCGGAAGAGATCCCGCCACCTCATAGGGCCGGTTCAAAAATTAGCTTGACAAGGGAACAGAAAATGTGAATTATTTCACAGTTTCTCTTTTGCATCATATGCTTAATATAGCGGAATCAGGGGAGGGTTTCGAGCATCTTTTGGGCACCCCCGGGGAGATCCTGGCACGGCTCGCCCGCGGAGCAATATAGGTGTACGCCTTATCATTTTCAGGCATGGAGGGAAAAATTGTGAAGAAAATCAAGGCGTTATTCTTTAATCTCCTGTTTCTGGCCCTGCCGGCCCTGGCCCTGGCCGCCGGCCCGGGGGACAAGGACGTCCCGGACATGGCCACCCGGATGGTGCGGGTGGAGGGCCTGGGCGCCATCAATTACTTTTTCGCCACCTGGTACAACAGCAATAAGTTCGTCTTTGCCATCCTGGTGACCGTGGTCATGGGGGTGGTGGGCGCGCTCATCGCCCTGATGACCGATGTCATCCTCAAGGCCATCGGCATGGAAGTCAGCAAGATCGAGCACCACGAGTAAGGGGGGATAAGGGTCATGCTGGATTTCTTCAATGTTTATCTGCCCATCGCGGAACGGGATTTTAACGCCCTTATCCTCGTCGCCATCGGCTTCTCCGTGGGGGTATTGGGGGGCTTCTTCGGCGTCGGCGGCGCCTGGGTGGTGACCCCGGCCCTGAACATCTTCGGCTTCCCCATGGCCTATGCCATCGGCACCGACCTGGCCCACATCTTCGGCAAGTCCATCGTGGCCACCGCCAAGCACCGCAAGATGGGCAACGTGGACTTCAAGCTGGGCATCTGGTCCATCATCGGCTCAGTCATCGGGGTGGAGGCGGGCGCCCAGAGCGTCATGCTCCTCACCCGCCTGGGGCTGGCCGGCCCGGTGGTGCGCTATACCTACATGATCCTGCTCTTTGGCCTGGGCATCTATATGATCTACGACTACGCCACCAAAGAGCAGCGGGCGGCAGCCGCGGCGGCCAAGGCGGCGGCCCGGGCCGCAGGCACGGCCCCGCCCCGCAAGGCCTGGAACCTGCCCCCCATGATGCACTTCCCCACCTCCGGCATCACCATCTCCTTCTGGACGGTGATGGGGGTATTCTTCTTCACCGGCTACCTCTCCGGCTTTCTGGGGGTGGGCGGCGGCTTCATCCGCATGCCGGCCCTGATCTACCTCATCGGCTGCCCCACGGCCATTGCGGTGGGCACCGACCTCTTCTCCGTGCTCTTCGCCGGCGCCTACGGCTGCCTGACCTATGGCATCAAGGGCGCGGTGGACATCGTGGCCGCCATCTACATGCTGGTGGGGGCCTCGGTGGGCGCCCAGCTGGGCGTCACCGCGGTGAAATACGTGCGGGGCTATGGCATCCGGCTCCTCTTTGCCATCATGATCATCCTGGCCGGCCTCTCCGTGGCCCTGAAGCAGTTCAATTACTCCGTGGCCGCCGCCTGGGTGGTGATGTGCGCCGCCCTGGGGATGTGCGTGGTCATCATCATCCGCCTGTACATCGGCTTCAAAAAGGAACAGGCGGAAAAGCTGGGTCTGGGCCACTGAGCCTCTCCCGGGGGCTCCGGGCTACAGTCTTGCCGGGGCCCTTTTCCCTAAACCTTGAGGGCAGCCGCGGGGCTGCCCTCTGTGTCTGTCCGGCTTTCCCGAAGCCGGCGCGGAATCACCTGCCTCATAAGCCTCCCCGGGCCAGGAGGAGGATCGCCGCCACCAGCAGGATCAGCCACAGCCATTCCATACCCACCTCGCATCCGCCGCCGATTGCCGGCCGGAGGCCCGGCCGGCGGGTCCCCCCCGCCGCTGAAACCGGGGAAAAGGCCAGAGGAATCCCCCGGGCCGGGTGAGCGCCGGTCACCGCCGGGCCGGGTCAGCGGGCCAGGCGGTAACCGGAGGAGATGAACTCTTCAAAATAGTGCTCCACGCTGCTGTCGTCCGCCATGGTGACGTCCAGTTGTTTGCTGGCCATGATGAGGCGGCCCAGGATCTCCAGCCTCTCCTCCAATACCGGCAGGCCGACACCGTCCAGACGGGCGGTGAGGGAATCCCCCTTCACCTCCACCCGGAAGTCCAGGTGCTCGAGCACCCGGGCCAGAAACAGGGCCCGGCGCACCCGCCGGCTTAACTCGGCGCCGCCGCCGTAAAAGACCAGGGTGATGTAGCTCTGCTCCGGCTCGCCCAGATAGGCGTCCACGGTGGTGAAATGATAGCCGAGACGGCTGGAGAAATTGAGGTAGTCCGCCGCCAGGACGGCGTAGTTGTCCTCCTGCAGGCGGTCCATGGCCTGGGTGTCGGAGGCGGCGCCCATGACGACGCTCATGAAGCCGGCCAGATCCAGGGGGCGGGGCCCCTGCCAGCCGATGGCCGCCACACCCCGCCAGTAGGCCTGCATGGGCCGGGAGGTGATGTCTTCCGGGGTGACCTCCGGGGCCTCCCGGGCTTCGGGCTTCAGTCCCCCGCCCACATCCACCACGTAGATCTCCAGCGGCAGGGAGGAGACCAGGCGCCGGGCAAACTCCCGGGAGCCGTGGCGGGAGACCTGGAAGAGCTCGGCCATGGCCTTTTCGTGGGCAAAGCGGGTGATGTCGTGGTAGGTGCGGCAGTTCCGGGGCCGGAAGCCCGGATCCCGGGGGTCCAGGAGATGCAGGGGGACGATGTGCTTCATGACCCGCTCCAGGGCTTGGCGGGCCCGGCTCTGATGGAGGATGGGATCGGCGGGGGGGGCCTTGAGGAGCTCCTCCCGGCGGCCGGCGTAGATGTTGCCGTAGTAGGCGTCCACTGTCACCACTTCCCCCGGGGTGAGGCGCTGCCAGGCCTCCCGGGCCCCGAAGAGGGCGGGCACCCCGGCCTCCCGCAGCACCGTGGCCAGGTGGCTGGTGGCGCTGCCGCCTTCGGAGACCACCGCGGCCACCCGGCCCACCGCCAAACCGTACTCCGGCAGGGCCCGGCGGACCACCAGCACGGCGCCCTCGGGGACGGAGTCCACCTCCAGCCCCTCCAGGCGGAAGACCGGCCCGACGGCGGCGCCCCGGGAGGCGATGACCCCGGCCTCCGCCAGCAGGGGCGCCTCCTTCAGGCGGGGCGGCAGATAGGCCCCCCGGGCGGGCCGGCTGATCCGAAGAGGCCGGGCCTGGAGGAGGTGGAAGGTCCCCGTGTCATCCAGGGCCCACTCCACGTCCTGGGGGCCGCCAAAGTGGGCGGCAATCCTCTCCCCCAGGGCCGCCAGCTCCAGGATCTGGGCCTCCGTGAGGCAGGGCCGGTCCGCCTCCGGCACCTCCTCCTCCTCCGCCACGCCTCCCTCCGGCCGCAGCCGGTGGCGCTGTGCTTTCCTCCCCACCCGCACCGAGGCCAGGCGGCCCTGCTCCACCCGATAGACATCCGGTTCGGCATGGCCGCCCACCGCTGCGGTGCCCAACCCGAAGACCGCGTTGATGAGGACGGCGGGCTCCCCGGTCTTGGGGTCGGCGGTATAAAGGACGCCGGCGGCCTGGGCCGGGACCATCTCCATCACCAGCACCCCCATGGCCAGGTCCTGGTAGGTGAAGCCCCGGGCGTGGCAGTAGTAGAGCACCCGGGGAGTGAACTGGCTGGCCAGCACCTCCTTGTAGCGCCGCTCCAGCTCCTCGGCGGGCACGTTGAGAAGGCTCTCAAACTGGCCGGCGAAGCTGTGGAAGCCGTCCTCCTGCAGGGCGGAGCTACGCACCGCCACCCGGCGCGCGTCCAGGCGGCGCATCTGGGCGCCCAGGGTCTGGGACAGAACCGCCGGCAGGGGCGTGACCAGGAGGCGGTCCCGGATGGCCTCTCCGGCCCGCTCCAGACTGGCCAGGTTTCGGATATCGGCCTCCTGGATGGTCTCCCGGATGAAGTCCTCCAGCCCCTCCTGCTGAAAGAAGAGCTTCTGGGCGTAGGCGCTCACCGCAAAGCCCCGGGGCACGGGAAATCCCAGGCGCTTCAGCTCCCCCAGCTTCTCCGCCTTGCCGCCGAAGAAGTGCCCCTCGGTCACTTTGCTGAGCGGCAGGGCCAGAGGGGCGGGGCGGATCTCCGGGGGGGCCAATTCCTCCAGAATTTTGGCGGCCACCCGTTCCCGGGCCTCCCTAAGGCCCTGATAGCGGCCGCCGGAGAGGGCGATGAGGGCCTCCACCAGGATCTCCACCTCCCGGTTGAGGCGGGTGACGGCGTTGCGCACGTAGGCCATGTCAAAGACATAGTCCTCCGCCTGCTTACTCTGCAGGTCGGCCAGGATGGCCAGGATGGCGGCGTTGGCGGCCAGGAGGCGCTTGTATTGGTGATACCGCTCCAGCAGCGTGGGCGCGGACCCGGCCCCGGCGGCCCGCCGCCTGCGGTGGAGCCAGGCTCTCAGTCTCTCCAGGACGGCCACGTCTGCTTTTCTTTCACCTTTACCTGATACGTGTTATTGTAAGCTATCAGGACGCCGGTCTCAATTGCCGGTAAGCCTCAGCGCCAGCCACCGACAGGTTTCTCCCCATGAGCATGCTCCCGGATCTGGAAGGCTATTTCCGCCGTTTCGTACCCCCGCGGGACGAATTTCTCCGGCGGCTGGAAGAGGAGGCCGTCTTTGAACGGATTCCCATCGTGGGGCCGGTGGTGGCGGAGCTTTTGGCCCTGTTGGTCGTGGCCACCGGCGCCCGGCGGGTTCTGGAGCTGGGGACCGCCACCGGCTACTCCGCCATTTATCTGGCCCGGGCCCTGACACCCCCCGATGGCCGTCTCCTCACCCTGGAGCGGGACCCCGTCATGGCCGCCCGGGCGGAAGCCAACCTGGCCCGGGCCGGGGTGGCCGACCGGGTGGAGGTGCGCCGCGGCGAGGCCATGGCGGTGCTGGCCGAGCTCACCGGCCCCTTTGACTTCATTTTTCTGGACATTGACAAGGAGGGGTATCTGCCGGCCCTGCCCCATTGCCATCGCCTGCTCCGGCCCGGTGGGCTGCTGGTGGCCGACAACGTGGGGTTTGCGGCGGCGGCGGATTTCAACCGGGAGCTCTTTCTCTCGCCCCTGTGGCGGAGCGTGCCCCTGCTCTGCCTTTTGCCCCACCACTCCCCGGAGCGGGACGGGCTGGCCTTCGCCGTCAAGGTGGGGGGCGGCCCCCCGGGGTGAGGCCGGTGGATGGGCAGCGGGAGAAGGGGCCGGGGGGCAGGGGCTCCTGCTTTGCCCCACCGCCCTCCCCTCAACCCCTTTGGCCATGATTGACCTGCATGTGCACATCCTCCCCGGGCTGGACGACGGCCCCGCCGGCTGGGAGGGCGCCCTGGAGATGGCCCGGCTGGCGGCGGCGGACGGCATCACCACAGTGACCGCCACCCCCCACCTCTTTGCCCGGCGGCTGGTGGAAATGAGCCGCCTCAACCCGGCTGACCGGATTCTGGCCGCAGCGGCGGAGCTGCGCAGCCGGCTCAAGGAAGCCGGGATCGCGCTGGAGGTGGCGGTGGGCTGTGAAGCCCCTTTGTGCCCGGAGATGCTGGAACTCCTTAAGGACGGGCGGCTTTTGACGGTGAATGGCCACGGCCGCTACCTCTTCCTGGAGATGCCGGATACCGCCATCCCGCCGGCCACCGAGGAGGTCTGCTTTCAGCTCCTCTCCCGGGGGCTCACCCCCATCCTCGCCCACCCGGAGCGTCATCCCCTGTTCCGGGAAAAGCCGGAGCGCCTGATCAGGCTGCTCCACCTGGGGTGTCTCGCCCAGGTGACCGCCGGGAGCATCACCGGCGACTTTGGCTGGCGGGTGTCTCGGTTCACCAGAAAACTGCTCCAGGCGGGGCTGGTCCGGGTGGTGGCCAGCGACGCCCACGACAGCCGCCGGCGGCCGCCGGAGCTCTCCCAGGCGGCGGCCAGGCTCAGGCGCTGGCTGGGCGAGGCAAAGGCCCAGGCCCTGGTCCTCGACAATCCCCGGAAAATCCTGGCGGGGGAGCCGCTGACCTGAGCCCGGAAGCGGAAAAGGGGGATGGCAGGGGGGATCAAGGGGCGGCCCCGCCGGCTCTCCCCATTACTTTGCCCGCCCCTCCGGGGTGGGGGAGGAGGACAGGGGGCCGTCGCTCCGGCCCCTTCCCCCAAGGAGGTCCGGGATTATTTCCCCGGCGGCGGGATGGTGATCTGCTCCAGGTTGCCCTCCATATCCGTGATGATGAGGCGTCCGGAGGGCAGCCGCCAGGCCCGGAGATTGAAGGCCTCCCCCTGGGAGTACTCCGGGGGCACCTTGACCTCCGGCAGGTTGGCCCGGATGGTGTAGAGCTCATAGCTGCCGGTGCCCAGTTCCCGGGTGCTGGCCCGGGTGGAGACCTCGTGGGTCACCCCCTCCGCGGTGAGGACCTCCATCAGCTCCCGCCGGTCCGAATCGCTGCAAATGACGAGCATCGCTTGCCTCCCTGGCAGTGTTTCCCGGCTTCAGGCCCAAGGGGTCTGAGGCTCTCTTGCCTGTCTTAGCAGGTAATCACGATTCCAGAGTCTGGCAAGGTGGTGGAGAAAGCCGGCCCGGCGCCGGCAGGAGGTTTCCCGGGCACCGGGCGGTCTTGGAGGGGCTCACAGGGGCCGCCCCGGGCCCAGAGCCTCACTGGATGGCCCGGTATTGAATGCGCATGCGCTCCAGGAGGAAATCGAAGGATCTGGTGCTGATCACCTGGGCGAACTGGCGTTTGTAGTTGTCCAGGATGCTCACCCCGTCCACGATGACGTCATAGAGGACGTACGAGCTGCTGCGGGTGTGCATGAGGTAGTCCACCGGGATGGTCTCGTTGGTGCGCACCAGGGTGGTGTAGACCTTGGCCCGGGGGCCCTCCAGGGTCTCCCGGTGGTAGGTGACGGTCTCCCGCTTGAGGAAATTGAGCACCAGCCGGGTGTAGGAGTCCTGGAACAGGGCGGCGAAGAGGCGCTCAAACTCCTGGCGCTGGCCGGGGCTCAGCCGGCCGTAGGTGGCCCCCAGGGAGTCCTGGGCCATGCGGGGGAAGTCAAAGTTCCTCTGGATGATGCCGCGGATGGCCTCAGCCCGGGTCTTTTCCAGGGCCGGGTCATTCTGGATGCGGATGACCTCCTCCAGGATCCCCCGGACATAGTCGGTGGGCGGGCCGGCCAAGGCCGGCAGGGCCAGAGTCAGGATCAGCAGGGCAATGAGGGGGAATGTCCCCCGAAGCGGCAATTTCATGGCATTCTCCTTGAGTTAATCATCCGTGGGGGCCAGGGCCCGGGGGCAGGGCACCGGGGCGGGCACCAGCACCCGCTCCAGAACCCTTAGGAAGGCCGGCAGGACCGTGAGGGCTGCCACCAGGACGCTGAGGCTGCCCACGGTGGACAAGAGCCCCAGACTGAAGGTGCCCTGGTGCCCGGAGATCATCATGCTGCCGAACCCCAGGGCGGTGGTGAGGGAGGCCAGGGCCACGCCCTTGGCGGTGCTGTGGGGCAGGGTGATGGCCCGGGCCGAGGCCTCCAGCTTCCAGCGCACCAGGATGATGATCCCGTACTCAATGCCCTCCCCCAGGATCAGGGGCAAAAAGAGCACATTGGCCTGGTTGAAGGTCAGCCCCAGGAGCCACATGAGGCACAGGGTGAGGGCCGTCCCCACCATCAGCGGGATGAGGGCCAGCAGGGCGAAGCTGAGACTCCGGAGGAGAAACCAGAGGAGCAGAAAGATGGCCAGCAGCGCCACCCCGGCGGCCCACAGGCAGGCGTTCTTGAAGGCGAAATTGAAGACGTAAAGCAGCACCGGGTCGCCCACCACGTTGGGGTCCACGCTCTGCAGGTCGGCCACGAAGCGGCCCAGAGGCTCGGGGTCCCAGATGTCGATGGAGGGGAAGATGCGGATGAGGTAGTGGTTCTGGGGGCTGACGAAGCGCTGCCGCACCGTCTGGGGCAGATCGGCAATGGCGGGGGTGCCGGAGCCCAGGTTGCTCACCAGGAGGTCCCACTTGTCCCGAAAGTCGGCAAACAGATGGCGCTGGAAATCCCGGGCGCGGGCGGCCAGATCCGGACCGCCGGCCTGGAGGAGGGGGACGAGCCTCGCCAGGAGCAGGTTGGCCTCATCCAGCTGCTCCTGGGCGGGCTTGGCCTCGGGCTTCCAGTCGCTCTCCGTCGCCTGGCTGAGCTTGAAGCGGATACGGCCCAGCACGGCGCCCAGTTCCGCCAGGTCCACCGGCCGGTCGCTCACCGCCTCCGGCGCAAAGCGCACCTGCGTGAGGATGGGGGCCAGCTCCTGGATGAGGGGGAGTTTCTTCTCCGGCTTCTCCGGCAAAAATGAGAGGATGGACTCCACGTGGGAGACCGTGGGCTTGGTCTTCAGCTCCTCCACCTTCCGGGGCAGTTCCGCCAGGCTGGTGGACACCATGGTGCCATAGGAGCTGGAGTAGCGGGACTCCTCCAGGATCTTCAGCTCCCAGACCACCGATTCGGTGCGCTGATTCTGGAGGCGCAGGGGGTTGAGGTCAAAGGGCACATACCACAGGCTGATGCTTCCCAGAACGGTGACGATGAGTCCCAGGGCCACCACCACCTCGGGCTTGGCCCAGTTCAGGGAGAAGAAGGGCTCCGGGGCGGTGGCGGGAGGCGGCTCGGTGCGGTCCTGATGGCGCCGGCAGCCTTCCGTGACGTAGGCCAGGGCCGGGAGGAGCACAAAGATGGCCGCCAGATAGACCACGATGCCCAGGGCGACGATGATGCCCAGCTCCGCCAGCCCCTGAAAACCGGTGAAGGCCAGGGGCAGGATGGAGAACAGGGCCGCCAGGGCGGCGTAAAAATTTCCCGGGTTGGCGCCCTTGACGGTGCGCTCGAAGATCAGGTCATGGCAGTAAGGCAGGCTCCCCTGCTCCTCCTCCAGGCGGGAGTACCAGTGGATGCCGAAATCCACGCAGATGCCCAGCATCAGGGGCGCAAAGACGATGGACAGGATGTTGAGGCGGCCCACCACCAGGGTGGCCACCCCCATGGTCCAGGCGATGCCCACGGCCAGGACGATGCCCTGCACCAGGGGCCTTTTCAGGCTGCGGAAAAAGAGCACCATGACGGCCACCTGGAGGAAGAAGGACAACCAGGAGGCCAGGTTGATGTCCGCGAAGGCCCCCGCCATTTCATCGGCGGAGAGGGCCGCCGGGCCGGTGACCCCCACCACGGTGTCGGGGAACTGGGCCTTGACCGCCGCCACCTGAGCCCGGAGGAATGCCAGGTCCTCATAGGTGTCGGTGAAGCCGTCCTGCCGGGTGGTGACCAGAAAGAGGAGATACTTGTCGTTATCGGTGAAGAAGTAGCCTTCCTGGCTGAGGTCGCCCAGGTCCCCGGGCAGCAGGGTCTTCAGGGGGGAGCGGTACCCCCCCTGGCCGGTGAGGCTGCGCTCCAGCTCCCGCAGGGCGGCGTTGAACAGGGTCAGATCCGGGATGGGCTCCTCCTCCTTGTCCTCCAGGAAGGAGGTGAAGACCTCGCTGATCATGGCCCGGGTGATCTCCTGGTTCACCGCCTGGAAAAACCGGGTGAGGGTGGGCTCGGCGGCGATGGCCTCCAAAACGTGCCGGTGCTCGCCGAGCTTGGCCTTGAGATCCTCCAGGTCCTTGATTTTCAGATATTGCAGGGCCCATTTCCGGAAGGGCTCGGGGTCCACCCGGTAAAAGATCTCCGGGAAGCGGTCCCGGTGCAGGCGCAGGCGCGCCGCCAGGGCCTCGGCGAAGGCGATGGCGCGGGCTTTGTCCCGGTTTTCCACCACCACCACGAACTGGTCCCGCTCCCCGAATTCCCGCTCCAGCTCCTGGGTAAGGCGGATGAGGTGCAGATCGCTGGCCACCAGCTCGGTGCGGCTGAGGGAGAAATGCAGGCGGGTCAAAGAATAGTACACCGACAGCCCGGTGAGGATCAGGCTGACGATGATGATGGGCCAGGCCAGGCGCTTGATGAGCGCCGTCCAGAGGCCGTCAGGTACGGGTGAGGGAAGTTTGGCCACCGTTTGGTCCCATCCCGAGGTGGTCTCTCCATGGGCTCACCCCCTGGTGGCAGGCGCGCCGAAGAGCAGTGCCGGTCTGCCGCCGGCACCTCCCGGGAGTCCAGGGGAAGCCGGGCTCCGACCTCCCCCTGTCAATAATTTATCACATAAAAATAATTCGGACTCGGTGCCCCGTCAAATGAATTTGCACCTTTTTCTCCCCCGGAGCTCTTTAGGGGATAAACCCCGCTGGGCCGGTTGTTCGGCGCTGACGGAAAAAAACGGCCGGGGGGTTGCCGCAGCCATTTGAATAATTAATATTGGAAAAGAACTTTTAAAGAGGAGCGCATCAATGGCGGTGATCAACAAAATCCCCGGCGGCTACGAGGTGGACGGCTTCCCCTTCCGCCGGGGCAAATGCGGCTGCGGCGGGGGCGGCCAGGACTGCTGCTTCACCTTCTCCAAGGTCAAGGCGGACAAGAACACCCTGGTGTTTGAAGGCAAGGCCACCTGCCCCTCCTCCACCGACAACTACGCCTGGGGCTACCGGGTGCGCAAGGATGACACCGTGGTGGAGGTGCACATGGTGGACACCCACGGCAACCGGGATTACTACGCCGGTTATGACCCGCCGCCCCTGGCCGCCATGGTGGCGAAGGGCTGGACCGTGGAGGAGCAGTACGAGCGGCCCCTCCCCCCCGGGGCGGAATAACAGTTTGCCGAGCCAAATTCAACGAATCAGGAGGACCTACATGAGCAGTTGTTCGTGCGGCTGTGGCAGCACCCACAAGCCCGAGGCGCAGCAGGAAAACAAGACCTACGTCTGCATCCAGTGCAACACCTTCAAATCCGTGCCCGCCGACGCCCCGGTGCCGGAGTGCTGCAACAAGAAGATGCAGGAGATGGATTAACCCCTTTCCCCGCGGGGCGGGCCGGGAGGCCGCCCGCCCGCCAAACCCCGCATCCCGCCCCGGTCTGCCGGGGCGTTTTTCTTTTCGCCCCGGCCGGACCGCAGGCTGGTATAATGTCTGGGGGAAAGGGGGCTGACCTCTTTTTTCCCCGCCCTCTCCACCCCACCATCCAGGGAGGGAGCCTGAAGCAGGGGGGAGCCCGGCCTTTTGCGCCCCAAGTCCTTCCCCCGGGAGTCCGGATGGCGGCCGGCCGGCGCAGACTCAGGTCACACAAGCCCCTGGTGGCGGCGGGGCTGGGACTGCTCGCCTCCCTGTCGGTCCTGGCCCTGGCCCGCCTGGGGGTGCTGGAGCCCTACCGCCTCAAGACCCTGGACCAGTTTTTCCGGGTCCTGCCCCTTGCGCCGCCGCATCCCGAGGTGGTGCTGATCACCATCGACCAGCCGGATCTTGAGCATTTTGCCGCCCGGGGCCTCTCCTGGCCCTGGCCCCGGCAGCTGTATGCCCCCCTCCTGGACTTCTGCCGTCGGGGCCAGGCCCGGGTGGTCATCTTTGATATCCTGTTCACCGAGGAGTCGGTCTACGGCTCCGGGGATGACCGGGAATTCGCCCGGGCCCTGGGGGAGATGCCCGCCTTTCTCGCCTGCTTCCTCACCCGGGAGGACAGACCCCCTCACCCCCTCACCCCGGAGGTGCTCCTAAAGGGGGCGCTCCCGCTCGCCGGGCCGGGGCCGCCGGCGCCGGCCTACCGGGCGGTCATCCCCCCTTTGGGGCCCCTGCTGGAGGCCGCCACCGGGGTGGGGAACGTGGAATGCGCCCCCGATCCGGACGGTATCTACCGGCGGCTGCCGGTGGCGGGCCGCCTTCAGGACCGGTGGCTGCCCCTCCTGGGCTTTGCCGCCTTCAGCCGCCTGACGGGCCGGGAGGGCTGGCGCTGGGAGGCCGGCCAACTGGTGCGCCAGGGCCTGCGGCTGCCCCTGGATGAGAAAGGCCGCCTCCTCCTGAAATTCCGGGGGCCGGCCCGCACCTTCCCCCGCCTGAGCGCCGCGGACATCATCACCTCGGAGCTGCGCCTGCGGCAGGGCCAGGAGCCGCTCATCCCCCCGGAGAGGCTGGCCGGCAAATGGGTCCTGGTGGGCCTCACGGCCCCGGGACTTCTGGACCTCAAGGCCAGCCCGGTGAGCGCCGTCTATCCCGGGGTGGAGCTGCACGCCACCCTCCTGGACAATCTGCTGCGGGGGGATTTCCTGCGGCCCCTCCCCCCTCCGCTCCTGGGGGTCTGGACCCTCCTGACGGCGCTTTTCGGAGCCGCGGCAGTGCTCCTCTCCCTCCGGCTGTGGCTCAGCCTGGCCGGAGCCCTGGGGGTGGCGATGGCGGTTCTGGGGGCCAGCGTGGTGGCTTTTCGGGCCGACGTCTGGCTTGACCCGGTGATGCCGGGGCTGGCCGCAGGGCTGGCCTTCGCCGCCGCCGCCTCCTACAGCTACGTCACCGAGGGCCGCCAGAAGCTGGCCATCCGCCGCATGTTCTCCCATTACCTCTCCGAGGCGGTCATCCGCCACCTGCTGGAACACCCGGAACGCCTGAAGCTGGGCGGCGAACGGCGGCGGGTGACCCTGTTGTTCTCCGATCTGGCCGGCTTCACCGGTCTGTCGGAGAAGCTGGCCCCGGAGGAGGTGGTGGCCCTCCTCAATGAGTATCTCTCCCGCATGACCGAGATCATCCTGGCGGAGGAGGGGGTGGTGGACAAGTTTGAGGGGGATGCCATCATGGCCATGTGGGGCGCGCCGCTGGAGCAGCCGGACCAGGCGGTGCGGGCCTGCCGGGCGGCGCTTGGCCAGCTGTCGGCCCTTGAGGAGGTCAACGCCGGCCTGGCCCAGAAAGGGTTGCCGCCCTTGCGGATGCGCATCGGCATCCACACCGGGGAGGCGGTGGTGGGAAATCTGGGCTCGCACCGCCGCTTTGACTACACCGCGGTGGGGGATGCGGTGAACCTGGCCTCCCGCCTGGAGGGCCTCAACAAATACTACGGCACCGCCATCCTGGTGAGCGGGGACACCGCCGCCGCCCTGGACGGGGCCCTGGAGGTCATGGAGGTGGACCAGGTGGCGGTGAAGGGCCGGGAGACGCCGGTCCGGATTTTCCAGGTACTGGCGCCGGCGGGGGAGCTGTCCCCTGAGGCCCGGGCCGCCCGGGAGGCCTACCTTCAGGGGCTGGCCGCCTACCGAAGGCGGCGGTTTCCTGAGGCCGTGGAGCACTTTTCCCGCTGCCTTAGCCTGGTTCCCCAGGGCAATCCGGCCCCGGCCATGCTGGAGCGCTGCCGGCGGCTGGCCGCCCAGCCGCTGCCGGAATGGGACGGGATCTTCCGGCCTGAGGGCAAGTAAGCCTCTCCCCAGGGAAGGCTTGCTTTTCTCCCCCCTTTTTGGCAAGCTGGCCCCAAAGGGCGCCGCTTCCCGGAAGACATTCAGGCGGAGGGCGCCGGGCGGGCGGCTGAGGGCGCCGCCACCCGGACCTCCGGAGCCGGCCGCCCATGCACTTTGAGGCAGCAGTCCTCCAGGAAGGAAAAGGAGGTGGTCATGAGGCGATATCTGCCAAGACGGTGGCTGGGAGCCGTGCTCCTGGGGATCATGCTCCTCGTGGTCCTGCCGCCGGGGGGGTGGTCCCAGAGCCTCACCGTGTCGTTAAGCAACCAGCAGCTTTATTCCGAGCCCAGTTTCACCAGCCCGCCGGTGGCGCCGGTGCCGCAGGGGGCCCAGGTGACCCTGATCACCCGGCAGGGCGACTGGGTGCAGGTGGACTACCAGGGCAAGCGGGGCTGGCTGCACAAGGCGGCGGTGGGTGGAGGCGGCCCCTCCGTGAGCGGCCTGCCGGCGCTCCTGGGCGGCGGCCCGGTGCGCCAGACCACCCAGGATGAGGTGGCCCTGGCGGGCAAGGGCTTCACCCCCGAGGTGGAGGCCAGCTTCCGGCAGAAAAACCCAGGCCTCAATTACGCCCAGGTGGATGAGGTGGAGCGCTTCCAGGTGGACCCCGCCCGGCTCCAGGCCTTTTTGCAGGAAGGAGGGCTGAACTGATGCGCCGGATGGCCCTGCTCCTGACTCTGGCCGCCGGCCTGTCCCTGATGGCGGGCTTCAATGTCCCCTCCCTGCCCCTTCCCACCCCGCCTTTGCCCTCCCAGGCCCAGAAGGCGGCGGAGGTGCTGACCAAGACGGGCACCAAGGCGATGCAGGCCGCCCGGCCCTTAAGCGACGCCGAGGAGTACTACCTGGGGCGGGCGGTGGCGGCCCGGCTGCTGGCCCGCTACCCCCTGTATCGGGACCCTGAGGCCACGTTGTACGTCAACCAGGTGGGGCTGACGGTGGCCCGCAAGTCCTCCCGGCCCCATACCTTCCGGGGCTATCACTTCGCCGTCCTGGACAGCCAGGAGCCCAACGCCTTTGCCTGCCCCGGAGGCCTGATCCTGGTGACCCGGGGTCTCCTCCGGATGTGCGCCACCGAGGATGAGCTGGCGGCGGTGCTGGCCCACGAGGTGGCCCACGTGGCCCACAAGGACGGGGTCAGCTCCATCAGCCAGGCCCGCTGGAGCGAGGTGCTGACCACCGCCGGCGCCGAGGCGGCCCGACAGTACGGCGGCGGGGTGGCCGGGGCCGTCCTCAACCTCTTTGAGGGCGCGGTGGAGGATGTCATCCGCACCCTGGTGGTCACCGGCTACAGCCGCCAGGCCGAGGAGGCGGCGGACCGGGAGGCGGTGTCCATGCTGACCCGCAGCGGTTATCAGCCCGGGGCCCTGGCGGCGGTGCTGGGGAAGATGAGCGGCGGCAGCGGCGGCATCTTCCGCACCCATCCTCCCACCGCCGAGCGCCTGGCCCGGGTCAGGTCCGTCTCCCGGGAGACTGCTCCGGGCCCCAAGGACAGAGTCCGGGCGGAACGGTTTCAGCGGGTGAAATTTTAGGAGAAAAAATTTGACCCCTGCCGGCGGCATCGGGCCAGGCCCCTTGCATCGGGCCGCAGGCGGCCACATTTTTTGAGAAACTGCTCAGGAAGGCAAGGGGAGGAGGTCCCTTTGCCATCCCCGGGCTGAGGAATGGCAGGGATTGAGCCACGTCCTGACCTCAGGGTGGAGAACTGACAGGCCCCGGTCACAACTGGTTGCGGAAAGGAGGCGGGTTATGGTGGAATCGACCGCAGGCCGTGATCTCTTCGGCCCTATCTTCTGTCACCTGGAAGGAATGGTGGCCGCCGCCCGGAATGCCTTCAACCGGCACAGCCGGCCGGATCTGGAAACCCTCAAAGCCTTGGCGGAGAAAGCCGGCGCCGAGATCAGCCGCGCCCTCCAGGGGCTGGCCGCTGCCGGACCCGGCAGCTCCCCGGAGGAGCGGACCCGGATCGTCCAGCGCCAGAGCATCCTGGCGCACGTGCAGATCATCGCCGACAACCTGGCGGGCCTGACCGGGCCCCTGCAGAAGAAGATCTCCGAGGGCATCCTGTTTTCCGACAAGGGGGTGGCCCAGACCAATCAGATCTTCGACCGGCTGTCCGGCATCCTGCGTTCCCTGTTGGATACCCTCAAAACCGGCAACGAAGTCCTGAAGCGCTATGTGGTGGAGGAGAGCCACCAGCTCTCCCAGCACTGCAACGATTTCGCCACCGAGCATGAGGCCCGGCTGGTGGAGGGCCTGTGCCTGCCGCAGGCGGCGCCCATCTTTCTGGCCATCCTGGACCGGGCCCGCACCATTGCCCGGCACGCCCTGGACATCGCCCAGATGCGGCCGCCCAAGGCGTAGGCGGCTTTGCCCGGCGGCAGCCCCGGCCCGCCCCGTCGTCCCGCCGCCCCTCCGGGGAGAGGCGGGGCTTTTTTATGAGGCAAATCTGAGGAGATAATCCCGGAGATCGAATTTCCGGGCCAGACTCTGGCGGCTCATGTAGCGGATCTTGCCAAAGATAGGGCGCTCGGCAAAGGCCCGGTCGTGGACGCCGCCCAGACTCCAGGCGATGCCCACATAGCCGTTGGGGTCCCGGCCGTCCAGCTCGTAGCGGTCATTGAGATAAGTGGCGGTGCGGAGAGCCGTTTCCGGGTCCGGGCTCCACTCCAGGATCTTCTTGGCCCAATACATCCGCAGGTAGCCGTGCATCCTGCCGGTAAGCACCATCTCCCGCTGAGCGGCGTTCCACAGCTCATCATGGGTGCGGGCCGCCTCCAGCTCCTCCAGGGAATAGAGATACTCCCGGGGATCGGAGCGGTGCTCGTCCAGGGTTTTTCTGGCCCAGTCCGGGAAGCCCGCCACCTCATCGTAGCGGGGCTGGTAGTAGCAGAAATTGTCCGACAGCTCCCGGCGCACGATGAGCTCCTCCAGAAAGGCCTCCCTGGCCTCCGGGGGGGCCTCGGCCCGGAAGACCTCCCAGGCCGCCCGCTGAGGCGCCAGCTGCCCGAAATGCAGATACGGCGAGAGGCCGGATTGGCCGTTTTTGCCGGGGTCATTGCGGTCCTGGGGATAGCGGCTCAGGCGCCGGGCGATGAACTCCGTGAGGGCCTGTCCGGCGGCCGCCTCCCCGGGGAGGGGCTTGGGCACTTCCGCCACGCTGCGGTCCACCGGCAGGCTTCTGAGCAGGTCCTCCACCGGCGGCCAGGGGTCGGGGGGGCCGAGGCGATGGGGATGGGGGAGGAGTTCCGGGAAGTCCGTAAGGAATTCCGGGAGGGCCCGGCGCACCTTGGGCCGGAAGGAGTAGGCGGCCCACTCCTGTTTGGGGGAGGCCAGCCAGCAGGGGATGATGTTGTGCGCATCCACCTCCAGGACCGGCAGCTCCACTTGGGCCAGCACACCCGCCTTCCACTCCCGCTTGATCCTCAGGGGGTCAAAGTCGGTCACCAGGACCCGGGCCCGCAGGGCGGTGAGCAGGCGGGGGATCTCCTCCTCCGGGCGGCCCTGGACCAGGAGCAGCGGAATGTGATGCTGGGCCAGGGTATGGGCGGTCTCGGCCAGCCCCCGGAGCATGAAGGCATATTGTCGCAGGGCGGCCCCCAAAAAAGTGGGCACCAGGCAGAAGACCGCCGCCAGGGGGCGGGCGGCCTCCAGGGCCAGGTCCTGGGCGTGGAGCAGGGCCCAGTTGTCCCGGGCCCGCTGGTCCCGGCTGAGCCAGTAGACCACCGGCCCCGGGCCCGGATGGCTGTCTTTGAGCCGCCGGACCCGGCGGGGGTTGACGCGGGCGGACATGCGCACCTCGGACAGGTTTGGCGGTTTTCCCCAAAATTTTTTACAGATAAAGCCCTCTCCAAAGATAAACTGTATAATGAAAAACACGGGTTCTCAACCGCGGGAGAGCGCCCTGCCTTCGGCCCCGCCCCCGGACGGGGGCCGGATACTGCTCCCTTTGCGGCCGATAATCGTGGACGGCGGTCCATCTTGACTGGGAAGGCGCTCAGATGACAGGAAATCCCCTCCCCCAGGCCGGTGTTCCCCGGGTGCGCCGGCGCCTGGAGATCACCGGGGTGGTGCAGGGGGTGGGCTTCCGCCCCTTCGTCTACCGGCTGGCCCGGGAGGGCTGCCTCACCGGCTGGGTGCGCAACACCTCCCGGGGGGTGGAGCTGGAGGTGGAGGGCGAGCCGGCGGCGGTGGAGGTTTTTACGGCCCGCCTCCTTGCGGAGCCCCCGGCCCTGGCCCGGCTGGAGGCCGTCCGCCAGATGGAGGTGGCCGCGGAGGGGGACCGGGCCTTTGTCATCCGGGAGAGTGAGGGGGCGGGGGCCACCGAACCCGTCATCCCGCCGGATGCGGGCCTGTGCGCCGACTGTGCCCGGGAGGTCCTGGACCCGGCGGACCGGCGCTTTCGCTATCCCTTCACCAACTGCACCCATTGCGGCCCCCGCTTCACCATCATCCGGCAGGTCCCCTATGACCGGCAGGAGACCACCATGGCCGCCTTTGCCATGTGCCCGGACTGCCGCCGGGAATACGAGGACCCCGGTGACCGGCGCTTCCATGCCGAGCCCACCGCCTGTCCGGTCTGCGGCCCCCGGGCCTGGGTGGAAATGGAGGGGCGGGAGTTGCCGGGGGAGGCGGTGCGGGTGGCCGCAGAGCTCCTGAAGGCCGGTCAGATCGTGGCCGTCAAGGGGCTGGGGGGATTTCACCTGGCCTGTGATGCCAGAAACCCTGAGGCGGTCAAGCGCCTGAGGGAGCGCAAAGGCCGCAAGGACAAGCCCTTTGCGGTTATGGTGCGTGACCTGGCGGAGGCCCGGCGCCTGGCCTGCCTGGATGAGGCGGCGGAGGCCCTCCTCCTGTCCCCCGCCCGCCCCATCGTGCTGGCGCCGGCCCGGGAGGACGCCGGCCTGCCCCCGGAGGTGGCCCCGGGCCACCGTCTGGTGGGCCTGCTTGTGCCCTACACCCCCCTGCACCTGCTGCTCATGGAGGCGGCGCCGCCGGCGCTGGTGATGACCAGCGGCAACCTGAGCGAGGAGCCCCTGGTGTCCGATAACGAGGAAGCCCGGGTGAAGCTGGGCCCCCTGGCCGACGCCTTCCTCTTCCACGACCGGGAGATTGCCGTGCCCTGCGACGATTCGGTGGTCCGGGCCCTTCCCGGCGGGGCGATCCCCCTGCGCCGGGCCCGGGGCTATGTGCCCCAGCCGGTGGCCCTGCCGGTGGCCGCGGCCCAGGATATTTTGGGGGTGGGGGCCGAACAGAAGAGCACCTTCTGTCTGGCCTGGGGGGACAAGGCCCTCCTCAGTCAGCACCTCGGCGACCTGGACAGCCTGGAGACCTATGACTACTTCTGCCGGGCGGTGCGCCACCTGGCGGCCCTGACCCGCCGCCGGGTGCAGGTGGTGGCCCACGACCTGCACCCGGATTACCTGAGCACCCGCTACGCCCGGGAGCAGGCCGGGGTGCAGCTCGTGGGAGTGCAGCACCATCACGCCCACATCGCCGCCTGCCTGGCGGAACATGGCGTCACCGGCCCGGCCCTGGGTCTGGCCCTGGACGGCACCGGTTTCGGCACCGACGGCACCGTCTGGGGCGGGGAGCTCCTGGCGGCTGATCTGGCCTCCTTCATCCGCCTGGGACACCTGGCCGGGGTGCGCCTCCCCGGGGGGGAGGCGGCTATCCGCCGGCCCGGCCGCATGGCCGCGGCCTATCTCCACGCGGCCTTTGGGGAGCATTGGGACCAGGTGCGGGGGGCGCTCGGGCTGTCTTTCGACCCCCTGGAGCGCCGCCTCCTGGAGCGGCAGCTGGCCACCGGCTGGCAGTCCCCCCTCACCTCCAGCGCCGGCCGGCTGTTCGACGCCGTGGCCGCGGCCTTGGGGATCTGCCGGGTGCGCACCTATGAAGGCCAGCCGGCCATCGCCCTGGAGATGGCTGCGGCGGCAGGGGAAGAGCCCGCCTATCCCTTCCCGATGCAGGTGGCCGGGGAGAAACTGGTCATGGACGGCCCGGCCCTGTTGCGGGCGGCGGTGGCGGATTTTCTGGGAGGTACGCCGGCGGCCCGGGTGGCCGGCCGGTTTCTGGCCTCCTTTGGCGTCGGGCTGGCCGATGCCCTTTTATGGGCCCGGGAGCGCACCCGCCTCAATCGGGTGGCTCTCTCCGGAGGCGTGTTCCAAAACGCCCGCCTGCTTCACCACCTGACCACCCGCCTGGAGGCGGCCGGGTTTGAGGTGCTCACCCACCGCCTGGTGCCGCCCAACGACGGCGGCATCTCCCTGGGGCAGGTGGCGGTCGCCGCGGCGCGGCTTAGAAGGGAATGACCCGGGAGAGGGTCGGCCCAAAGGCAGAGGCCCGGCGGCGCCGGCAGCCTTTTGGGGAGAAAAACTGACGATGTGTCTGGCGATTCCCATGCAGATCGTGGAGATTGACGGGCCGGTGGCGGTGGCCGAGGTGGACGGCGTGCGCCGCCAGGCCCGGCTGGACCTCCTCCCGGAGGCCCGGGTGGGGGACTTCATCCTGGTGCACGCCGGCTTGGCCATCGCCACGGTGGATGCGGAGGCGGCCCGGGAAACCCTGGACCTCCTGAGGCAGCTGGCCGATGTCACGCCGTGAGGACTTCCGGGACCGGGCTCTGGTGGAGGAGCTGGCCCGGCGCCTCAAAGAGCTGGCGGTCGGCCCGGTGACCCTCATGGAGGTCTGCGGCACCCACACCATGGCGGTGGCCCGCTTCGGCCTCAAGGCGCTCCTGCCGCCGGGGGTGCGGCTGGTCTCCGGGCCCGGCTGTCCGGTGTGCGTCACCGATCAACGGGACATCGACGCCTTCCTGGCCCTGGGACGCCTGCCGGACGTCATCCTGGCCACCTTCGGGGATATGGTGCGGGTGCCGGGGAGCTCCACCTCCCTGGAGCAGGAGAGGGCCCGGGGCGCCGCGGTGCAGGTGGTGTATTCGCCCCTGGACGCGGTGGAGCTGGCCAAAAGGCGTCCGGACCGCCAGGTGGTTTTTTTCGCCGTGGGTTTTGAGACCACCATGCCCGCCACCGCCCTGGCGTTGCAGAGCGCCCGGGCGGCGGGGCTGGCCAATTTCTTCGTGTTTTGCGTGCACAAGACCATGCCCCCGGCCCTGCGGGCGCTGCTGGCCTCCGGGGAGGTGGGGGTCTCCGGGCTGCTCCTGCCCGGGCATGTCTCCACCATCACCGGCACCGCCGCCTTCGAGTTTCTCCCCCGGGAATTCGGCCTGCCCGGCGCGGTGGCCGGCTTTGAGCCGGTGGACATCCTGCTGGGGGTGGAGGCGCTGCTCCGGCAGGTCAAAGACGGCCGGGCCGGGGTGGCCAACGCCTATCCCCGGGCCGTGGGGCGGGAGCCCAACCTTCGGGCGGTGGCTTTATTAGAGGAGGTCTTTGCCCCGGCGGACGCCGCCTGGCGGGGGCTGGGACTCATTCCCGGAAGCGGCGTCGCCCTGACCCCAGCCTACTACGCCTTTGACGCCCGGCGGCGCTTTGCCGAGACCCTGGCCGCGGTGCCGCCCCCCCGGCCCCGGGCCTGCCGCTGCGGCGAGGTGCTCCGGGGGGGTCTGGCGCCGCCGGAGTGCCCCCTGTTTGCCGCCGCCTGCACCCCCTCCCAACCCCAGGGACCCTGCATGGTCTCCGGGGAGGGAGCCTGCGCCGCAGCCTACAGGTACGGCCCCTGGCAATAAAAACCTCCCACTGCGGTGGAAGGGGCTTTCCTCCGGCATGCTCCTGGCGGGGGAGGGGGCCGGGGAGCGGTGGCCACGGGGTTGCCCCGGGCGCCCTGGCGGTGCGGGAGGACCTGCAGGTTCTGCGCGGGGGAGGCCATGCCCCCGTCTCCCGCAGGCTGTCAACCCGGCCGGGCCTCAACGGAGCAGCGGCCCCTCCCCTCCCCTACCGCATCGGGGATTGGCAGGGGAGGGTGCGGGCAGGGCGGGCCACCGTCCCTTCGGGCCCCCCTCACCGCTAGCGGCGGAAGAACCGGGCCAGCTGCCGGCCGTAGAAGTCCTTGGCGTCCTCGTCGCTGGGAGGGCTGAAGGTGGCGGCCCCTTTGCCTTCCGGCCGCCTCTTGGTGACGATCCCCTTTTCCCCGAAAAGCTTGAGGGCGTTCTGAAAGTTGGCCTCGGAGATGGCCTCGGAGCGCTCCACCTCCCCCAGCTTGTAGAGCTTCTGGCCGATATTGAAGATGCGCTTCAGGAATTCCTTTTCGCTCCGGGGCTTTTTCTGCAGGTATTTGATGGAGCGGAAGACGATCCAGTAGGATTCCAGGTAGTTGTAAAGCAGGTTGGCGAAGTAGGCCAGCTCCCGCAGGCCCGCGGCGGACAGGGCATAGCGCCGGCCGTCGGCGTCCAGGGGCACCACCACCTCCCGGGCGGTGAAGTAGTCCAGCACCCCCTCCACCTGGCGCTCCGCATCCAGCTCCTCGTAGATGAACTCATATTTGAAGAGGTCCTGCAGGAAGCGCAGATCCTCCACCACCTGGCGGCGGTCGAAGTCCACCCCCTGCCCGGAGAGAATGGAGAGGGCGGCCATGGAGGCGGGCAGGAAGAAGTGGATGATGTTGTTCTTATAGTATTCCAGGAGGGGCCGCTTGGTTTCGTCGATGCTGTAGCCCCCCAGCCCCAGTTCGTCGGTGAGGCCCTCCTCCTGCTCGATGCGGGTGATGAGCTTGCGGGATTCGCACAGGGCCAGGGTCTCCTCCACCGCCTGGGGCAGATTGTCCAGGGAATCGGCCCGGCGCACGCCTTTGGCCTTGAGGTAATGGTGCAGGGTCTGGATGATGCGGTGGAGCTCCCGCCGGTAGACGCCTTTGCGGGGGTAGGTGAGGAGGGCGGCGCACACCAGGGAGAAGGGGGTGACCACCGACACCCGGTTGATGGCCTGGACGATGCGGAAGGAGAGCTCCAGGCCCAGTCGCCGAAGGGCCTCCCCGTTGGCGAGATCCACCTCCGGGTGCTCCGCCAGGTAGGCCTTCAGGGAGATGGGGGCGCTGAACTGGATGTAGGCCCGGCCGTAGCGCCGCTTGAGGAACTTGCGGGCCTTCACCAGCTGTCCCACCGACTCCGCCTCCTTGGCCTTGCCCTCCAGTTCCTGCAGGTAGGCCTTCTCCTCCAGGACCTGGTCATAGCCGATGAAGGTGGGCACCAGGATAAGGTCCGGGGCGGCCCCCTCCCTGAAGGTGCGGATCACCATGTTCATCAGGCCCATCTTGGGGAGGACCAGCTTGCCGGTGCGGGAGCGCCCCCCTTCAATAAAAAACTCCAGATTGTGGCCGGTCTTCACCAGGGCCTTGATGTAGGTATAGAGGACCTCGGCGTAGAGCTTGGCCCCGTGGAAGCGCCGCCGGATGAAGAAGGCCCCGGAGTTGCGGAAGATCCAGGACATGGGCCAGAAGGCCAGATTTTTCCCGGCGGCGATGCGAGGCGTGGCCACATGATGGTGATAGATCTGGTGGTTGAGGAGCAGATAATCCAGGTGGCTCTTATGGCAGGGCACAAAGACCAGATTGCCCTGCTCCCGGGCCCGCCGCACCGGCTCGAAGCCCTCCTCATCAAAGACCACCCCGGTGAACAGGTTCTGGGTGAGCCAGGTGACGGCCCGGTCCATGAGGCCCATGAGGAGGGCGTTGGTATCCGAGGAAATCTCCCAGAAATAATCCTGGGCCGTCTTCTTCACTTTGGAGAGCTTCTTCTTCTCCGTCTCCGCCAAGTGCTCCATGAACTGGGTGAGGCCGGGATCGGTGAGGGTGAGCTCCAGGAATTCCTCCCGGGATTTGATCACCGGCCCCATGACCACCCGTTTTTTCAGGTCGATGCGGGCAATGAGCTCCCGTCTCAGCTCCTGGGCCACCTGGCTCAGCTGCGCCTCCCCGGGGTTGGCGGGCAGGACCTCTTTCAGGTTGATGGGATCGCCCATTTCCACCACGGCCTTTTTGGCCTTGATGAAGCACAGGGCCAGTTTGCGGAGCCGTCCCGGGTTCTCCCGGTCGCCGAAGAAGAGGTCCAGAAGGCCCTTGTCCTCCCGGGCCGGATCCCGGCTCAGCATCACCACCTGGGGGACCACGAAGATGGGAAAATCCACCTCCGCCTGCAGCTCCAGCAGATGCCGCAGGGGGTCCTCCCGGGGCTTGAGGAAGCGCTGCCGGAAGCCCACGGAGTCCACCAGAAACAGAAGCGAGGCGCGGCGTTGATCCAGGATGGTGCGGAAATAACCGTCCTGAAAGGGGCGGGGCCAGGCCCGCTTGCGGCTGAAGTAATTGAGGGTGGCGGAGATGATCTGGACCAGGTGGGAGAAGGGCTGCCACATCCACAGGTTGAGGTCGAAGGCCACCTCCGGGGCGGGCAGCCCCAGCTGGTGGTAGCGCCGGTGGAAAAAGAGAAAGTCCAGATGACTGCGGTATTTCAGGGCATAAACCACCGCCCCCTCCCGGGCCAGGGCCTGGAGGCGCTCCTGGTAGCGGGGGTTGATGGTCACCCGGGCGAAGAAGGGATCCAGGGTGAAGCGCAGGAGCCAGCCGGGGCGGCTGGGGAGGTAGCCGGCGTAATGGTACTCCTGCCCGGCGAGCCAGGCGGTGAGGTGCTGCACCAGGCGCCCGGCCCAGCCCCGGGGCCTGCCCTCCGCCGGGGCGGGCATGGGCGGCGTGGGATCGGCAGGTGGCATGTGCATGGTCAGTATCTCGAGGGGACCGATGGCTCCGGGCCACCGCATCAAGCCGCAGAATGGGCTGCATGTCCCTCCCCCATGCCCGTCAGGGGTGCGGGGAAGGTCTGGGGAGGGGGCGGGGGGCGAAATTCCCGGGCCCCTCCCCCGGAGACGGCTCAAGACAGTCTCACTATAAATTAATCCTCCGGGCTGTCAACCGTTGCAGCCGTCCGGGGAGCGTCAGCCGGCGGGCTCAGCCGGCAGGTGGGCCTCCTGGGGCCGCCCTTCCCCCACCAGACGCAGGAGCAGGATGGAGAACTCATACATCACATAGATGGGGATGGCCACCACCGTCATGGTGACCACATCGGCATGGAAGGCGGCGATGACGGCACTGAGCAGGATGGCCAGGCGGCGCTGCCCGGCCAGCATCTCCCGGGTGACCAGCCCGGCCCGGCCCAGGATGAGAAAGACCAGGGGCAGCTCGAAAATCAGCCCGAACAGCAACAGCAGCCGCAGGCAGAAATTGACATACTGCGTCAGGTTGAGCATGGAAAAGAGCAGCTCGCTCTCATAGGCCAGGGAAAAGGAGATGATCAGCGGCCACACCAGGTAAAGGAAAAAGACGCCCCCCACCACAAAGGCCAGGGTGCCGAAGGGCACGAAAAAATAGACATAGCGCTTCTCCCAGGGATAGAGGGCCGGCGCCAGGAAGAGCCACAACTGGTAGAGGATCACCGGAAAGGCCAGCCCCAGGCCGGTGATCAGGGAGATCTTCATCTGGACAAAGAAGGGCTCCAGGGGCGCCATGTAGTTGAGTTTGTGGGGCTGCACCTGGGGAGGGTCCGGCTTGAGCCCCAGCTTGGCCGCCAGCCCGGGAAATTTCTGGCTCGTCCAGGTGGAGACCCGATACTGCAGTTTCTGAGTGAGGGAGGGCTCCAGCAGCGGCCGCTGGATGAAGCGCTGCACCGTGGGGGCCAGGGGCCAGGAGAGGCCCATGGCGATGAAGAGCGCCACAAAGGAGATGATGAGCCGCTTGCGCAGATCGTTTAAGTGCTCGAAGAAGGACATCTCCGTCATGACGCGGTCACCGGGGGCCCCTTCCCCGGGCGAGGCGCCGGCCGAGGCCCAGTAACGGGCTCACCGGGCCCGGTCCCGGATGGGGTTTGTCCACATTGTAATCCATTGTCGCCGCGGGGGCAATGTACCGCCGCTACACCACCACCACTCCCCGGGGGGCCTGGGTCAGCCACTCCACCCCCTCGGGGGTCAGGCGGCAGGTGTCCTCCTGGCCCACCATGCCGATGCCCGGCAGAAAGAATTTGGGCTCGAAGGCCAGGACCATGTCCGCCTCCAGGGCATAGGGGGAGCGGGCGGTGATGAGGGGCAGCTCATCCAGCTCCAGGCCCACCCCGTGGGCCAGGAAGCTCACCCGGTCCGGCCCCCGGCCCATGAAGCCCTCCTCCAGGCCCCGCTCCCGGACCACCTCCCACAGGCGTTGGAAAAGGTCCCCGGGGAGCACCCCCGGCCGGGCTTCGGCCGCAAAGACGGCGTAGAGCTCCTCCACCACCTGGAAGGCCTGCCAGGCGGCGTCGGGGAGGCCCCCCAGGGCATACAGGCGGGTCATGTCGGCAATGTAGCCGCCATAACAGGCGGCCAGGTCCACGCTGATGGGCTCGAAGGGGGCCAAAGGCTTGCGGGACGGCCCCTGGGGGAAGGCGGCGCTGAAGCCCAGCCCACCGGAGGGGGTGTCGGTGTAGGCCGCCGCCAGGCCCGCCTCGCCGGAGAGCACATGGCCGAAGAAGACCTCCAGGTCCCAGCGCCGGAAGCGCACCAGGCCCTGGTGCCCCAGGGCGCGCAGGCGGTATTCCAGCCGGGCGGAGAGCTCCAGCTCGGTGAGACCGGGGGCCAGGAGCTCCGGCACCTCGGCGTGCACCTCAGCCAGCATGGCCGCCGCCTCCCGGATGCACCCCAGCTCATAGGCGGACTTCACCATGCGCTGGCGGCGGATGAGGGGGGAGACGTCGGAAATGGGCACCCGGGGAAAGAGCTTCTCCTGAAAATGGAGGAAGAGGGCCGCGGGCAGGACGTCCAGCTCCAGCCCCAGG
Organism: uncultured bacterium; assembly: GCA_937943575.1. GTDB lineage: Bacteria > Desulfobacterota > Desulfobaccia > Desulfobaccales > 0-14-0-80-60-11 > JAILZL01. The sequence continues at coordinate 41,594 of CALEAV010000021.1, read as the reverse complement.
ACTACGGGCGGCGCCAAAAGATCGGCCAGGAGCCGGGGCAGCTCCGGCAGACTCCGGTAATGAATCAGGGGCCAAGGGAGCTCTCCACGGCGGGGGTGATCCTGGGGCCGGCGCACCAGCAGCCGGGGCGGGCCGGCCACGGGCACCGCCAGGAAGCCCTCCACGATGGTGCCGCTGTAATAGTAGAGGTCCGCCGGCTGGCGGATGAGGGCCAGGGAGATGCCCGCCTCCTTGAGAAGGCGCTGGAATCTCTCCCGGCGCTGCTCCAATTCGGGATGAGGCACAACTTCCATCAGGCAACCTCAGCGGGCGGTGCGGATCATTGCGGTGAGGGTGGCTCCCGGATTGCCCCTCAGCCCCCTCCCCAGCTCCATTGGGGCGGCACCGGGGCTTTGGGAAAGGCGGCCGGGGTCCTCCCCCTGGTCCACAGCCTCCCGCATGCCATCCGGGTCACCGCTCCCAGCCGGGGTCATAGGCCACCACCTCCAGGGCCGCGGGTCCCTGGGCCCCCAGGACCAGCACCTTTTCGATGTCGGCGGTGCGGGTGGGGCCGGTGAGCCAGCTCACCCAGGGCTCCGGGCGGGCGGCGGCCAGGGCCAGGGACCGGGCCAGGGTGAGGCTGCTTTGGCTGCGAGGGACCAGCACCACCTGGCGGCAGGCCTTAAAAGGCAGCCACAGGGCCGGCCCTGAGGGCGGCGCCACCAGCACGCTGCCGGTCTCCGGCACGGCGGCCAGCCCCACGCTGACCACGGTGTCGGCCTCCGGGGCCCACTCGCCGGCCGCCAGCCTGACAGGCAGTCCCCGGGCCTGAAGAGCCCGGGCCACCGGGAGGAGCCAGGGGTGGTCCTCCAGCCAGAGGGGGCCCTGGCCCCGCTGAGCCAGGAAATCCGCCAGGGCCTCCGGGCCGGCCAGCTCAGCATAACCGGCGCCGGCTTCGGCAAAGCGGGCCGGGGCGGGGAGGGGTGGGGACGGCGGGGGGGCGGATCCCCCCGAACCGGGAAACGGCCCCTCCCCCAGGGAGCGCCCGGTAGGGGGGGACGGGACACGGCCCTGCCGCCAGAGGGCCTGAAAACTCACCGGGGCGGGCGGTGGGGCAGAGGAGGGGAGAAGGGTCGCCCAATCCCGCCAGAGCCTCTCTGCCCGGCGATAGAGGGCCGGATGGCGGAGCAGGTGGCTGGCGGCCCCGGCCCCCAGACGGACTGGGCGAAACCGGCGGCTGGTGCGGCGTAAGGACAAAATGAGCTCCGGCAGGGGGATGGCGGCGGGGCAGAGGTCGCCGCAGGCCCCGCACTGGGTGCACAGGTCCGGGAGATCCCCCAACGGCGCCAGAAAAGGGGCCAAAAGGATGCCGATGGCCCCGGGATAGACCCGGCCGTAGACATGAGCCCCCCCGGCCTGAAAGACCGGGCAGATATTGAGGCAGGCGCCGCAGCGCAGGCAGAAGAGGGCCTGCCGCAGCTCCGGGTGCGCCCCCAAAGCCCGGCGGCCGTTGTCCACCAGGACGAGGTAAAAGGCCTGGGTGCCAGACGGGCCGTCCTTCAGGCCCTTGAGGAGGTGCACCAGGGCGGTGAGGCGCTGGCCGGTGGCGCTGGCCGGCAACAGCCTGAGCACCACCTCCAGGTCGGCCAGCCCGGGCAGGAGCTTCTCCAGGCCCATGACCGCCACCTGCACCGGGGGGGTGCAGGCGGTGCGCCGCAGATTGCCTTCGTTTTCCAGAAAGACCAGGGTGCCGTCCGGGGTGGCGGCATTGACCCCGGTGATCCCCATCTGGGCCGCCTCAAAGCAGGGCCCCAGATGGCGGGCGGCCGCGGCGCAGAGCTCCGGGGGCTCGGCGGGCAGGGCGTATCCCAGGTGGCGGGCGAAGAGGCGGGCGATGTCCCGGCGGTTGAGGTGGAGAGCCGGGGCGGTGAGATGCGCCGGAGGGTGCCCCGCCAGCTGCACGATGAACTCCCCCAGGTCGGTCTCGGTGACCTGAAGGCCGGCGGCGCTGAGGGCCGGGGTCAGCCCCAGCTCCTCAGTGGTCATGGACTTGGATTTCACCACCTCCCGCACGCCGTGGCGCCTTGCCAGGGCCAGGATCTGGGCCCGGGCCTGGGCTGCGTCCTCGGCCCTCAGCACCTCTCCCCCCCAGGCCGTCACCGCCTCCTGCAGGCGACGGAGGTTCTCCTCCCAGCGGGCCAGCGCCTGGGACTTGAGTTCCCGGGCCTGCCGGCGCCAGCTCTCCCACCGGGGATACTCGCTCACCAGGCGCTCCCGGGCCTCCAGGGCCCGGTGGGTGGCCCGGCGCACGGTCTCAGGCCGCAAGGGGAGGGGGGAGGATCCCGGTGGGGGGATGATCGCCATTTTACAGATAGCCTGCGGGGGTTTTCCAGGTGCCGAATCTGCCAGGAATCAGGACGCAAGCGGCCGGCAGGGATGGGCCGGGATGGCAGGCGGCAAAGGGTCTGTCCTCACCCTCGCCCCGCACTCTCCCGCACCCGGCCTCACACCGGCAGCTCCCGCACCTTGATGACCGCCCGGCGCCGCTCCTGGGTGAGCCAGGCGTCGAAGAGCAGCTGGCGTTTGTTCTCCAGAAGCTGTTCCCGCAGCTTCTCCTCCTCCTTTTTGAGCTCCTCCGCCGGTGGCAGGCGCCGGGCCTTGAAGGCCAGGAGATAGTAGGCGTCCCGGAAGAAGAACGGTGTGTCGGGGTACGGGTTCTTCTCCGTGAGCAGGAAGGCGGCGGTGGTGAGGCTCTCCGCCAGGGGCTGCCGGAGGAAACCCTGGGCCCGGGTGAAGGGGCCGCTCTCCTGGAGGGGCACCCCGGCCTGGGCCGCCACCTTGGCCAGAGGCTCCCCCTGGCGCAGGCGGGCGAGGAGCTGCTCCGCCTCCTTTTCAGCCTGGGCCTTGGCCTTCTGCCGGGCCACCGCCTGGCGCACCTGCTCCCGCACCTCCTCCAGGGGCGGGGTGGCCGCCGGCCGCTTCTCCAGCGCCTGCATGACCACAAACCCGGGCGGGGTCTCCACCACCCGGCTTACCTCCTGGGGCTTCAGGGCCAGGGCCGTCTCCTTGAAGACCCGGGTCATCTCCTCTCCGGGCAGGGCATCCCCCAGGGCAAAGAGGGGCGTTTCCTTGACGGTGAGCCGGAGTCTTTTGGCCGCCTCGGCGAAGTCCCCGGCTATTACATCCAACCGGGCCTGGCGGGCCGCCTCCTGGGCCAGGGCGCGGCTTTTCTCCTGGCGCAGGCGGCTTGAGGCCTGCTCCCGGGCCTGGGCCTCGGGGAGCTTTTCCGTCTCCAGGACCTCCTCCAGCCTGATGAGATGGAAGCCCTTGGCCGTCTGGGCCAGGCCCACCTGCCCCGGAGCCAGGGCGAAGGCCACCTTCTCCCAGGCGGGGTCCCGCTCGCCCCGCTTCACCGGCGGCACTTCCCCTCCCTTGGCCCTGGCGGCGGCATCCTCGGAGTGGCTCCGGGCCAGGGAGGCAAAGTCCGCCCCTTCTTTGGCCTGCCGCAGCAACCCCTGGGCTTTCTGTTCCACCTGGCGACGCTTGTCCGGCTGGGGTGGTGCCGCCAGAAGGATCTCCCGCACTTTAATCACCTGGGGCCGGGTGAATTCCGCGGCGTGCTCCGCCAGGTAGTCGGCCAGCTCCCGGTCGGAGACGGTGGCCTGGGCCAGGAAGGCCTGGGGCGTAAACAGGAGATAACGCACCCTGACCCGCTCGGGGGTGCGGAACTCCTGGGCATGGTCCCGGTAGTAGGCGGCGACCTCCTCCTCGGTGGGCTTCTGCTGGGCCTGGAAGCGCTCCGGGGAAAGGGCGAGATACCGCACCTCCACCTCCTCCTTGCCCAGGCGCAGGATCTCCCTCAGCTCGGCGTCGGAGACCTTGGCGAAGGCGGTGAGGAGCTGGATGAGGCGCTGGCTCAGGAGGCGGAGGCGCTCCTGCTCCTCAAAGTCCGCCGGGTTGAGGCGGGCCCGGGACAGGGCCGCCAGGTAGCGCCGCTGACTGAAGCGGCCGTCCTCATGGAAGATGTCCAGGCCTTTGATATGCTCCCGGAGCTCCTCATCGGTGACGACAAGTCCCAATGCCCGGGCCCCCTGCCGCAGGAGCTCCTCCTGGATGAGAATCTCCAAAGCCCGGTCTTTCAGTCCCAGGGCCTTGAGGTCCTCCTCCCTGAGTTCGCCCCGCCCCATCTCCTGATATTGCCGCAGGAGCTGGTTGTATTGCTGGAGGTAGCGGCTCATGAGGATGGGGACGCCGTTCACCGTGGCCGCCTCCTCGAAGCGGGGGGAGCGGAACCCCCCGATGCCCCAGAAGATGAAGACCACCACGATGGCGCCGATGGCCACCGCAATGACCCAGGAGCGGGAGTATTGACGCAGGAATTTCAGCATTTGGGCACCATGTCGGGAGTTTCACCGGGAGAGCACCGGTCCGGAACCGGGAATCACCCAAAGGGCAAGGGGGGTGACGGCCCGGACCACGATCCGGTGCGGCCGCCGTTCCCGGGTCAGGGCCTCAGCGGCTGTCCTTCAGCCACTTCTGGGCCTCCCTGGCCTCCGGGCTCTGGGGGTATTTCTGCACCAGCTTTTTCAGGGTGGTCTGGTAGTTGGCCTTTTGGTTCAGGTGATGGTAGCACAGGGCCTGGCGCAGCATGGCCGCCGGCGCCAGAGGGCTTCGGGGGTGCTGGGTGAGGACCTTGTTGAACTCCACCCCGGCCTCCCGGTATTTCTTTTCCTGATAGAAGCTGTCGGCCAGGTAGAAGCGGGCCTCCGCCGCCCGGGGCCCCTGGGGCTGGCTGCGGAGATAGGCATGGAACTTGTCCCGGGCGGTGGCGTATTTCTTGGCCTGATAGAGCCGCATGCCCTCGCCGAAGGTCTTGTCCTCCAGCCCGGGTTTGGCGGCGCCGGGGGTGGGCGGGGAGGGCGGCGCGGCTGCGGAGGGGGAGGCCGCGGGAGCGGGGCGGGCGCCCGGCGCGGCAGCGGCGGGGTAACGGGACTCCCGCAGCCCCTTGAGCTGCATCTCCAGGTTCTGGATGCGGGCTTCCAGGGCCTTCACCTGCTCCGCCAGGTCCGGGGGCCGGGCTTCCTCTCCCGGGACGGCGGCGGCGGGCGGCGGCGCCGGCGGAGGCGCCTCGGCGACCGGGGCCGGGGCCGGGCGGGTCCGGCCCGGCAGCAGGTAGGGATCACAGGCGGCCACCGTCAGCAGGGTCAGCCACGCCATCAGGGTTGCGGTCCGGAAAGGCCCGGTCATCTCCTCCTCCTCGGTGCCGCGCCCACAGGGGCGGCAGATAAATACCTCATCTTAGAGGCAAGAGGGTGGGGGTGTCAAGGGCCCCCGGCGCCAGGAGCGCCTTGTCCCGGGGGCTTTTTGGAGATATGATTCGGATGACGCGGCAGGGTGCCCGGGAGCGCCCTGCCCACCCGGGAGACTTATGACTGCCCCCTTTGTGCACCTGCATGTGCATACCGCCTACAGCCTGCTGGACGGCGCCATCCGCCTGGACGACCTTGTGCAGCGGGCCCAGGAGCTGGGGATGCCGGCGGTGGCCATCACCGACCACGGCGCCCTCTTCGGCGTCCTGGACTTCTACCTCAAAGCCAGGAAGGCCGGCCTCAATCCCATCTTAGGCTGCGAGGTCTATGTCACCCCGGGCAGCCGCCATGACAAAAAGGCCGGGGTCAAAGGGGATTACCACCACCTGGTCCTGTTGGCTCAGGATCTCACCGGCTACCGCAACCTGGTGCAGCTGGTCACCCGCTCCCACCTGGAGGGCTTTTACTACAAACCCCGGGTGGACAAGGAGCTCCTGGCGGAGCTGAACGCCGGGCTCATCGCCCTCACTTCCTGCCTCCACGGCGAGGTGCCCCGGCTGCTTCTTTCCGGGGATACCAAGGGGGCGGAAGCTGTCGCTCGCGAGTATGCCGACATCTTCAGCCAAGGGCGCTTTTATCTGGAGGTCCAGGCCAATGACCTTCCGGAGCAGCGGCAGGTCAATGCCCTGCTCCTGGAGCTGGGGCCCCGCTGGGGCCTGCCGGTGGTGGCCACCAATGACTGCCACTACTTGAAGCCCGAAGATGCCCGGGCCCACGATGTGCTGCTGTGCATCCAGACCGGCAAGACGGTGAACACTGCCGGCCGCATGGCCTTTGCCACTGACCAGCTCTATTTCAAAAGCCCGGAGGAGATGGCCCGGGAATTCCCCCCGGAGGTGCTGGCCCGCACCCTGGAGATCGCCGAGCAGTGCCGGGTGGAGCTGGAGCTGGGGGCGCTCCACTTCCCCACCTACCCCGCCGCCCGGGGCCGGGACCCCGGGGAGCTCCTCCGGGAGCTGGCCTGCCGGGGCCTGGAGGAGCGCCTGGCCCAGAGCCCGCCGGCCCGGCCGCCGGAAGACTACCGCCAGCGCCTGGCCTATGAGCTGGAGGTGCTGCAGAAAATGGGCTTTGCCGCCTACTTCCTGGTGGTGGCGGACATCGTGGCCTATGCCCGGCGCCAGCACATCCCGGTGGGGCCCGGCCGGGGCTCCGCGGCCGGGAGTCTGGTGGCCTACGCCTTAAAGATCACCGACCTGGACCCCCTGGCCCACGGGCTGTTTTTTGAGCGCTTCCTCAACCCCGAGCGCCAGAGCCCCCCGGACATCGACCTGGACTTCTGCTTCGAGCGCCGGGGTGAGGTGCTGGCCTACGTGGCCAAGACCTACGGCTACGAGAACGTGGCCCAGATCACCACCTTCGGCTCCATGAAGACCCGCCAGGTCATCCGGGACGTGGGCCGGGCCCTGGAGGTGCCCTATGCCGAGGTGGACCGGATCGCCAAGCTGGTGCCGGAGCAGCAGGGCATCACCCTGGAACAGGCCCTGGAGCGGGAGCCCCGCCTCCGGGAGCTTCGGGACACCGACCCCACGGTCAGGGAGATCCTGGACATCGCCCGCACCCTGGAGGGTCTGCCCCGGCACGCCTCCACCCACGCCGCCGGCCTGGTCATCGGCGACCGGCCCCTGGTGGAGTATCTGCCCCTCTACAAGGGCACCAAGGGCGAGCTGGTGACCCAGTTCGACATGAAGGGGGTGGAGAAGGTCGGCCTGGTGAAATTCGACTTTCTGGGCCTGCGCACCCTGACGGTCATCGACAACGCCGTGCGCCTCATCCGGCGCCGCCACCGGCCGGATTTTGACATTCACCGCATCCCCCTGGATGACCCGGGAACTTACGCCCTGCTCCAGGCCGGGAACACCGCCGGGGTCTTCCAGCTGGAATCCTCCGGCATGCGCCAGCTGGTGATGCGCCTCAAGCCCTCCACCTTCGAGGACATCGTGGCCCTGGTGGCCCTCTACCGGCCCGGCCCCATGGAGAGCGGCATGCACCTGGACTACGTGCAGCGCAAACACGGGGAGGAGCCGGTGACCTATCTCTTGCCGGAGCTGGAGCCCATCCTCAAGGAGACCTACGGCGTCATCCTCTATCAGGAGCAGGTGATGCAGATTGCCGCCGCAGTCTCCGGCTTTTCCCTGGCGGAGGCGGACATCCTGCGCCGGGCCATGGGGAAGAAGATCCCCGAGGTGATGGCGGCCCAGCGCCAGCGCTTTGTGGAGGGGGCGGCGGCCCGGGGGGTGGCCCGGGAGACGGCCGAAACCCTCTTCGACCTCATCGAGAAGTTCGCCGGCTACGGCTTCAACAAGTCCCACTCCGCCGCCTACGCCCTCATCGCCTACCAGACGGCCTATCTCAAGGCGCACTACCCCCTGGAATTCCTGGCGGCCCTGCTCAACAGCGAGATCAACAACACCAGCGCCCTGGCCAGACACATCCTGGAGGCCCGGGACCAGGGCATCCGGCTGCTGCCCCCGGACATCAACCTGAGCGACCGGGACTTCACCGTGGAGGACGGCCAGGTGCGCTACGGCCTGGCGGGGGTGAAGAACGTGGGTCTGGGGGCCATCCAGGAGATCCTGGAGGTGCGTCGGGAGCGGCCCTTCACCGGACTCATGGACCTGTTGAGCCGCGTCAATCTCACCAAGGTGAACCGCCGGGTCCTGGAAGCCCTCATCCAGGCGGGGGCCCTGGACAGCTTCCAGCCCAATCGGGCCCGGCTCCTGGCGGCCCTGGACGCGGCCCTGGAGCGGGCCCAGAGCCTGAAGCGCCAGGCGGCCAGCCGGCAGATGACCATCTTCGGGGGGCCCCAGGAGATGGCCGGTGACGACTGGCTCCCGGACGCCCCGGAATGGAGTGATGCCGAGAAACTGACCCGGGAAAAGGAGGCGCTGGGGGTCTATCTCTCCGGGCATCCCCTGGACTCCTGCCGCCACCTCCTCCGGGCCTGGGTCAAGGTGACCACCGCCGACCTGGCGGAGCTCCCCGACGGCGAGGAGGTGGCCCTGGGGGTGGTGGTGAGCGCCCTGAAGGAAAAGACCGGCAAAAAGGGCGGCCGCCTGGCCATCCTCACGGTGGAGGACCTGGTGGGCTCGGTGGAGGTGCTGGTGTTCAGGGATGTGCTGGAGCAGGCCGACTCCTGGCTCAGCAAACCCGGGCTCCCCCTGTGGCTCAAGGGCTCCCTCATTCAGGAGGAGCAGGGGCCCAAGATCCGGGCCACGGAGATCGCGCCGTTGGGGACTGCCCTGCCCCGCTGGCCGGAGCGGGTGGAGGTGCGCCTCCGGGCCGACGGCCTCACCCGGGAGCGGCTGATGGCCCTGAAGGACATCCTCCGGCGCCACCCGGGGCCGGTGCCCGCGGTGTTGTATTTCCTCCACCCCGGGGAGGAGGCGGCGCTTTATCTGCCGGAGGAGCTGGGCCTGACCCCCTCGGAGGCCCTGGCCCAGGAGGTCAACCGCCTGGTGGGCTATCCGGCCCTGAGTCTGTAATGCAGGGGAGGGGATGGGGGTCTCCTGCCCTTCCCTTGCGCCCCTTGCCACCCCGCCACGGGTCGGAGGGCGGGGGCTCGGGGGAGGGGGTAAGGCCTGCGGCCGCAAAAATCCAGGGCCGCGGGTGAGGGAGGGGGCCCGGGGCCACCTGCCCCCCTCCCGTGGGAGGGGAGGGTGAGGGGAGGGGGGAATCCCTGCTCCTCCTCGTGGTATATTCCAGTGGGGGTGCGTGCATGGGGGATCAGGAGCTTTCCGGACTGACCGTTCTGGTGACCGGCAGCGCCGGCTTCATCGGCTTTCACGTCAGCCAGGCCCTGCTGGCCCGGGGGGCCACCGTGGTGGGCCTGGACAACTACAACGACTACTACTCTCCGGCCCTGAAGAGGGACCGGGACCGGGAGCTCAGGCGCCACCCCGGGTTTGTCTCCGTGGAGCTGGATTTGGTGGACCGGGAGGGCCTGCAGGCCCTTTTTGCGGAGCACCGGCCCCAGAAGATCTGCCACCTGGCGGCCCAGGCCGGGGTGCGCTACTCCCTCATCAACCCCTATGCCTACCAGGAGGCCAACCTGGAGGGCTTCCTCAACCTCATCGAGCTGGCCAGACGCCATGAGGTGGAGCGCTTTGTCTATGCCTCCAGTTCCAGCGTCTACGGCGGCCTGACGGAGCTCCCCTTCTCCGAGACCCAGCGGGTGGACACCCCCATCAGCCTCTATGCCGCCACCAAACGGGCCAACGAACTCATGGCCCATGCCTACACCCACCTCTACGGCCTGCCCACCGTGGGGCTGCGCCTCTTCACCGTGTACGGGCCCTGGGGACGGCCGGACATGGCCATGTGGCTCTTCACCGCGGCCATGCTGGCGGGCAAGCCCATCAAGGTGTTCAACTACGGCCGCATGGAGCGGGACTTCACCTACATCGACGATGCCGTGCAGGGCATTGTGGCGGCCCTCCTCACCCCGGGGCTGGAGAAGTATGAAATCTTCAATATCGGCAACCACCGGGCCGAACCCCTCAGCAAGGTGATCGGGCTCCTGGAGGCGCACCTGGGGGTCACCGCCCAGCAGGAGCTTTTGCCCCTGCAGCCCGGGGATGTGCCCGCCACCTTTGCGGACATCTCCCACGCCCAACGCAAGCTCGGCTTCCATCCCCGCACCCCCATCGACGAGGGCATTCCCCGCTTCATTGCCTGGTATCGCCGCTACCACGGTCTGAGTGTTTAAGAGGCCTCCCGGGGCCCTCCTGTCCACACCGGGAGCCTTTCCCAGGGGAAGGCAGCCGGACCGGTCTTCCCTGAGACAGCCCTCCTGCCGAAGAAAAGTTTTTTCTTGACAAAAAATTTTTTTTCCAGCAATTGAAAAAAAGGCGTCTCAGGATAAAACTGGCCAGAGAATCCGGAAAATGGACTGAAAAAATAGGGGATAATCTGAGAGGAAGGCTCAGGGAGAGCCCGGGTTCCAGGGAAGGAAAAACCGATGTCCCCCCATCTGCCGTCTGGAGGCCCGCCTGAGGCAGCTTTCCGCCGGGAAGGGCAGGGCCGCCTGGCGTATGCCTTCCGGGTCTGGTGGGCCGACCGCCGCGGGCGCCTGCCCTATCGCCGCTATCGGGACCTGGAGGACCGGCCCCGGCGGCTGGCGGCCCAGGACGCCTCTTTGCTGACCGTGGCGCTGGGCCTCGTCTACCTGGGCTGGCTGGCCTGGGTGGTCTGGCGCAGCCGCGGCCTTCCGGACCTCTGCTTCCTGGCGGCGGAGGCCCTGGCCTTTCTGCTGCTCGCCACCCTGGCCTTCGACATCTGGCACCTGCGTTTTCACCGGCCTGAAGGCCTTCCCCTCGCCAGCCCGCCGCCGGTGGATGTCTTCGTCACCTGCTGCGGGGAGCCCCTGCCCGTCATTCACACCACCCTCCAGGCGATTCGCAGGATTGCCTACGAACCTCTCACCGTCTATGTGCTGGACGATGGCGGCTCGCCCCAGGTGGAGGCCCTGGCCTGCTCCCTGGGGTTTCACTACCACTCCCGGGTGCGGGCCGGGCTGCCCCGGCGGGATGCCAAAAGCGGCAACCTCAATTTCGGCCTCAGCCTGAGCCGGGGGGAGTTCATCCTGGTATTGGACGCCGACCAGGTGCCCCAGCCCGACATCGTCACCCGCCTGGCGGGCTTCTTTCAGATCCCCCGGGTGGCCTACGTCCAGTCCCGCCAGTCCTTTTACCTGCCCGAGGGGGACCCTTTCTACAACCGGGACGAGATCTTCTACGAGGTCATCCAGTGCGCCAATGACCGGGCCAACGCGGTCATCTCCTGCGGCTCCGGGGTGATGTACCGCCGGGCGGCGCTGGAGGAGCTGGGCGGCTTTGCCACCTGGAACCTCATCGAGGATTTCACCACCTCCTATGAGCTGGTGAGCCGGGGCTGGAAGGGGATTTACTACCCCTATGCCCTCACCCGGGGCTTGGCGCCCCTGGACCTGGCCGGCGTTTACCGCCAGCGCTTCCAGTGGTGTCTGGACACCATGCGTTTGTTTTTCTGGGACAACCCCCTGCGCAAACCGGGCCTCAGCCTCTGCCAGCGCCTGCACTTCCTGGTGATCATGGTGAGCTATCTGGTGAGCGGCCTGGTCTTCCCGGTGTTTTACGTCATCCCGCTGCTGGCCTACTGGCAGGGCTACGCCATCCTGGAGGGGCAGGAGTGGCCCTACCTGGCCCTGAGGGGGGCGTATCTGGGGGCCACCCTCCTCATGTTCCGGTATCTCTTCCATGGCAAGCAGGCTGCCAAGCAGTTCCGCATGCTCTGCGGCCTGTTTCCGGTGTACGCCGCGGCCATCGGGGCCGCCCTGCTTTACCCCCCAGGGCGCAAGCCGGCATACCGGCTCAATAATCATGCCCCCTTTGTGGAAGCCCGCCCCTGGTGGTGCCTGTTGCCCCAGTTGCTGGTGGTAGGGCTGCACCTGACCCTGCCGCTTTTGTCTTTGCATTTCGGCTGGGCTCCGGTGAACCTGGTGGTCTTCAACTCATTGTTTTCCGCCTTTGTCATCTGGACCCTGGGCGACGTGATCCTGGTGGGTCTGCAGCGGCCCCAGTTTTCCGCCGCCACGGACCCAAGGCAGGTATATGGCATCTAAGGCCCGCTGGCTGTTGGCATTGTTGCCCCTTTTGTTTCTGGCCGGGGTGTTCACCCTGGCCCATCGGCGGGACCCCGATTTCTGGCGCTCGCCGGTGGGACTCTATCGCCTTGCCCAGGGGGCGGAAAAGCGGGGGGAGCTCACCCAGGCCCTGAAGCTGGCGGAGAAATCCTGGCAGCGCCAGCCCGGCCACCCGGAGGTGGGCACTTTTCTCGGCTGGCTCTATCTCAAGGCGGGCCAGCCGGAGCGGGCCGCGGCCATCTTTCAGGAGCTGTGGCCCCGGTTCCCCCGGGCCACCGCGGCGTTGAAGGGTCTGGCCCAGGCCCTGGACCAGCTGGACCGGCGGCCGGAGGCCCTGGACCACCTGGCCCGTCACCTGGACGCCCATCCCGAGGACAAGGAGATGCTCCTCTTTGCCGCCCAGTTCACCAGCGCCCGGGAGGAGGAGCGGGAGCTGGCCCTTGGCTATTACCGCCGCCTCTATCGCCTGGCGCCCCAGCGGGAGGTGCGCCGCCCGCTCGTCAATCTCCTCACCGCGGCGCACCGCTACCGGGAGGCCATCGCCCTCATGGAGGAGGACACCGCCGCCCATCCCGAGGACCAGGAGGCCCTGCATCAGCTGGCCCTGCTGCATTACTGGCAGCGGGACTACCAGGCGGCCAGCGAGATTTACGACCGGCTCCTCGAGCGGGCCAGGGATCAGGCCGCCTGGCGGGAGGAGGCGGCCAGGGTTGCCGACGCCGCCGGCCGGGAGGACGCGGCCCTGAAGCACTACTTGTGGCTCTACAGCAAAAATCAGGGCAGGAAGGAGTACGCCCTGAAGCTGGCCCGACTGTGGTCCCAAAAAGGGAAACACACCGAGGCGGTGGCGGTCCTGGCGCCCCTGATGGACGACCAGCCGGATCCGGAGCTGCGGCGCTGGTATGCCCTGGAGCTGCTCCTCACCGGCGACCCGGAGGAGGCCCTGCGACAGTACCGCCGGGCCTGGGAGGCCGGCGACACCCACCAGGAGACCATCATCAACCTGGCCCGCCTCTATGCCCGCCAAAAACAGTTCAGCAGGGCGGCGGGGATGTGGGACGAAGCCCGGCGGCGCCAGCTTCTGCACGGGGAGCTGCGCTGGGAGGCGGCCCTCACCTATTCCTATGCCCACCGCTACGGCGAGGCGGTGGAGGTTTTGAAGCCGGTGGAGCGGGACAACCCCAAGTATCCCCGCCTGCTCCTCTTTTTGGGCCAGCTGCATTTCTACCAGAAGCACTGGGGCCAGGCGGCCCACTACTTCAAGGCCTACCTGGAGAAACACCCCCAGGATGCGGAAGCCCGGCGGCTGCTGGCCGAAGCCCTGGCCTTCCAGCCCGACACCCGGGAGGAGGCCATTGCGGCGTATGGGGAGCTCGCCTCCCGGCAAGGGGACCTGGAGGCGCGGCACAGGCGCATCGCCCTGCTCCTGGAGGCCAAAAAATGGCAGGCGGCGGAGCAGGAGCTGAAGAGCTGCCCCCTGCCCCAGGAACCCCGGCTGCTTGTGGAGCAGGCTAGGCTCTGCCTGTGGGCCGGGGACCTGGAAGGCGCCCTGGCCCGCCTGGAGGAGTATGGCAAGAGGGAGCCCCGGGATCTGAACGCCCGCCTGCTCCGGGCCCGGGTCCTCACTTTTCTGGGGAGGCCGCAGGAGGCCCAGGAGCTGTTGCGCACCCTGCCCGCCAGTGGAAAGGACGCAGAGAGCCGGGCGGTGCTGATGGCCACCATCGAGGCGGCCCTGGCCCAAAAGGACTGGCGCCAGGCGGAGCACGTGGCCCTGCGCCTCTACGGCAGCCAGTTCCCGGACAAGGTGCGGCCGCCGGCGGATTGGCGGGAGGCCCGCCTCTGGACCGGGGAGGGAAGCCGCCGGGCCCGGGAGGGCGGGTCCGGGTTGGCCCTTCAGGAAGCCTCGTTAAGGGAGAGGGAGGAAGAGAGGGAGGAGGCACGCCTGGGGCTGGAGGAGCGCACCTGGATTGCCCGGGCCCTCTGCCGCAGCACCTCTCCGGAGGCGGTGGAGCTGGCGGTGGACCTGTGCTTGAAAAATCTGCGCCAGCAGCGCTATCACCATGCCACCCTCCTCATTCTCTCCCATCTGCTTCCCAAACTGACCCGGTTTGAGGACCTTTCCCGGGTGGCGGCCCGCATCCCCGGGGTGCGGGTGGACAGCCCGGAATATGTGGCCTCCCTGGCCTATTTTGTGGGGAGCGCCGGCCGCCACGGGGGCAAGCTGGATTATCTCCTGCATGTGCTGAAGGAATACCGGCACCACAAATTTCCGGACAACCCCGGGGAGCTCCTGGGGCTGGCGGCCCTGGCCCTGGAGCTGGAGGAGCCCCGGGTGGCGGCGGACTACTGCCGCCAGGCCCTGCGCCTCAAGCCCAAAGATGCCCGGGCGGAGGAGCTTCTGTCCCAAAGCCAGATGCTGGCCCGGGATTTCGGCCCCGTCCTGGCCCGCCTGGAGGGGAATCCGGAGGGTCAGGCCCCCCTCACCGCCGCCCGGCTCTATCTCATGCAGGGGCAGTATGAGGGCGTCAAGGCGGCGGTGGCCAAAATCCCCCGGGAGCATCCGGATTACGTGCCGGGCCAGCTCCTGGTGGCCAAGGCCCAGCGCCTGGAGCGCCGCTTCGAGGACGCCCTCACAACCCTGGAGGGCCTGGCCGGCGCGGCCCCGCCGGAAGCCCTGCTGATGGAGAAGGCCCAGGTGCTGGAGGGCATGGGCGACCGCCGGGCGGCCCAGCTTTACGACGAGGTTATCCGCCGGCAGCCCGGCACCCAGGAGGCCCGGGTGGCCGCGGCCCGGCGGGCCCGGGCCCGCAAGAACTGGGGTGGCGCCTACAGGGCCTACGCTGAGGCCCTGAAGCACGCCCCCCAGGACGTGGAGCTGCTCAACGAGCTGGAGTATGTCAGGGAGCAGATGCGGCCACAGCTGGCCTCCCGGGGCTTCCCCTTCGCCCGGGGCGAAAGGCGCCCGGAGGAGGGCTTCCGCCCCTGGCAGTTCTCCCGCCCGGACCGGGAATGGCTGGGCTCCCTGCCAAAGGCGGGCATGATTCCCGTCATCCATCCGGAGACCCTCTATTTTGACGACAGCAACGGCCTGTATGGCACCATCTTCCGGGCCTCCGCCTCCATGTGGGCCGCCCGCAGCCTGCCGGTGCACCTGGCGGTGGAATTCCGGGAGTACAACCAGCGGTCCCGGTCCCAGGAGCAGGGGCCGGTGGACCTGGGCCTTCTCCGGGTCTATCGGCAGGACGCCGATGACAAAAGCCGCCTGCGGCGCCTGGAGGTCTCTGTGGGGGCCGGGCCGGTGCACCTGGGCGACCGCCTGCGCCTGAGCGGCGAGCTCATCTGGCGGCGCTACTGGAAGCGGGTGGACCGGACGATCCGGCAGGAGGGGCAGGAACTGGTCCCCTTCCCGATGCCGGCCTTCTTCGATGTCACCCGGTCGGCGACCTTCACCCACCAGGACAGCCGGGAGCGCCTGATGGGGTCGCTGCAGCTGGACGCCACCCTCACCCCCCAGACGGACGCCTTCCTGCGCTACAGCCGCCGGGACATCTTCGACCAGGACCCGCATCTTTACCCGCGGCTCTTCCAGAGCGTCCTCAATCTGGGGGATGCCCGCCTCATCACCTCCCATCAGGTGGACTTGGGGTGGTCGCACCAGTTCCGGCCGGGGCTGGAGTGGCGCAGCACCCTGTCCGGGGCCTTTTTCTCGGACCACAACCGGCGCTTCAGCCTCTACCAGGGCCTCACCTGGCAGGCGCTCTCCCAGCCCCGCATGCAGCTCAGCTTCACCCCCCACTACTACCTGGCCCTGTATGAGGACGAGCACCCGGCCTACTTCAGCCCGCCTTATTACCACGCCGTGGGGCTGAGCGTGGATTTCAGCCGCCATATTTTCCGCCTCCCCACCCTGATTCTGCAGGGCTCCTTCCAGGTGGTGGGGCAGCACGGCGACTGGGGGCCGGCCTTCCAGGGGCTGGCGGCCCTGGAGTGGGAGCCGGTGCACAACTTCTTCATTGATCCGCACGTGTTTTATTTCCGGGAGTGGGTGGACAACTACCGCATTCTCACGGTGGGACTCTCCCTGCGCTATGTGTTCTGAGACCGGGATCATTGCGGGGCTGAAAAGGCCGGACTCCCTGTCCGCCGGGGAGGGTTTGCCCCCGGAAGGAAGGACCGGCTCCGCAACCGGGGCGGCCCCGGGGAGAAGAACGGCCCGGGGGATGACCGCCCTCACCCTCAGCCTGGCGCTGCTGACCGGCTGCGCCGAGGTCACCCGGCCCACCCCCACGGCCCAGGAGGTGGAGGCGGTGCAACTGGCGGCGGTGCAGCGCCATCCCCACAGATCCTGGACCCTGGAGCGGGTCTCCCGGGTGTTTCTGCGGGAGCTGGCGGTCCTGCCCCAGGTCCACGGCCGCACCTATCCCTTTCTGGGCTTTGACTGGTGGGTCACCGAGACCGGCAGGGTGGTGATCGACAATGTCTGGCAGCCCTCGCCGGCCCATGACGCCCGACTGCAGCAGGGGGATGTGCTGGTGGCGGTGAACAACTGGCCCATTCACCCCTGGGTGCGGGACTGGGATGAAAAGACCCGGATGGCCCGGGACCTGTTCCGGGACGCCTTCTGGGTCAGCTCCCGGCCGCGGTATGGGCGCCGGCCGCCGGAGCAGCTGACGGTGTTTCAGCTGCCGGGAGAGGTCCTGGTGGCCCTGATGCTGGACCTCAAATACATCCGCATGGAGAGCCGGGAGCGCTACCTCACCGGGCCGGTGGAGCTTCTGGTGGAGCGGGGGGGCGAGCGGTTTCCCGTCACCCTCTACCCCCAGCATCTGCCGGCACATTTCGCCATCCTGGTGGATACCCAGGACAACCGCATCAATGCCTATGCGGCTCCGGGGCGGGTCATCCTCACCCGGCGGCTGGTGTCTTTCTGTCTCAATGATGACGAGCTGGCCGTGGTGGTAGGCCATGAGCTGGCCCATCAGGTGCACGGCCACCTGACCCGGGGGGCGGGCCATCGCCGGGTGGGAGGGCTGGCCGGCCAGGTCTGGCAGTTGGCCGGGGCCTTGGCCACCTCGTCCCTGCAAGGGCTGCTGAACCTCCGCCGGGCGGTGTGGCGGGAGGAGCGCCTCCCCGGGGCGGTGGACGACGCCGTGGTGAGCGCCTTCTCCCGGGAGGACGAACGGGAGGCCGACATCTACGGGCTCTGGTATGCCTACCTGGCGGGCTATAACATCCAGCGGGGCCTGGCGGTCTGGGAGCGGCTGGGCGCCGTGGTGCAAGACCCTTTTGAGCGCACCTATTTTCTGGATCATCACCCGGCGCCTCTGGAACGTCTGGCCCGGCTTCAGAAAGCGGCGTCTTATTTCACTGCCGGCAGGGCGGCGGAGGTCTTTCTGCAGTCGCCGGAGCTGAACCGGCGGCCGGGACCCCTGTAACCCCTGCCCTGGAGGATCTATGTCACCCTGGTGGGAAGTTATGGCGCAGGCCGCCAAATTGGCTCCCTCCCTTCTCGCGGTCCTGGTGGGCTTGCTGGCATGGCGACTTCACCGGCAACGGGACCAGTGGCGCCGCCGGGAGCGCATTGTCAGACGCCTGAGCTCCATCTGAGGGCCGGGCCCGTGGGTCTCCTCCGGCATCGCAGCACCTGCCGGGAGCATCCGGGAAGGGGACGCCTCCGGCCGGATCCTTCCGGCCCCCGGACATGCTCCCTGAGAGCCGGGGGTGCCCCTTTCCCCGGGGAGGAATGGGGAATCAAGCGGCCCGCCAGGGGAAGCAGGGAAGCCCCATAGACCCGGGGGGGATCCCCGGCCCTCTGCCTATCCTTTGCTCCGCCTTCCGGCTGATTGGCCCCGGGACGCACCCCCATGGGTTCCGTCCAGGATTTCCCCGCCTGGAACGAGGCTGCGGCCCGGCAGCCCGGGGCCGGGGGACCTCACCCCTCCTCCCGGAAATTGAGGCCGCAGCAAGGCCCCTTCCGGGGGCGGCGTCCGGCCGGCAGGCCTCCAGCGCGCTTTCAGCCCTTTTTTGGCTCCTTGGCGCGCCTAAGGGGGCGGGTGCCCCTCAACCTTCGGGTGGGGGGCGTATAAGGGGACTGCTTTTCGCCTCCCGGGGGACCTGGGTGTGGGCGGCAGCTGCCCCTGACCATGGTGGGCCCCCCAGGATTCACGCTTTTGGCCTCCCGGGGCGCCCCGGGTGGCGGTGGACTTGCCCCGCTGCGCCTCCGGAGGTCAGGGAAGGGGCAGGAGACCGCCCTGGCCAGCCGGACCGGTAGGGGATTTCCCCGGCCGCAACCCTCCCGGCCGGAATGCCTCGCCTTGGCGCTCCCGGCCACTTGGCCCGCAGCTTAAGCGGCAAGCTTCCCCGCTCTCCGAGACTTCCCCGCTTGGGCTCCCGGCGGGGCTCACCCCGCGGGACGGGGGCCCGCCTCTCCACCGCCCTCCTGCGGTCTGGACCCCCTCCCCCCTCCCTTCCGGCTCCTCCACCGCCCTGCATCGGCATTATGCAAGGGGCGTGCCCGGCCTTTGGGGGAGGAAGCCTGCGCCACACCCAGGCTTGGCCGTGCAAAGTCTAGTCTTTCCCGGGTCAGGCGTGGGGGGAGGCCGAGGTCCGGGTCGGGAACCGGCCTGGCGACGAAAAGAGCACGGCTTGGCAGGAAAGGGGCGAGCCGCAGGAGATCTTCTGCCAGGAGGACCGGAGGAAGGCGGCAAATTTTCCTGTCAGCTCAGGGTCGTAGAGACTCCCAGCCTGACTTTCAATCTCCTTGAGGGCCTGCGCCGCGGGAAAACCCCGGCGGTACGGGCGGTCGGTGATCATGGCGTCATAGGCGTCCGCCAGCGAGGTGAGGCGGCAGAGGAAGGGGATCTCCGTCCCGGCGATCCCCCGGGGATAGCCGGTGCCGTCCCAGCGTTCATGGTGGAGGAGGATGATGTCCCGCTCGCCTGGGGTGAGATTGAGGGGTTCAACGATGAGTTCCCCGATGAGGGGATGCGTCGTGATGATCGCCCGCTCCTCGGGGGTGAGAGGACCGGGCTTGTTCAGAATGGCGTCGCTGATGCCGATTTTGCCGAGGTCATGCAGGATCACGGCGTTGTGCAGGGTGGCGATCTCCTGGGAGCCCAGTCCCAGGTAGACGGCAAAACAGGTGGCCAGCTTGGTCACCCGCACGGAATGATGGGCGGTATAAGGATCCCGGGCGGCCAGGGTCCGGAGCAGCGACTGGATGGTGGCGCTGAACAGGGAGGAAGCGGGGCCGCACGAGGTCTTCTCCGAATCCGGCGGGGAGGCAGCCGCGGGCAGGTCCCGGAAAAATGCCGCCCTCTCCGGTTGCACGCTCAAGATGGCCTGGACTTTGCTAATCATTGGGACAGGCTTCCACGTTTCGGGGTCAGACTTTGTGTCTCAGGGTGTGATACTCCGTCTCTGACAGGAGACGCTCCTGGTAGAGGAGGCGGAGCCGCTCCAGGTCCGGGCCGAGGGGGTGGGAATCCCTGTCCTCCGGCGCCGCCCGGGAAGGGGTGGGCGGGGAACGGTCCCCGGTCCCCGGGTGGGGGCCGGCAAGACATGCCGACAGGTTCTCCAGGCGTTGCAGCAGCGCCTGGTTTTCCTGGTAAAGGGCCAAAAAGCGGGCGGCGTTGGCCACCGCCACCTCGATCTCCTGTAATTTGAAGGGTTTGCGCAGGTAGTCGTAGGCCCCTTCCCGGATGGCCTGGATGGCACTGTCAATGGAGGCGTAGCCGGTCATAATGACCACCAGGGGTGGAGGCTCCCGGCGCCGGGCGGCCCGCAGGACCTCCAGGCCGTCGGCCACCGGCATGATGAGGTCGGTGATCACCAGAGAAAAATCCTGCTCCTGGAGGGCAATCAGGGCCTCGCCGCCGTGGCGGGCCTGGGTCACCCGGTGGCCCCGGCGCCGAAGGAAGCCGGCCAGGGCTGCCATGAGCGTCGGATCGTCTTCCGCCAGGAGAATGTCCAGGGTGAGGGGGCCCAGGGCCACGACGCGGGTCCTCCTTTATGCTCCAGACCTGACAGCTGGGCCGGAAGGCGGCCCGGACGCCGGCCCCAGGGGGTAACACTCCTGCGGCCGGGAGGCTTTCTGCCTGACTTATCGGCGTGGGTCCGGGAGGGGATTAAAACCGCACCCGTTGCCGCCGGGCCGGGAAATGGGGGCGAGGGCTCAGAAGAAATCGGTGAGGTAAGGGTTGTTTTCCTTTTCCGCCCCCAGGGTGGAGGGAAAGGTGCTGCCGTAGTCGTGGCCCGGCCAGATGCGGGTGTCATCCGGCAGGGGCAGGATCTTGTGGGCCAGGGAGTTAAGCAGGGCCTCCAGGGACCCCCCCGGCAGATCGGTGCGGCCGGCGGCTTCCACAAAGAGGGTGTCGCCGGTGAAGAGGTGGCCGGGGAAATACAGACACAGGGAGCCGGGGGTGTGGCCGGGGGTGTGCAGGAGCAGACCCTCCTGCCGGCCTAAGGGCAGGCGGTGCCCGTCCTCCACCGCCAGGTCCACCCGGGTGAGGGGCGGAAAGCCCTCCCGGCGGGCCTCCCCCTGCATCTCCGGGCGCCGGAAGAACTCCCAGTCCAGGCGGTGCATCACCACCGGGGCCCCGGTGGCGGCGGCCCAAGGCTCATTGCCGGCGGTGTGGTCGGCGTGGCCGTGGGTGTTGAGAATCCAGCGCACCCGCCAGCCCTCCCGGCGGAGCCGGGCCAGGAGGCCGGGGGCCGGCCCCCCCGGGTCCACCACCAGGGCCTCGCCGGTCTCGGGACAGACCACCAGATACGTGAGGATTTCCAATGCCCCCACCTTTTCCGGAAGGATGATGAGCTCCATGGCAGCATCTCTCCGTCGGGGAGGGAAGAAGAAAGCGCCTTTTAGGGCTCAGGGCTGAGGCTCCGGGGTTGACCGGGAGCCCGGATAATGTCCCGCAGGCCGCCGGCGGGGCGCTCCCCCTCCCTGCCGCGACCGGAATGAGTGCGGGTACTGCACCTTCTGGATTGCATCCGTGAATGTGCCCGCTCCCCTACGATGCGATTGGAGGGAGGGCGGGGGGTATGCCGCCCTGGGCCTGACGCCCGTCTCGCCTCCCCTCGCTCAGCCGGGGGGTGGGAAATCCCCCAGGCACCGGGCCAAGGCCTACGGGGGGCAAAGGCTCTGGCCCTCCGGGGCCTCAAGCCCCCCTGACGCCCCCGGGAGCCTGAGCCCCCAGCACTCTCACTGGCGCAGGTATTGAGAGATCATCCGGAGGCGGGATTGCCCCACCTCAGCCTGGTTCGGTCTCACAACACCTTTACTTGCGCAGGTATTGAAAGATCATCTGCTGGTTGCGCAGGGCGTAGAGCTGGGCCTTGACGGCCTGCAGATGGGCCAGCTCATACTCCGCCTTGGCCTGGCGCTGCAGGGCCAGGCTGGCGTCATGGTTCCCCTGGCGCTCCAGCTGCTCCGCCTGTTTTTCCTTGTCCGCGGCGGTCTTGAGCAGCCGCTCGGAGGCGGCCAGGGCGTCATCGGAGAGCTTCTTGTTGATGGCCTCCTGCTGCAGCTCCTTTTCCGTCAGGAGCCGCTCCGCCTGCGTAGGGCCGCACTCCTTGGTGAGGATAGTGAACAGGGCGTTGGCCTCTTTGAGCAGGGTCTTGGCTTCCGCGGTGTACTTGGCGTTCAGCTTCTTTTCGGCGCTGTCCAGGAGGCTCACAGCCCGCTTGTAGATGATGGCGTGGTCCGGGCCGCAGGCCGGCGGGGGGGCGGCCGGGGGGGCCGTCTGGGGCGGGGCGGACTGCGCCCAAGCCGCACTGAAGGGGGCAGCGAGAATGAGGCACAGGAGGCACCAGGGGAGAAGTTTTGCGCGCATGGGTCAGGGATCCTTCCTTCGTTAATGCAGGGAGAAAGTTTCGGAGATGACCCGCTGGAAACGGGGGCGGTAAATCACCTCAAAGGCGGTCTCTTTGCCGGGAAAGAGCTTTAAGGCCTGGGTCCGGACATTCTCCACCACCCGGAGGGCCTCCTCGTGGGTGTAGCGGCCGGCCCGGATCTCCCGGAGGGCCAGGTCCACCAGGAATCTCAGATAGCGCAGCTTGCGGTTTTCCTCCCGCACTGCCTGGGGATCAGGGTGTGGCCGTTCCATGGCATCCCACCGCCGGGGGGTGACCCCGGCCGTCCTCTTTCGGGAGGCATTGCCGGCGAAAACAAAGGGTAACCTGCGCCCGGGCCCTCTGTTGGGGCCTCCTCCCTTTGGTGGAGGGCGACGGGCAGGGAATTTCCGCTCCCCCGCCTTGCAAACCACCTCATTCTACCTTCCGGTCCTGGCGCTGTAAAGGCAAAAGGCCCATCTCCCTGGGGGTGGGGGCTTCCGCGGTGGTGCTCCCGGGGATGGGCGCCGGGGTGAGGGAGATGTCCGCGGCGATGCCCTCCCGGGCTTTCACCACCTGGGCCGCCTTGTCCCAATCGATGCGGTCCGTCAGCCCATGCACCGCGGCCAGATGTTTCACGGTTTCCAGGGGCTTTTTCTCCCGGCCGTAGATGTCGGGGTGGACCTCCAGATAGACCCGGTCCGCCACCAGCGCCATTTTGACGGGCCGGTAGATGATCTTCACCGGGGTGCCCACCTCCACCTGCGGGAAGAGCTGGGCGATCTCCTCCGGGAGCATGCGGATGCAGCCATGGGAGGCGGAGGTGCCGATGGACCAGGGCCGGTTGGTGGCGTGGATGCCCACCCCGGGGGCCGAGGTCCCCAGCCAGAACTCCCCCAGGGGGTTATTGGGGCCCGGCGGCACCCGTTCCGGCACCTCCCTCCCGCTTTCCGCCATCTCCTCCCGGATGGAGGCGGGCACGATCCAGGTGGGGTTGCGGGCCTTGTTGACGATGCGGTAGTCCCCGGTGGGGGTGGGCCAGCTGCGGCGGCCCACCGCCAGGGCATAGCGCCGCTGATAGACGCCCTGGACAAAATGGTACAGGGTCAGCTCCGGCAGGTTGATGAGGAGGCCGTGGTCCAGCTCGGTGGGGACGATATGAGTGTTGTTGATGGTCAGGGTCATCCCCTTCTTGAGGCGGTAGGGTTCGGAGATGCCATTGTGCCGGGCCAGCACCTGCCAGCGGACCTGTTTGCGCAGGGCCAGATGGCTCAGGTGGATGCTCTTTTCCACCACCACCTCCTCCATCCCGCCGCCCAGGGCGGAGTAGAGGGGCAGGGGAGGGGGGGTGGCCGCCGCCGGCCGGCAGAGCGTCAGCAGCAGGGCGCACAGAGGAAGAAGCCGGAACCCCATGTCAATAGGTCACCTCGATGAGATAGGGAAAATGGTCCGAAGGATAGCGCCCATCCTTGTGATCGTGGAGAATCCAGGCCCCGGTCACCCGGAAGGGGGGGCTCACCAGGATCCAGTCGATGCGGCTGCCCCGGGGCTGGCCGTCAAACTGATGCTGGGTGGTGGGGTCATCCCCCGGGGCGTGGAGCATCCGCCAGGAATCCACCAGGGGACTGCCGGGGCCGGTCAGTTCCCGGTAGACCGGGGCGTCCGGGGGCTCGTTGAAATCCCCCGCCAGGATGAGGGGGCGGCCCAGGCCGAAAAAATACTCCCGGATCATGCGGGAGCCCATGAGGCGGGCCTCTTTGGAGACATGGTCCAGGTGGGTGTCCAGAAAGAGAAACTGAAGCTCCCGGCCCCGCTCCTGAAAGAGACCGAAGGTGACCATGCGGGGGAAGGCGCTGTCCCAGCTGAGGCTGCGGTGGATGCGCGGCGTCAAGGACAGCCAGAATTCATCGCTCTCCCCGGCGATGAGGGCGGCGCTGCGGTAAAAGATGGTGGGGTACTGGCAGGTGACATCCACCTCCCGGTGGGCGGTGAGGGGGAGGTAGCCGGGGAGGTGCGCCGCCAGGTATTCCAGCTGGGGCACCGTGCCCTCCTGGGTGGCCAAAAGGTCCGGGGCGTGGGTGAGGATGACCTCCACCACCAGTTCTTTGCGGTATTCCCAGTGATTGGGGCCGTCGGCCGGGTTGGCGAAGCGCAGGTTGAAGGTCATCACCCGCATGGGCCACCTCAGGCGAAGCGCAGGGGCAGGGGCTTGGGGAAGAAGAGCTCCTGGCACTGCCGCAGGAAGTTGGCATCGGTCATGGAGGCGATGAAATCCCGTACCACCTCGGCGGGCTCGCTCTCCTTGAGGTATTCGGGGGCCATGCCGTCCAGAAAGTCCCGCCAGATGGGGGAGTCCCGCCGTCTTTCCCGCACGTCCTTGAGGAAGCGGGCAAAGAGGTCGGCGCAGAGGTCCTGGATCTTGCCGATCTCCCGTTTGATGAGGGGATTGTTGTAGATGCGTTCGTAGTTGAAGTCTTTGAGGGTCTTGAGGGCTTCCCCCACCTCGGGGCTGTAGCCCACGTAATTTTTCTCAAAGCTGTGGGCGATGAGGTCGGTGACCAGGCTATAGACGATGGTGCCGTTGGTGGCCCCCAGGCGCTCCACCACCAGCGGGGGCAGATCCTCCCGGCGCACCAGGTGGAGGATGATGGCGTCCTCCAGGTCCCGGCCGATATAGCTGATGGTGTCCGCCAGGCGCACCACGCAGGCCTCCAGGGTCATGGGCCTGAGATCGGCCTCCGGGCGGGCCAACTTGAGGCGGATTTCGGCCTCCAGATCGTCGAAGCTCTTGTCCCGGACCGGCGCCAGGCGCTCCAGATGGCTTTCACCGTCATGGCAGAGGATGCCGTCCAGCACCTGGAGGCTCAAATTGAGCCCCCGGCCGCCCTTCTCCACCCGGTCCAGAAACCGCACCCCCTGGAGGCTGTGCAAAAAGGGGCCGATGCCGTGGGCCTCACAGAGCTCGGAGAGGATGCGCTCGCCGTCGTGGCCGAAGGGGGGGTGCCCGATGTCGTGGCCCAGGGCGATGGCCTCCAGGAGGTCCTCATTCAGCCTGAGATAGCGGCCGATGGTGCGGGCGATCTTGGAGAGGAGCTGGACATGCAGGACCCGGTGGCTGATATGCTCATTCTCCACCAGGTAAAAGACCTGGGTCTTGTCGATGTAGCGGGTGTAGGCCCGGGAGTGCAGGATGCGGTCGGCATCCACCGCAAAGTCCAGGCGGTGCCCCCGGGAGATGCGCTCCTCGAAGCGCCGCCGCCGGGCCTGGGAGCTTCTGGTGGCATGGGGCGAGAGCCAAGCCTCCTCCTCGCGGTTGAGCCGCCGCCGCAATTCCCCCAGGTTTACCATGGTGCGCCGTCCCCCCGGGAGACCCTGCCGCGGCTGCACGGACCGCACCCCCTCTGCCGGCCCGGTGCCCGTCCGGGTCTCCTGGAGGCATCATACCACAGCCGGCCATCCCTCTCAAGGCGGACGGCCCGGGAGAAAAGGGGTCAATTCCGGGGAAAAATAAGGTAGAATGACCCCTGCAGGCAGGCGTGGTCGCCAGCCGTGCCTCCCGGCCAGCGCCTGCTGCACCGCCAATTCCCACTGCGGGGCTCCGGGGGCCATCCCGGGGCCGCAGTCCGAGGAGGTTCTATGGTCAAGGTCCTGCTGGAACGGGAGATCAAAGGGAAAAATGTCAAGGAAATCGTGCGGCTGCTCCGGCAGATGCGGGTGCTGGCCATGCAGCAGCCGGGCTACATCTCCGGGGAGACCCTCCATGCGGTGGACGACCCCAATTACTATCTGGTGATCAGTTCCTGGGAATCCCTGGAGGACTGGGAGAAGTGGCTGAAAAGCCCGGAGCGCCAGAAACTGCAGGCCGAACTGGACACCTACCTCACCTCCCCCACCCGGATGCGGGTCTTCACCTATTGACAGGCACCCGGAGGGCGGGCCCGGTTTTCCGGCCCCTCCCTCCGGTCCGGCGCCACGGGGCGGGCCGGGAAAGATGGCTGTCCTGCAGCTTCGGCCCTCCAAGGGGGGGACGTGTGCGCCTTCCCCCGGCCGTCCGCCCGGTCCCGGTGGGGGCCGGCACGGTCAACTCTTCAGGAATATTCGACAATTCTTCATTCTCTCCTGATTTTTATAAAGTTTCCCGGGGCGGGAGCCGAGAGAGAGGGGAAACGGGGTTGTGCGTGCCGGGGCGGGGCCAGCCCGCCGCTGCCGATCCCTTCCCCCAGGGGGCGCCAGGCACTGCGGCTTGAGGATCCCGTGGCGCTCCAGGCTCCTGGGGATCCCGGGCGGGGCAGGGCAGCGGGCTGGCCGGGGTGGAGCCCGGACCGCGGCCCCTCCACATCCCAGGCAGATGACCGGCACTTCCGTGGACAGGGGACAGCATCCGGAACCGAAAGGAGGCGGCCAGCCTCCCAGGAGAAGGTCTCGGGGAGCCACCTTTAGGGGCCGCATCCTGCTTTTCGGTCTGCTGGCAGGCCTGCTGCCGTCCCTCAGCGTCATCCTGGCCCTGGAGTTTTTCTCCCACCGCCTGGACCGGGACCTCGCTCCGGCGCTCCTTCAGATTCAGGTGGAGGTGGGGGAAAGGGTCCAGAGCCAGGTGCACCACCTGCAGGCAGAGCAGCTGCGGGTCTGGGTCCGGCATGCCGCCGACCATCTTCAGGCGTGGCTCGCCTCCCATCCCCCCGAGAGATGGCCGGCGGTTCTCCAGGACCCGGCTCTGGAGGGGCAGCTCCTCCATCCCGGGGATCAGGTGGAGGAGCTTTTCCTGGTGGATACCCGCAGTCGCCGCATTCTTTTCCACGCCCGGAGGGCCGAGAAAGGCGGCCTTCGGGAGGGGGGCCTGCCTCCCGGCGTCTGGGAAGCCCTCCTGGCGCCGGTGCTGGAAGAGGTCGAGGTTCTCGGGTCGGAGTGGCGACAGCTGCCGCTTCCTGCCTGGCCCGGGAACCCGCTGGCGGTGGCCGTCACCCTCTCCCCTGCCCGGCCGGGGGAGCCTCACCTCACGCTGGTGGCGGTCTCCCCGGGGCGGGCGGCCCACCAGCTGGTGGAACCGGCCCGGGCAGGGCTGGAGAAGGCCCTGCAGCAAAGCCAGGGGCTCTTCTTCTTCAGACTCCGGCAGATGAAGCTCTCCCTGGGGGTGGTGCTCCTGGGGTTGGCGCTGGCTGCCCTGGCGGCGGCGTTGATGCTGGCACGGGGCCTCACCACCGGTCTCAGCCAACTCACCGAGGCCGCCGAGGCCTTCAACCGGGGTGACCTGGACTATCGGGTCAGGCTTAAGGGTGACGATGAGCTGGCCCGTCTGGGCCGCACCCTCAACCGGATGGCGGCGGGCCTCCAGGAGAACACGGTGTCCCGGGTGGTCTGGGAGAACACCTTCAACAGCATCCCCGACCTCATCCTGGTGATGGATGGCGAGCGTCACCTGACCCGGATCAACCAGGCGGCGGCCCGGCATCTGGGGCTGACTCCCGAGGCGGCGGTGGGCCGGCACTTCTCCGAGGTCATGTCCGATCTGGAGGAGGCGCCTTTCTCTCTTTTGTTCCCCTCGCGTCCGGAGGCCTCCGCCCCGGGTCCCCATGAGTTTTACTGGCAGCATCGGGGCCGCACCTTTCTGGCCACCGTGACCTTGCTGCAAGACACCCAGGGCAAGTTCAGCGGTGCCGTTCTGGTGGCCCGGGATATCACGGCCTTCCAACAGATGCAGCGCGACCTCAGCCAGACCACCCATTTCCTCAACCAAATCATCGAGGCGGCGCCTCTGGCCATGAGCGTGGTCAACGCCCAGGGCCTCTTCACCCACGTCAACCCGCAGGTGGCGGTGGAATTCGGCTACTCCCCCGAGGAACTCCTGGACCGCCATTTTTCCATCCTCTATGCCAACGAGGGGGAATTGCAGGGGGTGTTGACGGAGCTCAGGGAGAAGGGGGAGGTCATCAACCGGCAGGTGGAGTTTCTCCACCGCAACGGTCAGCGGGTGCCGGCCCGGCTGTCCATCCGCAAGCTCTACGACGAAAACGGCCGGGTGGCGGGGTCGGTGGCCTTAAGCAGCAACATCTCGGAGGAGATCAGCTTGCAGCGGCAACTGGAGGTGGCCCAGCAGCAGGAGATCGTGGCCACCCTGGCCGGCGGCCTGGCCCACAACTTCAACAACCTGCTCATGATCATCATCGGGCTCACCACCCTGATGCTCTCCAAGATCACCCCGGATCATCCCTTCTATGCCGACCTGAAGGAGATCGAGCGCCAGGTGAAGGCCGGCCGGGAGATCACCCGGAAACTCCTGTCCTTCCGCCGCGGGGGCAACGACGACTTGAAGCCCCTGGATTTGAACAACCTGGTGGAGTTCACCACCGACATGTTTGCCCGCACCCGCCGGGAACTCATCGTCATCAAGGATCTGGCCCCCCAGCTGCCGGCGGTGGAGGCGGATCCGAGCCAGTTGCAGCAGGTGATCATGAACCTGCTCATCAATGCCTGGCAGGCCATGCCCCAGGGAGGCACCATCATCGTCCGCACCGGGGTGGAGGAGCTCCGGCGCTGGGACGAACCGCATTTTTCGCCGCAACCGGGCACTTATGTGGTCCTGACGGTGGAGGACACCGGCATCGGCATGGACCAGGAAACCATGCGGCATCTGTTTGAGCCCTTCTTTACCACCAAGGAACCCGGCCAGGGCAGCGGCCTGGGGCTGGCCTCGGCCCATCGCATCATCAAGAATCACCGGGGCGCCATCCGGGTGCACTCCACGCCGGGAAAAGGCTCGGTCTTTGAGGTCCTCCTGCCCGCCAGCGCCGCCCAGGCCCAGGTGTTGCCCACGCCGGAGATGGAAATCGTCACCGGCCGGGGCACCATTCTGGTGGTGGATGATGAGCCCCTCCTGCGCAAGGTGGCCTCCAAACTCCTGCAGAAATTGGGTTACCAGGTCATGGAGGCGCCGGACGGTGAAAGCGCCGTTGCCCTCTTTCGGGAAAAGGGGAGCCAGATCGACCTGGTGCTCCTGGACATGATCATGCCGGGCATGGACGGCCACCAGACCCTGGAGCGGCTCCGGGCCCTCAACCCCAGCATCCCGGTGCTCATGTGCAGCGGCTACAGCGAGGAGGAAAACCTGCGCCTGCCGGCCGGGGTGAGCTTTCTCCCCAAACCCTACCCTCTGGAGACCCTCTCCCAGCAGGTCTCCGCCGCCTTGCGCCGCCGCCTGCACTGAGCCCACCCCTCCCCGGGCCGCGGACACATCCCCGGGCGCTGCCGGCGGTCCAGGGTGCAGGGAACGACCCCCTTCCCCCCGGCGCTCTCTTGGCTTTTTCAGCGCCCCGTGATAGATAAAAACTTTATCTTTATTCTCCGCCACTCGTCGGGAGCACTGCCCGGGGCGCCGGACAGGGGCGAAGTGGCAAGGCGGCTCGCCGGTGAAGGCGGGAAAGGAATCGGATCGGGGTGCCAGCCTGGAAGGCCCTGGAGGATTTTCTCACCCATCTGCGGGTGGAGCGGCAGCTGTCGCCCCACACGGTGCGGAACTATGCCGCGGATCTGCGGGCCTTTCTGGGCTTCTGGGAGGAACACCACCCGGGCCAGCCCCTGGAGCTGGCCACCTACCGCCAGCTCAGGCCCTACCTGGCCCAGGTGGCCCGGGGGCGCCGCAAAACCACCCTGGCCCGCAAACTTGCCAGCCTCCGGACCTTTTTCACTTTTCTCCAAGTCCAGGGGCGTCTGGAGACCAACCCTGCGGCGTTGGCCCCCACCCCGAAGCTGGACAAGCCCCTGCCCCGGTTTTTGACCGTGGATGAGGTGGTGCAGCTCCTGGGGCGGCCCGAAGGCGGGGATTTTGCCCGGGTGCGGGACCTGGCCATCCTGGAGGTCTTTTACGCCGGGGGCCTGAGATTGTCGGAGCTGGCGGGGCTGACCCTGGCGGACGTGGACCTGGAGCGAGGGGTGCTGAAAGTCCTGGGCAAGGGGGGCAGGGAGCGGCTGACCTTTCTGGGCCGCCCGGCCCGCCAGGTCCTGGCCGCCTACCTGCCGCTCCGGGAGGCGCTGTTGGCCCGCCGGGGCATGGCCACCTCGGCCCTGTTCCTCAACCGGCAGGGGGGGCCTTTGAGCGCTCGGGGGGTGGCCCGCATCGTGGCGGCCCGGGCCCGGCAGGCGGGGGTGCCGGGAGGGCTCAACCCCCACGCCCTCAGGCACAGCTTCGCCACCCACCTCCTGGAGGGGGGCGCCGACCTCAGGGCGGTACAGGAATTGCTCGGCCACGCCAGCATCTCCAGCACCCAGCGCTACCTGCACCTGGACCTGGACCGCCTCATGGCAGAATACGACCGCACCCATCCGCGGGGTGGGAGTAAGTGATCGGGGGGAGGCGGGGGAGCCCTTTGCCCTGCCTTGGGCCCTCTTCCTCCTCCCGCCAGGCTGGGGGGGAGGGGCAAGGGCCCCGGGCTCTGGCCCCCTTCCCAAGACCGAAGGCCAACCATGAAGCCTGACACGGAAAACTGGCGGGGGACCACGGTGCTCATGGTGCGCCGGGAGGGAAAGGTGGCGGTGGCCGGCGACGGCCAGGTGAGCCTCGGGGACATGGTGATGAAGCACCGGGCCCGAAAAGTCCGGCGTCTCTATCACGGCAAGGTCATCGTGGGCTTTGCCGGGGCCGCGGCGGACGCGCTCACCCTCTTTGAGCGCCTGGAGGCCAAACTGGAGGCCCACCAGGGGAACCTCACCCGGGCGGTGGTGGAGTTGGCCAAGGACTGGCGCACGGACAAGATTCTGCGGCGCCTGGAGGCGCTGCTTTTGGCGGTGGACGCCCAGGGCACCTTCCTGGTCACGGGCACGGGGGACGTTATCGAGCCGGACGAAGGCGTGATGGCCATCGGCTCCGGGGCGCCCTACGCCCTGGCCGCAGCCAAAGCCCTCCTGGCCCACACGCAGCTCAGCCCGGCGGAGATCTGCCGGGAGGCCCTGGCCATCGCCGGGTCGCTGTGTGTCTATACCAATAAAGAAATCGTCATCGAGGAGCTGTAAATTTTATCAGAGTGGTATCAGAGGATTGCTGCTATAATCATATCTGAAATATCTTTAGATTAACCCTGTTTTATGTGGGCATTTACTGCAGTCAGTCAATAAAATGAATGAATTCTGACAATATGGCTTGATTTTTGTCCTGGCTGACCCTCCATGGTTCGAGGTGCTGCCGGCGGTGCCGGGCGGAGGCGGCAGCCGGTCCGGGTGGCGGTCACTGTCTTTCCGGGCAATGCCGCGCCTGGTTTTCTGATAGCTTGCGGGGATCATTTGGGGCAGAACGGGAAATCCTCCGGCCGGGAAAACGGGTGGGAAGATGCGATACCCGGGGACCTAGGACCCAGGCCGCCCGGAACCGCGGCGCTCTTCCCGGGCCGGCTCCCCTGAGGATGCCTCTGGCCGCCCTGATCGCCCTGAGGGTGCAGCGGTGTTCTGCATGGATGCCAGTCTGTTGCGGCGGACTCCCGGGCTGACATTTGCCTCATTGCACAGCTCCAGGGATGGATTGCTGGATGAAGCTTTCCCTGCCTTCAACAGGAGAAGTCGATTGTTCCTTACAACAGGTAAACAGGTCTGAACGTATGGAAAGGAAAAATGACCTCCCCGCCTCCAAGGATCACCTCACCCCCCGGGAGATCGTGGCGGAATTGGACAAATACATCATCGGGCAGGAAGAGGCCAAGAAATCCGTGGCCATTGCCCTGCGGAACCGCTGGCGGCGCCAGCAGATCCCCGAGCACCTGCGGGATGAGATCGCCCCTAAAAACATCATTATGATCGGCCCCACCGGGGTGGGGAAGACCGAGATCGCCCGCCGGCTGGCCAAGCTGGCCCAGTCGCCCTTCCTCAAGATCGAGGCCACCAAGTTCACCGAGGTGGGCTATGTCGGCCGGGACGTGGAGTCCATGGTGCGGGACTTGATGGAGCTGGCGGTGAGCATGGTCAAGGCCGAGGAGCGGGAGCGGGTGCGGGCCAAGGCCGAGGAGGCGGTGGAGGAGCGGTTGCTGCAGCTGCTTCTGCCCGCCGGGCCCACCCCGGGGCCGGGCCGTCCTGCCGCCGAGGGGGAGGCCTCCACCACCCGGGAGCGCCTCCGGCAGATGCTCCGGGAAGGCAGGCTGGAGGAGCGCTTCGTGGACCTGGAGGTCACCCAGCGGGCCACCCCCGTGGTGGAGATCTTCTCCAGCACCGGCCTGGAGGAGCTGGAGTTCAATTTCAAGGAGATGCTGAGCAACCTCCTGCCGGGCCGCACCAAGACCCGCCGGGTGAAGGTGCGGGAAGCCCGGGAGATTCTCCTGCAGGAGGAGTCCCAGCGCCTCATCGACATGGACAAGGTGGTGGAGGAGGCCCGCCGCAAGGTGGAGCAGCACGGCATCATCTTCCTGGATGAGATCGACAAGATCGTGGGCCGGGACCACGGCCGGGGACCGGACGTCTCCCGGGAAGGCGTGCAGCGGGATTTGCTCCCCATTGTGGAAGGCACCACCGTGACCACCAAATACGGCATGGTGAAGACCGACCACATCCTCTTCATCGCCTCCGGGGCTTTCCACATGTCCAAACCCTCGGACCTCATCCCCGAGATGCAGGGCCGCTTCCCCATCCGGGTGGAACTCCACCCCCTGGGGCCGGCGGAATTCGAACGCATCCTCACCGAGCCGGAAAACGCCCTCATCAAACAATACCAGGCCCTGCTGGCCACCGAGGGCATCACCCTGGAGTTCACCCCCGACGCCGTGAAGGAGCTGGCCGCCCTGGCCACCCGGGTGAATGAACGCACCGAAAACATCGGCGCCCGGCGCCTGCACACCGTGATGGAAAAACTCCTGGAGGACGTCTCCTTCCACGCCCCCGACCTGGGCGAACAGACCATCACCATCACCGCGGAATATGTCCGGGAGCGTCTGGCCAGCCTCATCGAGGACGAGGACCTGAGCCGGTATATTTTGTAAAAGGAGATAAGAGTTGGGAGAGGGGGTCAGGGGCCGAAGACCCCTAACCCCTCTCCCAAACCCTCTCCCCCAACCCCATAAAGGGGGTGGGGAGGGGAGTTGGAGGGGAGGGCGGGGGAGCCACCGCTCCCTCGGCCCTCCCCTCCACTGCCACTGACGACCATGACCCAGGAATGGATTGCCAAGGCGGAGGTGCTGCTGGAGGCGCTGCCCTACCTCAAGCGGTTTCAGGGGCAGACGGTGGTAGTGAAGTACGGCGGCGCGGCCCAGCAGGAGCCGGCCCTCAAGGAGGGGTTCGCCCGGGATGTGACGTTGCTGCAATATCTGGGCATCCATGTGGTGGTGGTGCATGGGGGTGGCCCGCAGATCGGGGAGTATCTGAAGCAGCTCAACATCCCCACCCGGTTTGTGGAGGGCCTGCGGGTGACGGACGCGGCCACCATGGATGTGGTGGAGATGGTGCTGGCGGGCAAGATCAATAAGGAAATCGTCAATCTCATCAACCAGGCGGGGGGCCGGGCGGTGGGCCTCTCCGGCAAGGACGGCCAACTCCTCCGGGCCCAGAAGCTGGAATACTACAAACCCCGGGAGGATGAGCCCCCGGAGATCATTGACATCGGGCTGGTGGGGGAGGTCACCCGGGTGAACACCGACCTCATCCGGGCCCTGCAGAGCCAGCATTTCATTCCGGTGATTGCCCCGGTGGGGGCGGGGGAGGGGGGCGAAACCTACAACATCAACGCCGACTCGGTGGCCGGGGCGGTGGCCGGGGCCCTGGCGGCGGCCAAGCTCATCCTACTCACCGATGTGCCCGGGGTGCTGGATGCGGAGGGCCGGCTCATCTCCAGCCTCAGCCGCCGGCAGGCGGTGGAGCTCCTGGAGGCCGGGGTGGCGAAGGGCGGCATGATCCCCAAGCTCAAGTGCTGCCTGGAGGCCCTGGAGGAGGGGGTGGCCAAGGCCCATATCCTGGACGGCCGCATCCCCCATGTGCTGCTCCTGGAGATTTTCACCGACTCCGGTGTCGGCACGGAGATTGTGGCCTGATAGCCTCTAAGGGATTGGGGGAGGGGATGGGGGAGGCGGTAAGGGGCCACGCCCCTTAGCCCCCTTCCCCGCCCCTGCAGGAGGTACCGTGGAGAACTGGATGGACCGGGCGGACCGGGTGGTGATGCAGACCTACGGCCGCCAGCCCCTGGTGCTGGTGAAGGGGGAGGGCTGCCGGGTCTGGGACGATGCCGGCCGGGAGTATCTGGACTTCGTGGCCGGCCTGGCGGTGTGCAACCTGGGGCATGCCCACCCCCGGGTGGCCCGGGCGGCGGCGGAGCAGCTCACCACCTTGGTGCACGTCTCCAATCTCTATTACACCCCCCCCATGGTGGAGCTGGCGGAGGCCCTGGTGGCGCACACCTTCGCCGACCGGGTGTTTTTCTGCAACAGCGGCGCCGAGGCGGTGGAGGGGCTCATCAAGCTCTGCCGCCGCTGGAGCCGGGAAAAGCACGGCCCCGGTCGCCATAGGATCATCTGCATGCTGAACTCCTTCCACGGCCGCACCCTGGGGGCCCTGTCCGCCACCGGCCAGGAGAAGTTCCAGCAGGGCTTTGAGCCTCTTCTCCCTGGATTTGCCTTTGTGCCCTTCAATGACCTGGCGGCCCTGGAGGCGGCGGTGGATGAGGCCACCTGCGCCGTGCTCCTGGAGCCCATCCAAGGGGAGGGCGGGGTCAATGTCCCGGACCCGGAATATCTGCCGGGGGTGCGCCGCTTGTGCGACCGCTTCGGCCTGCTTTTGGCCCTGGATGAGGTGCAGACCGGGATGGGGCGCACCGGCCGCCTCTTTGCCCACGAACACTTTGGGGTGGTCCCCGATGTGTTGGCCACCGCCAAGGGGCTGGCCAACGGACTCCCCATGGGGGCGCTTTTGTCCACCGAGGAGGTGGCCAAGGCCTTTGTGCCCGGCACCCACGCCAGCACCTTCGGCGGCGGCCCGGTCATCGCCCAAGCCGCCCTGACGGTGGTGCAGACCCTCACCGCGCCGGGATTTCTGGCCACGGTGCGGGAAAAGGGCGAGTATCTGGAAAAGCGGCTCACAGACCTGGCCCGGCGTTTCCCGGTGATCACCCGGGTGCGGGGCCTGGGGCTGATGTGGGGCCTGGAGCTCTCCCGGGAAGGGGCGCCCCTGGTGGCCGCCGCCCGGGAGCGGGGTTTACTCATCAACTGCACCCAGGGGAACGTCATCCGGCTCCTGCCGCCCCTCATCATCGCCCGGGAGGAACTGGACCGGGGCCTGGAACTCCTGGCCCGGGCCATGGAGGCAGTCTGCTCATGACCCGTCATCTGCTCACGCTTTTGGACCTGACCGCAGAAGAGATCACCGCGCTTCTGAGGCGGGCCCATGAGCTCAAGGCCTTGCAGCGCCAGGGACGCTGCCCCCGGCCCCTTGCCGGCCGCACCCTGGCCATGCTCTTCGACAAGCCCTCCACCCGCACCCGGGTCTCCTTTGAGGCGGGGATGGCGCAGCTGGGGGGGGCCAGCATTTACCTGGAGCGGGGCCAGACCCAGCTCTCCCGAGCCGAACCCCTGGCCGACACCGCCCGGGTGCTGTCCCGGTATGTGGACGCGGTGGTGGTGCGCACCTTTGCCCAGGAGATGCTGGAGGAGCTGGCGGCGCATGCCACCATCCCTGTGATCAACGGCCTCACCGACAGCCACCACCCCTGCCAGGTGCTGAGCGACCTCATGACCGTGGAGGAGCGCTTCGGGGGGCTGACGGGCCTCAAGGTGGCCTGGGTGGGGGACGGCAACAACGTGGCCAACTCCTGGATCACGGCGGCCCTGCGCCTGGATTTTGAGCTGCACCTGGCCTGTCCGCCGGGCTATGAGCCGGACCCGGGCCTGATGGCCCTGGCCAGAGAGGGGAGACGGCGCATCTTTCTCATGCCGGACCCGGTGGCGGCGGTGGCCGGCGCCCAGGTGGTGAACACGGACGTGTGGGCCTCCATGGGCCAGGAGGGGGAGGCGGAGCAGCGCCGGGCGGTCTTCCGCCCCTATCAGGTGAACACCGAGCTCCTGGGCCACGCCGCCGCGGAGGCCATCGTGCTCCACTGTCTGCCGGCCCACCGGGGGGAGGAGATCACCTCCGAGGTGCTGGACGGGCCCCAGTCCGCCGCTTGGGACCAGGCGGAAAACCGCCTGCACGCCCAGAAGGCGCTGCTGGAGTGGCTGCTGGGGTAGGTTGATCTGGGGAGGGGGCTAAAAAGCGTTGCCCCTTACCTTCTATCCAGACCGCTTCTCCAATCCCGGTGAGGGGAGGGCCAGGCAGGCCGACTCT
Organism: uncultured bacterium; assembly: GCA_937943575.1. Classification (GTDB taxonomy): domain Bacteria; phylum Desulfobacterota; class Desulfobaccia; order Desulfobaccales; family 0-14-0-80-60-11; genus JAILZL01. Next base: position 5,522 of record CALEAV010000021.1, on the reverse strand, counting down.
GCCGGGAAAGGCGGAAAAACTGGCGGCGGACCCAAGGGGGAGCAGGGAGTCATCACGATGCGCATCAGAAAACTGCTTCGGCAGATCGTCATTCTGGGGGCTTTTCTCTCGCTCCTGCTGATGGCGGTTCAGGCCCTCGCCGGGGAATCCGGCAGGGTGTCCTGCACTGCTCCCGGCTGCGGCTATGCCACGGACCTGGTGATCGGCGGCGGCCGGGCTTCCCCGGCGGTGACCGGGTATTGCCCCGGCGGCCGGAAATTTGTGCGCCTGAAGCTCAGAAGCTGGGAGGAATACCGGCAGCCCCACTATTGTCCCGGCACCCGGGAGAGGCTGCTGCCGATCGATGACGGGGAAGCGGTGAGGCAGTTCCCGTGTCCCCGCTGCGGCCGGCGGACTCTGCGCTATCAGCGAAAAATGATGTTTGATTAACGAATACTAAGAACTACCTCTGGTCCCTTTCCATTCCATGCCCGAGTCAGATGGGTTTTTAAGAAAAAATTGGGCATGACATGGAGAAGAGATATAAAATACCTCCCCTTATTTGTTTGTTTAAAATAATTTAAATGACAATATAAATGAAAAAAATTATTTATTGTCTTATGTGTGGGTTTTCGTTGCGTAACAAATTCATGGATTAAAAATTTAAATAGACCAGGCCTCACGATAATTACACTTAAATTATTTTCAAAAAAGCTTATATGCTCGAGGTGCTTTGCAAAGAATTTTAAAATAATAACAGATTATCAGATAATAAAAAAGAAGAATTAATAAATATGAACCTCTCCACCAGGAATCCTCTCTTACTCGCTTGTGGAGAAAGAAACCTTGCAATATCTGTACAGGGGATGGAGGTGGAGGAGGAGCTTGTTACAACTGTGAAGGCACCGGATGGGTTGACGAATTCTGAATTATCGAGATAAAAACAACCTATGTTAAACTTTAAAAATGATGGATAGGAAATAGGAAAAATGACCAATATAAAAAAAATCGTGCTGGCCTACTCCGGCGGGCTGGACACCTCCGTCATCCTGAAATGGCTCAAGGAGACCTACCGCTGCCCGGTGGTGGCCTTCTGCGCCGACATCGGCCAGGGGGAGGAGGTGGCCGAGGTGGCCCAAAAAGCCCGGGCCACCGGCGCCGATGAGGTCCAGGTCCTGGACCGCCGGGAGGAGTTTGTCCGGGACTTCGTCTTCCCGATGATGCGGGCCAATGCGGTTTATGAGGGCTCGTACCTCCTGGGGACCTCCATCGCCCGGCCCCTGATTGCCCAGGCCCAGGTGGAGGTGGCCCGGGCCACCGGCGCCGACGCCGTGGCCCACGGCGCCACCGGCAAGGGCAACGACCAGGTGCGCTTCGAGCTCACCTACACCGCCCTGGCCCCGGACCTCACCATCATCGCCCCCTGGCGGGAGTGGGATTTGGGCGGCCGGGAGGAGCTCCTCGCCTATGCCCGGAGGCACGGCATCCCGGTGCCGGTGACCGCCGACAAACCCTACTCCATGGACCGCAACCTCCTGCACCTGAGCTTTGAGGGGGGCATCCTGGAGGACCCCTGGGCCGAGCCGCCGGCGGACATGTTCGTCCTCACCCGCGCCCCGGAAGCGGCGCCGGACACGCCCCGCTACGTGGAGATCGACTTCGAGGCCGGGGACCCGGTGGCGGTGGACGGCGAGCGCCTCAGTCCGGCGGCGCTGCTGGCCCGGCTCAACGACCTCGCCGGCGAACACGGCATCGGCCGGGTGGACCTGGTGGAAAACCGCTATGTCGGCCTCAAGTCCCGGGGGGTGTACGAAACCCCGGGGGGCACCCTCCTGCAGGCCGCCCACCGGGCGGTGGAATCCCTCACTTTGGACCGGGAGGTGCTCCACCTCCGGGACAGCCTCATCCCCCGCTACGCCGAGCTGGTTTACTACGGCTACTGGTTTGCACCGGAGCGCTACGCCCTCCAGGCCCTGATGGACGAAGCCCAGAAGCCCGTCACCGGCACCGCCCGCCTCAAGCTCTACAAAGGCAGCGTCACGGTGGTGGGCCGCAAATCCCCCCACTCCCTCTACCGCCCGGACTTGGCCACCTTTGAGGCCGGCGGCGCCTACCGCCAGGCCGACGCCACCGGCTTCATCCGGTTGAACGCCCTGCGTCTGAAGATCCGGGCGCAGCTGGAAGGGAAGGGTTGAGGGGAGGGCCGTGGGAGCCTCACACTCCCCTCCCCACCCCCCGATAAGGGATTGGGGGAGGGGTGTGGGGGAGGGGGTAAGGGGCCACCGCCCCATAGTCCCTCCCCTACAAAAAAACCGCCTCGGGGAGGCGGTGAAATCCACAAGATGGTCGGGACGAGAGGATTTGAACCTCCGACCCCAGCGTCCCGAACGCTGTGCTCTACCAGGCTGAGCCACGTCCCGACAAATCCATTGTAATCCAGCCGGCGCTGCAGGGCAAGGGGAAAGTCAGCCGCAGGCGGCGCCACCCGGAGGACCATGGGAATCAGAACCGTCAGGCCCTCCTTCTTGTTCCGGGGCAGGGCGCTTCTGCTCGTGATGGCCCTCTTTGTGGGCGCTTGCGGCGCCGAGGCGGACAGGGCCCTCCCGGAGGCGGGCCCCGACGCCGGCCCGGCCTACGGCGACCTCTTCATAGATGGGGGCATCGGCGACGCCAGCACCCTCCTCCCGCCCCTGGCCTCCGACGCCACCTCCCATGGGATTGCCGGCCTCATTTACAACGGCCTGGTGAAGTATGACGGCGACCTCAACCTGGTGGGGGATCTGGCGGAGAGCTGGGAGATCTCCCCGGACAACCTCACCATCACCTTCAAGCTGAGAAAGGGGGTGAGGTGGCACGACGGCCGGCCCTTCACCGCGCAGGACGTGCTCTTTACCTACCGGGTGATGGTGGACCCCAAGACCCCCACCGCCTACGCCGGGGATTACCAGCAGGTGAAGCAGGCTGAGGCCCCGGATGACTACACCTTCCGGGTGACCTATGCGCGGCCCTTTGCCCCGGCCCTGGCCTCCTGGGGGCTGGCCATCCTGCCCCGGCATCTCCTGGAAGGGCAGGACATCACCCAGTCCCCGCTGGGACGGGCGCCGGTGGGCACCGGCCCCTTCAGGTTCAAGGAGTGGCGGGCCGGGGAGCGCCTCGTGCTCACTGCCAACCCGGATTATTTCGCCGGCCGGCCGTATCTGGACAGCTATGTCTATCTCATCAAGCCGGACCTCTCCACCATGTTCATGGAGCTCAAGGCGGGCAACCTGGACCGCATGAACCTCACGCCTCTGCAGTTCCGGCGCCAGACCGCCTACCCCAAGTTTGAGCGGCTTTATCAGAAATACCGCTACGTCGCCTTTTCCTACGTGTATCTGGGCTACAACCTGGAGGACCCCCGTTTCGCCGACCGGCGGGTGCGCCAGGCCCTGACCCATGCCATCAACCGGCAGGAGATCATCCAGGGGGTGCTCCTGGGGCTGGGGCAGGAGGCCACCGGGCCCTACAAGCCCGGCACCTGGTTTTACAATCCCGATGTGCCCCGGTTTCCGTATGACCCGGAGCGGGCCCGGCAGCTGTTGGCTGCGGCGGGCTGGCGCCCCAACGCCCAGGGGATTCTGGAGAAGGACGGCCGCCCCTTTGAGTTCACCATCCTCACCAACCAGGGGAACACCATCCGGGAGCAGGCGGCCCAGATCATCCAGCGGCGCCTCCGGGAGGTGGGGGTGGTGGTGAAGATCCGCACCGTGGAGTGGGCCGCCTTCATTGCCGAGTTCATCAACAAGGGGCGCTTTGAGGCGGTGCTCCTGGGCTGGACCACCGGCCAGGACCCGGATGTCTATGACATCTGGCACTCCTCCAAGACCCGGCCCGGGGAGCTCAACTTTATCCACTACCGCAACCCCGAGGTGGACCGGCTGCTGGAAGAGGGTCGTCATACCTTCGACCGGGAGAGGCGCAAAGCCGCCTATTTCCGGCTGCAGGAGATTCTGGCGGAGGACCAGCCTTACACTTTCCTTTTCGTGCCCGATGCCCTGCCGGCCATTGCCCGGCGCTTTCGGGGCGTAAAACCGGCAGCGGCAGGGATAGATTACAACTTCCCGGAATGGTACGTGCCCAAGGCGGAGCAGAAATACCGGCTGTCGCCGTTTTGAGGGCGGGATCGCGGGGGAGGGCAGGGGAACAGCAAGTCGTCCCGCCGCTCTGCTTCTTCAGCGGTCCGGTGGGGTAAAAGACCGCACCAGCAGGATGAAACCCGGGGCGCTGGCGGCCACCGCCAGCCCGGTGAGCCCGAAGCTCACTGCCATCCCTAAGGGTCCCACCGTCAGGCCCATCCCCAAAGCCCCCAGCATCATGCCCAGATACAGGCTGGCGTTGTAGCCGCCCATGGCCAACCCCCGGCCGCCCGGGGGCGCCACCTCGGCGATGAGGGCGCCGATGGAGGTGAAGGCCAGCCCCATGGCGACCCCCAAAGCCAGGGCCAGCCCAGCGAGCTGGGCGAAAGATTGGGTGAGGCCGATGAGGGCGATGCTGACGGCAATGGCCCCCAGGCCGAGGGCGGCGGGAATCCAGCGCCGCCTCACCGCGTCGCTCAGGCGGCCGCAGGGCAGGCGGGAGAGGGCGCTGGCCGCGGCCTGGAGCGCAAAAACCACCCCGATGGCCTTCAGGCTCAGCCCCCGGTCCTGGGCGTGCAAAGGGGAGAAGGTGACAAAGGCCCCCAGGCCGTAGCAGGCCCCCAGGGAGGCGAGCCAGCAGCCCCAGAGGGGGCCGTGCCGGCGGAGGATCCCCCCCACCCGAAGCGGCGGGGTTTCGGCCGCAGGGGGGGTCGAGCGCCGCAGTTCCTCCCGGCCGGGGAGCAGGATTAGGCTCAGGGCCGCCAGGGCCAGGGTCAGGCCGGCGGAAATTAGAAACAGGGGCCGGTAGCCCAGGCGGGCCGCCAGCCAGCCGCCCATCGCCGGCCCCAGGCTCATGCCGGCGTAAATGGCGGTGGTATACCAGCCGTAGGCCCGCCCCAGGTAGTCCAGGGGGGAGAGATCGGCCACGGCGCTCATGAGGTTGGGACCCACCGCCGCCAGCCCCAGGCCGAAGAGGAGGGAGACCGCCATCACCTGGGGCACGCTGGCGGTCTGGGCCAGCAACACCCCGGAGACCCCCGCCAGCAGCAGTCCGGCGGCCACCAGGGGGGTGCGCCCCAGGCGGTCGGAGAGGAGCCCCAAGGGAAAGGACAGGACCCCCAGCATGAGGAGGAAGGCGGAGTTGATGAGGCCCACCTCCCGGGCGGTGCCCCCCAGCTCCCGGGCAAAGAGGGGCACCACCGGCAGGCGCATGTAGGAGGCGAAGTAGCTGGCGCCGGCCAGCCCACAGATCACCAGCAGCAATGCCGCCAGGGAGCGGGGGGGCCGGGATGAAGGTGAATGGGACATGGGTCAAGGCGGCCACGGGATTATTGAGGGGAGGGCCGAGGGAGACTGGCTCCCCCGCCCTCCCCTCACACTCCCCTCCCCACCCCCCGAAACGGGGTTGGGGGAGAGGGCGAGGGAGAG
>CALEAV010000020.1 GCA_937943575.1 uncultured bacterium | reverse complement strand
CCGGATATTGCGGGAGTGTCTGGGGGCCCGGCGGGTGACCGCCCACCAGCCGGCCATGGGGAGCGAGGATTTCGCCTATTTCGCCCAGGAAGTGCCCGCCTTTTATTTCTTCCTGGGGGTGCGCACCCCCGGCACCCGGGGTCAGGCCTTGCATTCCCCGGACTTCAACCCCGACGAGGGGGCCCTCACGGTGGGGGTGAAGGCCGCCGCCGCCCTGCTTCTGGGCACCGGCGCGGTCAGCCCCGGCCGGGAACAGACGGGCGCCCCCGTCAGCGGGGCAGAACCTCGGCCACCAGCCGAAGGGGCACCCCCGTAACGATCTCCGCCGCGCCCAGATCCCGCAGCAGCACAAAGACCAGCTCCCCGGCTTGCCGTTTCTTGTCATGGCCGAGGGCGGACAGCACCGCCTCTGGAGCCACCCGGGGCGGCTTCCGGGCCAGACCCGCCTTCCGGAGGAGGCGGATGCCCTCATCGCAGGACTCAGGGGCAAGACCGGTCAGGTGCCGGGAGAGCTGCAGCGCCGCCACCATGCCGTGGGCCACCGCCTGGCCGTGGGGCAGGCGAAACCGGCTGGCCGCCTCCAGGGCGTGGCCCAGGGTGTGGCCGAAATTGAGGAGCCGCCGCACATCCCCCTCCCGCTCATCCGCCGCCACGATCCGGGCCTTGATGGCCGCCGCCCGGAAGATCACCTCGGAGAGCAGCTCCCGGTCCTGAAACAGGCGGGGGCCCTCCGTCTCCACCATCCTCAGCAGCCCGGCGTCCCGGATGAAGCCGGCCTTGAGCACCTCCGCCAAGCCGTTTAAGCGCTCCCGGGGCGGCAGGGTGTGGAGGAACTCCGGGTCGACGGCCACCAGCCGGGGCTGATGGAAGGTGCCCAGGAGATTTTTGGCCTCCGGGAGATTGATGGCGGTTTTGCCCCCGATACTGGCATCCACCATGGCCAACAGCGTGGTGGGCACCTGGATGAGGGGCACCCCCCGCATGAACAGGGAGGCCACGAAGCCGGTGAGGTCCCCCACCACGCCGCCGCCCAGGGCCATCAGGGCGGTGCTGCGGTCGGCGCCCCGGGCCAGCAGCTCCCGGGTCAGGGCCGCCACCTGGCGCCAGCTCTTGCTCCGCTCGCCGGGGGGCACGGCGAGGAGATGGGCTTCCCAGCCCCCGGCCTTTAGGCCTGCCAGGACCTCCCGGGCATGGAGCCGGGCCACATTATGGTCGGTGACCACAAAGAGGCGCCGGGGCAGGTCCAGGGGCGCCAGCTCCGCCGCCAGCCGGTGGCGCAGGCCGGATTGCACCCGGACCCGATAGCTGGCGTCCCGGCCCGGCAGGGGGACGGCAATTTCCCTCACGCCCAGCCCCCGGGCTTGAGGCTGGCCAGGTCCCGGGTGAGGGCGGCGAACTGCTCCGGATAGAGGGACTGGGCGCCGTCGGACAGGGCCTTCTCCGGGTCGTGGTGCACCTCCACCATGAGGCCGTCGCAGCCCGCCGCCACCGCCGCCCGGGCCAGGGGCGCCACCAGGTCCCGGCGCCCGGCGGCGTGGCTGGGGTCCACCAGGATGGGGAGATGGGACTCCCGGCGCACCGCCGGGATGGTGGCCAGGTCCAGGAGGTTGCGGGCGTGCTCGCCGATGCCCCGGATGCCCCGTTCGCAGAGGATGACCTGGGAGTTGCCCTCGGCCATGAGATACTCCGCGGCCATGAGCCACTCCTCCAGGGTGGCGTAGAGGCCCCGCTTCAAGAGCACCGGCTTCCCCACCCTCCCCGCCTGGCGCAGCAGGGAGAAGTTCTGCATGTTGCGGGCGCCGATCTGCACCACATCGGCATACTCGGCCACCAGCTTCAGGGAGTCGGTGTCCACCGCTTCGGTGACGATGAGCAGGCCCGTCTCCTGGCGCACCCTGGCCAGGATTTTCAGGCCCGGCTCGCCCAGGCCCTGATAGCTGTAGGGGGAGGTCCGGGGCTTGTAGGCCCCGCCCCGGAAGAACTGGGCCCCCGCCGCCTTCACCAGCCGGGCGATGGTCAGGGCCTGCTCCTCGCTTTCAATGGCGCAGGGTCCGGCGATGAGCACGAAGTGGCCCCGGCCGAGGGTGAGGCCGTTGGGGAAGGTGATGAGGGTGTCGGCCCGCTTCATCTCCCGGCTCACCAGCTTGTAGGGCTTGGAGACCGGGATGGCCTGGGTGACCCCGGGCATGTCCAGGAAGAGGGCGGGGTCCACCGGGCCGGGATTGCGCAGGATGCCGATGGCCACCCGCTCGCCCCCGGGGATGGGCTGGGCCACATACCCCAAGCCCTCGATTTTGGCCACCACTGCCTGGATCTGGTCCGGGCTGGCATCCTTGTCCATGACGATGAGCATACCGGTGGTCCTTTCCGGCCTGGAAGCCAGGCGCGGCTTTTGTGGCTTGGCGAGGGAAAGCGGCCGCACTCCCGCCGGCCTGCTTTCCCTGGCGGTATTGTATCCCGCCTCCCAGGAAGCGGCAAGGGGCTAAAATCAGGAGGAAAATCTTAAGAGGGCCAAGGGGAGGGGCCCGGCGGTTTGCGCTCCCAACTCGGGGTTAATTGACCCCCCAGGAGTCAGAGGAGGTGAGGCCAGAACAGGGGGCGGCGCGCGGCCGCACCGGCTGGCGGCGGTGGGCAAGGCCCTGTGGCCGCCCCGGGCTTCCGGGGAGGCACGGTCTGCGGCGGCCGCAACCGCCCGGGCGGGCAAGCCAGCGCCCGAGTCGATGCGGCCTGGCTATCGGGGAGAGGGGGCCTAACGGCTGAGAACCTGCCAGCACAGGAAGGCCATCCCCAGGGCCAGGGCCACGCCGTAGGGCACGCCCTCCCCTTTCCTGGCTTCCGCCCCGGTGCCCGGCGCAGCCCCGGCGCCGCCGCCGTGGGGCCGCAACAGCACCCAGCTCAGGATCCAGCTCCCCAGGCGCTTCAGTTTGACAATCAACAGACCCTGCCAGCAGAGGTAAATGAGGGTGAGGAGACCGCCGGCCAGGGCCATGTACAAAAAGAGGAACAGGGTAAGCCGGAGGCCCAGCCAGGCGCCCAGGGCGGCCAGGGCCTTGACGTCCCCGGCCCCCATGCCCCCTGCCAGGTAAAACCCGAAAAGCAGGGCAAAGCCCACCAGCAGGCCCAAAAAGCCGTCCCCCAGGCCCGCAAGGCCATCGGTGAGCAGCCGCACCGCCAAGCCGGCGGCGGCGGTGCCCAGGGTGAGGTAGTTGGGGATGCGCCGGGTGCGCAGATCTCCCACTGCCATCCACAGGGCGATGGCCGTGGGCAAGAGGAAGCGGCCGGTATTTTGAAGCCAGGCCAGCGCAGCCGTGAAATATTCCATGCTCATCCGCCCCCAGGGAGGTTGAGGGAGCCCTTTCCCCCGTTTGGGGCCCGGGCACCCCGCCCACCAGCTCAAGGACCCCCTCCGGCCTATCGGCTGGGGCAGGAAAAACTTGAACCCGCTGGGAGGGCCCTAGCCGCCGTAGGTGAACACCACCTGGATGGCCATCTCCGGGTGCTCATCCAGCAGCCGGTAGGCCTCCGGGGCCTGGGACAGCGGCAGGCGGTGGGTGATGAAGCGCCCCACCCCCAGCTCCGGGAGCAGCCGCCAGGCCAGGGCCAGGAGCCGGGGTTTGCTCCAACGGCCGCTCAGCTCCGGGGCGATGGTGCTCACCTGGCTGCTGGTAAGCCGCTGCCGCCGGCGATGAAATTCCCCTCCCAGATGCAGCGGCGCCACCTGCTCCCCATACCAGGAGCCGATGACCACCCGGCCATGGAAGCCCAGGAATCGGAGGGCCAGATCCAGGGCTTCGGGTCTGCCGGAGACCTCAAAGGCCAGATCGGCGCCGGGGCAGGGCCGCTCCCGGGACAGGAGGGTCTCCAGGCGCTCCGGGAACTCCGGGGCCCTGGGGTCCAGGCTGACGTGGGCCCCGGCGGTCTCCGAGGCCAGCCGGCGGTTGGCGCAGGGTTCCACTGTCACCAGGAGCTCCAGGGGGAACCGGGCCAGCACCGCGGTGAGGAGCAGTCCAACAATTCCCTGGCCGAAGACCACGACCCGCTCGCCCACCAGGGGCCGGCCGTCCAGGGCCAGGGTGAGGGCGGTCTCCAGGTTGGGCAGAAAGACCGCCTCCTCGGGAGCCACCCCCGGCGGCAGGGGGTGCAGGGAGGCGGTCTCGGCCACAAAGCGCTCGGCGTGGGGCTGAAAGGCGAAGACCAGCCGGCCCTCCCAGCCGCGCTCCACCCCCGGCCCCAGGGCCGCCACCCGCCCCACCGCGGCATAGCCGTATTTCAGGGGGAAGTCCAGGGTGGCCCCGGCCAGGGCGGGCAGGGAGACATCCGCCGCCAGGTGTCGGGGCGCCCGCCCCCGGTAAATGAGGAGCTCGGTGCCGGGGCTGATGGCGGAGAGGAGCGTCTCCACGCACACCTGGCCGGGACCCGGCGGCGCCGGCTCCTCCTCCACCAAGCCCACCCGATACGGTTCCAAAAAATATATGGCCCGTGAGGTCATCCCCCTGCCGGATCCCCCTGGGGGGCGGAGGCCCCGGGGTGATTGTATCAGGGTGCCCGGCCCTAAGGAAAGGCCTCCCGGGCTCTCCGGGAAAGTCGCAGCGAGGCACCATCGCTTCCTGCCTCCCCCTTTAAGAACATTGGTGAGAAGCTTCCCAGAAATTCCTGGCGCCGGCCTTGAAAAAAGGGTAAAAAAATTGTGCAGGATTTCTCAAACTCCGGTCCGGGATGGGAGGCATGCGGCGAGGGGGTCAATACGGTGGTTGGGTGGTGTTCCTGGCAGTGGTGCTGGTGCTGGCCGGCGGCTCTCCCGGCGGTGCCGAGGCCCCGGAGCTCGCCCTGGGGGAGATCAACCCCCTCACCGGCGCCCTGGCCAAACACGGGACCGAGATCCACCAGGGCATCGTGCTGGCGGTGGCGGAGGTCAACGCTCGGGGCGGCCTCAACGGGCGCCGGGTGAAGCTCTTGTCCCGGGACGACCAGAGCCGGCCGGAGATCGCCCTCAACCAGGCCCAGGACCTCATCACCCGGGAAAGGGTGGCGGGACTGGTGGGCGGCTATGTGGACACCCTGGTGGGGCCCATCAGCGAGATGGCGGCCAAGCACCAGGTTCCCTATGTGGCCTCCGCCAGCCTGCAGACGGCCCTCACCCGGAAGCGCCATAACCCCTATTTTTTCCGGGTCTCCACCCTGGAGGGCATCCTCGGCCCAGTGTGCCGCTTCGTGGGGGAGGTGCTTCGCCCCCGACAGGTGGCCCTCTTTTACATGGCCACCCCCGGATCCCAGGAATTCGCTGAGGGGGTGGAGGCGCGCCTTGGCCCGCAGGGGGTCCGCATCCCGGTGAAGGAGAAGTTCCGCCCCGGCGCCCCGGATTTCTCCATGGCCCTCCTCAAGGTGCGGCTGAGCGGGGCCGAGGTGCTCATCTCCGGGGGCTTTTATCCCGACAACCTGCTGCTGGTCCGGCAGCTTAGGGAGCAGCGGCTCACGCTGAAGGCCGTGCTGGCGCCCTGGGGAGCCGCCTATCCCAGTTTTATTGAGGAGCTGGGGCACCTGAGCGAGGGGGTGCTGGGCACCTGCGCCTGGAACCCCGGGATCACCTGGCCGGGCACCGAAAAGGACTCCGAGGCTTTCGTGCAGGCCTTTGAGGCGCGCTTCCAGCAGACCCCCACCACCACCGCCATGCATGGCTACGCTTCGGCCCGGGTCCTCCTTGCCGCCCTGGAGCGGGCTTTGGCCCGGCATCCCGCCCCCACCGGGGCGCAGGTGGCAGAAGAGCTGCGGGCCCTGGACCTTACCCTGCCCCTGGGCCGGGTGCGCTTCGACGCCCACGGCGACCCCCTGGATTATGAGCACGTGGTGGTGCAGATCCAGCAAGGGCGCCTGGTGCCGGTCTTTCCGCCAGCGCGGGCGAAGGCCGCCGTCATGGTCCCCCTGCCGGCGGGGCCGAAATGACTCCCCCGGCGGAGCAAGGGGGGGGCCCGGTTTTGTTTTGCGGGCCTTCTTCCCCCGCCTTCGGGAAGGCGAAGGTGACGAGGCCACAGGGACCTTCGAGGAGGCCCTTCTTCCCCCGCCCGCAAGGGGGTGAATATGATCAGGCTAATTGTCTGGCTGGGTATGCTTCCCCTCCCCCGCCCCCGGGAAGGTGAAGGGGTGGAAGGCCGGGGAGGCATGGCTGGGGGCCCGCTTCCCCCGCTTGCGGGGAGTGAAAAATTGCCGGCGACCCGGCAGCCCACAGGCGGACCGGCAGGGTCCTGCTGCTGTCCACCTCCCCCTGTCAGGTGCTGAGACTCTCGTATGTCCGCGGGCATGCATCTGCTGGTGAGTGGCTTCTCCCTGGGGTCCTTTTATGCCGTGGTGGCCCTGGGGTTTGCCCTGATCTTCGGGGTCACCCACGCCTTCAATCTGGCCCACGGGGAGCTCATCATCCTGAGCGGCTACCTGGCGTATTTCCTCTGGCGGGCGCTGGAGGTGCACCCTCTGGCGACCCTGCCCCTCACCCTGGCCCTGATGCCGGTCTTTGCCCTGGCCCTGGCCCAGCTCCTCCGGCTGGTGCGGGAGCCCTTCCCCATGAACAGCCTGGTGGTGACCTTCGGGGTGGCCCTGGTGGTGGAACAGGCCCTGCTTTACACCTTTTCGGCGGATTACCGCCTCATCCAGCCGGCGGCCCCCGCCATGGTGCCGTTTCCGGCTCTGGGGCTGGTCTTCACCGAGGCCCAGATCACCCTCCTGGCCCTGTCCCTGCTGGCCACCGGGACGGTGCACCTGTGGCTCACCCGCACCTTTGAGGGCAAGGCCCTCCGGGCCACCATTCAGAACCCGCAGGCCGCCCGCCTGGCGGGGATCAACCTTGGCCGCATGCGCATGACGGCCTTTGCCGTGGGGGGCCTGCTCATCGGCCTGGCCGGACCCCTCTACGGCCAGACCCTGTATCTCTATCCTGCCGGCGGTCTGGAGGCCACCCTCATCGCCGTGGTCCTCACCATCTTTGCCGGCGTGGGCCGCATCCCCACCCTGCTTTTGGGGGGCTGGGTCCTGGGGCTGGCCGAATCCTGGGCGGCCCTGGCCCTGGGGGCCAACTGGCGGGAGCTGGTGAGCGCCCTGCTCCTGGTGCTCCTCCTCATCCTCAGGCCCGAGGGCCTGAAAACCCGCCCGGAGGCTTAGGGGTGCGCCTCTCTCCTGGGAGCGCCGCAGCCCTTCTCCTGGCCGGGCTGGCCGGCTGGCCCCTCCTGGGGCGCTGGCCCGTGGGGGAGACGGTCCTGGGGCTGGCCTGCTTTTATGGCGCCCTGGCGGTGGCCTGGAATTTTTATGCCCTCACCGGCGCCATCTCCCTGGGACACAGCGCCTTCTTCGGCCTGGGGGCCTACGGATCGGCCCTCCTGGCCTCCCATCTGGGGTGGTCTCCGGCGGTGACAGTGCCTCTGGGGGCCCTGGCGGCCGTCGGCTATGCCGGGCTGTGGTGTCTGGGGTTTGCCCGGCTGCGGGGGGTGTATCTGGGCCTGGCCACCCTGGCGGCGGTGGAGGTCCCCCGGGTCATCATCGACAACTGGAACTCCCTGACCCGGGGTTCCCAGGGCCTGGTGGGACTGCCGCCGCTGCCCACCCTGACGCTGGGGCCGCTGAGCCTGGCTTTGGGCACCGACACCCGGGCCCAGTATTTTCTCCTCCTGGCGCTCCTGGCCCTAAGCCTCCTTTTGCACCACGTGGCCCTGACCTCCCGCTGGGGCTGGGCCTGGCGGGCCCTCCGGGAAAACGAGACCGCCGCCGGCCTGGTGGGGGTGCCGGTGTGGCGCCACCGCTCCCTGGCCCTGCTTGTGAGCGCCGCCCTCACCGGGGGGTTGGGGGCCGTCTATGCCCACCTCCTGGGCATCCTGGAGCCGGCGTTGGTCTTCACCCTGCACCTCTCCGCCCTGCCCCTGGTCCTGAGCATCTTCGGCGGCCGCTATCATCTCCTGGGGCCGGCAGTGGGGGCTCTGATCCTCTACCCCCTGGACCAGCTGCTGCTCCGGCCCTGGCTCCCCACCGGCCATGCCGTGGTCTACGGGGTGATGGTGATCCTGGCCATCCTCTTCTTTCCCCGGGGGGTGGCGGCGTGGCTGGAGCGCCGGGAGGGCAAAGACCCGGAGCCGGCCCGGAGACCCTCTGCGTCGGCGCCGGGGCCGCACGGCCAGGGGGAATCCGCCGCCTCCCCTCCCCCGGCGGGGCCTTCCGGCCTTCCCTGCCTGGAGATGGTGAGGGTGAGCAAGCGCTTCGGCCGGCGGCCGGTGCTGCGGGAGGTCTCCCTGCAGGTGCACTCCGGGGAGATTCTGGCGGTGCTGGGCCCCAACGGCTCCGGCAAGACCACCCTCTTTAACCTCATCAGCGGGGTGCTCCGGCCCACAAGCGGGCGCATCCTGCTCTTTGGCACCGACATCACCGGCTGGCCCCCCCACCGCATCGTGCACCAGGGCCTGGCCCGCACCTCGCAGATTCCCCGGCCCTTTCCGGAGATGACGGTGCTTCAGAACGTGGCCATGGGGCTGATGTTCGGCTCCCCGGGGGCGCCCTCCCTGGAGGCGGCCACGCCCCGGGCCCGGGAGCTCCTGGAGCTGGTGGGCCTGGCGGACCAGGCGGCCACCCCCGCCGGGGAGCTCCCCTTTGCCGACCTGCAGCGCCTGGAGGTGGCCCGGGCTCTGGCCACCGGCCCCCGGGTGCTGCTTTTGGATGAGATGGCTGCGGGCCTGGGCCCCCGGGAGGTGGTCCAGGCGGCCCGGCTCCTGCGCACCCTGAGGCAGCAGGGTCTGACGCTGATGATCAACGACCATCTCCTCACCCTGACCGCCCGGGTCTCGGACCGGCTGGCGGCCCTGGACCAGGGGGAGCTGTTGGCGGTGGGGCGGCCCGAGGAGGTGCTGGAGCATCCGGCGGTGCGGGCTGCCTATCTGGGAGAGAGGGAGGCAGAGGCCCATGAGCCCGACGGCCTCTGAGCCGCCCCGGCTTGAGGTCCGGGGCCTCACCGTCATCCTGCGGGGGCGTCCGGTGGTGGAAGGCCTTTCCCTGACGGCCCCCCCCAGGGCCCTCACCCTCCTTACCGGCCCCAACGGCGCCGGCAAGAGCACGGTGCTCCGCGCCGTGGCCGGGCTGGCAACCCCGGCGGCGGGTCGCATCCTCCTGGACGGTCAGCCCATCGAGGGTTTGCCGGTGTGGGAGCGGGTGGCCAGAGGGCTGGTCCTGGTGCCTGAGGGCATGGAGGTCTTCCCGGACCTGAGCGTCGAGGAGAACCTGGAGATGGGGGCCTATGTGCGCCGGCAGGATCTGGCCCGACGCCTGGCGGAGGTCTATCGCCTCTTCCCCGACCTGGCGGAGCGGCGTCATCTCCCCGCCGGGGTGTTGAGCGGCGGCCAGCAGCGCATGGTCACCCTGGGCCGGGGCCTGATGAGCGGCGCCCGGGTGCTCCTCTTCGACGAGCCCTTCCTGGGCCTCAGCCCCCGGTTTGTGAAGCTCTTCCGGCAGGTCTTCCTCACTCTCCTCGGCCAGGGCCTCACCCTGGTGGCGGCCAGCCAGCTGGAGACGCACCTGCTGCTGCCGGAGGCCCAGGCGGCCTATTTCCTGGACCAGGGCCGGGTGGTGAAGGCGGGGTCCGGTCCGGAGCTGGCCGCCGATCCGGAGCTGGCGGAGTTCTTTCACACAGTGCCGGCCTGAGCCGGGCCCCTTTCCAGACGCCCGGAGAGCGACGGGCGGACCTGCCCTCCCGGGAGGGGCCCCCGGCGCCGGTTGCCACTCCCAGGCCTGCCATGGTAAGACAACTACCAAACCGGGCAGGATCAGCCTCAGGAGAATCCAGTGGAGCCGGACGGGGAACGGGATCACCGGGCCCACAAGCAGGCAGTCTCCTCAGAGTGGCGGTCCGTCCTGCTGACCGCGGTTCTGGACCGCCCCCGCCTCCTCACCCTCCTGGATCAGGGCGTGGTGGCGGCGGCCTCCTTTGCCACCACCCTCATTGTGGGGCGGGTGTGCGGCAAGGAGGAATTGGGCCTTTATCTGGTGGCCCTCACCCTTCTGGGACTGGTGATGGAGTTCCAGGAAGTGCTCATTTGGCTCCCTTATACATATTTCCACCCCCGCCTGCCGGCTTCGGAGGCGGCCTCCTACACCGGCAGCGCCCTGCTCCAGCAGGTGGCCTTCTCCCTGCTGGCCCTCCCCTTTCTGGGGCTGGCGGCCTACGTGCTGGCCCGGCGGGGCGCCCCTCCGGGCTTGGCGGCCATCCCCGCCACTTTGCTGGCCACCGGCCTGGGCATTTACTTCCTGGAGTTCTGCCGTCGCATGTATTTCGCCCACCTGGAGACGGGCAAAGCCCTGGGGGTGGACCTCCTGGCCTCGGGCCTGAGAATCGCTGGCCTGATTCTGCTGGCATGGCTTGGGAGCCTGTCCGCCAGCCGGGCGCTCTGGGTTTTCTCCCTGGCCGGGGGGGTGGTGGGGCTTGTCTGGCTGGCGGAATACCGCCGGTCTTTGACCTTCTCTCTGCAGGTGACCAGAGAGGTCATGGAACGCCATTGGTCCTTCGGCAAGTGGCTGCTGGGGGGCAGCCAGGCTTACAACCTGAGCAACTATGCCTTTCCCTGGTTTCTGGCCGCCCTGGGCGACCTCCAGGGGGTGGGGGTGCTGGCGGCCTGTCAGACCGTGGTGTCCCTGGTCAACCCGGTGATTGTGGGCAGCAGAAATTTTCTGCTGCCCCAGGCAGCCCGGGTGTTTTCGTCCCGGAAGGCCTCAGAGATGCGGCACTTTGTCCTGGTCAACACCCTCCTGCTGGGGGCAGTGGTCGGAAGCGTCTGCCTCCTGATCATTGTGGGAGGAGATCGTCTGCTCCAGGTCTTCTTTGGGCCGCAGTTTGCCGGCCACGGCCTGCTTTTGGGTCTCCTGGCAGTCCAGGGCTGGGTGGGGGCCCTGCCCTTGGCCGCGGACTGCGGCATCTGGGCCCTGGGCCGGCCGGATGTCACGGCGAAAATCTACCTGGCCCGTCTCCTGGCCACCCTGAGTGCGGGCCTCCTTCTGGTCTCCTGGGCGGGCCTGATGGGGGCAGCCTTGGCCATGCTGGTGAACAGCAGCCTGGTGCTGATCCTGCAATTCTGGTGCTATCTGAGGCTTGCTTCCGCGCGGTGAGGCGGGAAATCCACCATGCCTGAGCCCCGCTATGCCATCGTCACCGCCGCCCGGGATGAAGCCGCCACCCTGGGCTTCACCCTTGTCTCCGTGGCCCGCCAGACCGTGCCCCCCGCCCTCTGGGTCCTGGTGAATGACGGCTCTGCGGATGACACCGGGGAGTGGATGCGGGCGGCGGCCCGCCGGCACCCGTGGATCCTGCCGGTCAGCCGCCCCCGGGAGGGGCCCCGGGACACCGGCTCCCGTTTGGTGGCGGCCCTAAGCTGCGGGTTTTCCCGGCTTCATGTGGCGGACTATGATTTTCTTTTTGTCCTGGATGCCGATATTATTTTGGGACCCCGGTATTATGAGATGATCCTGGACAAATTCCGGACCCGGCCCCGGCTGGGGGTGGCCACCGGCACCGTCTGGGAATTCCATGCGGGCCGGTGGGCGCCGATGCGGGGCCAGCAGTTCGGCATGATCGGGGCGCTCAAGGGCTGGCGGCGGGAGTGTTTCGAGGATCTGGGGGGCCTGGCCCCCGGGGAGGGCTGGGAAGGCATCGACTCCCTCAAAGCCCTCTGGCGGGGCTGGCAGGCGGTGACCTTCCCCGATCCGGAGCTTGGGGCTCTGCACCTGAAGCCCCGGGCCAAGGGCTGGCGGCGCCACGGCCGGGCCCTGTATTTCGCCGGGGCCTCCCCCCTGTGGGTGCTGGCCAGCAGCCTGTATCATCTGGCCAGCCGGCCGTACCTCAGGCCCGGCCTGGAGATCCTCCTCGGCTATCTGCAGGCGCGGCGGCAGAGGGCCCCCCGCTATGAGGACCCGGGGTTCCGGGAGTTTCAGCGGCGCTGGCACCTCCGGCGCCTGCTGCGCCTCGGGCGGGGGTGACATGCGGCGTCGGGCCATCCTGGCGCTGGCCCGTCTGGGCGCCCGCCTGGGGGGAGGCCTTGGCCGGCGGCTGCCCCCGGGAAAGGGTTTCGTCCCGGTGCTCTGCTACCACCGGGTGCTGCCGGACCTGGTGGAGGATCCGGAAGAGCCCCTGTATACCCTGCCGCCGGAGCAGTTTGAGTCCCAGCTGGCCCTGCTGGCCCGGGAAGGCTGGCGGACCCTGTCTTTGAAGGAATTCACCGCCGCCGCCCGGGGGCTTCTGCCCGTGCCCCCGAAGGCCGTGCTCCTCACCTTCGATGACGGCTACGCCGATTTTTGCCGGGTGGCCTGGCCCCTGGCCCGGAAATATGGCCTGCGGCTCAGTCTCTTCCTCACCACCGGCTTTGTGGACCGGCCGGAGATGCTCTTTATGGCCCGACAAGGCTATCGCTTCTGCCGGCCGGAGGAGGCAGGGGAAGAGATCCCGGCCCCCTGGCGGGACCATGCCCGGCGGTTCCCGGAGCTTTGGCGGCCCCTCACCTGGCAGGAGGTTCGGGAGCTGCATCAGGCGGGGGTGGGCCTGGGCCTCCACGGCCACACCCACGCAGACCTGGGGCGGCTGTCGGCCGCGGCGGCCGCGGCGGAGGTGGGGGCGGGGCTGAGGTTTATGGAGGAGCACCTCGGGTTCCGGCCCGCATGTCTGGCCCTGCCGTATGGCGGCTGCGCCTCCATTCCCCGGAAGGCCCTGTCCTCCCTCACGGCGCAGGGCATCACCTACATCTTCACTACCATTTACGGCCGGCCCCGCCTGCCCGGGCCGCCTCCCCTCATTCCCCGGCTCCTGGTCCTGCAGCAGGATACCCTGGATGATTTCCGCCGCAAGCTCACGGGGGCCTATGATTTCCTCGGCCAACTGCAGGAGTGGCGGTGGCGACTGGGCCTTTTGAGATTCCCAGTGACCCGAGGCGGCGAGGATTCTCCGTCATGATCAGAAGGGGCGAGACGGAATGGGGGGTCATGGTTCTTGGGCTGGCCTCCCTGGGGGCCGCCTTTCTCATCCTGCACCATAGGATGTATTTCTGGGGTGATGAGGTCCTCACCTACCTGCTGGTGAGTCTTCCCAGCCCCGTCCGGATGTTGGCGGCCCTGGCCGACCAGGCTGACAACTCCCCACCGCTGTTCTATCTGGCGGCCTGGATCTGGGCACGGCTCTGGGGGAGCTCTGAACTCAGTCTTAGGCTCCTGTCCAGTCTGGGGATACTGCTGGCCTTTGTCATCGTCTGGCGGACTATCCGGCAGGCTTACCCCAGCGGCCCCACCGCCCTGGGGACAGTGGCGGCTTTCTGCCTCCCCCTGGCGCTGGTGGCCCGACTCCGGGAGGCCCGATGCTACGGTTTGTTTCTGCTGCTGGCCAGCCTGGCCCTGTGGATCTATGTCCGGCGGGCGCTCCGGCCGGGAAAGGCATCATGGGGCCTGGCCGCCGGTCAGGCGCTGGTGCATGCCGGGTTGGTTTTGGTCCATTACTTTGGCCCACTTTACAGCGTCATCTTTCTTTTGGCCACCTTGATTGCGGATTGGCGGCGACGGGTCTTTCACCCCCGCCTTTATGGGGCGGTGCTCCTGGGGTGGCTGAGTTTCCTCCCCTGGCTCGAGGTCTTTCAGCGACATCGCCAGACCGGCAACCCCCATTCCTGGATCCCGGTGCCGGTGCCCCGTGACCTCCTGATTGCCTTCCTCCACACCCTGCCCTTGGCGCTGCTGCTTGTATTCTGGTGGTGGGCGGCTTGGGGGATGAAGGCGGCGTCGGGGGACGCCCCGCCGGAGCCGGCCCCGGCCGGTGAGACGGAGGTCCGGGTTCGGGACGACCTGCATATAGCTGCCCTCCTCCTCATCTGTCTCCCGCCGGCGACGGCCTGGGTGGTGTCCCGCCTGATGGTGTCGGTGTTTTCGGAGCGGTATTTTCTCCCCGGCATCCTGGGGTGGGCGGTGGTGTTAAGCAGCGTGGCCCACATGTGGTTCCCCGGATTTTGGCAGGTGTCCCTGCGGTGGGGCCGGGGGGACTTCCGGCTGCGGCTTGCGGCCCTCCTCCTGGCAGGACAACTGGCAGCCCCCGTGCTCTATGCCGTCATCTGGCCGGTGCCGCCCCCCCCTCAGGAGGTGGGACCGCCCGATGCCCCCTCCCTGCCGGTGGTGGTTCCGGCCGCCACCGAGTTCCTGGAGCGGGTGTATCACTCCCCCACCCCGGAGCGTTACTATTTTCTCCTGGACTGGGAGGCGGCCGTCAGCCGGGGCAACAGTCTGGGGTCAGTGGACGATTACCACAATATGTCCGGGGTCAGACGCCACTTCCCCCACCTGAATATTGTCCCCTGGTCCGATTTTCTCGAACGACACGACAAATTTTTGGTTTTGGACGACAAGGAGTACACCTGGTTTGAGTTCCGGCTGCAATGCAATCCCCGTTTTACCTATAAATTTTTAGCAGAACATATTGTTCTGGTTGAGAAAATCCAGAAAGAAAATGGAGTTCCATGAAAGAGAAACCATTTCATTTCTATGCCGGGGTCTTTCTGATCACCGCCTGTACCCTGATGTTCCAGCTGGTGGAGACCCGCATCCTCTCCGTCATCCTGTGGTATCATCTGGCCTTTTTTGCCATCAGCATGGCCATGTTCGGCCTCACCGTGGGGGCAGTCTGGGTCTATTACCACCAGAAGCGTTATGCCGTCAGCCTGTCATATCACCTGGCGTATTTCAGCACCGCCTTCGGAGTGAGCCTGGTCGTCTCCCTGGTGGGCCAGCTGCTTTTGCCGGTGACGGTGGCCCTGTCCCTCACCTGTGTGGTGGCCTGGCTGCTGCTGGCGGTCTTCCTCGCCCTTCCCTATGTCTTCTCCGGCATCACCGTGAGCCTGGCCCTCACCCAGAGCCCCTTTCCGGTGAGCCGGGTCTATGGGGTGGACATGGTGGGCGCGGCGGTGGGCTGTCTGGCGGTGGTGGGCCTCCTCAGTCTCACCGATGGCCCCTCGGCCGTGCTCTGGCTGGGGGTGCTGGCCATCGCCGCCGGCAGCCTCTTTGCCCGCTCCGGGCTGGGGGGCATGCCGGAGCCGCCCCCGCCGCTGGCCCCCTGGCTGGCGCGCCGCCTAAGGCTGGCCCTCCCCCTGGCCGCCTTTGCCATGCTCAACGGGCTCACCGTCTACGGTCTGCAGCCCCTGGTGGTCAAGGATGAACTGGAGCGCCGCAATCCCTTTAAGTTCATAGCGGAGAGGTGGAATTACTTTTCCCGGGTCACGGTGGTCCGGGTGGCGGGCAGTGAGGACTTCCTCTGGGGGCCTTCCCCCCAGCTGCCGCCCGGCCTGCAGGTGGACTTTTTCATTCTGCGGTCTGACGGCTTTGCCGACGCCCAGATGTTCCCCTTCCGGGGCCGGGAGGAAGAAGTGGAGTTCCTCAAATATGACGTGGTGAATCTGGTCCACTTCCTCCCGGAGCGTCCCCGGGTGGCGGTGGTGGGGGCCGGCGGCGGCCGGGATGTGCTCTCCGCCTGGGTCTTCGGCCGCCGGGACCTCACCGGCCTGGAGCTCAATCCCATCCTGGTGAACCTGGTGACCCGCCACCCGCAGCTCTCCCGCATCGCCGGGCTGGCGGACCTCCCCGGGGTCCGGTTTGTGGCGGCGGAGGCCCGCAACTGGTTCTCCCGGCACCGGGAAACCTTCGACATCATCCACATGAGCCTGGCCGGGGATGAACGGGCCAACGCCGCCGGCGGCTTTACCACGGCTGAAAATGGCATCTATACGGTGGAGGCCTGGCGCACCTTCCTCTCCCGCCTGACTCCGGAAGGCGTTTTCAGCGTCAGCCGCTGGTACAGCCCCGGCGAGGTGGACGAATTCAGCCGCCTCCTCAGCCTGGCGGTGGCCGCCCTGCTGGAGGGGGGCGTCAGAGATCCCAGGGAGCACCTCTTCGCCGTTTCTGCCGACAAGATGGCCACCCTGCTTGTCGCCGCCTCCCCCTGGACGCCCCGGGACCTGGCAGCCCTGGAGCAGGCGGTCAGGGATTATGACTACCGGCTGCTGCTGCACCCCCGCCGCCCGCCGGCCTCCCCCCACTGGCAGGCCCTCCTGGAGGCAGGGAGCCGCCAGGCCCTGGAGGACGCCTCCCGCACCTTTCTGGTGGATGTGCGCCCCCCCACGGATGACCGCCCCTTCTTTTTCAATCACCTGCCCTACCACCGTCCCGGCGCCTGGCTGCCCCTGGCCCGCCAGATCAAACCCGGGGGGGCCCTGCTGGGGAATTTCCTGGCGGCCTTCACTCTCCTTTTGGTCCTGGCGGTCTCCCTCATCCTGGTGATTGTGACCATCATCGTGCCCCTGAGACCGGCCGTGCGGGAGGTGCGGCCCCGATTCATCGCCGGCGGCACCGCCTATTTCCTCCTCATCGGGGTGGGCTTCATGATGGTGGAGATCGGTCTCTTCCAGCGCCTGGGCGTCTTTTTGGGGCACCCTTTCCATGGCCTCAGCGTGGTGCTCTTCAGCCTCATCTTCACCACCGGGGTGGGGAGCCTGCTGTCCGGAGGCCTGCCCCTTACCCGGCCGGGGTGGCTTTGGGGCTGGGCCCTCCTCACCGCCGCCTACCTGGGCAGCCTGCCTGGGTGGCTGCCCGGAGTGCTGGCGGGGGCGGAAGGCGCCTCCCTGCTCTGGCGGGGGGTGCTGTGCGTGGCCGTCATCGCCCCGGCGGGGCTGCTCATGGGCTGCGGCTTCCCCACCGGCATGCGCCTGGTGATGCAGCAGGATCCCCGCCCCACCCCCTGGTTCTGGGGCATCAACGGCGCCGCCGGAGTGCTGGCGGCCGGGGCCGCGGCCATCCTGGGGCTGGCCTGGGGCGTCAGCCTCACCCTGACGGTGGGCGCCCTCTGCTATGCCGCCCTCATTCCGGCTGGGGCGCTGGTGGGATTTGCCCCCCGGGGGAGGGAGCTCCGGGCCTGAACGGGCCGCCCCGCCGGCGGGGGTGCCAGGCCTTTTTCACCCTGTGGGTCCGGGTTCCCGGCAGGAGAGGAGTCTCCTCAGGCGGGTGGCCGCTCGGGGAAGAGTGGACTGATAGATGTTGCATTGCAGCAGACTGCAGGGCAGGGGGCAGGCCAGGGTCCGGCGGCGCTCTGCCCGGGCCCGGGGGGAGCGGCGCCAGGTGGCAAGGAGGGGGTCCCGCCAAGTGCCGAAGGCCCCCAGCAGGAAACAGAATTTCGACTCCCCCTGATAGTCGATGACCAGATTGGAGTAGCCCACGGCACAAGGCCGGCGTCGGTCCGGGTGACGGCAGTAATCCCGGGTCTGGGCCAGCCTTGCGGCGGGAAAGCCCAGGGCCGCCAACTCCGCCAAAGTATGGTCCAGCTTCTCCAGGTCCTTCACGGACAGCGGATTTTCCTGCCACCATTTAGGGCTGAAGGGCCGGTTCCCGAAGGCGAAGGTCCCCATGATCTCCTGGTAGTCCCAGACAACCCCCCGCTCCCGGCAGAAGCGGGCCACCCGGGGGAGGTGCAGGAGGGTGGGCTCCATGCGGACCGAAAAGACTTCGCATTCGAAGTGCCGGAACCTACGGCGCAGGTCCTGAAAATGCTCCAGGCTCTCCATCACCTTGGCAAAGACCCCGGCCTGCGTAAAAACTCACCTCGAAGGGGCCCAGCTCCCGGTGCAGGCGGGCCGGGATCTCCGGTTTGGTGGCGGCGTCCAACCCGGCGGGGTGTTTCTCCCGCCGGAGGTCGCACATTTGGCCGCGGCAGGGACAGGCGGGGGTGATGCCCAGATAAATGCGGCTGGGGCGCCAGGGGATCCCCGTGGCATAGGAAATGTCCGGCAGGAGAGAGTCCTTCACCTTGCGGAGATAATGGGCCAGCAGGCGCGCCCTTTCCCCCTCACCGCCCTCCGCCCGGCTCCTGACAGGGGTAGCGAAGCCACCCGGGAAGCCGGTCAGAGGCGCCCCCGTCAGTCCCCAACAAGAAGAATGCCCTTCCGCGGTGCGTCCCTTCCTCAGCCGGCAGTCCCCTCCTCGATGGCCGCCGCGGTGATGCGGCAGAGCTCCTCCAGCTCCGCCGGGGTGATACACAGGGGCGGCATGAGGACAATCACATCCCCCAGGGGCCGAAGGATCGCCCCCAGCCTCCGGGCCGCCAGGATCACCCGGTGGCCGGTGCGCCGGGCCACCGGGAAGGGCTCCTTGCTGGCCTTGTCCCGGACCAGCTCGATCCCCACCATGAAGCCCCGCTGCCGGATGTCGCCCACGTGGGGGTGGGAGGCCAGCTCCGCCAGGCAGCGGCCCAGGAACTCGATCTTGGGGGCCAGGTGCTCCAGGACCCGGTCCTGCTCGAAGACCTCCAGGCTGGCCAGGGCCACCGCCGCGGCCAGGGGGTTGCCGGTGTAGGTGTGGCCGTGGAAGAAGGTCTTGAACTCGTGGAACTCCCCCAGGAAGGCCTCATAGATCTCATCGGTGGCCAGGGTGGCGGCCAACGGCAGGTAGCCCCCGGTGATGCCCTTGGAGAGGCAGAGCAGGTCCGGGCTCACCCCCTCGTGTTCGCAGGCGAACATGCGGCCGGTGCGGCCAAAGCCCGTGGCCACCTCGTCGCAGATGAGGAGGACGCCATATTCCCGGGTCACCTGCCTTACCTTGGCCAGATATCCGGGCGGCTGGGCGATCATGCCGGCGGCGCCCTGCATCACCGGCTCCAGGATCACCGCCGCCAGCTCCTGATGGTGGGCCGCCACCAGCTCCTCCAGGCGCTTGAGACATTGCTCTTCGCAGCGCTCCTGCTCCGGGCAGCGGTAGCAGTAGGTGGTGGGCGCCTCCAGGGTCTCAAAGAGGAGGGGCCGGTAGATCTCGTGGAACAGGGGGATGCCGCCCACGGAAACCGCGCCCAGGGTGTCGCCGTGGTAGGCTAAAGCCAGCTTCAGGAAGCGGCGTTTCTCCGGCCGGCCCCGCTGCCGCCAGTACTGGAAGGCGATCTTCAGGGCCGCCTCCACCGCGGTGGAGCCGTTGTCCGAAAAGAAGACCTTGGTGAGGCCCGCGGGGGCGATCTCCGCCAGGCGCCGGGCCAGCATGATGGCCGTCGGATGGGCCAGCCCCAACAGAGTCGAGTGGGCCACATGGTTGAGCTGCCGGCGCAGGGCCACGTCCAGCTCGTGGCGCCGGTGGCCGTGGACGTTGCACCACAGGGAGGAGACCCCGTCCAGGTAGCGGCGCCCCTGCAGATCGAAGAGATACGGCCCCTCGCCCCGCTCGATGATGAGGAGCTCCTCCTCCCGGAAGCCCTTCATCTGGGTGAAGGGGTGCCAGAGATGCTCATGATCCCAGCGCACCAGGGTGTCGTAATCCGGCTGCATGGGCTGCCTCCCGGAAGGGGCGGGCGGCGGCGGCCGCCTCCTGACAGCGCCCTCGGATACTGGTAGAATGACCCCTGAGGGGGAGGGCCGCAGGGCGCTGATTCCCTCACCCTCCCCTCGGCCCCCCGGAAGGGGTGGGGGGAGGCTCAGGGAGAGGGGCAGGCCGGTGGTGATCCCGGGCCCCCCTCCCCCACTATCTTACCACACCTCGGGATACGATGGATGTGATTCTGCTCAGTCACGGGGCCGGCGGCCGGGAGATGGGGGAGCTCATCCGGCGGGTGTTTCTCAGCGCCTACGGCCCGGCGGACTTTGTGGCGGATGACAGCGCCGTCCTCCATCTGGCGGCCGGCCCGCTGGCCTTCACCACCGACTCCTTCGTGGTCTCCCCCCTCTTTTTCCCGGGGGGCGACATCGGCCGGCTGGCGGTGGCGGGGACGGTGAACGACCTTCTCACCGCCGGGGCCCGGCCGCTGGCCCTCGCCGCCTCCTTCATCCTGGAGGAGGGGCTGCCGGTGGAGACCTTAAGCCGCATCGCCGCCTCCATGGCGGCCACCGCCCGGGAGTGCGGGGTGAGCATCGTCACCGGGGACACCAAGGTGGTGCCCCGGGGGGCCGCGGATCAGGTCTTCATCACCACCGCCGGAGTGGGGCAGATCCTCAGGCCCGGGATTTCCGGAAGCGCTCTCAGACCCGGGGATGCCGTCCTTCTCTCCGGCACCGTGGGGGATCACGGCGCCACCGTGATGCTGGCAAGGGAGGGACTGCTGGAAGGGGTGGAGCTTACTAGCGACGCCGCCCCCCTGACCGGCATGGTGCTGGGGCTGCTGTCGGCCGGACTTGCCATCCATGCCCTGCGGGACCCCACCCGGGGGGGCGTGGCCGCGGCGTTGACCGAACTGGCCCGCCAGTCTCAGGTGGCCATCGAAGTGGAGGAGGACCGCATCCCCATCAGCCCGGCGGTGGCCGCCGCCTGTGAGGCTTTGGGGCTGGAGCCCCTGCAGGTGGCCAATGAAGGGAAGATGCTGGTGGTGCTGCCGGAGGCGGAGGCGGAGGCGGCCCTGGAAATCATGCGCCGGTCCCCGTACGGCGAGCGGGCCGCCCGTATCGGCCGGGTCCTGGAGGGCCCGCCCGGCCGGGTGGTGCTGCGCACCGGGCTGGGCACCTCCCGCCTCCTGGAGCCCCCTGCCGGGGAGCTCCTGCCCCGCATCTGCTGAACCCTGGCAGGTGTCGGGGGGAGAGCCGGAAAACAGTTTTTCGTCCGCCCTCCCCCCAGCTCTCCGATCTCCGGGAGAAGCATCGGGGGCCACGGCCCCCGGCCCCTTCTCACCGGACTCAGTCGTGATCCCCCACAAGCCGCCCCCGATGGCGCAGGCGGGCGGCGCTGTCCCGGGCCAGCTGAAGGAAGCGGGGCAAGGCCGCGGCCACCGGCGGGGAGAGCTCCAGGCCCGGCTCCAAACATGCGGGCTCCATCCCCAGGATGAAGACCTCGGGGCGGCGTTCCTGAGGCAGAAACTGCAGCGCCGCCCGCAGGCCCAACTCATGCAGGGAGGCCTGGACCTCCTCCTGGGCCACATCGCTTTCCCGGCAGGCATAAATGGTGCCGGGAGGCCCGCCGGCCATGAGGGCATCCAGGGCCAGCACCCGGTCGGCCCACTCCAGGAGGTGCAGGGCCCCCAGCACCTGGGTCCCCACCTCCGCCAGGAGCACACCGGGAAGGGGTTCTTCCTGGAGCAGCCGCACCGCCTGCACCCCCACCCCGTCATCCCGCAGGAGCAGGTTCCCCAGGCCGGCGACCAGTACCCGGGGGGGACGCAGCCTCTTCGGTCCCGGCCACTCAGCCATGGCCCACGGGAAAGATCTTCCGGCCGGCGTCGGGCCGGAGCACATGCACCGCGCAGGCCAGGCAGGGGTCAAAGGAATGGACGACCCGGAGCACCTCCACCGGCCGCTCCGGATCGGCCACCGGCGTGCCGATGAGGGCCTCCTCCAGGGGCCCCCTCCGGCCGTTGGCATCCCGGGGCGAAGCGTTCCAGCAGGTGGGGGTGATCACCTGGTAACGGGAGATCTTGCCCTCTTTGATTTCCAGCCAGTGACCCAGGGCCCCCCGGGGGGCTTCGGTGAGGCCCACCCCCACGGCCGAGCGGGGCACCGCCGTGGAGATATACGTCGGCTGCCCCAGGCCGCTCCTGAGCTGGTTGAGCCACAGGCGCATCTGCTCCGCCACCTCCAGGGCCTCAAAGGCCCGGGCCAGGTGGCGGTCATTCACCGAGACCTTGCCGGCAGGATAGAGATGGCTCACCACCATGCGGGCCAGCGGCCCCGCCTCATAAGGGACGCCGTCATAGCGGGGCGCCTTCAGCCAGGAGTAGGCCGTGGCCTTGCTCTCCGGATCCACCGGGGTGGTGACCCCTGCGGCCGGATTGAGGCCGCCGGTGGCCTCGGCATACCAGGAATACTTGACAAACTCGGCGATCTTTCCCACCTCCACGGGCTGCACCGCGGCGCTGCCCCAGGGGAGGCGACCCCGACGGAGAAACAGGTTGCCGCTCCCCTCCTCGAAGCAGCCGAAGGCCAGAAGATTCCCACAGCCCCGGCCGATGGCGTCATAGGCCGGATAGCGGCTCACCAGGAGCTGAACATCCGGCAGGTAATAATTGTTCAGGAAATCAATGACCTGGTTGAGATACCCCTCGAAGCGGCTGATCTTCTCCGCCGTGGGGGTGGCGGTGAATCCCCCCGGCACATATGCCGGCGGGTGGGGGAGCTTGCCCCCGAAGATGGCCCCCATCTCATGAGCCAGCCGCCTTGCTTTCAGGGCCTCCAGATAATGGGCCGCCAAGGTGTTGGCTTCGCTGTCGGTGAAATTTTCGTCATGCACCCAGTCGGTGTTCCAGGGCGGCATGTTCATGGCCGGCGGGGTGACGTAATCCGGCAGGGTCAGGTGGTAAAAATGCAGGATGTGGGAGTCGATGAGGTTGGCCCCCAGGACCAGGTTGCGCATGATGCGGGCGTTGGCCGGCACCGTCGCCTGGGAAGCGGCATCGATGGCCTGGACGGCGGCCATGCCGTGGGATACGGGGCAGACGCCGCAGATGCGCTGGGTGAAATGCTGGGCGTCCCAGGGATGCCGCCCGAGGAGAATATTTTCAAAGCCCCGGAACAGCGTGCCGGTGGACTGGGCGTCGCTCACCACCAGTCTGCCGGTGGCGTCCGGGGTCAGGGTGACGCTGATGCGCAGGTGGCCTTCAATCCGGGTCACCGGGTCGATAATCCGGACGGTAGTGGTCGGGGGCGGCGGCGGTTGGGGTTTCCTTTTGCCCATGGGTCATCCTCCTTGGCTGATCTGCCAGGGTGCAAGGTTATCCGGCAGGGAACTTGTAAAACGGGCTGCTGCCGGGAAACCCGGGCTCGGTGCAGCCATAGCAGGGCGCGCTGGCCTCGATGCACCAGCTCTGGGCGTTGTTCCATTTCTGCGCCGGGCAGTTGGCCTGGGTATCCGGCCCCCGGCAGCCCAGATCCCTCAGGCAGCCGCTGCCGCCCAGGACGGTGTCCTTGGGTTTCCCCCGCCGGGGGCAGTTGCTGTGCACCTTGCTGCTGAACAGGGCGGTGGGCCGGCCGGAGCTGTCGGTGCTGATGCCCTTCCCCAGGAGGATCTGCACCAGCGCCCAGACCAGCCAGTTGGGATGGCAGGGGCAGCCCGGGATATTGATGGTGGGCTTTCCCGTCACCGCCCGGACGCTTCGGGCCAGGGTGGGGTTGCTGCCGGCCGCGGGGATGCCGCCGAAGGCTGAGCAGCTGCCGGCGCACACCACCTGGGCGGCCTTGGCCGCATACCGGGTCACGGCCGACAGAAAGGTCTCCTCCGTCCCGGTGCCGTCGGCCCAGGGCCAGCAGCAGCGGCCGCTGAACTGGGTGGCCACCGCCCCTTCCACCACCAGGACATAGTTGCCCAGGCTGTAGGCCGCCTCGGCCGCCTGATAGGCCGGCAGACCCGCCGGGGCCATGAGCACCGGATGGTAGGCCAGGTTGACGTGGTTGAGCAGGATGTCCCCGGGGTCAGTGGGATCGCTTCCGGCGATGTAATTGAGGAAGGACACGGAGCAGCCGGAGCAGCTGCTGCCGTGCAGCCAGAGCACCGTGGGTGCGGTGGGGTCGGCCAGGACCTGCTCCAGCCTGAGCAGATCCGTGCCTCCCAGCCCCAGGGCCGCAGCCGCGGCGCTGCAGTATTTGAGAAAATCACGGCGGCTGATGGGCATGTGGATTCCTCCTTGGGGGTGGATAAAGCCCTCAAAACCCGGCCCCGGCGCCAGGCCCCGAGGCGGGGGGACATTATCCGGCGGTGGTTATTTATTATGGCACCGGGCGCAGACCTGCTTGGCCTGGTCCTTGGGAGCCACCTGGTGGTAAAGGCCGAAGTAACGGGTGGTCTCCACAAACCTCACGCTCCCCAGGTTGTCCCCGAAGACCTCCAGCTCGCCCTGGACCCGGGCCAGGTTCAGATCGCCGGTGCTCCACAGGGGGGCGGACTTCAGGGGGATGAGCCGGCTGGCCTGGTCCACCGCCATGCGGGCGGTGTGCACCTTGAAGGGATAGAGGCGGGTGCCGGCGTTGGGGCCCGCCAGGGTCAGGGTGTCGCCGCTGATGGCCGTGCCCAGGTGGTAGAAGAAGGAGGTGCCGTTCCAGGTGCGCCACACGGGCAGCAGGTCCTCCCCCAGAGTGCGGTGGGCCTCCCAGCGGCCCGCGGCGGCATCGAATTCCGCCAGGCTGAAGTCCCGGCGGGTTTCGGTGGGCAGGCCCCGGGCGTAGCTGGGGATGTGGCAGACGGTGCAGTCCAGGGGCTGCTTGTCCCGGCTGTAGTGCTTGTTGAGGTTGCCGGAGCCGTGGGGCGCAGTGCCATGGCAGGTGGTGCAGGTCTTCATGCCGCTCCCTTCCGCCACCCGGAGGTCGTTGCCCTTGCCGGCGACTTTGTGGGCGCTCACGGTGTGGCAGGAGACACAGGTCAAGCCGGCGCCGCCCACCGCAGTGCCGGCCAGATGCACATCCAGGTCAAAGGCCGGATTGGCCATGGCCAGCTCCAGGTCCCCCTGCTTGACGGCATTGCCCCCGCCGGCCCGGGCATGGCAGTTCAGGCAGGCCTGGGCCGAGGGCGTCTTTTTGATGGCCGCCAGCACCGTGGCCGGGTTGAGGCTGGGGTCCATGATGAGGGCGGGCTTGCCGTTGACCAGGGTGCCCACCCGCTTGTAGGCATCGGAGTGGCACACGAGGCAGTCAATCCGGTCCTCCTGCACCGGCATGGGGCCGCCCAGGGGCGGGGGGGTGAACTCCCCGTAGCTCACGTGGCAGGAGGCGCAGCCGGTGACGGTGGTTTTGCTGGTGCCATCGGGGGCCTTCACCGTGATCTGCTGCAGCCAGTTGATGTCGGGGTAAGTGCAGAAGTCGTTGATTTTCCCGAGTTTTCCGGCCCACTGGTAGTGTTCCGCGTTGAGGACCTCCTGCACCTTTTTGCTGTGGCACTTCTTGCAGGTGGCGCTGCCCTCATAGGTGGTGACGCCGTGGTGGCCGGAGCCCCCGGGTTTGGGCTTGCCCCCCTTGCCGGCTTCGGCCGGGTGGGAGAATCCGATCCACACCAGGGCCGCCAGGAAGGCGGACAGGGCCCCCAGGGTCAGGGCGGGCGGAAAGAGGGGTGTTCTGTCAGGCATAGCTCCTCCTTGTGGTGGCAGGTGGGCGAGGCCTCCGTCGGGGGAGAGACGGCAAACGGAGAAGGCCTGGATAAATTCCCGTCCAGCTATTTTGCAGTATCGACAGGATAGGGGAAAAGTTGAATCAGGGGAATGCACACTTTGATGATTTTACCTGGGGATGTGCCAGGATGGGGGCTGGGACCCCGGGGGCGGGCGGCCCTTTGCCGGCAGGTTAATTTGTTAACAGAAAGTTAAAAGGGGAGACAGGAAGAGAGCCGCCCTCACCCCAGATGCCGCTGGGAACGCAGGACGCTGAACGTCAGCAGGGACAGGCCCAGCAGCCCCAACCCCAGCATCTGGGGCCACAAGACCTCCAGCCCCACCCCCTTCAGGAAGACGTCCTGGATGATGATGATGAAATACCGCAGGGGGTTGAGGTAGGTGAGATACTGCACCGCCTCCGGCATGTTGCGCAACGGAAAGACCAGGCCCGAAAGGAGGATGGCCGGAGTGAAAAAGAAGGTGCCCGCCATCATGGCCTGCTGCTGGGTGGCGGACACGGTGGAGATGAGCAGCCCCAGGCCCACGGAATTGAACAGGAAAAAAAGGGTCCCCAAAAATAAGACCGCCAGGCTGCCCCGCAGGGGCACCTCGAACCAGAAGACCCCCACCAAAGTCACCAGCACCACATCCAGAAGGGCAATGAGGACAAAGGGGATGGTCTTCCCCAGGAGGAATTCCACCGGCCTAAGAGGGGTCACCAGGATCTGCTCCATGGTGCCCAGCTCCTTTTCCCGCACCACCGCCAGGGCGGTGAGCATCAGGCTCACCAGCATGACCACCATGGCAATCACCCCGGGGACAAAGGACCAGCGGCTGGTGAGGTTCTCATTAAACCAGGCCCGGGGCTCCAGGCGCACCGGCCGGGCCAGCTCCGGGGGCAGCCCCAGGGCGGCCAGCCGGGCCGTGGTCAGCTCCTCCTGGTAGTCCGCCAGCACCTGGGCGGCGTAGCGGGCCACCACCAGGGCGCTGTTGGAGTCCGTGCCGTCCAGGATGAGCTGCAGCCGGGCCGGCCGGCCGCCTGCCAGCTCCCGGCCGAAATCCGGGGCCAACCGCAGCACCAGGGTCGCCCGGTTTCGGTCCAGGAGGGGGGGGATCTCCCCCGGCTGCCGGAGAACATGGCCCACCGCAAAATATTCGGTGGCGGCAAAGCGGCTGACGAGCTGGCGGCTGGCCCGGCTCAGGTCCTGGTCCAGCACTGCGGTGTCGATGTGCTTCAGGTCAAAGTTGATGGCATAGCCGTAGATGATGAGCTGGATGAGGGGCGGCAGGATGACGAAGAGCCTGAGACGCGGGTCCCGCAACGCCTGGATGAGCTCCTTTTTCACCATGTAGCGTAGCCGCCTGAGCATCGCGGGCGCTCCTTTTGCGGGGGCCGGGGCCAGGGCCTTCCTCAGGGGATCTTCTTCACCAGCCGGCGCTGGGCCGCCACCAGAAAGAAGGCGGCAAAGGCCAGCAGCACCAGCACTTCCCCCATAAGGAGGCTGAGCCCGACCCCCTTGAGGTAGATGCCCTTGGAGATGGTGACGAAATAGCGGGAGGGCACCAGATAGCTCACCAGCTGCAGGGCCAGGGGCATCTGTTTGATGGCAAAGACAAAGCCGGAGAGCAGAAACGCCGGCAGAAAGGTGAACAGGGTGGCCATCTGGTAGGCCTGGAGCTGGTTGATGGACAGGACCGAAATGAGCAGCCCCTGGCCCAGCATGACCACCAGAAAAAGGGCGGAAAGGACAATGAGCAGGGAAACGCTGCCCCGCAAGGGGACGTCAAAGAGGAACTTTCCCATGCCCAGGGCGATGAACATGTCCACCATGCCGATGAGGAAATAGGGGCCCAGTTTGCCGAAGATGAGCTCCCATTTCTTCAGGGGGGTGGCCATGAGGCCCTCCATGCTGCCCCGCTCCCGTTCCCGGACGATGGTGAGGGCGGTGAGAAGCGAGCCCACCATGGTCATGATGACCACAATCAGGCCGGGGACGATGTAGTTTTTGCTCTCCAGGTCCTCATTGAACCACACCCTGACCTCGCTTCGGAGCTCCACCAGGGGCCGCTCCAGCCCCCGGGCCTTCAGGCGGCTTTTCGCCACCTCCCGGCTGTACTCGGCCAGCACCCCCTGCACATAGCCCAGGATGATGTTGGCGGTGTTGGCGTCGGTGCCGTCCACGATGGCCTGCACCGGCGCCGGCTCCCCGGTCTCCAGACAGCGGGAGAAATCGTGGGGCAAAACCAGGGCCAGCCAGATGCGGCGCCGGTCCAGCAGCCGGGCGATCTCCTCGGAGCTCTGGACCTGGTAGCTCAAGGTGAAATAACGGGAGGCCCCAAAGCGGTTGATTAAATCCCGGGAGGCCCGGCTCTGCTCCCGGTCCCAGACCGCCACCGGCACCTCGGTGATGTCGAAGGTGAGGGCGTAGCCATACAGAAGAAGCAGCACCACCGGCAGGAGGATGGCCTGCACCAGGCTGGAAGGGTCCCGCTGGATATGGATGAGCTCCTTGCGGAAGACCGCGTAGGTGCGCCTCAGATTCATGCCGATGGGGAGGAGGCCCGGCGGGTGAGGGCGATGAAGGCGTCCTCCAGGGTAGGGGCCACGGGCCTGAGCTGCCGGATAGTGACCCCGCGGGCCGTCAACGCCTGGGAGAGAAGCGCCTCTCCCGGCACCTCCGGGGGAAAGGCCACGTGCAGGCCGGCCCCGAAGACCGCCACCTCCGTGGCCTGGGGGATCTCCCGGGCGGCGGCCAGGGCCTCCGACAAGCGCTCAGGATCGGGATAGACCGCCAGGAGGCAATCTGTCACCCGGCCCTTCAGCTCCCGGGGGGTGCCCTGGGCGATGAGCCGGCCCTGGGAAATGAGAATGAGCCGGTCGCAGAACTCCGCCTCATCCAGGTAATGGGTGGTGACCAGGACCGTCACCCCCCGGGCCGCCAGCCCATAGATCAGGTCCCAGAAGGTGCGCCGGGAGATGGGGTCCACCCCGCTGGTGGGCTCATCCAGGAACAGGAGGGGCGGCTCGTGGAGCATGGCGGAGGCCAGGGCCAGGCGCTGGCGGAGGCCCAAAGCCAGGGTGCGGGTCAGGTCCCGGCGCCGCTCCGTCAGCCCCACCAGCTCCAGCACCTCGGCGATGCGGGCCCGCAGACGCCCCTCAGGGAGGCCGTAGACCCCGCCGAAAAACTCCAGGTTCTCCTCCGCGGTGAGATCCTCATACAGGCTGAAGCGCTGGGACATGTAGCCCACCTTGGCCTTGATGCGGGCCTGCTCCCTGACCAGGTCATAGCCGGCCACCCGCCCGGAGCCGCCGCTGGGCCGCAGCAGCCCCAAAAGCATGCGGATGGTGGTGGATTTGCCGGCGCCGTTGGGCCCCAAAAAGCCGAAGATCTCCCCCTGAAAGACCGTGAAACTGACCCCGTCCACCGCCCGGAAGCGGCCGAAGTCCTTGGTCAGACCCTGAACCTCGATGATGGGCTGCATCTGTGCTGTCGCAAAAGGCCCGGTCAGCGCCCCCATGCCCGCTCCCCCCGGGGTGCCCCCCAGCCCTGCCGGCCCCTTACTCCGGGAGGATGAGGGCCTCGGCGGGCATGCCCGGCTTGAGGTCGTGGTGGGGGTTGTCCACCCGGATCTTGGTGCGGTAGACCAGGGTGACCCGCTCCTTGAAGGTTTCCACCATCTTGGGGGTGAACTCGGCCTTGCTGGCGATGTAGGAGATCCAGCCGGGGTAGATCCTGCCCGGATGGGAATCCGTGGTCACCTGGGCCTTCTGGCCGTAGCGCACCCGCCCCAGCTGGGTTTCCGGCAGCCAGCCTTCGAACCAGAGGTTGTCCAGGTCCCCCAGGGTGAGGATGGTGGCCCCCACCTGGGCCACCTGGCCGGGCTCCGCCGGCCGGGAGAGCACGATGCCGGTGACCGGCGCGGTGATGCGGGCGTAGCCGAGACGGATGCGGGCCAGGTCCCGCTGCGCCTCGGCCAGCCGCACTTCCGCCCGGGCCTGCTCGATGTCCTCCTGCCGGAAGCCGGCACGCAGGAGATCATACCGCTCCCTGGCCCGGTTCAGGGCCTCCCGGGCCATGAGGAGGGCCGCCTCGGCCCGGTCCCGGGTCTGGGCGGCCACCACCCGGCGCTCAAAGAGGGCCTGGAAGCGTCGGAACTCGCGCTCCTTGTCGTCATGGTCGGCCTGGGCCTGGGCCACGGCGGCCTGGGCCTCCCGGACCTCCTGGGGGCGGTAGCCCGCCTGCAGCCGGGCGAGGTTGGCCTGCGCCGCCGCCAGCCGGGCCGCCGCCGCCGCCAGCTCCTGCCTCAGATCCCGGTCGTCCAGCTCCGCCACCACCTGGCCGGCCCGGACCTCCTCCCCTTCCTGAAAATGAATGGCCGTAATGATGCCAGGAACCTTGAAGCCCAGATGGGTTTCGGTGGCCTCGATGTGCCCGCTGAGGCGCAGGCCCGGCGCCGGCGCGGGCTGGTGGCGCTGCCACCACCACAGGACGCCGCCCACCAGAAGGAGCAGCAGGACAAACAGGGGAAGACGCCGCCGAATCGATGGTGCTGCCCGGACCTGGATGTCGGCTTCCTGGGGAGGCATGCCCCTATTGTTTCCCGAACCCGCCTCCGAGTCAACTGATGCGGGGATGGCCCCGCCGCCCTTGGGCCGGAATTTTAATAGGAAAGTGAAAATTCATTAAAGGTTTTTTCAAGACCGGCCGATGGCAGGACAAAGCAGCGGGCCTCAGGGCCCAAGGAGTCGGGGGATGGAATCGCAGAAGATTTCTTTCGGTGCCTATGTCATCGTGGAGAATGCCGACCTCTACCAGGAGGTCCTGGCCGGGCTGACGGGGATTGCCGAGCTGAAGCTGGTGGGCAGCTCCGGGGGGGTGCCGCCGGAGGGGTCCTTCCCGATCGACCTCTTCATTTTGGGGGCGGCGGAAGAGGAGAGCGCCCGGCGGGGGCTGGAGGCCCTGCGGCGCTCGCCCCACTGGGGCCTCACTCCGGTCATCCTGGTGGCGCCGAAGAGCCCGGTCCGGCTCTCCGTGCCGGACTACGACCATCTCATCACCCTGCCCTTCTCCGGCTACGATTTCCGGACGGCGCTGAAGGCCCTGGCCCCCGTCAGGATCTGTCTGGACCGCTACCCCCCGCTGTCCCCCTCGCTGGATGAGAAAGCAGCCCGGGAGATTACCCTGTTGCGCTTCCTCCATTCCCGGGACCTCTCCGGGGTGACCCCCGGGCGGGAGGAGAATTCCCCCTTCGGGTACCGGCTGGCCTGGGCGGATGCGCTTCTCCGGGTGCCTGCCGGCCAGGCCCTGGTGGAGATGAACCGCCTGGCCCAGGAAGGCCTCCTGGAAGCCGAGGTGGTGGATTACGTCCCTTTATGCCCCACCTGTGAGGATTTTCGGCTCACCTGCCGGCAGGTGTGCCCCAGCTGCCAGAGCCCCCGCTGGCGGCGCACCCCCACCATCCAGCATTACAGCTGCGGGCATACGGCCCCCCAGACCGCCTTCGTCCGGCGGGACCGCTACGTCTGCCCCAAGTGCAGCCAGGAGCTGCGCCACATCGGGGTGGACTACGCCAAGCCCGGGGAGGTGATGCTGTGCGAGGCCTGCGGGGAGGCCTTCCCGGAGCCCGAACTCTCCTGCCTGTGCATCAAATGCGGGGCCGTCTTCCCCCCCAGCCGCAGCCGCTCCCTGGCGATTCAGCGCTTCTCCCTCTCCCAGCAGGGCATCGAGGCCGCCCTGTTGGGGCTCCACACCCGTCTGAGTCTCAACGAGGTGCTCTACCATTTTCTGAACATCTATACCTTCCCCTTTTTCCAGGCCTATCTGGACCTGGAAGTGAAGCGGACTCAGCGCTACGGCCGCCAGGCCAGCCTCATCCGGCTCAGCCTCCGCAATCTGGAGGAGCTGGAGACCCAGTTGGGGACGGGGGGAAAGATGCTCCTGGTCAAGGAGCTCCAGGAGATCATCGGCAGCCACACCCGGCAGACGGACCTGGTCACCGTCTCGCCGCGGCGGGAGATTCTCCTGCTGCTGCCGGAGACGGAGTCAGCCCGGGCCCGTACCGTGGTGGAGCGCCTCCTCCAGCGCAGCCGGGAGGTCCTGAGCATCCCCTTGGATTTTGACTACCAGATCATCCCCCTCCCCGACTCTGCGGAGGCCGAAGCCTTGGAGCACGTCCTGCTGACCGGCCCGGGGAGGGAGCCCCTCCTGACCGGGGTGAGGGGGATGGAGCCCTCCGCCCTCCCGGACCAGGGGCTGTAGGGAACCTGAGACGCATCTTCTGCAAAGAACCGAAACTCAAGGGGAAGGGCAGTTCTGCCGATGCTCTTTTGGGAACCGTTCCCCCTCGTAACCGGCGGCTGAGCCGGTCCTGGGATTTCTGTCAAGGTGAGGGCGATGATCTATCTGGTGACCGGCGGAGCCGGCTTTATCGGCTCGCATCTGTGCGCCCGGCTGCTGAGCGAGGGCCATCGGGTGCTGGCGGTGGACAACCTGAGCACCGGCTCCTATGCCAATCTCGCCGGGCTCAGCGATCACCCGAAATTCTCCTTTGTGGCCGGAGATGTGCGTCATCCCGAGCTGATGGAGGAGCTGGTCCGGCAGGCGGACGCCATCTTCCACCTGGCCGCGGCGGTGGGGGTCCGCCATATCCTGCATCATCCGGTGGAGACCCTGGAGACCAATATCCTGGGCAGCCACATTGTGCTCTCCCTGGCGGCCCGCTACCGGCGCCTGACCCTGGTGGCCTCCACCTCGGAAGTCTATGGCAAATCCCGACGGGAGAGGTTCTCGGAGGAGGACGACCTGGTTTTGGGACCCAGCCATCTCAGCCGCTGGGGCTATGCCTGCTCCAAGCTGGCGGATGAATTCCTGGCCCTGGCCTACCACCGGGAGCAGGGCCTGCCCGTCATCATCGCCCGCCTCTTCAACACCGTGGGCCCCCGCCAGACCGGCCGCTACGGCATGGTACTGCCCACCTTTGTGGCCCAGGCCCTCAGGGGGGAACCCCTCACCGTTTACGGCAACGGCCGGCAGACCCGCTGCTTCATCCATGTGGCGGAGGTGGTGGAGGCCCTCATCGGGCTGACCCGGGAACCCCGGGCGACAGGGCACATCTTTAATATCGGCAGCACCGAGGAGGTGAGCATCGCCCACCTGGCCCAGGTGGTGACAGAGGTCACCCGCTCCCCCTCCCCCATCGTCTTTTTGCCCTATGAGCAGGTCTACGAGGCCGGGTATGAGGATATGGACCACCGGGTGCCGGATATCACCAAGATCCGGGAGCTCCTCGGTTTTACGCCTCGCATCCGCCTGGCACAGATCGTCCAGGAGGTGGCGAACTGGCTGAGGGAGGACGCCGCCGCGGTGGCCAGCCTGGGGAGACGCACCGCCGCCGCCTGAGGGCCCGCGGCCCGCCAGGCAGCCAAGGGGGCAGGAAGCAGGAGGGGAGGCGGGGAATCTCGCCAGGGTGGGCGGGAAGGGGCCTTGCAGCCGTCCTTCCGAGGGCCGCTTTTTTCCTCCTCCGGTCCGTTTGGCCACTGACGGCATGGTCAGCCCGTCAGCCCGGCTGCTCAGGGTTTTAAAGGGAAGGCCGCCCACTCTGTCCCGTGTGAGCGCCCCCCGGACCTCCCTTTTTGGTTCAAAACGTCGCCTTCCAAAAATTTTCTTTAAGTTTGTTCGAAAATCTCTCGAACTTAATCGCAAAAGCGTGATCCTTGGACCGGGAGATGGAATTCCTCTTGTCCCTGGCGGAAGATGCCCTGCGATTTCTGGCGCACCTGGACCGGTGGCAGTTCTGGGCCATCTTCTGGCCGTTTCTGGTGTTCGACTGCGGCCGCTACCTCATGGCGGACCTGGCGGTGCTGTGCCGCAGCCTCCTGGTC